>JAJXTH010000005.1 GCA_021783995.1 Pseudomonadota bacterium
CCTCCACGCTCGCGGCCTGCTCGCTCGTTGCCTGGCTCATGCTCTGCGCGGTCGCGGAAACCTCTTCTGAGGCGGACGCCAGATTGTCCGCCGTTCCCCGAACTTCGGTGATGATCTGGGAAAGCTTGCCTACCGTGTTCTGCATCGCAGAGAGCAGTTGTCCGGTTTCATCCTTGGAATCCACCTCGATCTTCACGGTCAGATCCCCTTCAGCCAGGCTGTTGGATACCGATACGGCCTCAACCAGAGGGCGCGTGATCAGACGAGTCAGCCACCAGGCGAAGAGTGCCGAGAGGATCACGGCGATCAAGGACAGCGCCATCACCAGGGACTTCGCGGCGCTGACGATCTCGATTGCCTGTTTTCCGGACTCATCCGACATTTCCTTCTGTGCATTGGCAAATACCCTGAATGAGGCGAGGTCCGCTTCTGCATCCTTGGCGAAATCGCCGAACAGGTATTCGGTTGCCTTCTGCGCGTTGTAGGTGGATGAGGAGCTGTCGGCCAGCGGTATGAGCTTGTCCGTCGCCTCGACAAACTTGCCGCGCTCTTCCTCCGCCTTGCCGAACAGTTCCTTGCCTTTTTCCGTGTTGATCAGAGGTTTGATCTTGTCGAGCATTTCGGCATTATCCTTGCGCAGCTTGGCGATGTTTTTCAGCTGTTCCTTCTCGACGGCCTTGTCGCTGGAGAGGATCAGGTTGCGCACGGAGCGGCCGATCTCCAGCGTGTTTGCGATCACTTCGTTGGCCATCGCGAGCATGGGCATGCGTTCATCGACGATGACTTTCGTGGAACTTGAGAGATCGGAGAGCCGCATCAGCGAGACCGTGGAAATGGCGATCAGCAGCGCCGTGACGAACGCGAAGCCGATGCCGAGTTTGATACCTATCTTCAGATTCTTGAACATGTTGACCCCTTTAAAAGAAAAACAGAATTCACGAAAACCGCCTAATTAGCCTGCCGATGCCACTTTCTGTTCCGCATTCGCCGCCTGTTGCACGAGGGATGGCACATCGAGGATCAGCGCAACTTCTCCTGTTCCTAAAATGGTGGAGCCGGAAATGCCGCGCAGATTGCTAAAGAGCTTGCCCAGCGGCTTGATCACCGTCTGGAACTCACCCTGCAGTTCATCCACTACGAGCCCTGCCTTCTGCCCTGCATACTGCACAACCACGACGTTTTCGCGCCGAGAATGGCTGCCTTCGACCTCGAAGTGCGTGCGCAACGGCACGAGCGGCAGCACTTCGCCGCGCAGGTTCAGATAGCTGCGCTCCTTCATGCCCTGTCTCTCGCTTTCGGTGAGCTCCACGCATTCGATCACCATGTCGAGCGGCACCACATAGCCCGACTTGTCGACGCTGACCAGGAAGCCGTCTATGATTGCAAGCGTTAGCGGCAGGCGGATGCGCACCGTGGTGCCCTGCCCTGTTTGGCTATCGAGTTCGACCGAGCCGCGCAGCGCGACGATGTTGCGCTTGACCACGTCCATGCCGACGCCGCGTCCTGAAAGGTTGGTCACCGCTTCGGCCGTCGAGAATCCTGCCTCGAAGATCAGGTTGTATATCTCGTGATCGGTAAGAACCTGATTGGGCTGCACGAGGCCGCGCTCTAGGCCCTTTTGCAATATCCTGTCGCGGTTGAGACCCCCCCCGTCGTCGCTGATCTCGATTGCGATACTGCCGGAGTCGTGATAGGCATTGAGCTTCAGCGTGCCCTTCGCAAGTTTGCCAGCGGCCAGGCGTTTCTCTGCAGACTCGATGCCGTGGTCCATCGCATTTCGCACGAGATGCATCAAGGGGTCGCCGATCTTTTCCACCACCGTCTTGTCGAGCTCCGTTTCAGCGCCGCTGATCAGAAGATCAATGTCCTTGCCCAGCTCTTTAGACACGTCGCGCACCACGCGCTGGAAGCGGCTGAACGTATCGCCTATCGGAACCATGCGCAGTTTCAAGGCGCCGTCCCTGATTTCCTCGACCAGGCGCGACATGGTCGAGGTCGCCTCCTGAAGCGAACTGTCGTTTGCGCGCTGCGCCAGAAGGTTTGCGCCTGCCCCTGCGATCACCAGCTCGCCCACCAAGTTGATGAGCTCATCCAGTTTGTCTGCATGCACGCGCACATATCTGTTTTCCTTGCTTTTTGATTCTCTGGCTTGGCTCTGCTTTTCGAGCGCGGCCTGCACCACTTCCTGCTCGACTGAACACTGTTCCACCAGTATCTCTCCCAGCGGCGGCGACGCGCCGTCTGCGTCGGGATGCTTCTGCGCATCCAGCCCTTCTTCCAGTTCCTGGCGCGTCAAAGCGCCACTGGTCACCAGTATGTCTCCCAGTCTCTTCTCGTCTTCGGGCAGCGACCTGATCAGCTCTATGTATTCGGCAACCTTGCTGTGAGGCGGCAATATCCGGATGCTGCTGTTCTCGCGCACGAAATCGAACACGCCTGCGATGGTGTTCTTGTCTGCGTCAGACCTGAAGTTGACCTCGAACCCGAGATAGCAGAGTTCGGGATCCATTTCGCTCGCAGGCGGCATCGCATCGGGCAGAGTGACAATGGAGACGATCTCGCCCATGGTGCCAAGGTAGCGAAAGAACGAAATCGGATCCATGCCGTTTTTCAGTATCTCCCGATCGAAGCGCAGCGAAAGGTGCCAGCTGTCTGTGCCTTCAACGTCGCCGCCGCTCGCTTCGATCTCGGGCTCGATGACTGCGGCCGCATGCCCTGTTTGCACGCCCTGATATGCCTGAAGGCGCGCGCGCAAGGCCTTGTCGCGCTTGAGCGCCGCATCGTCGAGCTCTCCTCCCTGATCAGCGACCACGCTCACGAGTTCTGCCATGTGATCGCGGCTTTCGAGCAGCAATGCGACCAGATTGCCCTCTATCGGTATGCTGCCGTCGCGCACCCGGTCCAGCACGTTTTCGACGATATGGGTGTATCCCACCACCTGGTCAAGCCCGAACAGGCCGGCCGAACCCTTGATGGTGTGCGCTGCGCGGAATATCGCGCCGATAATCTCGGCATTCTCGGGGTCGGACTCCAGTTGCAGCAGGGAGTTTTCCATATCCTCCAGAAGTTCTCTGGCCTCGGCGATGAAGGTTTGCAGTGCCTGGTCTAAGTTGATGCTCATGGTTATCCTTTCCGGGTTTAGGCGTGGGACGAGATGATCAGGGGATCCCCGAAGTAAGCCGCCATGTTGCAGATGTCCAGCACGTCCAGCACCGCTTGGCTATGCCCTGTCAGGTGCAGTACCCGTTCATCCCTTTGCGTTTCACGCTTTGCAAGGATCAGAAGCTGAAGACCTGAGCTGTCCATTTCGCTAACCCCGGACAGGTTGATTTCGATTTGCGGTTCGGATAGATGAGGTGTGATCTCGTTCTTCAATTCGGCCGCCGTATAAATCGTCATCTCGCCTTCGATAGCTAGGTGACAGACGCCGTTTCTGGTTTCAGCGCGTATCGGCATCGCATTCTCCTTACGGCATGATCAGCTTGGATACTGCGGCGAGCATCTGCGCCGGCTGGAAGGGCTTGACCACCCATGCCTTCGCGCCCGCGGCCTGCCCTTCCGCCTTCTTGCCTTCCTGGGATTCCGTGGTGAGCATGATGATGGGCGTGAACTTGTAGTTGGCCAGCTTCTTGGCTTCCTTGACGAAGGTGATACCGTCCATGTTGGGCATGTTCACATCGCTGATGATGAGATGTATCTTTGTCCCGTTGAGTTTTGAGAGCGCATCCTTGCCGTCGCACGCCTCGATCACGTCATAGCCGGCGCCCTTCAGAGCGATGCTGACTACCTGTCTTAGCGAGGCGGAATCGTCGACTACCAGTATGGTTTTTGCCATCATGTTCTCCTAGAAAAAAGTGATTTCTTGTGCTTCCGAGGCTGCCGCCCTTGCGCCGTGGTGTATCTTGCGCTGCTCGTCTGTCGCATAGGTGAGTTCCATTTCGGCCAGCCATGACTTGGCATCTATGCCGGTATCCTTGTCGGATAGGTGGCGGTGCAGGTTGTCCAGATTGCCGCGCACATGCGCCAGTATCTGACTGGTCCTGTCCTGAAACTGGAGTGCGACCAGCACCTCGGAAATTTCCCCGCCTATGCCGGCGCTTTCGTGCTGCAGGAGTTCTGCTGAATTGGAAAGCTGCGAAGTCACCTCGTGAAACCGGTCCAATACATGCTTGATCGTGGACTCGGAAGATGCAACCGATTGCATGTCATTTTCCGAGGAGAGCTCGGCCACTTCAAACACATCGGTGATCGAAGTGTTGATGATGCCGACCTTTTCGGACATCTTCTTTCCGGTATCGCTGGAAAGCGTTGAGAGCTTGCGCACTTCGTCTGCCACCACGGCAAAGCCACGGCCTGCCTCCCCCGCCCTTGCCGCCTCGATCGCTGCATTCAAAGCCAGGAGGTTGGTCTGGGATGCGATCGCCGCCACTTCAGTGGCCATGGTTTTCAATTCATTGGTATAAGCGGTCAGGCTGCGCACGCGCGCCAGCATCTCGTTGCGGCTTTGCTGCGCAGCCTTGAGCGTATCGAGCACCCCTGTCAGTTCTGTCCTGCTTTGCGCAAGCACCGCAGCAGCGCCGGATTCGCTGCTGCCAGCCAGATCGCCCGCGGCGGATTGCGAAGCCCTGACTGCGGATTCCAGCTTTTGCGATATGCCGGCGAAGCGGGCAGCCAGATCCATGATGGCGGTTTCAGTCTGGCTGCGTGAAGTTTCGATTTGTCTCGACCAGATGGGCATTGCCTGCACGCATATCTCTTCGAGGCCGGCGAGCGAAGACCTGGCAGACTCGGCTTCAACCTCCATCCGGTAAAGACGCTTGGTTTCCTCGAGTGCATCTGCATGCATATCGGCGATCCGCTTTTTTTCCCACCAGCCTGCAGCCACCGCAATTGCCAGAAAAATGGCTGAGGCTGCGATTTTGATCCCACTTGCACCGCCAAGAACAAGCAGCAGTGCTGCGCCGCCTGCGCCCAATCCCAGCGCTATGCGCCAGCAAGCAGCATCTATCATTCCATTCATATCATGACCTCTTTGGTTTCTAACTGAATTGTTCGCATGAAGCGCATCAGCCCACGATCCGAATAGTGGGCTATTTTTTTGTCAGTAAATATCGGCGAGCGCTGATTTTTCGCATAGGAACTATGCGATGCCAGTAGGAATTATCCGAGGGCAGATAAATGAAAGACCGCTTGAACGCTCAGACTTCGTTGTCTTCGGGATCAGTCAGGCCGTGCCTGATGGCATACTTGATGAGTGTCACGAGATTTTCCGCATTCATTTTCTGCATGATGTGCGTCTTGTGGGTGCTTGCGGTCTTGATGCTAAGCTTCAGATTGCCGGCGATTTCTGAGATGCTCAAACCCTGGGTCAGCAGCAGGAATACCTGGTATTCCCTGTCCGAAAGCGTTGTATGGGGTAATGCATCCGACTCCGGGCGCAGCGACATGGCGAGCTTCTCGGCCATATCCGGATTGATGAAGATGCCCCCGCTCGCCACTTTCCGTATCGCGGCTACCAGTTGGCTAGATGCGCTATCCTTGGAAAGATATCCAGACGCACCGGCCTTGAGGGTGCGCACCGCATACTGGTCTTCCTTGTGCATGCTCAACATCAGGATGGGCAACCTTGGATGCTCGCTCCTTATCTGTCTGATGAGTTCGATGCCGCTTCTGCCGGGCATGGACATGTCCAGTATCAGCACGTTCCACTCCCCGTCGCGGAGGATGCTTAGCGCCTCCATGCCATTGCAGGCTTCTCCGCCTACGACGATGTCGCTGCAGGCAGCCAGAATCTGTTTCAAGCCTTCGCGCAATATCGCGTGATCGTCTGCGATCAGGACCCTGATCATGATCTTTCATCCAATGGAATGTTCGCTCTTATAACAGAGCCACTGCCCGTATTGCTTTCGATGCTCACCTTTCCTCCCGGTATGTGCACGCGTTCATTCATGTCAGGCAAGATATATTTGAGTTTCAGGTAATCTTCATGCGTCAGATATGCGGTTTTCATCAGCCCTTCTCCATGAAGCGCTCGAGATGCGTCAAAAAAGTTCGGGTCTTCACGGGTAGATAGCGGCGCATTGGCAAGACTGCCCAAGCGGGAACGACGGGCAAGGACCAGTCAGGCAATACCCGCACCAGCCTGCCAAGCCGGATATCCTCTGTTGCAAAGCTGCAGGGCAATGCGCCTATGCCCGCACCATCCAGCAACAGCTGCCGGATCATGTCGGGGGAATTCAGCGTGAGACGCCCGGGAGGCACGGCCTCCCAATCTGTTTTCCCGTCAAGCAGTTTCCAGGGGAAAGCGCTTCCCTGATCGGAGAGCAGGCGCACCGCCTGATGATGAACAAGATCGTCGGGATGCATTGGGGCCGGATATAGCGCGAGATAGATTGGGCTTGCATACAGCGCGAAGTGCTGCTCGTCAATCTTTTTCGCGATCAGCGTGTTGTCGTCGGATAGGTCACCCATGCGTATCGCAAGATCGTAGCGCTCAGAGATCAGGTCGACGCGGCGAGACGATAGATCCAGATCGAGCTGAATCTCCGGATAGGTCGCGATGAAGGTTGCGATCGCCCTTGAAAAATGATATCTGGCATAGTCGCCAGGCATCGAGATGCGAAGCCGGCCGCGTGGCTTGGATTCCTGGCTCAGCACGAAGTCTTCTGCGGAGGCGACCTCTTCCGCAATGCGACGGCAATGATCCAGGAACTCCAGACCGAATTCTGTCAGTGTCAGACGCCTTGTGGTCCGGGTAAGAAGCCGTTGCCCAAGCCCCGCTTCAAGATTGGCAAGCCTGCGCGACACCGTGGCTTTGGGAATGGACAGATGTTCGGCAGCACGCACCATGCTCTGGAACTCGGCGATGGCGGCGAACAGGATGTAATCGTCTGCGGAAATTTGTTCCATATATGGCACAGTCTATCCCGAATACATGGCTTTATCCACCATTTTGCTTGCGCTACGATGCACACACTTCAATTCGATTGAAAGCGCATCATGGAAAAGAAATTTCGCCACATCGAACAACTGGTGACAGGCGTACAGACATCCGACGGCGCTGGCGTCAGGTTGACCCGCGTGCTGACCGGAAAGCTGCAGCGCCGTCTGGATCCATTTCTGATGCTGGACGCATTCGGCAGCGATGTGGCCGACGATTACATCGCGGGTTTTCCGGATCACCCGCATCGCGGATTCGAGACGGTAACCTATATGCTTGCGGGGCGCATGCGCCACAAGGACAGCGCGGGCAATGAAGGGCTTTTGGACAATGGCGGCGTGCAGTGGATGACGGCTGGTCGCGGGGTGATCCATTCCGAGATGCCGGAGCAGATCGAAGGCTTGATGGAAGGCTTTCAGCTCTGGGTGAATTTGCCTGCGAAACGCAAGATGATGGAACCCTGGTACAGGGATTTTGCAGGCGCCGAGATTCCCGAATATGTTGCAGATAACGGAATCCAGGTGCGCGTCATCGCAGGAAACAGTCATGGTGTCAAAGGTGCTGTCGTGCGAGTAGATACCGAGCCTCTTTATCTTGATGTGCACATGCCTGCCGGTGCCTCCTTCGAGGAAGAACTGCCTCATACACACAATGCCTTCATCTATGTTTATCGAGGCGAAATCGAGCTGAATGGCGCAACGGTCGCTTCAGGGCGCATGGGGATATTGAGCAACGATGCGGACACTGTGAAGCTGCATGCATCGACGGATGCAAGGCTGATCCTGGTTGCAGGACGCCCCTTGAATGAACCCATCGTGCAGTACGGCCCCTTCGTGATGAACACGCAGGACGAGATACATCGGGCGCTGGACGACTACAGAAGCGGGCGCCTGGCCTAGGGGAAGACGATGATCAAACGATATACCGGAATCGCAATTGCCCTGCACTGGCTGATCGCCATGCTAATATTTTCTGCTTTTCCACTGGGGCTTTACATGCATGACTTGAAGCTTTCTCCAACCAAGCTGCACCTCTACAGCTATCACAAATGGATAGGCATCACCGTGCTGGGATTTGCCTTGCTGCGCGTGATCTGGCGCATCACGCACAAGCCACCTCCGCTGCATCTCGCGCGCTGGCAGGAAATTGGAAGCCACATCGTGCACGGACTGCTCTATCTCATGATCATTGCCGTGCCGATCTCGGGATGGCTGATGAGCTCGGCAAAAGGCGTGAAGACCGTGTGGCTTGGAATTCTTCCACTCCCGGATCTGGTTGCCAAGAACAAGGAACTGGGCGATCTTTTGAGTCTTGTGCACACCGCATTGAATTACACGATGCTATTGCTTGTCGTGATGCACATCGCCGCCGCGCTAAAGCATCACTTTGTCGACAGGGATGACGTGTTGTTGCGCATGCTGCCCATGAATAAAGGTTAACCATGAAACATTTCAAGAATATGGCTTTTTGTGCGCTGCTTTTATTGGCTTGCGACGCTTCTGCCATTGAATACAACCAGGTTGCGTTGAATCAAAGCGCTGTGACCTTCGGCTTCAGGCAGATGGGCGTGCCGATGGACGGAAAATTCGGCAAGTTCGCAGCACAGGTTGCATTCGACCCGGACAAGCTTGCAAGCGCTCAGGCCAGGATAGACGTGACCCTTGCCAGCGTGGACTCCGGATCGAGCGAAGCCGATCAGTCCGTGCAGGGAAAACTCTGGTTCGACACCAGAAGTTATCCTTTGGCCAGTTTTGTTTCGACGAGCGTCAGGCCGCTGGGTGGGAATCGCTATCAGGTCACAGGAAAGCTCACCATCAAGGGAAAAACGCTGGATGTGACCTCACCCGTGTCATTGACCGTCAAAGGAAACAGCGCGCAGTTCGATGGCAGCTTCAACATAAAACGTCTATCCTATGGCGTCGGAATAGGAGAATGGACAGACCTCGACACGGTCGCCGATGACATACAGATCAGGTTTCACCTCGTAGTTCTTGCATCACCTTCATCCAACCAGCCGAAAAGGAAAACACCATGAAAAAACTCATCGCATTGTGCATCGCAGCCTCAATTTCCTCAGTCGCGTTTGCCGAACCGGTTACCTATGTGATCGACAACAACCATACCAAGCCGCGTTTCAAATACAACCATCTCGGATTTTCAGAACAGGAAAGCCGTTTCGATACGCTCTCTGGCAACATCACGATCGATCGTGCAGCCAAGACAGGCTCGATGGACATCACGATAGACGCGAATTCGGTGGACAGCGGCTATCCGGTATTCAACGGGCATTTGAAGGGCGAGGATTTCTTCGACACCGCAAAATATCCGACCATCACCTACAAGTCCGACAAGTTCAAGTTTGACGGCGACAAGCTGGTCGGCGTGGACGGTGATCTGACCATCAAGGGCATCACCAAGCCCGTGGAACTCACGGTGACCTCCTTCGAATGCAAGCCTCACCCGATGGTGAAGAAGGAAGCATGCGGCGCGAATGCAATCGCGCATGTCAAGCGTTCGGAATTCAACATGGGCAAGTATGTGCCGGCGGTGAGCGACGAAGTGACGCTGTCCATCCCGGTCGAAGCGATCAAACAATAAGGAAAAACTCATGAGTTCAACCCTATTTACCCCAGTTACGCTGGGAAAGCTTGAGCTGAAGAACCGCATCGTGATGGCGCCCCTGACGAGGTGCCGCGCGATGGGCAATGTGCCCAACGCGCTGATGAAACAGTATTACAGTATGCGCGCAGCAGCCGGTCTCATCATCGCAGAAGGCACCTCGCCTTCGCCAAACGGTCTGGGATATGCCCGCCAGCCTGGTCTCTACACCAGGGAGCAGATATCAGGCTGGCGTGACGTGACCGATGGCGTGCATCAGGCAGGCGGCAGAATATTCGTGCAGCTGATGCATACAGGCCGCGTAAGCCATCCTGCCAACATGCAGCCAGGCTCAAGGATACTCGCGCCATCGGCGATTGCAGCCCCCGGCGAGATGTGGACGGATGCGAGCGGCATGCAGCCCTATCCTGTGCCAGCAGAGATGACTGAAAAGGATATCGAGGATGCGATCGCGGAATATGCGATGGGTGCGAAGCATGCGATGGATGCCGGATTTGACGGCATAGAGGTGCATGCGGCGAACGGTTACCTGATAGACCAGTTCCTCAACACCGCGACCAACAGGCGCGCCGACCGCTGGGGCGGTAGCATCGAAAACCGCATCCGCTTTGCAGTCGAGGTGGCCAGGGCGTCGGCCGCTGCGATAGGTGCGGAGCATGTCGGCATGCGCATCTCCCCTTATGGCGTGTTCAACGGCACGGCTGCTGACGCAGAGATGGATGCGATGTATGCGCTCTTGATGGAAAGGCTCAACGAGATAGGTCTTGCATACATCCATGTGGTTGACCACAGTTCCATGGGCGCGCCCGAAGTCAGTCCCGCGTTGAAGGCGAAGATACGCACAACCTTCAAGGGGCGCTACATCCTTTCAGGTGGCTATGATCTTCTGCGCGCCAATAGCGATCTCGATGCATCGAAAGGAGATCTGGTTGCCTTTGGCCGTCCTTTCATCTCCAATCCTGATCTCGTCGAGAAGCTTAAGCACGGTTCTGCATTGAAAGAGCCTGACTTCAACACTTTCTACACACCTGGAGAAAAAGGCTATACGGACTACTGAAACAGCAGCGAGCCCCGGCATGCCGGGGCTTTACTGCCCGCTTCTCAGTCTCTCTAGCTTTTCCTTGAGTTCTGGAAGTACGTCGGCAACCGCCTTCTCGCCTTCCAATATCGCAAGATGCCGGTCGTCGAGGCTGTCCTGAGAAATGCCGCGCGTGACGGGTGTGATGACCACATCGGCTTTCGGCAATTCGCAGCGGTTGATCGTCTGGCTCATGATGTCGAAGCTCTGCATCAATACATCCAGCGTGCTGTCCGTCCTGTTGTTCCTTGGCGAATTGGAGATGTTCACCGCAATCACGAAATCGGCGCCCAAAGCGCGTGCCTCGGCTGCGGGAACAGGGCTCACGAGCCCGCCATCCACATAGCTTCGTCCGTTGATGACGACGGGCTGGAATATGCCTGGTACCGCGCAGGATGCGCTGACCGCCAGCCCCGTGTTACCGGTACGGAAGACGACTTTTTCGCCGGTGGCAAGGTCTGTTGCAACCACCGCAAAGGTTCGGTTCAGTTTTTCAAGCGGCCTTTGCCTGACCGCGCTGTTGACGAAATTCTCAAGCGGCTTTCCGGTAAAGAGTCCTCGGTCAGGCCAGCTCACGTCCATCACCTTGCCTTCCTTCATCGGGATGGACATCTTCTGCAGTTGGAAGCCCGTATAGCCGGCGGCATAAAGCGCGCCTATCGCGGAGCCCGCGCTGGTGCCTACGATGATGTCGGGCACGATGCCCTGCGCCTCCAGCGCCTTGATCACGCCGATGTGCGCAAAGCCGCGCGCGCCCCCTCCTCCCAGCGCCAGCGCGATCTTGGGAGGAAGCTTCTGGATGTGAGGCGCTTCGGTGTGTGAGGGCTCGGCAGACTTGATCGGTGTAACGGACGCTGTCGTACAGGCTGTCAGGAACATGCATCCAAGCAAGGCGTAAAACGCGCTTCTAGTTTTCAGCATCGGGTTTTTCTGTCTTGCGACGCATGAATAGCGCCGGAATCATGCTTGCGGGCTTGCCAGTCGCTGCAGGTTGAGGCTTGGGCTCTATCGTCTTGCTGCTAATGGTAGGCTCGTAAGGCCTGTTGAACCAGGCATCCTGCACCGGTCTGCTTGCGGCTGGCGCATGCGGTTTACGCATGAAGAGCTCTGCATGCGGCGCAGTGCTCTTGACTCGAGGTGCCTCTGCCCGTTGCAATCGTGTCTTGATCAGTTTCTCGATTTCGATGAGATATTTTTCTTCTTCGGGAGAAACCAGCGAAATGGCGGCGCCCAAAGCGCCAGCTCGGCCGGTGCGGCCTATGCGATGCACATAATCTTCGGCTGCATTGGGGATTTCGTAATTGATCACGAGCGGAAGCTGTTCTATGTCCAGACCGCGCGCGGCCACATCCGTCGCGATCAGCACGCTGATCTTGCCGGACTTGAATGCATCCAGTGCCTGTATGCGCTCGTTCTGGCTTTTGTCTCCGTGTATCGCATCGGCTGCAAACCCTTCGCGTTGCAACTGGCGTGCGAGGCGGCTTGCGGTGAGCTTGGTTTTGGTGAAGACCAGCGCCTGTTTGGCGTCGCTGTCTCGCAGCAGGTTTGCAAGCAGCGCATGTTTTTCGCCCGAGTCGATCATATACACTTTCTGCGTCACGTTCTCCGATGTCGCATTGCTGCGCGCGACTTCGACGAGCTTGGGACTAAGCAGAAATTCGGAAGACAGTTTCTTGATTTCGTTCGAGAAGGTCGCGGAGAACATCAGGTTCTGCCGCTGCTTGGGCAGAAGCGAGAGGATGCGTTTCAGATCCGGCATGAAGCCCATGTCCAGCATGCGGTCAGCTTCATCCAGCACCAGCATCTGTACCTGATTCAACTGCACCGTTTTCTGCTCTATGTGATCGAGCAGCCTGCCCGGGGTCGCAACCAGTATCTCCACGCCGTTTCTCAAGGGGGGTATCTGCGTCTTGATGTCCACGCCCCCAAACACCACGAGAGAGCGCAAATGGGTGTGCTTTGCATAGGCCTTGATGCTTGCCTCGACCTGGATTGCCAGTTCGCGGGTGGGCACGAGAATCAGCGCGCGCACCACATGGCGCGCTGGGGACGGGCTGGAACTCGCGAACGGCAGGAGTTTCTGCAGCAGCGGCAGGGAAAAGGCCGCAGTCTTGCCCGTCCCGGTCTGCGCGCCCGCCATCAGATCGTGGCCTTCGATGGCCAGAGGGATGGCCTGCATCTGTATCGGAGTGGGGGTAGTGTATCCGGATTCGGAAAGCGCCTTCAACAGTTCCGGCGCCAGATTCAGATCTGCAAAATTGTTCAAAGTATTCTCTTAACGGTGATCTATACGACATGCCTTGGCCATTATAGCGCAAGGCGTGATCACCGGCTTATCCCTGGCCCGACCGATACCACCCTTCTGTGCGCTTGACGATGGCTACCACGCTCAACATCACAGGCACTTCGATCAGGACGCCTACCACGGTGGCGAGTGCCGCGCCCGATTCGAATCCGAAAAGGCTGATCGCCGCAGCGACTGCCAGTTCGAAGAAGTTCGATGCGCCGATCAGGGCCGACGGTCCTGCAACGCAATGCGCCTCACCGAATCTTCGGTTCATCCAGTAGGCGAGCATGGAGGTGGAATACACCTGAATGGTGATGGGCACGGCGAGCATCAGGATGATCAATGGCTGCTTGACGATTGCATTTCCCTGAAAGGCAAAGAGCAGCACCAGCGTCAGAAGCAGCGCAGAGATCGAAGCAGGCCCGAGCTTTTCTAGTGTGCGCTGCAATGCCTCCTCTCCTTTTGCAATCAGCAGCTTGCGCCAGATTTGCGCAATCAGAACCGGCAACACGATGTAGAACACCACAGACACGAGCAGCGTATCCCAGGGAACCATGATGGACGACATGCCGAGCAAGAGCGCGACCAGCGGTGCGAACGCGAACACCATGATTGCATCGTTCAGCGCAACCTGGCTCAATGTGAAAATCGGTTCGCCATTCACCAGACGGCTCCATACGAACACCATCGCGGTGCAGGGGGCGGCCGCAAGCAGCACGAGTCCCGCAATGTAGCTGTCTATCTCACCGACGGGCAGAAAGGGAAGAAACACATGGCGGATGAATATCCAGCCCAGAAGCGCCATCGAAAACGGCTTGACCGCCCAGTTGACGAGCAGGGTAACGCCAATGCCGCGCCAGTGTTTTTTCACCTCGTGCAGCGCGCCAAAATCGATGCGCAGCAGCATGGGGATGATCATCACCCAGATCAAGAGACCTACCGGCAGGTTGACTTTGGCGATCTCGAGACTACCTAGCCAGTGAAATGGCGCAGGCATGACCTGCCCCAGAGCCACGCCGATGACGATGCAAAGAAAGACCCAGAGGGTGAGATAGCGCTCGAATACACTCATGCTTCAGTCCTTGATGCGCCCGATTTCCATCAGCTTTTCACGCAAGATAAGCTTGTCCAGCTTTTCGATGGGCAGGCTCATGAAAAGATTTATGCGCCGCGCGAGCTGCTCTCCGGCCCTTTTGAATGCGGCTCGCCTTGCCTCTTCTCCTTCGACATGGGCGGGATCGGGTATGCCCCAATGTGCGGTGGCAGGCTTGCCGGGCCATACCGGGCAGGCTTCCCCGGCTGCGTTGTCGCACACGGTGAAGATGAAATCGAATTCGGGCGCGTCGGGAGCCGAAAACTCATCCCAGCTCTTGCTGTAGAGTCCATCCGTGCTGTATCCATGTTCATTCAACCAATCGATCGCGCCCGGATTGATTCTGCCGGCAGGCCTGCTGCCAGCGCTGTAGGCCTTGAATTTTCCCTTTCCCAGCGCATTGAACAGAACTTCGCCCAGGATGCTGCGCGCGGAATTTCCGGTGCAAAGCACCAGCACGTTGTATTGCTTTTCCATTGTTTCCTTTCAGCGGCGCGGTGTCTTGCACGCCTCCATGTTCCCGTTGCAACAGTTTTCTGTCAGATAATCCACGATGCCATTCATCACCTTGAAATTTGCCGAATAGAAGATGAACCTGCCTTCTTGCCGGCTCTCTATCAGTTCAGCATGACTCAGGATTCTGAAATGAAACGACAGGGTTGCGGGAGCGGCGGAGAGTTTTTCCGCGACTTGTCCGGCTGGCATTCCGGTCTGCCCTGCTTCGACCAGCAGCCGGTAGATGGCAAGCCGGGTGGGCTGGGCGAGTGCCGAAAGCGCTTTGACGACCTGTGCTGACATCATGTTATTTGTATGTTTGTCAAAATGACAAAATGATTAGAACAGAAAATACTTTTTCATTCAAGCCTAGCATTAATTATTTTAATCCGTATAATGCGCGCACTGCCGCAACTGATGCGGCAATAGTTCATCGTTTCCAACCTGTCTCTCGCGCGCTTTGTAAAGTGCGCCTGTCCAAAGAATTCCACGTGATCGCGAACAGCGTCACTCTGGGTCTTCCGGTTAGCAACGATGTTTTTTGCGCCGGTTGATCCTCTGTCCGTACAACGGTCAGCTACCTGCGTTTACCTTGGGAAATTTGATTCTTCGTGATGGACTTGCGACCGGCCGACTATGGCCGAGCATGCCCTTGCGTAGGGTCGAACACCCTTTGATTTAAAGGAAGCAACAATGTCATTTGAAGAACTGAATTTGAACCCGTCCATTCTGAAAGCGATTGCCGATACAGGTTACACGGAACCCACGCCCATCCAGGCCCAGGCCATTCCCGAGATCATCGACGGACACGACCTGATGGCGTCCGCCCAGACCGGAAGCGGCAAGACAGCAGCCTTCATCCTGCCTGCATTGAACCGCCTGGCTGCCCCTTCCAAGCTGCCTGGCAAGGGCCCGCGCGTTCTGGTCTTGACGCCCACGCGCGAGCTGGCCCAGCAGGTATGCGATGCGGCCACCAAATACGGCAAACACATGCGCTTCAAGATCATCAGCATCCTGGGCGGCATGCCCTACCCTGTGCAAAACCGCCTGCTGTCTAGCCATGTCGACATCCTGGTGGCAACACCGGGGCGACTGATCGATCACCTGGAGCGCGGTCGCATCGATTTCTCGCGCCTTGAAATGCTGATCCTGGACGAGGCGGACCGCATGCTGGACATGGGTTTCGTGGACGACGTGGAACGCATCGCCGCTGCCACACCTAACACACACCAGACGCTGTTGTTCTCGGCCACGCTGGAAGGCGTAGTCGGAAATCTGGCCTCGCGCCTTTTGAAGAACCCCAAGCGCATCACCGTCTCGGCCGCGAAAGACAAGCATGAAAACATCGAGCAGCGCATGATGTTTGCCGATGACGTGGCCCACAAGAACCGGCTTTTGAGCCACCTTCTGACCGACGTCGAAGTCAATCAGGCGCTAGTGTTTACGGCCACCAAGCGCGACGCAGACGGTCTTGCCGACCAGCTTTCGGCGCAAGGCCATTCCGTTGCTGCCTTGCACGGCGACATGAGCCAGCGCGAGCGCAACCGCACGCTGCTCAACATGCGCAACGGGAATCTGCGCATCCTGGTGGCCACCGACGTGGCGGCGCGCGGGCTGGATGTGCGCGGCATCTCGCACGTGATCAATTTCGATCTGCCCAAGTTCGCCGAAGATTATGTGCACCGCATCGGCCGCACGGGCCGCGGCGGGTCGACCGGCATTGCCATCTCTTTCGCATCCAACCGGGATGCGCAATTGCTGAAGCGCATCGAGAGATACATCGAGCAAAGCATCAAGATGCACACCATAGAGGGACTCGAGCCGAAATACAAACTGCGCACTTCATCTGAGCGTCCTCCGCGCAGCGGTGGACGGGGCAATGGCGGCGGATATGCCGGCAACCGCGGCCCTTCGGCAGGCGCAGGACAGGCTTACGGCAATCGTAAAGACAGCTTTGGCAATCGCAGTCCTTCGACAGGCCCAGGACAGGCTCGCAGTGCGGGCTACACGGATAGCCGCCCTGCCCGCAGCGAAGGTTTCGGTGGCCAGGCTCGCTTTGCCGGTCAGCCGCCGCACGACCGCAGTTTCGGCTCGCGCAACGGCAATACCGCAGCACCCCGTGGCGATCGCCAGGGCTTCGGCGCGCAGCGCAGCGAACGCTCAGATCGCGGTAATTTCAGTGGAAACCGCTCGCACTTCAACAGCAGTCGCGGCAACAAGGCATAAATCACCCGGTAAAAAAGCACGCTCAGGCGTGCTTTTTTTATTCAAGCATCCGGCTGGGATTTGGCGAGCAAGGCTTTCAGCCTTGCCAGCTTGTCCATGCCTTCTTCCTTGCTTACCACCGCTTCTGCATGGATGCCTGCGTGAGTCAGTTCGCTCTGCGGCATTTCCTCAATGAAGCGGCTGGGCTCGCACAGCGCCCAGTCACGTCCTTTGCGGCGGCGCTTGCAGTAGCTGATCTGCAGGCTGCGCTCGGCGCGGGTGATGCCGACATACATCAGTCTGCGCTCTTCCTCTATGCCTTTCTCATCGCTGTCCCTGAAAGGCAGTATGTCCTCTTCGACGCCGATGATGAACACATGGGGAAACTCCAGCCCTTTTGCTGCATGCAGCGTGGACAATGAGACTGCGTCGGGGCTTTCTTCGCGTCCGTCCAGCATGCTGATCAGCGCGATGGTCTGCACCATGTCGAGCAGGGATTTGTCGTCCGCCTCGGCCTTGCGCTTCAGCCACCCCGTGAAATCCTCGACGTTCTTCCACTTCCCCTCCGCCTGTCTTGGCTCAAACGTATCATAAAGCCAGGCTTCATAGTTGATGGCGCGCAAGAGTTCATCCAGCAGTTCATTGCATGGCTCCTTGCCGGCGCGTGCCTCGAGTCTACCTATGAAGCGGCAGAACATCATCAGGTCCTCGAGCTGGTTGGGAGACAGCAGCTCGCTCATTCCGGCCGCAGATGCTGCCTCGAACAGGCTGATGCGGCGGGCGCCTGCATGATTGCCCAGCTTCTCGAGTGTGGCGTTGCCGATGCCGCGCCTGGGTGTCGTGATCGCGCGTATGAAGGCAGGATCGTCGTCCGGGTTTGCAATGAGGCGGAGATAGGCCGTGATGTCCTTGATTTCGGATTTTTCAAAGAATGACGTTCCGCCGCTGACCGTATAGGGCACGCGTTGGGATCTCAACTGCTCCTCGAATGCGCGCGACAGATAATTGCTGCGATATAAAATCGCATAGTCCGAATAGCGGGTCTGATGCTCGAACTTGTGCGCAACGAGTTTCATCACCACGCTTTCCGCTTCGTGCTCATCGTCGCGCGCGGCATAAATCCGGATCGCATCGCCTATGCCATGATCGCTCCACAGCTTCTTCTCGAACACTTTGGTGTTGTGGTTGATGAGCTCATTGGCCACCTTGAGGATGCGCTGCGAGGATCGGTAATTTTGCTCCAGCTTGATCACGCGAAGCTGGCTGTAGTCATTTCTGAGATTGTTGAGATTCGCAATGCTTGCCCCGCGCCATGCATAGATGGCCTGATCGTCGTCGCCCACAGCCGTGAATGCGGCGCGGTGGCCTGCCAGAAGCCGGGTCAACTGGTACTGGCAATCGTTGGTGTCCTGATACTCGTCTATCAGCAGATAGCGCAGCCTGTGCTGCCAGCGCGCAAGGGCTTCCGGGTGTTCCTTGAACAGGCGCACCGGCAGATGAATCAGATCATCGAAGTCCACCGCCTGATAGGCGCGCAACGTTTCCTGATAGCGCGCATAAATGCGAGCATGAACCTCTTCTTCGGCGCTCCCTGCCATGACATCTTCAGGCGATACGAAGGCCGATTTCCAGTTCGATATCTGCGTCTGCATGCCGCGGATTTCCTGCTTGTCGCCAGAATTGACCAGCTCGCCGATTATCCTTGCGGTGTCGCTGGCATCGAAAATGGAGAACTGCGGTTTGTAGCCCAGAAGGCCGGCTTCCGCGCGCAATATGTTCATGCCCAGCGAATGGAAGGTGCTGACCACGAGCCCTTTGGCATCTCTGCCTGGCATGAGAATACCCACGCGCGCCTTCATCTCGCTGGCAGCCTTGTTCGTGAAAGTGATCGCCGCGATGTTTTTCGCCTCATAGCCGCACTCATCTATGAGATAGGCGATCTTGTGCGTGATCACCCGTGTCTTGCCGCTGCCGGCTCCTGCCAGAACCAGCAATGGGCCGCCGAGATAGGTGACTGCCTCCCTTTGTTCGGGATTGAGCTTGCTCAACATTGCAGCGGCTACGGGTATCCTGACGGGTTCATCGACTGCCAGCGCCAGCTGTCCATACACATCCTGTCTATGCCAAAGCTCGCGGACCAGCCCAGAAGCTTCTTTGCAAGCGCGGGATCGGCGTAGCAGCAGGCAATATCGCCCGCCCTTCTTTCGACGATTCGATGCGGTATCTCGCGCCCGCTCGAGGTCTCGAAGGCTTTGATCATGTCCAGCACGCTGTAGCCCTGCCCTGTGCCCAGGTTCACGGTAAAGAGGCCCGGATGCTTTGCGAGATAATCCAGCGCAAGCACATGGCCCTGGGCCAAGTCGACCACATGGATGTAGTCCCGCACTCCTGTCCCGTCAGGCGTGGGATAGTCATTGCCGAAAACCTGCAGATACTCCCGCCGCCCTACGGCAACCTGGGCGATGAAAGGCATCAGGTTGTTGGGTATGCCGTTCGGGTCCTCTCCTATCAACCCGCTTTCATGGGCCCCCACCGGATTGAAGTAGCGCAGTATGCCGATGCGCCATGCCGGGTCCGACTTGTAAAGATCGCGCAGGATCTGCTCTATCATCAGCTTGCTCGTGCCATACGGATTGGTCGTGCCGCCCACCGGAAAATCCTCGCGTATCGGGACCGCATGCGGATCGCCATACACGGTCGCGGAAGAACTGAACACGATGCTGCGCACGCCCTGTTCATGCATCACCTCGCAAAGCGCAATCGTCCCCGACACGTTGTTGTCGTAATAGCGCAACGGCTGCCCTACCGATTCACCGACCGCCTTGAGTCCTGCGAAGTGGATCACGCTGTCGAAATCATGCGCGCGGAAAGCGCCGCGCAATGCATCCCGGTCGCGGATGTCGGCGTCGATCACGGTGATTTTCTTGCCTGTGATCTTTGCGACGCGGTTCAGCGATTCCAGTTTGCTGTTGCAGAAGTTGTCGAGAACCACGGCCTCATGGCCTGATTGCAGTAATTCCACGCAGGTATGGCTGCCTATGTAGCCTGCTCCGCCTACGACCAGTATCTTCATGCGTTGATTCCCAGGATTGTCGATGCCTAAACATACCCAGATATCATGCGGGCGTCAACGAACGCATGCACGCCCGAAAAAAAAGACCGCTGCGCAGCGGTCTTTTCAAAATCTGGCGTCCCCAACGAGATTCGAACTCGTGTTACCGCCGTGAAAGGGCGATGTCCTAGGCCTCTAGACGATAGGGACTTTGTTTCTTTGGTGGAGATAAGCAGGATCGAACTGCTGACCTCTTGCATGCCATGCAAGCGCTCTCCCAGCTGAGCTATACCCCCTTACCTCGAAAGAGCGCGCATTATAGGGAGGTGCCTCGTGCTTGTAAAGCCAAATCGCAAAAAAATTACAGATACCGGCTGATGCGCTCCAGCACCGTTTCGCGACCGAACAATGACATCACGGCATCGACCGAAGGTGTTTGTGTTTGTCCGACAAGCATCACGCGCAAAGGCATTGCAATCTTTGGCATCTTGAGCTGATGGTCGGCCAGCAAACCCTTGATCAGCGAGGCCAGATGCACTGCATCCCATTCGACTTGTTTGAGTCGCTCGAAAAGCTCGCGCAGTGCAGGAAGCACCTCCGGCACAAGATGTTCATCGAGCAGCGACTGCTCGGGATGCACGTCGATATAGAACACTTCGGCCTCGTCGGCCAGCTCGACCAGGGTCGTCACGCGCCCCTTGTAGAGCGAGACCACGTCTTCAAGTTTCGGAGCAACCTTCAGTTGCACGCCACGCGACAAAAGATGCTTCCCGGTCAGCTCGGCCAGACGTGCATTGTCGGCGAGCTTGATGTAATGCTGGTTCAGCCAGTTGAGCTTTTCAGGATTGAATTGCGCCGCCGATTTGCTGATGTGTTCAAGATCGAACCATGAGACGAATTGCCAGACAGGAAAAATTTCTTCGTCGCCATGCGACCAGCCCAGGCGCGAAAGATAATTGATCAGTGCTTCGGGAAGATATCCGTCCTCGGCATACTGCATCACGCTCACCGCGCCATGGCGCTTGGAAAGCCGCTCGCCATCGCTGCCCAGTATCATCGGTACATGCGCATACTGAGGCAGCGTTGCCCCCAGCGCCTTCAGGATGTTGATCTGCCGCGGCGTATTGTTGACGTGGTCGTCGCCCCTGATCACATGCGTGATATTCATGTCCAGGTCATCCACCACCACGCAAAAGTTATAGGTGGGCGTGCCGTCGGGTCTTGCGATGATGAGATCGTCAAGCTCGCTGTTTTCAAAAACGATGCGTCCCTTTACCATGTCGTCCCACGCGGCCACACCATCCACGGGATTCCTGAATCTCACCACAGGCTTGATGCCTTGAGGGATTTCGGGCAGTGACTTGCCGGGCTCGGGACGCCAGCGGCCATCGTAACGCGGTTTCTCGCCGCGGGAACGCATCGCTTCGCGCATCTCCTCGAGCTCTTCTGGCGTCGTATAGCAATGATAGGCATGGCCTGCTTCCAGCATCTGCGCCAGCACCTCCTTGTAACGGTCCATGCGCTGCATCTGGTAAAAAGGGCCCTCGTCGTAATCGAGATTGAGCCAGGCCATGCCGTCCAGTATCGCCTGCACCGAGGCTTCCGATGAGCGTTCCAGATCGGTGTCTTCGATGCGCAGGACGAAAGTGCCGCCAAGTTTTCTGGCATAGGCCCACGAGAACAGCGCGGTGCGGGCGCCGCCTATATGCAGATATCCGGTCGGGCTGGGAGCAAAACGGGTGCGTATGGTCATGGATGGGAATGCCAGTCAAAAAGCGCATTTTACGGGCTTTGCCTGGCGCATGCATCAACAAATTCGCAGTCTAGCTTTTGCGTGCCAGAAGCGCGTTGTCGATGTCATTCAACAAATTATCCAGATCGCGTTTCATTTTTTCGAGCAATGCTGGCACATCGCCCAACTCGCCATTCTTGAGATTCTTTTCAAGCATGCCAGCCTGGCTTTGCAATTCTTCTGCCCCCAGACTACCGGTTATGCCTTTTAGCGTATGCGCCTGCCTTTCTGCAGTTTTCAAATCATTGGTGGACAGGGATGCGCGAATCTCCTCAACAATGTGCCTGTGATTCGTCCTGAACATGTCCAGCAGCGAGTAATACAAATTCACATTCCCGCCGATGCGGCGCAAACTCTCCACCACCCTGACGCCCGGCAAATCAGGAGGCGCATCCGGCTGCACGCTCTTTATCTCTTCCTGCTTGAGTGTGGCTGGATGTGCCGTGTGCACCCATTTCGCAAGCGTTGTGATCAACTGATCCGGGTCGATCGGCTTGCCTATGTGGTCGTTCATCCCCGCAGCCAGAAATTGATTCTGTTCGCTGATGAACACATTGGCTGTCAGCGCAATGATGGGCAACTGGGAAAATCTTGCATCCTTGCGGATTTCTCGCGTTGCGCTGATGCCATCCATCACGGGCATCTGTATATCCATCAGCACGGCGTCGAACTGCTGATCCTTGAGCCAGGTAATCGCTTCCTCACCGTTTTCGGCAACCTTCACCGTGATGCCAAAGCTTTCCAGCAGCTCCTTGGCTATCTGCTGGTTGATCTCGTTGTCTTCGACCAGCAGCATATTCGCGCCGCGTACCTGGGAGACAAGCTCCATGTTGAAGCGTGCGCCCAGAGTGCGGAATTTTCCGGTCACGGATCTGTCTTTTCCGGAAATCCTTGAGATGGCGTCGAGCAGATCGTTTTTGCCATAAGGTCTTGCGAGCAAGCCGTCCACCATCTTTTCATCCAGAGGCGCCGAGATGCCATTCGGCTCATGACCCGTGATCAACAATAATCGAGGCTTGATGCCCAGCATGGTCATGGCCTGCAATTCTCGCGACACTTCAGGTTCATCCAGCCCCGGCAGATTCGAGTCCAGGATAGTCAGTGAAACAGGGCGCGCTTCCTTGTTTGCGTGTTGCACGAGGTTCAGTACATCGTGCATATCCCTGGCTACGGTTACGTCAAACCGGAATGACTTCAGATGGCTGATCAGCACTTCGCTCCCGCCTGCAACAAGGACGCGCATGCCGCGCATGCCGGTATGCTCAGCTATGCTGGGTTGCTTTTCCGGCTTCTGGAAACGGGCGGTAAAGATGAATTTCGAGCCCAGGTCAGGCGCGCTTTCCACCCAGATTTTACCTTCCATTTTCTCGACGAGGCGCTTGCTGATCGTAAGCCCCAGACCGGTACCTCCAAATTTCCGGGTGATGCTGGTATCGGCCTGTGTGAATGGCTTGAAGAGTCTGTCTATCTCATGCTGTGTGAGCCCTATGCCTGTGTCCTTCACGGTAAAGCGCAAGATCACGTAGTTTGGTTCATCCTTTTCCAGCGCAGCGCGCACCATCACCTCGCCCTGCTGGGTGAATTTGACGGCATTGCCTGCCAGATTGATCAGCACCTGGCCCAGGCGCAGCGGATCTCCTGTCAGAATTGGGGGGACGTCGTCAGCCGTATCAAGAAGGAATCCGAGATTCTTCTCCTGGCATTTTGCACCCAGTATCGTTGAAAGGTTATCCATGACCTCATGGAGCTCGAAAGGTATCCTGTCCAGCTCCATCTTCCCGGCCTCGATTTTGGATACATCCAGGATGTCGTTGAGTATCCCCAGTAGCGATTTGGCCGAGCTGTGTATCTTCTGCAGATAGTCATGCTGCTTGCCTGAAAGCTCGGTCTGCAGACAAAGATGGCTCAGACCTATCACCGCATTCATCGGCGTGCGAAGCTCATGGCTCATGTTGGCTAGGAATTCATCCTTGATATGGCTCGCCGCCTCGGCATGGCTCCGCGCTTCCTCTGCAGATTTCAGCTTTGCAATTTCATTCTCGAGTTCGGCATTGACGCGTTCAAGCATCCTGTTGCGATTCTCGATCACTTCCTCAAGCGCCACGATACCGCGATTGACAAGCAGCGTCAGCATGCCGATGACAAGCAGCATGATTGCACCTATGATCGCCCCCGACCCTTGCGCCCTTTCGGATCTGCTGATCGCCTTTCTGATGGTTTCCTGAAACTCCTTTTCTGCAACTTCCCGGTAGGTTGCCGCATCTCGTGTATAGGAATCCCTCATGATGCGCATCTTCTGCAACTGCTGGGCACTTGGCAGGTTGTTCCGGACCGTCATTCTTTGCGCGATGTCAAAAGCCAGAGAATAAAAATTGCTGAAACCGGATTTCAGTTTCTCGATTTCGCTGGTATGCGCCGGATAGATCTGCTCCATTTTCTGGTAGCGCTCGAGAATTTCGGCTGCCTTTGATTTCGATGCCTCGAGATAGTCCACTTCTCCCGTGGCTGCAGCTGTGTTCAGGGATTCCACCACGCCTTCGAAGCTCTTCAGGTTTTCGCCTGCCGCATAGAGGATGGGAAATTCAATTTCGCGAATCTCCTTGAGAAGCTGATTTCCTCCCGACAGCACCAGCGATGAATAGATCAGGTATGCGACAAAGCACAGCACTGCAATCGAGGGAACCAGCAGCAACTTCAGTGTCAACGGGTAATTGCGGAATTTGCTCATCGCAGTCTCAAGGTTTCAGAACTGCCTTGACGCTGTGGTTCAATGCGCTGCTGTCTATGTAGCCTATCGCACCGGGGTTTTCCGAAATGGTCCTGACGACTTCCTTGTCGCCTTTGACAAGCTTGGGCGGGCGGCCTTCCCCGGTGAATATGATTTTTGCCCAGTATGCGGCCAGCTGAGAGGCATCCTTGTGCACCACCTTTTCATAAAACTCGTCCCTGACAGCAGCCCCCTGCGGCTGATCGATCGGATAGGCCGGATCGTGATTCGGAAAGGCCGTGCTCTTGCCCAGAAAAATCCTGGTGACCTGGTCGGCCGACAGGCTCGCGATGGGACTCTTTGCTGAAACGATCACCACCACGTCCGACCTGGCGGCCTGCGAGAGAAACAGCAAGGCCAGCGTCAGTCCCCATTTGATCAACTTGCTATGCAGCATGTGCAGACTCACCATGGGGCTAGAACACAAAATCGACGACCGCGGAGATCACGTGAAAAGTCTTTCCGGACAGGCTGACGTTGTCCGGTATGTTGACCAGATAGCCGGTTGAGTTGTTGCCCAGCTTGATATTTACATACTGCAGCTTCAAATCGAGATTCTTCATGAAGTCCCAGCGCACGCCCACGCTGTTGGATTTCTGCGCCATGTTCATGTAGGGAAGCGAACTGTCATAGGCGGCTGCTGCGCTGCTCTGGCTGTGCATAATATATGGCGTGTATTGGTTGATGCGGTATCCAACGCTTGCATACATCGCATTCGTCTTGTACTGGGTGCGGTCCTGCAGCCATTCGGACTTGAAGAACCAGCTTCCCGGATCATAGCTGAAACCTGCTGAAAGATCGCTGGCTTCCAGCCATCCCGGATACAGACCTGCAATTTCCGATTGCGTGGATGTGCTGCGCTGCTGATAGCCAAGATGAAATGTGGCCTGTCCGTAATCGAGATTGTCGAATATCCCGCGTATGTTTTTCGAATCGACTATGCCCACAGAGGTTTCCGTGGTGTTCTGACCTGCGATCAGTTTCACCGTGTTTTCGGCTTCACCCAATGTTGAATGAAAAGCCGCGTTCACGCCGTCCACGCTTGTGATCGGCATCTGCTGGTAAAGCTCGAACGGCGTGTGCACCCATACAAAGCTGTAGCCTACATCGTGGTTTTCCGAGTCGAGAAAAGTCGGCAGCGCGAAGCGCCCCACCTTGATGTCCAGATCCGGAGTCAAGGAATATTTGACGTTCGCCCATTCGACTTCCGGCCTGTAATTGCCGTTGGAATTGTATTCCGAGATCACCTGAAAGATCGCGGTCAGGTCAGGCGTGAAGGTCGCATTCACGTGTGCTGCGATCAGGCTGTTGTCGCTAGTCGAGAGATAGTTGCTGCGGCCTGCGCCATAAGGCATGGGCGCATCCAGCGCGAAATCAGCGGAATTCAGACTGGCATGCGTGGCCCCCAGCGTGCCATAGCTGCCGAATTCGAACATCGTCTGGTCTGTTACCGCTGAGACATCTGCATTGTCCTGCGCATTCTGATCCGCCTTCGCGGCTGAAGTGCCTGCACTCATTGCTAGAAGCAGCGCAAGGCAATATTTTTTCTGCATACAACCATCCTCAGGATATATTCTCATGCGTGCCTGTAACGCGCGAGTGGCATCTTCAGTGGACACGGAAAATCCAAGCACCAGGCGCAGCCGCATTTTGTATAATGTTGCCATTCCACTGGCTGCCGGGCGTGATTTCAGAACTCAGCAGCAGTCTGATCATAGCGCATAATCTAAGGAGAACAAAATGGATGAAGAGACTGCAGCACCGGCGCGCCCGACCGTGATGGTGGTCGACGATGCGGATGTGAACCTGATGATCATGAAGTCGATTCTTGAAAAAGAGTATGAAGTAAAGCTTTTCAACCAGGCCAGGGACGCGCTAGAAGATGCGTTTGCAAATCCGCCCGACCTGATACTGCTCGACATCATGATGCCGGAAATCGACGGTTTCGAGGCCTGTCGCCGGCTCAAGGCCAATCCCAAGCTTCAAGACGTTCCAGTGATCTTCATCACCGCAAAGAACGAAGACGAATACGAGGAGCAGGGATTCTCGATCGGCGCATCCGATTTCATCCACAAGCCGATCAACGCACCTATCCTGCTTGCGCGCGTCAGGACACACCTCAAGATAAAACTGGTGATGGATTATCTGAAGAACGAAAATGCCCGCCTTCAGGAAAACAAGAAGCCTTCTTCACCCGAGCTCCTGAAGGTGGTAAAGCTGCTCTGGGAAAGTCCGTTCATCAAGTTCTAGTTGCGCTGATCTTTGGCTGCCTGCATGTGGCAGGTAGTCTCACTCTCTGATCGCCCGCACAGATCATTCCGGAATAAAATACAGCACTTCCAGTCTAAGCGGACTCTGCCATCGCAATGTGCGGCGATCAGTTGTCGAGGAAGTCGTCGCGCTCCTGCGTTTTTCCCTGCTGTAGCCCGCGTTCCTTCTTGCCCAGGAACACCATCTGCAAGGCGGGTGAAACGACCAGCAACATCACAGGACCGAGCAGCATGCCACCCACGACCACGGTGGCCAGAGGACGCTGCACCTGACTTCCTATTCCGGTTGATACTGCCGCCGGCAACAATCCGATGCAGGCGGAAAGTGCGGTCATCAGCATGGGGCGCATACGCTGCTCGGCCGCGCTGAACATGGCTTCCAGGGGTTTCATTCCGAGGTCTGTCAGCTGGTTGAAGAAGGTGATCACGAGTATGCCGTTCATCACCGAAACGCCGAACAGCGACACGAAGCCGATGGCCGCTGAGATGCTGAAATCGAGCCCGGTCACGTAAAGCGCGATGATGCCTCCGGCGATCGAGAAGGGAATCGAGGAAAGCACGAGCAGGCTGTCGCGCAGAGAATTGAACAGCGCATAGAGCAGCGCCAGAATCAGAAGCAGGGCGACAGGCACAACGACCGCAAGGCGCTTCTTGGCCTGCTGCAGCTCCTCGAACTCGCCTGCCCATTCGATGCGATAGCCCTGTGGCAGCTTCACCTTCTCGGAAATGCGCTTTTGCGCCTCGGCGACTGTGCTACCCAGATCGCGATTGCGCACGCTGAACTTGATCGGAATGAAGCGCTGGTTGCGTTCGTGATAGATGTAGGATGCGCCCGTGTTCAGGGACACCGTCGCGAGTTCGCTCAAGGGTATGTAGGCATTGGTGCCGCTGGCAGTCTGGTAACCCACCTTGATGTTGCTGATCGCATCTATGTTGTTTCTGTATTCCGGTGCAAGACGGACCGTCAGCGCGAACTGCCTGTCGCCTTCCATCACCGTGGTCGCTTGCGTGCCGCCAAGTGCCGCCTGCACGACCGTATTCACATCGCCGGAATTAAGTCCATATCTGGCCGCCTTGGCCCGGTCCACATAGATGTTCAAATTAGGCTGGCCCAGCACCCAGAACACACCCAGATCGGTGACGCCATTGATCTGAGCCATCTCCTTCTGCACCTCCTTGGCCAGACGCTCAAGTGTGGGCAAATCCGGCCCTATGATCTTGACCGAGTTTGCTCCCTTAACGCCGGACAGACCTTCTTCTATGTTGTCCTGTATGTACTGCGAGAAATTGAATTCGATTCCGGTGAATTCCTTGGCCAATTCCTGCTGCAATTCCCCGACCAGCTTTTCCTTGGTCATGCCGCTTGGCCAGTCCTCTAAGGGCTTCAACGGAACGAAGAACTCCGCATTGCCGAAACTGGAAGCATCGCTGCCGTTGTCCGGGCGTCCATGCTGGGATACGACAGTCACAACTTCGGGATGCTTTTCGATGATCTGCCGGATTCTGCTTACCGTCGGCATTCCCGATTCAAGCGAGATGGTCGGAGGCAGCGTAGCGCGTATCCACAGGTTGCCTTCTTCCAGTGCAGGAAGAAATTCGGTGCCCACTCTCGTCAGCAGCAACAGGGACAATCCCAGGAATGCAGCACCTATCGCCACGGTCCTGCGCTGGTTGGCTAGGGCCCAGGTGAGCACAGGTGTATACAGATCCCGCAGCTTCTTGACGACGATGGTTTCGACTTCCTTGGCATGTCTGGGCAGTAGATAGGATGAAAGCACCGGCGTGATCGTGAACGTGGCAAGCAGGGCGCCGGCCAGCGCATAGCCATAGGTTCTCGCCATCGGGCCGAAGATCTGTCCTTCCACCCCCTCCATGGTGAACAGGGGCAGGAAGGCCGCTACCGTGATGATGGTCGAAAACAGGATCGCCTTGTCGATCTGCATCGCGCTGATGAAGATCATGCGCAGGCGGTTGTTCCAGCTGCCGCCTGAAGTCAGGTCCTTGTCCTTGGTGGTCGCATGGTACTCGATGATGGAGCGGCGCTCGTCCGCATGCTTCTGGAAATTGCGGAATATGTTCTCGACCATGATCACCGCAGAATCCACGATGATGCCGAAATCGACCGCGCCCAGCGAAAGCAGGTTGGCCGACTCGCCGGTCAGCACCAACATGATGATGCTGAAAAAAAGCGCGAATGGGATGTTGGCACCCACGATGATGGCGCTGCGCAAGTCGCCCAGGAAAACCCACTGGATCAGGAACACCAGGATACAGCCGAATATCAGGCTGTGCAGTACGGTATGGGTTGTCACCGCAACAAGCGTGGAGCGGTCATAGAACGGAACGACCTTTACTCCGGGAGGCAGTGTGCCATCCTTGTTGATCTTGTCTATCTCATCCTTGATGCGCTTGACCACACCGTTGGTGTGCAGTGTCCGGTTCATCACGACGATCGCTTCTACCACATCGTCTTCATCATCCCTGCCCGCCTTGCTGAGCCTCGGTACATTGCCTACGCTTACCTTCGCAACATCCTTCACCAGAACCGGCGTTCCATTTGATTGCGACAGCACGATGTTTTCGATATCGCCTATGCGGGTACCCTTGGCCAGATCGAGCGCTCCCCCGTCGTCGATCAGGCCTATGCCCCGAATGTTGACCGACTGCTGGCCGAAGCTGATGGTCCTGCCGCCCACGTTTACGTTTGCATTGCCAATCGCGCTGACTATCTGTGGCAAAGTGATGTTGTAGGCATCCAGCTTGTGCAGATCCGCTTCAACCTCGAATTCCTTGGTGGTACCGCCCCAGCTGTTCACTTGAACGACGCCGGGAACAGTCAGCAAACGGCGTTGCAATATCCAGTCCTGGATGGTGCGCAGGTTGGTCAGGCTGTAGCCTGGAGGACCTGCGACCTGATAGCGGTACACCTCACCCACCAGGCTGGATGCCTGGATTTGCGGCTGGACATTGTTGGGCAGCGATACGTTCTGCTGCAGGCTGAGTGCCGCCTGGGTATAGGCGGAATAGAAATCGACGCCGTACTTGAACGTCACGCGCACGAACGACAAGCCATAAAAGGATGTGGAGCGGATGTTGTCCACTCCGGGGGTGGCGGCTAGCCCCACTTCCATCGGCACTGTGTAATACCGCTCCATCTCTTCGGCAGACTGTCCCGCTGCCTGAGCGGTGATCTCAAGTATCACGGGGGCGGGATTCGGGTATGCCTCGATGTTGAGCTTCAGGTATGCGACGATGCCGCCGCCTATGAAGACGATGAGGCACAGCAGGATGATGGGTCTGCGACTAAGCGCAAACGACAGTAAATGTTTCAGCATCTTTTCTCAGCCGCCTCTTAACGCGCTTCGGTGATCAGTGTATTGCTCAAAAAGATCGCCCCTTCGGTGGCGACAAGCTCGCCTGGCTGCAACCCATTCGTGATCTGGAACCATCCGTCCTGTTGCAACCCGACCTTCACGGTGCGTTTTGTGAAGTGGTGACGGTCTTTGGTGACCCAGACGCTCATCGTTCCATCGCTTTCGCGAGTCACACTATCCAGGGGCACGCCTGGGAACTGCGATTCCTTCCCGAGATGGATGCTGAATGTTGCGAACATCCCGGCCTTGAATTCATGATTTGGATCCTTCACCTCCGACCTTACCTGTACCCGATGCGTATTGGGATCCACTGCAGCACCTATATTGATTATCCTGCCCTTGAACACGCGGCCAGGAAAGGCCATGACGCTGACTTCGACCTCCTGCCCCGTGGCAATCAGCGGTATGTCGCTTTCCGCGACGTTGGCCACCATCCACATGCTGGATACATCGGACACGGCAAAGGGGGCAGGCGGATTGCCGGGTTGAACCAGCAATCCGGCAGCGGCATTGCGCGCGGTCACGAGGCCATTGATCGGACTTCTGATCGTGTAGACGGGATTGGCCGCACGTTTCTCGATGATGCGATCGATCTCGGAATCCTTGATATCGAAGATGCGCACAGCGTTCTTGGCAGCATTGTATGCGCCGTCTGCCGATTGCTGGTCCGATACCGCCTGCTGATAGTCCTTCTGTGCTATGCCCTGCACTGCAAGCAGTTTCTTGGCGCGCTCCAGCGCATGTGTGGTCAGCTCGCGCGTGCCGGCCGCAGCGACCAACGCAGATTCTGCTTGCACCAGATCCGGGCTGTTGATCGCAAAGAGTGGCGTTCCCTTCTCGACTTCATCTCCCGCCTTTGCGAAAACCTCGGTGATCTTTCCCTGATACGGTGAATAGACCTGGACAGTCTTTTCGTCGTTGAATGCGATGGTTCCTACCGCCTCCCGTTTGGTCACGAAAGCGCGTTCTGCGACTCCTGCGACCTTTACGGATTTCAACTGCAGATCGGTCAGGTCGATTCCTTCCTTGGGTGTTTGAGCCTTAAGAGCAGGCTCGCTTGCATGTCCCAGCGTGAGAAAACCCGCGCCAAGCAGCGCGACGGCGGCACCGACTGCTGCTGCCAACTTCAAATTCTTCATTGCTTGTCTCCTGTGCTGCCTTCTGATCTGTTTGCGGCGTCAGCCATCTTGTCGCGATTCCACCACCCTCCTCCCAATGCCTGATAGAGGGCTGCCGTATCTCCGAAGCGGTTGGTCTGTGCCTGAATCAGCGCGATGATGGACTGCTGGTAATTCTGTTCGGATGACAGAAGCTGTTGGTAGTTCACATAACCAGTCTCGTACTGCTTCTTCGTAAGATCGCGCGTCAGTCGCATCGCGCGTTCGGAACGGGATGCGGCGGCCAGAGACTTTGCATCGTACTGGATGGCATACAGGGTGTCGGCCACATTCTGTATCGCGGTGATCACCGTGCTGCGGTACTGCGCGCCCGCCTGGACCAGCGCCTGCTGCGCGGCTTTTGATTTCGCCTTCAGCGTGCCTCCGTCAAAGATGGTCTGGCCTACATCGGCTGCGAGGTTGAAGAACCCGCCTCCGCTTTTGAACATCATGCCCATCGTGTCCGCATTGCCGCCCCATGCGCCGGTAATCGCGAACTGGGGCAGCCTGTTTGCAATTGCAACACCATACTGGGCGCTGGCCGCATGCATCTCTTCTTCTGCCATGCGCACGTCGGGACGCTGCTCGACGAGCTTCGAGGGAAGACTTAAGGGCAGGTCCTCTGGCAAATGCAGGGAAACGAGTGTGAAAACTTCAGGAACATCCTGATCCGCACGGTTCCCTGCCAGTGCACGGATCAGATCCCTGGTCTGATCGAGCTGTCTGGATAAAGTGATCAAGGATTGTTCGGTCTGAGCTAGCGCTGACTCCTGGGATGCGACGTCCAGTGCCGATGCAGCACCCAGTTCCTGCTGCTTCTTCAGGATCGCAAGCGCATCCCTGTTCGATCCGACTATCTTTTCTGTCGCATCGATCTGCGCGCGTAGCGAAGCCTCCTGCAACGCTGCGGCCACGATGTTGGAGGCGAGCGTGATATAAGTCGCCTCCAGCTGGTAGCGCTGGTAATCCGCTTGTGCCTTAAGCGATTCGACCTGTCTTCTGTTGGCACCGAACACGTCCGGTACATAACCCACGTTCACCTGCGCGGTATAGAAGTTGTAGTAAACAGGTGCATTGAAAGGAGGTGGGCCTCCCGGATTGGAGAAGGTCTGGATGATGTCGCCGTTTCCCTGCACCCCCGGAGAGTTTCCGCCCGTATTGCCGGAAAGCTTGGTGCGGGAAGGCGAGAAACTTGCGCCGACGGTGGGATAGAAATATCCCCTCTGTGCGTTCACATACTCCTGCGCTTCTTGCAATGCGGCCTGGGCAGACGCTATCGTGGGATTCGCCTTGAAGGCCTGCTCGATCAGGGAATTCAACTCAGGCGACTGGAACAGCGTCCACCAGTCGAAGGGAATATCCCTGGATGGATCAAATTTCTGCAACGCTCCCGCCACGGCATCCGCCTTTTCGGTCTCGCCAGGCATCGCCTTCGGTGCATAACTCTTTGCATCGGGCGGCTCGGGACGCTTGAAATCCGGGCCTACTGCGCAGCCACAGAGGAACAGTGCGGCCATAAATGCTGCCGCCCGGCACATGGCGATTGAGTAACCTGCAGGCAGGTTGAACATTCAGAATCCTTCCCAAAAATTCCTGTCGGACATGTCGCCCGAGGTTGCGTTCAGCACCATGCGGCGGCAGTTGTCAGTTTTAAAATGCTTGCATATTCTTACAAAGGAGTTACATTTTTTTTAACGAAACGTGCATCTGCACCAAATTTCGTTACTATTGTCCCCTTAAAATCCGGCGCATGTTGCACCGGCTTTCTGACATGAACCTGACAACATGCGGATACTGATTGTTGAAGATGATGCGACCATGGGTGCTGCGATGGCTCAGTCGCTGGTGAATGGAGGCTACGCGTGCGATGTGGTAGGCAAGGTCGCCCATGCGCTGCACGCGTTGTCTGTCGAAAACTTCGACGCGATCGTGCTTGACCTTGGCCTGCCGGATGGTGATGGCTATCAGGTGGTGCGCCATCTGCGCACTGGGAGGAAGCTGCTCCCGGTGCTGATCCTGACTGCGCGTGATGCGGTGGAAGACCGCGTGCAAGGGCTGGACCTGGGAGCTGACGATTATCTGGTCAAGCCGGTAGCCATGCCCGAACTGCACGCACGCCTGCGCGCGCTGATCAGGCGCACCACAGGCATAGGAACGACACGATTCAGGATAGGTGCACTTGAACTCGACACCGCAGGCAAGCAGGCCTATCTGGAAGGAAAAAGCCTCGACCTGTCCAGTCGCGAATGGTCAGTCCTGGAATACCTCGCTGCCCACTCGCGGCGCATCATCTCCAAGGAACAGCTGATCCAGGCGACGACCGGATGGGATCAGGAACTGAGCTTCAATGCGATCGAGGCTTATGTGCACCGGATAAGGAACAAGACTGAAGGGGCCGGCATCGCCATCCGCACGGTTCGCGGCCTGGGCTACATGCTTGAGGAAAACGGCTGATGCGCATCTACACGTTGCGGCGACGGTTGTTCAGGCAGCTAGGCCTGCCGCTTATCGCCATCCTGATACTGGGCGCAATCTTTGCCTACCTGTTCGCACTGCATGCCGCGATGACCGCGTACGACCTGGGGTTGCTGAACGACGCGCTGGATCTCTCGCAGCAGGTGGAAATTCGCAACGGGCGTTTCTCCATCAATCTGCCGCTGGCCGCGCAGCAGATGCTGCAGGCAAACAATCAGGACCGCGAGTCCTACGCTGCATGGGATGAAAATGGAAACCTGTTCTCTGGCAACCCGACATTGCTCAGGATACATGCGCCCCTTGCGACTGCCGACCATCGTTTTGACGATCTGGTGATGTCCGGTGAGAAAAACCGGGCGGTCATACTCCGTCAGCACATGCAGGACAGCACCTACTACATCGCGGTTTCTCAGACCATGCGCGGCCGCAATCTCCTGACCGACAAGACTTTTGCAGAAATACTGCTTCCCGAGGCATTGCTTGCCATCGTTTCCATCGGTGTGATCCTGTGGGGAGTGCGACGGGGACTCACGCCTGTCGAAACTCTGAGAGACGAAATCGTCAGCCGCTCATCAAACGACCTGCGCCCCATTGATGAGGCATCTGCCCCTGCCGAGCTCACGCTGATCATACATGGCATCAACGAGCTCTTCGGTCACCTGGCCAGCTCGTTCGCAAGCCACCGGCGCTTTATCGCAGATGCAGCCCATCAGTTGAGAACTCCGCTTGCGTCTTTAAGCAGCCAGATCGAGGTTGGCCTGGAAAAGACACCGGTTGACATGGACAAATTCCTTCGCCAGCTTCTTGCAACCACCCAGCGCACGACCCACCTTTCAAACCAGCTGCTATCTCTTGCAAGGCTTGAACACACCGAGACCGCGATGCATGAGGTGGTCATGGTCGACCTGCGCCAGGTCTTTCTCGATGCATCTCCAGACTTCATATCTCTTGCAGCGAAAAAAAACGTGGAGATAGATTTCGACCTTCAGCCTTCGACGGTCAGAGGCAGCCCCCTGATGCTGCGCGAGCTTGTGTCCAACCTTCTGGACAATGCTGTTCGATACACACCAGCAGACGGCAGAGTTGAAGTCATCCTGAAAAAACATGATGGACCCATTCTCCTCTTCATGCAGAACGAAGGGCCACCCATCCTTCCCGAAGAGCTCATCAAGCTTGGAACGCCTTTTTATCGCCCTCCCTCGAGCGAACCCGATGGATGCGGTCTGGGGCTTGCCATCGTGAAGGAGGTCGCCCGCATACACGGTGCCGAGGTATCCTTCGATCACGGCGATCACGGTGGAGGATTGCAGGTTCGCGTTCTGTTCCAGCCTTTCGAGCTAGCAGGAGCCGGACAGCCTGGCGTTGTCCTGAAGGGCCGGCAATAAATTGAGTCAAAAAACATCCGCACCCATGCGCCTCTGGTTATAATTCGCCCTTTACACAATTAAGCATAACCGGAGTTCCTGCCATGCAGCACGATCTGTTCAACACCCGCACCGCATTCAATCTTGCCGACGGCAAAACGGGCATCATGTATTCATTGCCCGCGCTTGAAAAGGCAGGCCTTGGCAAGATTTCGCGCCTGCCCGTGTCGATCCGCATCGTGCTGGAAGCTGTATTGCGCAATCTTGACGGCAAGAAGATCACCGAAGCGCATGTCCGGGAACTGGCAGGATGGAAGCCCAATGCTGCGCGCACCGAGGAGATCCCTTTCATCGTCGCGCGCATCGTGCTGCAGGATTTCACGGGCGTTCCACTTCTTGCAGACCTTGCCGCGATGCGCGATGCGGCAGCCGCCAGAGGACGAAACCCCAAGGTCATCGAGCCTTTGGTTCCGGTGAACCTTGTGGTCGACCATTCCGTCCAGATAGACAGCTACAACAATCCGGATGCGCTCAAGATCAACATGCAGATGGAATTCGAGCGCAACACGGAGCGCTACCGCTTCATGAAGTGGGGCATGCAGGCCTTCGACACCTTCAAGGTGGTGCCGCCTGGCATAGGCATCGTGCATCAGGTCAACCTCGAATACCTTGCGCGCGGCGTGCAGCACAAGGACAGTCCCGAGGGGCGTGTCTATTATCCCGACACACTGGTCGGCACAGACAGCCACACCACGATGATCAACGGCATAGGCGTTGTCGGTTGGGGGGTTGGCGGGATCGAGGCCGAAGCGGGCATGCTGGGCCAACCCGTGTACTTCCTCACACCCGACGTGGTCGGTGTTCATCTCAAGGGCAGGCTCAAGGAAGGTGTTACGGCAACCGATGCGGTGCTGACCGTCACCGAGCTTTTGCGCAAGCACAAGGTGGTCGGCAAGTTCGTGGAATTTTTTGGTGAAGGCACGGCAGCACTCACGCTGCCAGACAGGGCGACCATCGCCAACATGGCGCCGGAATACGGCGCGACCATGGGTTTCTTTCCTGTGGATGATATCACCGTCAGCTTCATGAAAAACACCGGAAGAACGTCCGGGGAGCTCGATGCGTTCGAGTCCTACTTCAGGGCGCAGGGGCTCTTCGGCATACCGAAGGCGGGCGAGATAGACTACAGCAGCGTGGTGGAGCTCGATCTCTCCACGATCACCCCCTCCCTTTCCGGGCCCAAGAGGCCGCAGGACCGCATCGAACTATCCCGGATGCAGGAAACATTCGATACGCTTTTCTCCAAGCCGGTTTCTGAAAACGGCTTCAATCATCCCGCCGAGAAACTTAATCAGCGCTATCCCATAGGGCGCGATGACATAGAGATAGGCAACGGCGACGTGCTGATCGCGGCGATCACTTCCTGCACCAACACCTCGAATCCCGGCGTGATGCTCGCCGCAGGGCTGCTTGCGAAGAAAGCCATCGAGAAAGGACTTTCCGTCAAGCCCCACATCAAGACCACGCTGGCACCCGGCTCGCGCGTGGTAAGCGCCTATCTTGGCAATGCGGGACTGCTGGAGCCGCTTTCCAGGCTCGGCTTTGGCGTTGCCGCCTACGGCTGCACCACCTGCATAGGCAATTCTGGCCCGCTGGATCCGCAGATCGACGAGACCATCGTCAAGAACGATCTTGTCGCCGCGGCCGTGCTTTCCGGCAACCGCAATTTCGAGGCGCGCATACACGCCCACATCAAGGCCAACTACCTTGCAAGCCCGCCACTCGTGATCGCCTATGCCATCGCAGGACGGATGAACGTGAACCTGGACAGCGAACCCCTGGGCACCGGGAATGACGGAGAGCCCGTCTATCTCCGCGACATCTGGCCGTCGAGCGAGGAAATCCATGAAGTCAGCCATTTCGCGATGGATCCGGAAATCTATCGCACGCTGTATTCAGACCTGACGCGCGATCTGCCGCTGTGGAATGAAATCACCGCACCCACAGGGGATCTGTACCAGTGGGACGAATCGACCTACATCGCCCGCCCGCCTTTCTTCGAGCACGAGCAGAGCGGAAAGATAACAGGGGTCGAGAATGCGCGCGCGCTGGCGATCTTTGGCGACTCGGTGACGACGGACCACATCAGTCCTGCGGGCAGCTTCAAGCCGGCCACACCCGCCGGCAAGTTTTTGCAGGGCAAGGGTGTTGCCATCAAGGACTTCAACAGCTACGGTTCGCGCCGGGGTAACCACGACGTGATGATGCGCGGCACCTTCGCCAACGTGCGCATCAAGAATCTGATGCTGCCTGCAAGAGCCGACGGCAGCCACCCCGAGGGCGGCTATACCTTGTATGAAGGAGCGGAGACCGACATCTACAGCGCCGCGATGAACTACATCAAGACGGGTACGCCGACTCTCGTTTTTGCAGGCGAGGAATATGGCACGGGATCCTCCCGCGACTGGGCAGCCAAGGGCACGCAGCTTCTGGGCGTGAAAGCCGTGATCGCCAGGTCCTACGAAAGAATACACAGAAGCAACCTGGTCGGCATGGGCGTGCTGCCCTTGCAGTTCAAGGAAGGCATGAGCGCTGCCTCCTTGCACTTAAAGGGCGACGAGTCTTTCGATCTCGTGGGCATAGACGAGAATCTGAAGCCGCAGCAGGATGTGACGCTCGTGATCCATCGATCCGACAAGAGCACGGAAAAGGTGCCGCTGCTGCTGCGCATCGACACGCCTATCGAGGTGGATTACTACCGTGCAGGCGGCATACTGCCCTATGTGCTAAACGAACTGACCGGCAAGGCGTAACCGCTATAAAACCAGGTCACCCCAGAGGTCGTGGGCATCCGAATCGGTGATCACGACCTCCACCCTGTCGCCCGCCTTCAGATGCTTTCCTCCGTCGATGTAGACCTGCCCGTCGATTTCCGGCGCATCTGCAAAACTTCGCGCGACCGCGCCCTCCTCCACCACCTCGTCCACCAACACCGTCATGGTCTTGCCGATCTTGCGCTTCAGTTTCTCTTCGCTGATCTCTTCCTGCAGCAGCATCAAGCGCGCAAGACGCTCCTCCTGAAGTTCGGGCGGTACGTGGTCAGGCAGTTCGTTGGCAAGTGCGCCCTCAACGGGGGAGTAGGCAAAAGCGCCCACGCGGTCGAGCCCTGCCTCCTTCAGGAAATCCAGCAATTCCTCGAACTCGGCTTCGGTCTCTCCGGGAAAGCCCACGATGAACGTGCTGCGCAAGGTGAGCTCCGGGCAGATTTCGCGCCATCGCCTGATGCGGCCGAGCACGTTTTCGCTGTTGCCGGGGCGCTTCATCAGCTTCAGGATGCGCTGGTTCGCGTGCTGAAACGGTATATCCAGATAGGGCAGTATCTTTCCCTCGGCCATCAGCGGGATCACATCGTCCACATGCGGATAGGGATAGACGTAATGCAGTCTCACCCATACGCCGAGACTGCCCAGCGCCTCCGCGAGTTCGGTCATGCGCGTCTTCAATGGCCTGCCGTTCCAGAAGCCCGTGCGGTATTTCACGTCCACCCCATAGGCGCTGGTGTCCTGCGAGATCACCAAGAGTTCCTTCACGCCGGACTTGACGAGACTCTCTGCTTCGGCCATCACATCGCCGACGGGACGGCTGACCAGATCTCCCCTCATGTTGGGGATGATGCAGAAGGTGCAGCGGTGATTGCAACCTTCGGAAATCTTGAGGTATGCGTAATGCCTGGGCGTGAGCCTGATGCCCTGGGGCGGCACGAGGTCCGTGTAAGGATCGTGGGGCTTCGGAAGATGCTGGTGCACCGCCTCCATCACCTCGTCGGTCGCATGCGGACCCGTGATCGCAAGCACCTTGGGATGCGCCTCGCGCACGACATCGTCCTTGGCGCCCAGGCAGCCGGTGACGATCACCCGGCCGTTCTCCGCCAGCGCTTCGCCGATAGCATCGAGCGACTCCCGGACTGCGCTGTCGATGAAGCCGCAGGTATTCACCACGACCAGGTCGGAATCCTGATAGCTCGTCGAGATCAGATAACCTTCCGCGCGCAGACGCGTCAGGATATGTTCGGAATCCACCGTCGCCTTGGGGCAGCCCAGCGATACGAAGCCAACTTTTGCAATATTCATTTCAACCCTGATAGTCCATTAACGATTTTCAGACGGCTTGTCGGCGTACATTATCGGGATCATTCACTTTGCATTTCTTATCCAAGCTTCTTCAGCCAACTCGGATGTTTTTTAACCAGAAGCTGCAATGCTGCATCCATACGAGTCTGCCAGCCCTCGCCTGTCGAGCGGAAGTAAGATAAAACTTCCGGGCTATACCGAACGCTCACCTGTTCCTTGCGAGACGTACTGACAGGACGCCCGCGTTTCTTGCGATATTCCTCCGCACCCTTCTGCATTTCTTCGCGACTCAAGGGACGATCATCTTCATCCTTTCCGTCCCATACATAATCACCAGCAGGCGGGGCTTTATTCAATGCTTCCAGGACTGTCTTACGCTGTGTAGTCATTTTTGAGCCACTCATGATAAGCCTCTCTTGCTTCCTTGCTGGCTGTGCGAAAACTGATGATATTAAATCTTTCCCCTGGCAGATGCACAAACAGTCAGCACTGAAAGTCTGTCAAAGACATAAGCGAACGATTGAACGCGTTCTTCATTGCTTCTGACACTGTTTATGTCAAGCCGGAACTGGCTTTCCAACACCAGCCCCGCATCGGCAAAGTCCGGAAGATGTTTATCCAGATTGGCCGCCCGTTTCTGTTCGTTCCAGGTTAAACGCAACTCCATACAATTATTGTAGATGCACTAATTAAGTTGGTCAACAATAGTATCGGCTGGAAAAATCCAGGAATATTCATTTCGCGCTTTCTATTCCGCAATCAGAAGGTTGACCAGATATATCGAGGATACACCGGCCGAGATCAGCAGCACCTGTTCCAGCGTGTCGCGCAGCGCGGTCCGCTTGTGCAGCCCCGGGATCAAATCGGCCACGGCGACATAGATCAGGCTTGCGGCTGCCAGCGCAAGCAGCGTGGGCACGATGTTCTGCACCGATTGCAGCGCGTAATAGGCCAGCATTCCGCCGACCAGCGTCGCAAGCGTGGAGAGCAGATTGAGCGCCAGCGCCTGCGCACGGCTGTAGCCCGAATGCAGCAGGATCATGAAGTCGCCGACCTCCTGAGGAATTTCGTGCGCAATGATCGCCAGCGCCGTCACTAGCCCCAGATGCACGTCGGTCAGGAATGCGGCCGCGATGATCACGCCATCGACAAAATTGTGGAACGTGCCGCCCACCAGTATCATCAGGCCGCTGCGTCCATAGTGCCTGTCCGGTTCATGCGCCTCGCAGTGATCGTGATGGCAATGCCGCCACAGGAGCAGTTTCTCGAGGATGAAAAATGCGAGTATGCCTGCGAGTATCGTGCCGCTCAGCAGGGCGCCATCCTTTGCCAGATGTATGGCTTCGGGCAGGATGTCCAGAAACACCGCGCCCAGGAGCGCGCCTATCGCATAGCTCACCAGCGCATTCAGCCAGTTCGCGCGCGCGCTGAGCGCAAAAAGCGCTGCGCAGGAAACGCTCAGCGCACCACCCAGAACGCTGGATGCGACTATCCACAACAGAACGGTCATGGGATGCATTCGAAAATCAGGGGCGCGGATTATAGCGGATTGCCCTCCAACAGCGATAAAAAATCCCCCGGAACCTTATCCGGGGGACTCTTCAAGCAGGGGGGCCTGCACATCCGGCTCGAAGGAGGATGGGTTTCAAGCCGAATGTCCGAGAATTTTACTATGATACTGAATTCAAATCAACCCTGAAAATCCAGATCGATCAAAGCGCTAGCCCGACTTTGGAAGCAGCCCGAAGACGATCGCTATCATCAGCAGAAGCAGGAAGATGCCGATCAGAAGCATCTTTCGGCTGGCTGTTTTCCGTTCTTCTTCCGCTTTTTCCTCGGCCGCCATTCTCATGCGTTCGGAGACTTGCGCTTCCTCCTTTGCGGCAGCAATCGCCTCGTTGCGCGCCTGGATCGCCAAAGCCTCGCGGCGTGATGCCATAAGCGCTGCTGCCTCCGCCTTCTCCTCGGCCGTCTCCATGTTGAGGCGCAACTGTCCGCGCGCCCGCGCGATTTGCTCGAGCTTCTGCTTCTGTTCGACTTTCATTTTTCGTTCAAGCTCGCTTGCCTTTTCCCTCTCGGACAATAGTCTTGCGAACTGGCTCGCGCGTTCGGCTTTTGCATCGGAAAAGGCTCTGGCCTGATCGCGCAGCATGACTCTCCTTGCCTCCGCCTCCCTTCTTGCCTCTTCCCTGATCTCGGAGAGCCGGCTTACCCATTGAGCCCTCTCCTTGCTTTCGCGTTCGATGCGTATCAGCGTGCCGGCATTTTTCGTGTCCTCCTGCGCCTTGTCGTGTTCCGCCTCCCAGCGCAATGCATTTTCCAGGGATATGATGCGCGATCTTGCCTGCTCTGTATAACTTCCATCCGGAAATTCTTCGAGATAACGCGTGAAATCAGCCGGGTCAGGGCTGTGCGAAATGGTCTGCCATGCCGCGATGTCTTCCTCGCGCCAGGCGAACGAAACCTTTGCCTGCCCAGGCAGTTCGAGCGTCCTGTCATGTGCTTGCCTGTCGTCGTCCTGGCGCGCCTTGCCTGCGCGAGCCGATAGAGGCAGGGTGCGCATCGCATTTTTCAGTGCTGACAGGAATTCGTCGGCATTCTGATAACGCTCGTCGGGGCGCTTGGCCATCGCCTTGCTGACCACCTGATCGAGTTCACGGCTTACATCCGGATTGAGCTCGGAGGGTGGCAGAGCGTCGCTGTGCATTGCCTGATGCATGATGGAAATCACGCTGCCCACGAAGGGCCGCTCTCCCGTCAGCACGAGATAGAGGATCACACCGGCGGCATAGAGATCCGCCCTTGCATCCACGTTTCCATTCACGAACTGTTCCGGTGCCATATAGGTCGGCGTGCCCAGCACCACGCCCGCATGGGTCAGCTCCGCCGCATCCATCTTGGCGATGCCGAAATCCGCGAGCTTGATCTGCCCTTCCCCGGTCAACAGGATGTTTGCCGGTTTGATGTCGCGGTGCACGATGCCATGCGCGTGAAGATAACCCAGCGCATCCAGCAACTGCATCACGATGCGCAGCCCCTCCACGATGGAGATCAGCTTGCCCTGATCGAAATAGTCGGACAGTTCCTTGCCGCGCACCAGTTCCATCACGATATAGGCCATCTGGTCGTCTTCTTCATACTCGTGGACGCCGATGATCTTCGGGTGTGTTAGACGGCCGGCCGCCTGCGCCTCGCGGCGGAAGCGGTTGAAGGTCTCGTCCGATTCATGCGGATTGACGCTGGACTTCAGAATCGTCTTGATGGCCACCTTGCGTTCGATCAGCGTATCAAGCGCTTCGTAAACGACCCCCATCGCCCCCCGGCCCAGCTCGCCGATGATTCTGTATTTTCCCAACTTTTCCGGATTGTTCATGCGGGTAATGTATCCGGCAAAAAGCCGATTGGCAACGCGCGAATTCCTTTCTGGGGTAAAATCGGCTGATGCCAGACACAAAGCGCATGAAGAGTTCGCCCGGGACAGACTGACAGCCATGATCAACATTCTTGTCGTTGACGACCATGCATTGATCCGCAAGGGATTGAAGCAACTGCTCGAGGACAATCCCGATCTCAACATCTCAGGAGAAGCGGCAAGCGGCGCCCAGGCTCTTGCGATGTTGAGGTCGCAGCATTTCGACCTCATGCTGCTGGACATCAACCTGCCCGACAAGAACGGCATCGAGATTCTGAAACAGTTCAAGTCCGAACAGCCCGATCTCAAGATCATCGTGCTAAGCATGTACCCGGAGGACCATTACGGCGTGCGTGCCCTGAAGGCAGGCGCGATGGGCTATATCAACAAGCAGAGCGCAGCCGATGTGCTGATCCAGGCGATCCGCCAGGTGATCGGCGGAAAGAAATACATCAGCGAGATCCTTGCGGAGCAGCTCCTGAACAATCTGATCGGAGAATCGAAGGAGCTGATGCATCAGACTCTCTCCAACCGCGAATACCAGACCCTGTGCCTCATGGCATCCGGAAAATCATTGAGCGACATTTCGCAGATCATGAGCCTGAGCCCCAAGACCGTGAGCGTATACCGGGGCCGCATGCTGGCCAAGATGGGTTTCACCAACAATGCGGAGGCGATACACTATGCGATCAGCCACCATCTGGTCGATGCCAAGGATTGACGAACTCTGTCCAGAATCAGACATGAAAGAACATGAAAAATCCATCCGAAATCGCCCGTGAGACCCTGAAGCTTCTGGCACAGCGCAAGCTGGCGCCCACGCCCGACCATTACGCGAAGATCTTTGCCGAGATCAGCGGCGAATCACTTCCCATCGGGCCCGAGAAGGTGTTGCAGGATCTGGCCGAGAGCCTGATTGCATCGGAACAGTCTGCAGCCACAGGGCGGGCACTCAAGAAGGCGCTTGCCGATGAGGACTGGGATCAGTGCATCAGGGAAATCCAGAGGATTTCCCCCAAGGGAGCAGAAGACACCCTGGGCTGGCCTGGCCTCATCAAGAATCTCCTGCGCCAGATCGACCTGCCGCACAAGGGGCTTACCACCACGCGCAAACGGGAAGGCGTGGACACCGTACTGGCGCGCTTTTCTTCCAAGCCTGAAGTGCTGCATGAAAAGCTGCACAACCTGATCCGCTCATGGTCCGCCACTCCGATGGCCGAAACGCTGGCCGATGCGATTCCCGCTGCTGCCGAAATTCCTGCATCACCCGCCGCCTCTCCTGCTGCTTCCGCGGCTTCCCCCGCGCTTCCTGCGAGCAAGGGCGGCGAGATGATCGCAAAGCTTTCCGAACTGCTCGCGCAAACGCTGGAGAGCACGATCAGCGGGCAGCCCGAGCTTGCCGACGAGGTGCGCCAGCTTTGCACACAGGTGCGCGCGATCAGGACTGCCGAGCAGATCACAGAGCTGCAGCAGAAGCTGCGCCATCTCTGGCTCAGGGTCGAGCTGCGCGGAACCGACAAGACCAAGATACAGGAAGGGCTGGTGCGGCTGTTGCGGCTGCTCGTCGAGAACGTCGGAGAAATGGTCGAGGACGAGGAATGGCTGCACGGCCAGATCAACACCTTGAACGAGATCATCAGCAAGCCGCTGGACAAGCACATGATCGCGGATGCCGAACGCAGCCTGCGCGAGGCGATCATCAAGCAGAGCCTCTTGAAGAAGAGCCTGACGGATGCCAAGTCCACGCTGAAGAATCTGATGACCACCTTCATCGACCGCCTGGGCGCCATCACCACCAGCACCGGCGACTATCACAAGAAGATCGAGGGTTACAGCGAGAAGATCGCAAAGACCAACAATCTCAACGAGCTTGGCAACTTGCTCGAGGACATCATGCAGGACACGCGCATCATCCAGACCAGCGCGCTGCGCTCTCACGAGGAACTGCTGGAGACGCGCCGCCAGGTCGATGAAGCGGAAGCCAGGATCGCGAAGCTCGAACAGGAGCTCTCCGAGATCAGCGAGCTCGTGCATCAGGACCAGCTGACCGGCGTGCTCAACCGGCGCGGCCTGGACGATGCATTCGAGCGCGAATCCACGCGCGTGGACCGTAACCACGCGCCGCTTTGCGTGGCTTTGCTCGACATAGACAACTTCAAGCGCATGAACGATACCATGGGGCACCATGTGGGCGACCAGGCGCTCGTTCATCTGAGCAACGTGATCCGGGAAACGCTGCGCCCATCGGACGCGGTCGCGCGCTATGGCGGCGAGGAATTCGTGATCGTGCTGCCGGACATCGGGGCTGAAGAAGCAGCCGGCATCGTCGAGAGGTTGCAGCGCGAGCTCACCAAACGATTCTTCATGCACGAAAACGAACGCGTGCTGGTGACCTTCAGCGCAGGCGTCGCACAGCGCGAGGAAGGAGAGCCCCAGGACGAGGTGATCGGGCGTGCCGACAAGGCGATGTATCAGGCCAAGCACACCGGCAAGAACCGCGTGGTGATCGCTGAATAACCTTTGTCAGAATCCCTGAAACAGAAAATCGATCGCGCCTGTTATTGCCGTCTGCTCGGCACTCAGTGTATGCACCGGCTCCTTCAGCAAGCGCCTTGGCACAGCGGCCAGTTTGGGCGTTTCAAGCATGCAGGCGACGCCTTCAATATTGAAAATCGGACTCAGTCGCTGTGGAATCTTGCTTGCGGGAAATCGGTCACAGCGGCGCAGTGGAACGACGACGCATGTATCCAACCCCTGCAGCAGGTCGCTTTGCACATCCAGCAAATAAGGCACGTCATCAGCATGGGGGCCGAGGTTGCGAAAGATCTCGAAGCGTGCCACCTCAGAAACTCCTCCAGGGATCCAGTGGCAAGCCATCGCGCTCCACGCCGGCATTGTAGGCCGCAATGAATTCCGCATGATCGGTCTGCCAACGTCGTTTTTGCTCGATTCTTACCAGATCACGCAGAAACTGGTCGCATGCCTGAGAGATATTGATACCCAAAGCCTTTGCCTCGTTTAACACATCGGCGGAAAGGGTAATATTTGTGGCTTTTTTGGGGGATGTGGTAATCATGCATGGCCTCCGTTTATATTGCTTATTTATGCGCATACTATCACAACATCCGGGGTCCGGAAGATACTCGCCGCCTGACGCATCATGCTACAGTTATCTCCGAAGTGATTGCGCCCTTGTTGTTCTGGATGCACTGCCCTGCGCTTCCATCTTTTCTGAAATGCGCATAATATGCGCATACTCAATATGCAGGTATTTTCCCATGACTACCCATCAAGCAAATTCTGTCCGGAAGCGCCCGGTTAACCTGTCTTTGAATGAAGACATTGTTGCTCAGGCTAAAGCGCTGACTCCGAATCTGTCTTCCGTGGTGGATGCACTGCTATCCAGCTACGTTGCACAGAAACACCATGAACGCTTGAACAAACAGGAGCAGGCCAGGTCGATAGCGAGCGTATGGAACGGTTTCAATGAGCAGTCAGGATCGTTCGCAGACGAGTATTCGAGCCTGTAAATGGCACAATTTGATGTTCACCGAAATATCGGACGACAGCAGCAGAGCATTCCTTTTGTGGTAATCGTGCAGTCGTCTTTATATGACCACTATCGACGCAGAGTCGTTGTCCCCTTGGTGCGGCGAAGCTCATTGTCCGGATCTGAAGTTCTGGGCCTGAGCCGCATGAGTCCGGTATTTGATGTCGAGGGAATCGAAGTCGTTCTGCACTCGCTGGAAATCGTATCAATCGCTCTCGACCAGTTAGGCAGCAAAGTTTGCTCTTTGGCATCAGAAGGCAATCGCATTGCCGACGCCCTGGATGAGCTGCTGACGCAGTCGTGGAAGTAATTCACAAGAATTGAAGTGCCTTATTGATCAGGTCACATGAAGTCAGGAATCAGTTCATTCTTCCATGCATCACCCTTTTAGACATCAGGGTGAACGATTATCGAAATCCACTGTAAACGGTAATATCATTTATTGGTGGCGCTGAAACAGGCTTTGGTTCCGTCGTCCTTCTACTCATCCGCTGCAGAAAATCATCCTTCTATATATCTGGACAGGAACCAGCTTCATGCCCAGCGCTGATTGTCGCAATGCATCGCAAACCTTTGCACAATGAATGCCGAAATTCGCGCCGATCGGACGCAATTTTCAGAACAACCCTAAAGTTTTTTTTGTCCGCACCGATAACTGCAATAACCGCGGTTGATCTGCCTCAACAATGAAGGCAAACCAAAGTAAACGGAAATCGAGCTTAACCGGACACCAACACAAGGAGAAACAAAATGCCTTCATATATCAATACCAACATGAATTCGCTGTACGTGCAGATGGCGCTGAATTCATCGCAAGCCCAGCAGACCACCGCGATGCAGCGCCTGGCCACCGGCCTGCGCATCAACTCTGCAGCGGACGACGCAGCGGGCTTTGCGATTTCGACCCGCATGACATCCCAGATCGGCGGCGACACTCAGGCCGCACGCAACGCGAATGACGGCATATCCCTGGCACAGACCGCAGGCGGCGATCTGACACAGATCACCAACAACCTGCAGACCATGCGCGACCTGGCAGTTCAGGCAGCCAACGCCACCAACAGCGCATCCGACCGCGCAGCATTGAACAACCAGTTGCAGGCGCTGTCTGCTGAAATTCAGCGCGTTTCGCAGACCTCTTCTTTCAACGGCGTGAACCTGCTCGACGGTACCTTTGCTTCGCAGACATTCCAGGTCGGTGCGAATGCAGGCGCCAACAACCAGATCCAGATTTCGTCGATCGCCAGCGCCAGCACCTCGGCACTGGGCGCAGCCAGCCTGACTTCGCAGAGCACCGTCACCGGCACCGCGACCACAGCAGCCCTCGCAGCGGGTGATCTGACGCTGAACGGTGTCCAGGTCGGCGCATCGGTCGCCGGCACGGCACCCGGCCAGAACGCCGACAGCGCCTCGTCGATTGCAGTCGCGATCAACAACGTGTCAGGCACATCGGGCGTGACTGCAACAGCCAACGCCGCAGTAGTGACGGGCAATTCGGCCACTTCATTTGGTACGGTGACAGGCGCGATAGCAGCCAACACCTTCAGCATCAACGGCGTCAGCGTTGGCGCTATCTTGGGTGGTGGCAGCGCAGCCGGTCAAGGGGTTAACGTCGCGGCAGCCATCAACCAGATCTCCGCCCAGACCGGCGTGACAGCGACTGCCAATGCCACCACCGGCGCGCTCACGCTGACCGCAGCGGACGGACGCGACATCAACATCGACATGAACGGCAGCGGCACCTCCACCACTTCCACCACAAGCCTGAACACCTTCCTTGCTCAGACAGGATTGTCTGCAACCAACGTAGGTCAGCAAGCTTATGCCGCCACGGGAGGATCTATACTCACTACGTCTACTACGTTTACACCCGGCGTTCCTGCAGGAGGTGGCACCATTGCCGCCAACACCATCACGGCAAACGGCGTGTCAGTGGGTGCGGTCAATCTGTCTAGCCAAGCTGTGACTAATTCAGGAGTACCAGCAAGTGCTTCATCTGCGGGCGCCACACTGACAATCAACAACCTGACGGCGGGCAGCACTTACACCATCGGAGTCACTGGCTCTGTCACAGGCACCATCAATCTGGTTGCCACTGGCAACGCGGCAACGGATGCCGCGAACTTCGCCGCAGCCTTCAATGCCTATGGCTCTTCTACTACAACACAACTCACTGCAGGCACGGGAGTGAATGCCAACGTGCTGACTGCAAGCGGCACTGTGGGTACATTGACACTCGCGGTCCAGGCCGTGAGGACCTCGACACAGGTCTCGGCAGGCTTGACGGCTGCACAGGCCGCAGTCACCGTGGATTTGGCCACTTCAACTGCCAATGCCGCCGGGTTTGTGCTGAATTCGGGCACTGTGGGAACCCAAAACAACGGGGGCGTCGCTTACAATGGACAGCAGCTTTCCAATGCAATACAAACCGCGTTGACCACGGCTGGCAGCACGGCGACCGTTTCAGCCAATACGACAACAGGTGTCATCACTGTCGCTGCGAGCACCGGCGCCGGTGCGGTCCAATTCGGTTTGGGCGGTACAGCAGCCAGTGCGGCAGCGGCGACGGCCGATCAGACGGCGGCGGCAGCAGCGACTGGTTTAACTCAGCTCGGAACACAGGCAGTGGGTGGTGGCATTGACAACACTGGCACCGTGACGCTGACCAGTACCAATCCAGCGGGTATCGTCATCGGCGGTGCGAAACCATCTGTTGCAGGTCTGTCTGTCGGCACCACAGCACCCACGACGACTTCCACCGTCAACAGCGTGGCGAACATCAACATCTCGACGGCTGCAGGCGCTACCGCTGCGCTGGCCGTGATCGACGGCGCGCTGTCCCAGGTGGCGACTTCTCAGGCGGCCCTGGGTGCGATACAGAACCGCTTCGCCTCGGTGGTGAGCAGCCTGCAGACGACATCGACCAACCTGACCGCAGCACAGAGCCGGATTCAGGACACCGATTACGCTGCAACCACGGCCCAGTTGTCCCGCACGCAGATCCTGCAGCAGGCAGGCAATGCGATGCTGGCGCAGGCGAACCAGCAGCCCAACCAGGTTCTGACGCTGCTGCGTTAAGCTTGAAGGATTCCCTCTTCCCAATCCTCTGATGAAGCAACTAGCCATTCGACTAGGCTATCAAAAAACGATAGCCAAGTCGCTGGTTACCCCGCAAGCGGAGGAGGGAAATTAAAAGGAATCGCAAAGCGAGTATCATGTTTACCATTCCGGCCGGGATTTATATAGAATACCGGCCGGGATTTTTCAACGTCGAACCCGTGGCAATGCTGACTCATTCGTTGCTGTCATTCCTGCCCATGCGGGAATCCATTCATGATGAAGATGGAAATGAATAATTCAGCGTTTCTTTAAGACAGGCAAGGAGAAGCAAAGTGCTTATCCAGAATACCTCCAGCGCAACACCCCAACCGGCCGTGGCCAGCAATGCGCCTGCCCCGCAGGCCTCGCCCGTCTTGCAGACATTGCAGGCCGTTCAGCCAGCGCCATCCGTGCAGACGTCACCCACCGCAGCGCAACTGCAGCGCGCAATACAGAACACCAATCAGGCGATGCAGGATGCCGGCAAGAGTCTCACGTTCAGCGTCGATCAGGCGACTCACGAGACCGTGGTCAAACTGACGGACACGCAGACCAACCAGGTGATAGGCCAGTTCCCGTCGAAACAGATGCTGGCGATATCTGAGGCTATCGGGCTGATGCAGGAGCAGCTGCAGCAGGCGTCAATTTCCAGGACGCCGGTGCAGACGGCGTCAGGTTTGCTGATTCAGCAGAAGGCTTAACATCATGTCATCATCAAGCAGCGTCAGCACCGCACCCACAATAGGAACCAGCGCGCTCAACGTGCCTTTGCTCGTGAGCCAATTGATGGCAACGGAGCAGTATCCGATCACCGCATTGCAAAATCAAACAGCCAGCTATCAGGCCAAGCTGTCCGCCATCGGACAGGTGCAAAGCGCGGTGTCCACTTTCCAGACCGCGCTGCAATCCCTGACCAGCGCCAGCAGTTTCCAGGCGGTCACGGCCACCGCATCCGATCCCACGGTGATGTCCGCGACCGCGCTGACCAGCGCCGCACCCGGCAGTTATTCCTTGACGGTGGCGAACCTCGCGCAGTCGCAGAACCTGGTCGCAGCAGGCCAGACCAGCCTGTCCACTGCGATAGGCTCGGGTGCGACCACCACGCTGTCATTCGATTTCGGCACGATCAACGGCACGGCGACGGGCGGCGTCTACGGTGCCGGCACCACCTTCACATCGGCAGGCGGCGGCATCAAGACCGTCACGATAAACAGCTCGAACAACTCGCTGCAGGGCATACGCGATGCGATCAATGCGGCCAACATCGGCGTTAATGCCAGCATCGTCAACGATGGCAGCAGCACGCCATACCGTCTTGTGCTGACATCCAGCAACACCGGTGCGGCGAACAGCATGAAGATATCTGTGTCTGGAGACGCGACAATAAGCTCCCTGCTCTCCTACGATCCGACTTCGACCACGGGACAGGACCTGAATCAGTCTCTCGCGGCGCTCAATGCGAACATCACCGTCAACGGCATCTCCGCGAGCAAGGCATCGAACATCATATCGGACGTCATACCCGGCGTGACGGTGAACCTGACCAAGCCCTCCGCAACGCCCGTCACGCTGACGGTAGCTCCAGATACCGCCACCGTCACCAAGAACGTGAACAGTTTCGTGTCGGCCTACAATGCGCTGTCGACCACGCTGGCGAAGATGACGGCTTATGATCCTTCCACGCAAACGGCCGCCATCCTGCAGGGGAATCTTGCGATACTCAACATCAAGTCCGACCTGAACGGCTTGCTCAATACGCCGGCGCAAGGCGCGGGATCGCTGAACAGCCTGGCGCAGATAGGCATCAATTCGCAGCCCGATGGCACACTGTCGGTCAACAGCGGCCTGCTTGCCACGGCCCTGCAGAACAACTTCAAGGATGTCGCAGGATTGTTTGCCGCAACAGGCAGCGCCTCGGACAGCCTGGTCACCTACAATTCCTACACCAACAGCACGCAGCCCGGCACCTATCCCTTGAGCATCTCGCATCTTGCCACACAGGGCAGCCTGACGGGCTCCGCCGCGCCGGGGTTGACCATCACCGCAGGCGTCAACGACACGGTCAACATGGCCGTGAACGGTACCAGCGTCACACTCACGATACCGCCTGCGACCTATTCGAGTTCTCAGGCGCTGGCCACCGAAATCCAGTCGCTGCTCAACGGATCGAGCGCGATGTCGGCGGCAGGCATAAGCATCTCTGCCAGCATCAACGCATCGGGCAACCTTGCCATCACCACCAACAATTACGGCAGCGCCTACAGCGTGGGACTCAACGGCGGAAACGGCGCTGCAAACCTGTTTGGCGGCGCGCCTGTTGCCCTTTCGGGAACGGACGTTCAGGGCACCATCAACGGAGCAGGTGCCAACGGGGTCGGGCAGATGCTCACCTCGAGCAGCGGCAATTCGCAGGGCCTGTCGATATTGGTGTCAGGAGGCACGACAGGCTCGCGCGGCACGGTCAGCTATTCGAACGGCTACGCCTATACGATCAACAATTATCTGACTTCGCTGCTCTCCAGTAGCGGCTCGCTGACTGCCAGCACCAATGAACTCAACACGAACATCAGCGACGCTGCAAAGCAGATTGCCGCGCTTCAGCAGGGGCTGATTGCCAAGCAGGCGATGTACACGGCCCAATATACCGCACTGAACACCATAATGACCACCATGACTAGCACCAGTGCCTTTCTGACCCAGCAACTCTCCAAGTTATAGGACATCATCATGATTACTCATGCTGCAATCAATGCATACAACAAGGTCGGCATCGATACCGGTGTTGTTTCGGCCGACCCGCACAAGTTGATCTCCCTGCTCTATCAGGGTGCGCTGCTTGCGATCGCCAACGCGAAAAGCAGCATCCTGCGCAAGGATGTTGCAGGCAGGGGGAAGGCCATCTCGCACGCGATCCTGATCATAGACAGCGGGCTCAATGCAAGTCTCAACAAGGATGTCGGCGGCGATCTGGCGCTCAATCTCGCCGCACTCTACGAATACATGAGCCACCGGTTGCTGGCCGCCAACATCAACAGCGACACCGCCGCGCTCGACGAGGTTGCCAAACTGCTCAACGAGCTGAAGGAAGCCTGGGAGTCCATACGCCCTCATGCTGCAGCGGCAGAAGTGCCTGTCCCGCCTGTCACAAGGCCCGCACAAGCCGAGCAACTGACATACGCGAGAGGCTGACTGGATGGATGCGCGGCAGTCCCTGTTGGATTATGAATCGCTCGCCATACTGGCTGCGCAGATGCGCACCTTCGCCAGTCGCGGGGAATGGGACAGGCTGATCGAGCTCGAACCGCAGTACAACGAGCGCATCGCAGGCATGGCAGATGTCGATGAAATGCCCGATGAAGCAGCCAGGCTACGCATGGTTGAGTTGCTGAAAAAAATACTTTCGGATGATGCAAAGATCCGCAGCGAGACCGAGACCTGGATGAAACAACTGAAAGTCATCATGAAAAGCAACCAGCAGTCGCAGCTTCTGAACAAGGCTTACGGCGGGATATAGCCCCTCTCCCCCGCCCCTCTCCCCGAGGGAGAGGGAATAAAACTGGGGCCGCACCTCTCACTGAGGAGAGGGGAAGAAAAGACGAGTCACTCTGCCCTCAGTGAAAGGGATAATTCTGGGGTCACCCTCTTCTATGATCATCGAGATTGACGGCGGACAGCATACCGAGCAGGTCGAGCACGATCGGAAGCGCGATGCCTGGCTAGGCAGTCAGGGATATACGGTATTACGGTTTTGGAACAACGACGTCATGCAGCATTTGGAAAGCGTTCTGGAGCAGATACGCCTTGCCCTCTCCGGCAAGCAGGCCGGATGAAAAATGCTGACAGGTAATTGAGGATCGCTCATGCAGCCCGCAAGCCCGATCAACAGCACACAGGGAAGACCCGTCGCAGCCGCGACCGCGCTCTCGCAGGCGGAAAGTACTGCCGTTTCACAGGTCGTGAGCGAGAGCACTGCTGCCATCAAATTCGAAGTCGGCCAGCAGATCCAGGCCACCATACAGGAACAGGTGAGCCCCGGACTATACAAGGTGCAGATCGCGGGCCAAAGCATGCAATTGCAGTTGCCCGGGCAGATCAAGGTCGGTAGCCAGATCGCGCTGCAGGTCCTGTCCACCAGCCCCCGCCTTTCCTTCGGCGTAACCTCATCAAGTGCGCCGATCTCGACCGCGGAAGAACTCAGCTCGACTTCCCGCCTGCTCTCCAACCTGACACAGCAGGCCCCGTCAAAAACGCTCGTCGAATCCGCTTCCGGCAAGGCTGTCTGGCCAAGCGCGGATACGGCTCCAGAAACGGTGAAACTGGCCGTCGCGCTGAAAGACGCGCTGGCCAACAGCGGCCTGTTCTACGAATCTCATCAGGCGCAATGGGTCGCAGGAAAACTCAGCACGGCGCAACTTCTCACGGAGCCGCAAAACCAGCTGGTCCAGGTTGCAACGAACAGTCAGCCCGCGCCCCCTGGAACAGGGACTGTGCCGGCTCAACCAGAGCCAGGACGCGCGGCAGCGGTCAAGCCTGATACCCCTGCCGCAGCCCTTCAGCAATCAAGCACGGGTATTGCGGAGGCGCAGCCCAGGGGCGCGGCGACAGGCGCACCTTCGGATATGCCATCCAGCCCGACATCGAATGCATCGCCAAATGCGATTTCGAATTCGAATTCGACTTCGAGCGCACCGTTTCCGATCGCGAAGGAGTTGATCCCGCTTGTGCAGCAGCAACTGCACACGCTGGAGACGCATCAGCTTGCCTGGTCAGGTCAGGTCTGGCCCAACCAGCAGATGCAGTGGGAAATCCAGGGAGAGCCCGAGCATCGTTCGAGCCACCCTGACGAGCGTCAGTGGCACACCGAGATGCAGCTCGATCTTCCCCGCCTGGGCGACGTGAAGGCGAGCCTTACCTTTCATCAGGGCGCGGTCAGGATTGCACTCTATGCCGGAAACACAGATGCGCGCACCCTCTTCGATCGCCGCCTTCCCGAGCTTGCAACGGCGATGAAGAGTGCGGGCATCCCCCTGTCCTCCGCCGTCGTGGAGAAATCATGACCACGAACAGACAGGCGGCGATCGCGCTGGCATACGGGCAAGGGGATGGCGCGCCCAAGGTCGTCGCCAAGGGGCGCGGCCTGATCGCGCAGGCGATCATCGAGCGCGCAAAGCAAAGCGGGGTCTATGTGCACGAATCCGCAGATCTGGTGGGCCTTCTGATGCAGGTGGAGCTGGATCAGCAGATCCCGCCGCAGCTTTATCTTGCAGTCGCCGAACTGCTGGCCTGGATATACCGTCTGGAGCATGAGGAACATGGCTCATTTCCGCCGATCAAGAAACCCTAATTTTGCTATCATGCAGGGCAATTCATACGGTCGCATCCCAGCATGGAAAAGGACATACCGCTCAAGATCGAGATTCTGACAAGCAAGGAAGATGATCGATACCGCATCACGACGCCCCGGGAGATAGACTTTTTCCTGCAGAATCTCGTGAAGAATGCATCGCGCATCGCACTCTATGCATCCGAGTCTGACGACTTCATACTGACCACGCTGCTGAAAGCGGATGCGACCGGCCTTTGGCTCGAGCAGAGCAGAAACCCGCACGAGAACATGCGACTCTTGAAGAACGAAAGGCTGATCTTCGTGAGTTCGCATGCGCAGATCAAGTTGCAGTTCATATCAGGAAAGGCAACATTGTCGACGCTTGAAGGCCAGCCTGCGTTGTTCCTGCCGTTTCCAAAAAGTTTGCACCGGTTGCAGCGCCGCGAATACTATCGTCTGACGGCGCCTGTCGAAAATCCCCTGAATTGCGTGATCCCGCATGCGGAGAAGAGCGCGTTTCACGAAGCGACCATCATGGACATCAGCGGCGGCGGGGTGGGTCTTACCTGCACGGAACAGGACACGCTGCTGGCTCCCGGTAAGCGTTATACGAATTGCCGGATCAGCCTGCCCGACATCGGCGAACTGAACGGCACGATAGAGGTCAAAAATCTGGTTGTGCTTTCGACCCCGGATGGCAGGACATTGCGGCGCGCCGGATGCGAATTCAGGGGGCTGGATGGCGCTGCGATGATACTGCTGCAGCGCTATGTCACCGCGATGCAGCGCAACAGGAACGATCCACCTTAACACCGCAGTGCAAGCCACAAAACGCACATACTGCGGGTCATACGATTTATCCGCGATCCGTTACACGCATACGATCACACCCAGCCACGCTGCTCGATTTCGGAAATCAATTTATTGGCTGCGGCAATGAGCTCGGGCGCAAAGGAATGCCCGGTTTGCAGCGCATTGGCGAGTAAAACCGGATCCTCGACGTATTCGTGTATCATCTGATTTCTGAGGCTGCGCATAGACATCCATTCGTCAGCTGACTTGAACAAGCCCAGGCGTTCCGCGCGATCCAGATTGTCCAACGCGGAAGATACTTTTTCACCCAGGGCTGCCAGAACTTCTGGCAATAATTGTCTGCCACGGTACCCTGCAAGCGGCCAAACCTGCCCACAAAAGCTTCCACCCGTTCAGCCAAGTCAGGGTCGGTTTCGAGCCTTGCCACATCCTCCGGCGTAAACAAGGCTTTGAACAGACGGGTATCCGTGGTCGCCAAATGTTTGCACTCCTTGTTCACGACCCGGGCCAAGAATTGCAGGCGCAATGCATTCTTCGGCCCCACTGTCATAACAATTGTCCTTCCCTGAATGCGATGTCGTGAATGGGCAAGCGCATAAGATTAGGCGCGCTTAGCAGCACGTCCACTTTTCGTCCCTGCATCGCGCGCGATACCCGGGCAGACAATTGCGCAGCGATCAATGCCGGATTACGCACAACATCCGTCAATTCCAGCAACAAATCGAGATCGCCCCCACGCGCTTCATCATCCAGCCTGGAGCCAAAAACACGCACACTACAATGCTCACCCGCAATCTCCCTGGCAAGTTGACGAATCGCCTGAGCCTGTTCATCGGTTAGTCTCACTATCGCCCCCTCGAATCTCAAAACCGTATATCACTTTACCGGATCATACCCAATTCACACGCGCCTTGTAGCCCCGACGATTTCATGCTGAGACTTAAACCTGCATGTTCATGATGTCATTGTAAGCCTGAACGAGCTTGCTGCGCACCTGAACGGCAGTCTGCAGGTTGATGCTTGCCTTCTGAACCGCGATCATGGTGTCGCTCAGGCTCACCTTGTCGTCCCCCATCAGGAACGCTTTCTGCATGGTTTCTGAAGTCGCCTGGGATTGTGCCACTCCGTCGAGCGCATTCTTTAGCACCGAAGAAAAATTGGCCTGCTCAGGCGCAGCCTGAGCCGCCTGCGTGGAAAGGCCGGCCGCAGCCGCTGCGACGCGCATTTGCGCAAGCAACCCATCCATTGGCGATATGCTGTTCATTCATGACTCCTGTGTTGCATCTGACGGAACGAACTGTAATCAAACCCGTGCGCACCGCATCAGAAGAACAGGCGCCGGATTTTCCCCCTATTCCTCCTTTCAAAAATCCGCATTGCGCGGATAATGGCACTGTCATCCCAAAGTATCGATAGAATCATGGCCGAACAACAAATGAGCGCGGCACCCACAATGCTCGGCAACTTTGAGCGTCTTACCCTTCAGCAGAAGATGGGGCTGGGCATAGGTGTTGCCGCACTGATCGCATTGCTGATCGGGGCATGGATATGGGGGCAGACCCCCGACTACCGCGTGCTCTACAGCAATCTGTCGGACAGGGATGGCGGCGCGATCATCGAATCGCTGCAGCAGATGAACATCCCCTACAAGTTCGCCGAAGGCGGCGGTGCGCTGATGGTTCCATCCAGCGAAGTCCACGAGGCGCGCCTGAAGCTGGCAAGCCAGGGCCTTCCGAAGGGAGGCACCGTTGGGTTTGAGCTGATGGAAAACCAGAAATTCGGCATCACGCAATTTGCCGAGCAGGTCAACTACCAGAGAGCACTTGAAGGGGAGCTTGCGCGTTCCGTGCAGACCATAGGCGCCGTGGCTTCCGCGCGCATCCATCTGGCCATACCCAAGCCCAGCGTCTTCGTCAAGGAACAGCAGAAACCCAGCGCCTCCGTTGTTCTCACTTTGCGCGGCGGCAGACTGCTCGACTCGGGGCAGGTTTCCGCAATCGTCCACCTGATCTCGAGCAGTGTGCCCGATCTCGAGGCCAAGAATGTCACCGTCGTCGATCAGGACGGGACGCTGCTGAGCGCGGGCCAGGATGACAATGGCTCGGGCCTGGATGCTAAGCAGATCGAATACGAAAAACAGATCGAACAGGGTTACATCAAGCGCATAGAGAACATTCTGGCCCCGCTCTATGGCGCCGACAACGTGCGTGCCCAGGTCACGGCGAACATCGATTTCGCGCGCATCGAGCAGACCGCGGAAGTCTACAAACCCAACCCGACGCCTCAGGAGTCCAGCATACGCAGCCAGCAGAACAGCGAAACGCTGAACGGTTCGGGTCTTTCTGCCAGCGGCGTGCCCGGAGCATTGACCAACCAGCCCCCTGTTCCTGCGACCGCACCGATCGTGGCCCCGCCCAATGCGCAGCAAGGGGCTCAGGCTGCCAACGCCCCCAAACTGGACAACCTGCACAAGGAATCCACGGTCAACTATGAATTGAACCGCACCATCAGCCACACCGTGATGCCCGTCGGCACGATCAAGCGCCTGTCTGTGGCAGTGGTGGTCAACGACCGCAAGAGCGCAGATGCCAAAGGAAAATCGAGCTCCAAGCCGCTGAGCGACAAGGAAAAGGCGCAGATAGACCTGCTGGTGAAAGATGCGGTGGGATTCGATACAAGCCGCGGCGACACGCTGAACATCGAGAATGCATCCTTCAAGGATTACGGGGAAGCAGCGAAAGAGATTCCGATCTGGCAGCAGACGGACATGATAGAATTGGCAAAGCAGATCGCCAAGTATCTGATCATCACGATCGTCATGCTGCTCGTGGTGTTCAAGGTCATCAAACCCGCATTGCGGCCGCTCGAAGCTTTCAGGGTCGATGAGCATGTGAACCATGAGCCCGCCCAGGCTGCCGCAGAGCATCCCGAAGAGGAGCCCATCGTGTCCGCACCCGTATCCTATGAGCACAATCTCAATGTCGCCAAGCAGATCGCGCAGCAGGAACCCAAGATCGTGGCCAGCGTGATCAAGGAATGGGTGAACGGCAATGAATGAGGGCATACAGAACAGTGCCATCTTCCTGATGTCTCTGGGCGAGAACGAGGCAGCCGAGGTGCTGAAATACCTCGAGCCCAAGGAAGTGCAGAAGATCAGCTCGGCGATGGTCGCGCTGAACAACCTGTCCCGCGAACAGATCGCGCAGGTGTTTCACGACTTCCTGGTCACGGCATCAACCAAGACCACGATAGGCCTGGACTCGAATTCCTATATACGCAACATGCTCACCAAGGCGCTGGGCGATGACAAGGCCGCCGGTTTGCTCGACCGCATCATGCACAACAGCGACACCAGCGGGATAGAGAGCCTGAAGTGGATGGACCCTGGCGCCGTGGCAGAAATGATAGGCAACGAACATCCCCAGATCATCGCGACCATACTGGTGCACCTGGAAGCCGATCAGGCTGCAAGCATCATGAAGATGTTCACCGAGCGCACACGCAACGACGTGCTGCTGCGCATCTCGACGCTGGATGGCGTGCAGCCAGTCGCGCTGCGCGAACTGAACGATGTGCTGAGCAAGCTGATGAGCGGCGGACAGACGGGCAAGAAGACGCTCAAGGGAGGGGTGGCCACTGCAGCGGAAATCCTGAATTTCATGGGCGGCACACTGGAAGCGGAGATGATGGAGAAGGTGCGCAGCTTCGACCCGGAACTCGCGCAGAAGATCGAAGACAAGATGTTCGTCTTCGAGAACATCCTTGAGATCGATGACAGAGGCATACAGCTCATCCTGCGCGAAGTCCAGTCCGAGGCGCTGATCATCGCGCTCAAGGGGTCAAGCGAAGAGCTGCGCGAGAGGATCTTCAAGAACATGTCATCGCGTGCGGCCGAGATGATGCGCGAGGATCTCGAATCCAAGGGCCCTGTCAAACTGAGCGAGGTCGAATCCAATCAGAAAGAGATACTCAAGATCGTGAAACGCCTGTCTGACGATGGCCAGATTGCACTCGGCGGCAAGGGAGAGGAGGATGCCTATGTCTGAACTCCCGACAGGACAGGTCATTCCAAAGGAACAGCTTACCGCGTTTCAGCGTTGGGAGCTGGCGTCCTTTGACGTGGCGCCCAAACGCGAACAGGCCGATCCCGCGCCACAGGTTGCATCCCCCGAAGAGCTGCAGAACATCCGGAAGAAGGCCCATGACGAGGGACATGCCAACGGCTACAACGCGGGATATGCTGCAGGCATGCAGTTGGCGCAGCGTGAAACCGTTGCGCTGCAAACGCTGATGCAGAATTTGCAAGTCGCGCTCAACCAGGTCGATCAGCAGTTGGCGCAATCGCTGCTGGATCTGTCGCTCGAAATCGCGCACAAGATGACCATTGAAAATCTGCGGGTCAACCCGGAAGTGATACTCAAGGTGGTCAGCTCCGCCATCAGCAGCCTGCCCCATTTCAACCAGAATGCGCATCTGATCCTGAATCCAGTTGACGCAGAACTGGTGCGCAAGGAAATGGGAGAACAGCTTGCGCATTCCGGATGGAAGATTTTCACAGATGCAAAAATCGAACGCGGCGGCTGCCGTGTCGAAACTGCGCACAGCCACATCGATGCAACCAATCAGGCGCGCTGGCAGGCCATCGTCGAATCCATCGGACAGGACAGATCATGGCTGAAGACCTGACGCTGGAACTGCCCGAAGAAATCAGGACGAATCGTGAGCCTAGCCCTGCAAGCTTGCGCTGGCAGGCGTTTCTCAACGAGGGAAGAGAATATGTTGCCGGCTGCAATGCCATGCCGCCCAGCGGCCACCTGACCAAGGTCACGGGTCTTATGATGGAGGCAGTCGGGCTGCAAATGCCCGTCGGCAGCACTTGCGAAATACATCTGCCCAATGCAAGGATAGAGGCGGAGGTCGTTGGTTTCTCAGGAGAAAAACTTTTCCTGATGCCAGAAAACGATGTTGCAGGATTGGTACCCGGCGCGCGAGTGAAGCCGGTTGAACCTGCGCATGCGCTGACCCTGTCTGGCAAACGCAGGCCACCACGCCGCCGCATGTCGGACCATGCCAAGCACATGCCGGTTGGCAACATGCTGCTCGGACGCGTGCTGGATGGTGCTGGAAAACCCCTGGATCAACTGGGACCTTTGCAGGATACAGCCTCAGCACCTCTGCAAAGCCGCCCATTCAACCCTCTGGAACGCGCCACGATAGACCAGCCGCTGGATGTCGGCGTGCGAGCGATCAACAGCCTGCTTACTGTCGGACGCGGCCAGCGCATGGGACTCTTTGCCGGCAGCGGCGTGGGCAAGAGCGTACTGCTGGGGATGATGGCGCGCTATACCAGCGCGGACATCACGGTGGTCGGCCTGATAGGCGAGCGCGGACGCGAGGTCAAGGAGTTCATAAACGACATACTCGGCCCTGAAGGCATGGCGCGTTCGGTGGTTGTCGCAACGCCCGCCGACACCTCTCCGCTCATGCGTTTGCAGGGAACGGCCTATGCGACGACCATAGCCGAATATTTCCGGGATCAGGGAAAGAACGTGCTGCTCATCATGGACTCCCTGACAAGGTTTGCGATGGCGCAGCGGGAAATTGCACTGGCCGTGGGAGAGCCTCCCGCCACCAAAGGATATCCTCCCTCAGTCTTTGCAAAACTGCCGCAGTTAGTCGAACGTGCAGGAAATGGCCTCCAGGGCAGCGGATCGATCACCGCATTTTATACTGTTCTCACCGAAGGGGATGATCAGCAGGATCCCATCGCCGATAGCGCGCGCGCCATTCTCGACGGCCACATCGTGCTTTCGCGCCGCCTTGTAGAACAGGGACACTACCCGGCAATCGACATCGAAGCTTCTATCAGCCGGGTAATGTCAAGGCTCGCCTCACCCGACCACGCCATGTTGACGCAGCGGTTCAAACAGATGTATGCGCATTATCAGCGCAACCGGGACCTGATCAATGTGGGCGCCTATATAGGCGGCAGCGATCCCTTGCTCGACGAGGCAATCAGGCTCTATCCGAAGATGGAGCTTTTTCTAAAACAGGGTATGCATCAGCAGGATACCTTTGAGTCCAGCATTGCACAGCTGGCTGCCCTATTCGAAAAGGCCAACTGACATGAACAAATCCTTTCCATTGCAGACCCTGCTTGATCTGGCCAATAGCAGAAACGAAGAAGCCACGCGCCGCCTTGGCAAACTCAACAAGCAGGAGCACGATGCACAAGCGCAGCTTGCAATGCTGCATCAGTATCGCCGCGAATATCAGGAGCGCATGCAATCTACAAGCCAGGAGGGGATGGACCCTGCCCTGCTCAGGAACTTCCAGGAATTTATCTACAAGCTGGATGCCGCGATCGCCCAACAGACGAAGGCAGTCGAGCAGAGCAGGGTTTCCACGCAGATGGGGCGCAGCGAATTCAACAACACGCAGCGCAAATTGAAATCCATTGACACGCTGCAGCAGCGCCACATCGAAACGCAAACCAAGATCCAAATCAGGCAGGAACAACGTATCACCGACGAACACACTGGACGCATGAGCGCGTACAAAATCCTCAATACGGAAAACAACTAGGCATTATCAGGAGACCATCATGATCAAACCCGTGACCAGCGCCCCTCCAGCACCTGCACAACAAGGCGATGCAGGTCCCACCGATGCCTCTGCAGGCGACGCATTCGGCGCAGTGCTGGCACGGCAAGTCCAGGAAAAGTCGGCTCCGGCAAGTCAGGCAAAGCCAACAAGCAACGCGGCAGCAAATCAGGCACCGGCTGCGGTGATTCCCTCGCCCGATGTCGCTATTCCGCCTGATGTCGCATCGATCACCATCGCGGCCCTGAACAAGAAAGACAGCAAGCTGCCAGATGCGAAGAGCACTGACACTAAAAACCGTCGCGAGCCAGCGTTGCAGACGCCGGATGCGGGCGTCATCATGCCTGTGATCGCATTCGCTCCCGACCTCAGAGCCGTCACAAGCACCGCTCCTGGCACGGCGGCAGTGAGCACGCCTGTTTCCGCAACTGCCTCGGCATCGGTCGACTCAAAGCTCGGCGCAATTGCCTCGTCACTGGTAGACCCTAAGCTTGGCGCGGCCGCATCGTCACCGGTAGACCCTAAGCTTGGCGCAACTGCCTCGGCATCGGTCGACCCTAAGCTTGGCGCGGCCGCATCGTCACCGGAAGATCCTAAGCTTGGCGCAACTGCCTCGGCATCGGTCGACCCTAAGCTTGGCGCAGCCGCATCTAACCAGCCGCTTTCCCCTCCGAGACTGGATGCCAACGCATCGAATACCATGGTCGCTGCCGCCACGAGCGACTTCTCAAGGGTCCTGCAGGATTCGGCCAGCGCGCCTCAACTCAAATCCACGCCTGAAACAAGATTGAGCGAAGTTCAAGGCGCGCAACTGGCACCTGTGCAATTTGCCATGAATGCGCCGTCGAGTCCGGCTGCCATTTCCGCGCCCTTGAACAGTCCGGCATGGGCTGGCGAATTTTCACAAAAGATCAGCTGGCTTAGTAACCAGCAGAGCCAGGTTGCGGAGCTGCACCTCAACCCGCCCGATCTCGGCCCCATGCATGTGGTCATTTCCGTGACGGACAACCAGGCGACTGCGCAATTCTCATCGCCTCACAGCGAAGTGCGGCATGCCATTGAAAACGCGCTTCCTAAACTAAGGGAAAGCCTGGCCGATAACGGCATCATGCTGGGGAATGCGACGGTCAGCGACCAGACACCGCGCGACAGCAACCGTGAAACCCAGCAGAGGCCCAGCAGCAGAACCATCATCAGCACGCCGGAACCGGCTGCAATTAACGTGCCGCAAGTCTCTGTCCGCCGCCATACCGGCATGCTCGACACCTTTGCCTGATGACGCAAAAGAGTATGGTGATATGTGTAATTTGAGCGATAATCTGCTTATTTTCGAATAGGAATCGCACCATGGCAAAACCAGCCCCAGCCGCTGAAACCGCGGAGGCCGCAGCGCCACCGAAGAGCAAGAAGAAGCTCATCATGATCATCGTTGCCGTCGTCGTGCTGCTGGCAGGCGGAGGCGCAGCCGCCTATTTCGTGATGAAGCCGTCGGCAAAGAACGCGGCCAAGGTCGAAGAGGATGCCAAGGTTCCGCCCAAGTTTGTCGAAATAGGCACTTATACCGCCAATCTGATGCGTGAAGACACCGATCGCTATCTGCAAATCGGCATCTCCGTGAAGATCACCGATCCGGATCTCGAAGAAAAGATCAAGGCGCAATTGCCGGAGATTCAGAACACGGTCAACCTGCTGCTGCAGAGCAAATATCCTTCTCAGCTTTCCACCGTGGAAGGCAAGGAAAAGCTTGCAGGCCAGATCAAGGAGCAGATCGAATTCATCCTGGGTCTGCGCAAATCAGTGCCCACCATACGCTCCGTAGCACCTGGCACGGAAACGCCGCCGACACCGCCTTCAGCGCCTGCCAAGAAGGGCATTGCGGCAGTCTTGTTCACTTCGTTTATCATTCAATAGGAAATGAGCGAATTTCTTTCACAGGATGAAGTCGACTCCCTGCTCAAGGGAGTGAACGGCGAGACCGACGAGGCACTTGAACATCCCGAGGAGGCCGCAGGAGAGGTGCGCGCCTACAATCTCGCTTCCCAGGAACGCATCGTGCGCGGGCGCATGCCCACGATGGAGATCATCAACGAGCGCTTTGCGCGCCTGTTCCGCATCGGTCTTTTCAATTTCATCAGGCGCACACCGGAAATCTCGGTAGGCCCCGTGCGCGTGCTGAAGTTTGGCGAATTCATACGCAACATCGCCGTGCCCACCAATCTGAACATCATCCAGGCCAAGCCGCTGCGCGGCAATGGCCTGTTCATCTTCGACCCGAATCTTGTCTTCCTCGTGGTCGATAACATGTTCGGCGGCGATGGCCGTTTTCACACCCGGGTCGAAGGTCGCGAATTCACGCAGACTGAGCAGCGCATCATACGCAACCTGCTGCAGGTGGTGTTTGAGGCCTATACCAAGTCATGGGAGACCGTGAATCCGCTCGAATTTGAATTCGTGCGTTCCGAAATGAATCCGCAATTCGCCAATATCGCCACACCCAACGAGGTCGTCATCGTCACGACATTCGACATCGAACTCGGCGGAAACGGCGGATCGTTCCATGTCTGCATGCCCTATTCGATGCTCGAACCCATCAAGGATCTGCTGTTCAACAATGTTCAGGGCGAACACATGGCTGTGGACAAGCGCTGGCTGCAGCTGCTTTCAAGCCAGGTGAAATGCGCCGAGGTTGAATTGACCGCGACGCTGGGGCAGGCCGCCATCACGCTGGAGAAGGTTCTGAAAATGCGCAATGGGGATGTGATCCCGCTGGAAGTGAACGAAAACATCACGGCATCCGTGGATGGCATACCGGTCATGGAATGCAAGTACGGCGTGTTCAACAATCAATATGCGCTCAGGATCGTGAAGATGCTGACGAACAATGAAGGAGACGACAATGTCAGATGATACTGCCATCACCGCTGACGACTGGGGAGCAGCCATGTCGGAACAGGCCGCTGCGGAAAGCGCTACGAGTGCCGACGACTGGGCCGCCGCGATGGCCGAACAGGAAGCGCCTCCACCGCCAAGCAAGCCGCATGTGTTCGAGAAATTCGGCGGAGGCGGTTCAGGCGCCGCCACCAACGATCTGGACATGATCCTCGACATCCCCGTGCAGCTGACCGTAGAACTCGGACGCACCAAGATGCCGATCAAGAACCTGCTGCAGCTGGCGCAGGGCTCCGTGGTCGAACTCTCCGGCATGGCAGGCGAACCGCTGGATGTGATGATCAATGGATTTCTGATTGCCCAGGGGGAAGTCGTGGTCGTCAACGACAAGCTCGGCATACGCGTGACCGACATCATCACGCCCTCGGAACGCCTGCGCCGTGTGAACCGCTGACCATGAAGCAGCTTTGCATCTTCTTGTTGCTGATCGGGAACTCGGCCATGGCAGCCACGCGCCCCATCGAAATGCCTTCGGTGGTCACTACAGGCGGCATGATCAAGATCACGCTGAGCCTGCTCTTCGTGCTGGCCGCAATCGTCGCGGTTGCCTGGTTTTTGAAGCGCATGAATGTCGCGCAGCAAGGGCGTGGAAATCTGCTCAAGGTCATCGGCAGCGTGGCTGTCGGCCAGCGGGAGCGCGTCGTGCTTGTTGAAATCAAGGAAACCTGGCTGCTCGTGGGCGTGGGTCCCGGACAAATCCGCACCCTGCACACCCTTGCAAAGGACGACAGCGTCTCCCCCCTGCCGGATGCAGATCACCAGTTCGGCAAGATACTCTCCTTGCTCAAAAAACGTGCAGCCCAAGGCAGTGAAGATGCTGCGTAGGTTGCTGCTTGTTCTGGCGTTACTCTTCGCAAGCCACGGTGCCTGGGCAGAGATCGCCGTGCCCGCGATCACGAGCAAGGCCGCGGCGGGTGGCGGACAGAGCTATAGCTTGAGCCTGCAGACACTCCTGCTGCTCACATCGCTGAGTTTTCTGCCGGCCATCCTGCTGATGATGACCTCTTTTACGCGCATCATCATCGTCTTAAGTATGCTGCGCTCCGCATTGGGTACACCTACTTCGCCGCCCAATCAGGTGCTGATCGGGCTGTCTCTGTTCCTGACTTTTTTCGTGATGTCCCCGGTTTTCGACAAGATATACACGGACGCCTATCTTCCCTACAGCGAGAACCGTATGGATTTCCAGCAGGCCATCGATAAAGGGATAGTGCCGCTCAAGACCTTCATGCTGCGCCAGACCAGGCAGACCGATCTTGCGCTTTTCGTCAAGATATCGAACAGCGCCCCGCTGCAAAGCGCGGCAGACGTGCCGATGCGCCTGCTGGTTCCTGCCTATGTGACCAGCGAGCTGAAGACGGCTTTCCAGATCGGTTTTGTGGTGTATATACCGTTTCTGATCATAGACATGGTGGTCGCCAGCATCCTGATGTCCATGGGCATGATGATGCTCTCCCCCTCCACCATCTCGCTGCCTTTCAAGATCATGCTGTTTGTACTGGCGGATGGCTGGAACCTGCTCATAGGCTCTCTCGCGCAGAGCTTCTATACCTGAAGGGAGCGAGATGACGCCGGAATCCGTGATGACGCTGGGCCAGCAGGCCATAGAACTGATCCTGATGCTCGCAGGCCCGCTGCTCCTGAGCGCCCTGCTCATCGGCCTCGTGGTCAGCGTTTTTCAGGCTGCCACACAGATCAACGAACAGACCCTGTCCTTCATTCCGAAACTCATAGGTATCTTTGCCGCACTGATATTTCTGGGCCCATGGATGGTCAGCATGATGGTGGATTTCATCCAGAGGCTTTACGGCAACATACCCTGGCTGGCCGGATAATTCATGATCAGCGTAACCAGCGCGCAACTGGACATGTGGCTTGCGGCTTTCCTCTATCCTCTGGTGCGCGTGCTCGCGTTGATCGCGAGCGCGCCCATTTTTGGCGACCAGCAAACTCCCGTGCGCGTCAAGATCGGTCTGTCGGTGTTGCTGGCGATACTACTGGGGCCGACGCTTTCCCCCATGCCATCCGTTCCGGTCGGCTCGATACAGGGCGTTCTCATCATCATTCAGCAGGTCATCATAGGCAGCGCGATGGGTTTCACCGTTCGACTGATCTTCTCTGCGGTGGAACTGGCTGGTGAGCTTTCGGGCATGCTCATGGGGATAGGTTTTGCCAGTTTCTATGACATCAGGACAGCCAGCAATTCGGCTGTCATCTCGCAATGGCTGGGCATCATCGCTTCGCTCGTTTTTCTGACCTTGAACGGGCACCTGATGATACTCTCCCTGATCGCAGAGAGCTTCCATGCGCTGCCTGTAGGGCAGATGATGCCCGCGCAAGGCTACTATGCATTGGTCAAGTGGGGTGCCAGCATCTTCATCTACGGACTGCAGATCTCGCTTCCCTTGCTGGCAGCACTCCTGATCACCAACCTGGCGCTGGGCATACTGAACCGCGCCGCACAGCAGCTGAACCTGTTCGCGATCGGCTTTCCCATCACACTGACGATAGGCTTTTTGATCCTGAGCGTTTCGCTTCCCTACCTTGGACCCATCATGGACAGGATGACCGCCGATGTGATCGCCACTTCGCTCAAGCTCGTGACGCTACCCTGATCCGCTCGGAGTGCATCAATGCTCGCGGTTGTCCGGCAACGTGATGTTCAGTTCCAGCACGTCGTACTGGTCGTGCTTTTCAAGCTGAACCTTGAATGAATTCCTGTCCACATGGATGTATTTGGCGATCACTGCCATCAGTTCTTCCTGCAATGCCGGCAGATAATCCGGCGTTGCGGTGCCCCTGCCCGCGCGCTCGTGGGCGAGTATGATCTGCAGTCGTTCCTTTGCGACGGCTGCAGATTTTTTTTCTCCGCCACGCAGATAATCGATCAGGCTGGCTATCATGGACATCTCAGGCTCCTCCCAGGAGGCGCTTGAAGAATCCCGCCTTCTCTGTCAGGAAGCGCATTTGCACTTCTTCTCCCATGAAGCGCCTCACCGCATCCTTGTACGCATCGGCCACATCGCTCTTTTCCAGATGTATTGCGGGGTTGCCCGCATTGGATGCCTGAAGCACCGCTTCGGATTCCGGAATCACGCCAAGCAGCGGAATGCGCAGGATCTCCTGGATATCCGTGACCGAGAGCATCTCGCCGGCATTCACGCGTTTGGGATCGTAGCGGGTGACCAGCAGATGCTCCTTGACAGGCTCCTGCCCTTCGACCGCGCGTTTCGATTTCGCAGCCAGTATACCGAGGATGCGGTCCGAGTCGCGCACGGAAGAGACTTCCGGATTGGTGACCACCAGCGCCTCATCGGCGAAATACATCGCGGTGAATGCGCCCGCCTCTATCCCGGCAGGAGAATCGCAGACGATGAAATCGAAGCTTTCCTTCAATTCATTGAGTATGCGCCCTACGCCTTCCAGGCTCAACGCATCCTTGTCCCGGGTTTGCGATGCGGGCAATATGTGCAGGTTGTCGCAGTTCTTGTCCTTGATCAGCGCTTGCTTCAACGAGACCTCGCCGTTGATGACGTTGATGATGTCATACACCACGCGGCGCTCGCATCCCATGATGAGATCGAGATTGCGCAGGCCGACGTCGAAATCGATCACTGCGGTCTTGTTGCCGCGCAGCGCAAGGCCGCTCGAAAAACTGGCGCTGGTCGTGGTTTTTCCCACGCCCCCCTTGCCCGAAGTCACAACGATCACTTTAGCCACGTTTCATTTCCCGATGAATTGATGATAGGAGCGCATTTTACCCGCAAAGCGCGATTACAAAAAACTATGTCACTTGGTCATGGGTTCGATCAGGAGGCGGGAACCATCCAATCTGACCTGGGCCGGTTTTGCGCGCACATTTTCCGGCATTTCATCTTCCAGCACCTTGAAGCAGCCAGCGATCGACAAGAGCTCTGCCTCCATGCCCTGCACGAAGATGCGCGCGGATTCGTTGCCTCGCGCACCTGCAATCGCGCGTCCACGCATGGGTGCATAGACATGTATGTCGCCATCGGCGATCAGTTCCGCCCCGGCATTGACGATAGCCAACACCACCAGATTCGCGCCCTCAGCATAGATACTCTGCCCCGTGCGCACGGGTTTTTCGATGACCAGGGTCGGACGCATCGACACCTGAGGCTTGGCGACAGGGACATCCTCATTGAATCCTGGAAGCTCAGCCTGCTGCGGTTCGGTAACAGGCGGTTTTTCGCTTTTTTGTGGCACTGCTGACAGAAATTGCGCGAGACCCGCCCTGGCTGCCGCATCCCTTTGCGCATCGGAACCGCCGACGATGCCGGCCGCACGCATGCGATGAACAGTCATGAATGAGGTCAATGCAGAAAAATCGGGTATTGCATCGATATCGGCTATGGCTGAGAGCTCCAGCACGATGGGCGTGTTCGCAAAGAAATCCGGCGTCTTCTCGAGCCGTAATGCGAGCTCTTTTTGCAGCTTTTGAATGTCCGTGGTTAGCAAGTGAAGCTTCAGCACCGGAAGATTTCCGGTCTTGATCTTGAATGCGGGTTCTTCTGTCGTCATGTTCTTGAAAAATCGGACCGCATCGGCAGTCTCAGATTGAGAGCATGAATTTTACCTCAGAAACGCCGCCGAGTTGAAATGATTACAGGTAGCTGAACATGGAAAGATTGGCAACCTGAACAAAAGATTTTTGCGCTGCCTGCAAAATCGTCTGCTGCTGGTCAAGGTTGCTGATAGCCTGCGTTACATTGGTGTCCTGCAACGTGGATAAGGTCTGTTGCAGCTGCAAATTCACACTGCTTCCTGTTGTCTGCAACGAATTGATTTCATTGATGCGCAAACCCAGAGAGGTTTGCGTATTCAACACGTTGTTGAGTGCATTGTCGATATTGCCAAGACCGCTGTTGAGACTGTTGGTCAGCGCAGCACCTGTCGTGGGAGATTGCAGCGCAGTGATCAGATTGGAAATCGTCGTGAACATGCTCTGGTTCGTGCTGGGCGCAACCGTAAAGCTGTCCCCTGCCGAGGGCGTTCCCTGTATGCTCACCTGCATGCCATTAAAGGATATCGCCTGCCCGCTTACATAAGGCTGCGAAGTCTGACCCGTCACCGGCAGTCCGGTCGTGGTATCGACTACGGAATATGTCGTCCCGCTGGTGCCGATGGTGATGCTGTAGCTGTCATTCATCAAAGGCGTTGTCGGACCTGTCACAGAGCCGGCGCTGATGATCCCGCTGCCTGTATTCGTTGTCGCGGCCTGCGTCACAAAGGTGCCATTGCCGTTCTTGATGCGCATGAAGACATTTGCCCCGCTGTCGTTCACGGGAATCTGGCGCCCTGAACCCACCTGCATCGTGCGCTGCCCATTATCGCCAAAATAAGCCACACCGGCTGGAGTCGAAACGAATGGCTCAGTCTGGGACTGAAATCCGGAAAACATGTAATTTCCAGTCGAGTCCGTGCTGTTGGCAAGCCCCATCAGCTCCTGCAGCTGGCCGCTCAGGGTTGCCGCCATGGTTGCGCGGTCGCTCGCATTGAGCGAACCGTTTCCGGCGGACACGACCGTCGTTCTGACGTTCTGCATCAGGTTGGTCACGCTCTGCAAAGTGCTTTCCTCGAGCGACACGGCGTTGAGCGCAGCAGTACCGCTTGCAGACTGCTGGTTATTGATGGCGATATTCTGTGTGACGGATAACACCTGAGTATAGGCGACCGGATCTGTCGCCGCATTGGTCAACTGCATGCCGCTTGCGACCTGCTGCTGGGTCGCTGCCAGCTGTGCCTGCTGCTGATTCATCAAGGCCACATTATTGGAAAATATCGTGCCGGAACTGATACGCATGGGTCACCTACCTCAATGTCAGCAGAGAATCGAACATCGTGTTGGCAATCTGCATCGCCTTGGCCGAGGCCTGATAGGCGCGCTGATATTGCAGCAAATTGGCCGCCTCTTCATCCAGATTGACACCCGATACCGCCTGCTGCGCTGCAACAGTCTGGGTCACCAGCGTCGTCTGCGCCGCACTGGTGGTCGTCAACTCGCTGGTTTTCGAGCCCACGGCGCCGACCATCTGGTTGAATTGCCCAAGCAGCGTGGTCGTGCCATTGGACATCAGGTTCTGGCTTTGCAAGCTGGCCATCAGGAGCGCATTGCGATTATCCCCTGTCCCGGTAGTATTGGGCGCGACGTTGAACACATCCCCTGCAGATGGCGTGCCGCTCACCTGTATTGTCCAGCCGTTGTAGCTGATGTTTTGACCAGACACATAGGACACCGAGCCCGTAACTGCAGGAATCGCACCGGACACCGTATATGAGGTCGGCGGATTGTTGAACATGATGGCAAAAGGCTGCACGCTCAGCGCACCGCCTGTGATGACACCCGATCCTGTATTGCTCGAGGCCGGTGTTGCCAGCATGGTCGTTGCGCTGCTGCCCTGGGTCACGTTGAACGTATCGCCAGTCTGAGGCGCACCCGTGATCTGCGTCGTCCAGCCGTTATAGCTGATATTGCCACCACTTGTATAAGTTCCTGATCCCAGTGTTACAGGAGCGGGTGGCGTGCCCGTCATCTCGACCACGTTGTAAGCGGCGGGACTGGTAAAGTTGATGCTGACTGGACTCAGGTTGTATGAACCATTGCTGACCGTCGCTGTACCGCTGTTCGCACCGACACTGAACACATCGCCCGCAACAGGCGCATTTGCACCTGTTGCAAGCTGCATGGTCCAGCCGTTATAACTGATATTGGGCGCTGTATAGGTCTGAGTACCTGTCACAGCCGGCACAGCGCCCGTCACGGTATAAGTGTTTGTGCCGGTGAACGTGATGGTGACCGGGTTCTGAAGATTCGGATTGGTCGGCGTATTGATCGTGATGCCGGCGATTTTGCTGGTGGTACTGCCAGGAGTAATACCCATGAAGCCCGAATTTGCAGCAGCGAACGACGTCACACTCGCACCAGTGCCAGTCGAGAGGTTGTCGGCCAGTATGATCGCAGCACCACCAGACTTGGTGATCTGCACAGTACCCGCCGTGAATGAACCTGTATATGTATAACCCGGATTTGCGGCAACAAAAGCCGACAAAGCCGTATCCAGATTTGCGGCAGTGAGCAATGGACCTGTCTGACCCGCCGCAATGCTGGCGGATAAAAGGGTTTTTCCGTCGATGGTGAAGGTGTCGGTTGTGGCCGTTGAGCCGGCAGTCGTCACTGCAGAATCGGTGATCGTACCGGATGGAACTGTGGTGATGTTAGGTGCATTCGTCGCCCTGATCGATGCTGTCCCGTTGAATGGCAAGGCTGCGGCTACCTGTGTAGGATCGGTGGTGGTCATCGCGATGGATCCTGCCGCATTGGCCGTGGGGCGAATCAAAAAGCTGTCCCCGGCATTCATCGTTCCTGAGCCCAATGCAATCGCCACGCCGTCGACAACCGTCCCGGGTGCAGTCAATTGAGCCGCTGTCAACTGCGTCACCGTATTGTCGGAAAGCCGCGTAAGCGTGTAATTGGTTCCATCGTATTTTAGCTGATAGTCGCTGGCCGTCATCGCCGACACATTGGCTATCGTGGCAGTCACGGAACCCGTCCCGGTATTGGCTGCATTCCCGCTCACCGAAGGCGGGGCAATGTTCATCAGCGCAGCACCGGGTTTGCCGTTCAGGTCCTGTCCCAACTGGTTCTGCCGGTTGATGTTGCTGGCAAATCCCAGCGCAACCAGCCCCAATGCATTCTGCGCTGGTTGCAAATTCTGCTCGCGGAATGCGAGGTACGCCCCCAGATTCCCGCCCTGCAAACTGCTTTGCTGAATGGGTATCGTCTTGCCATTGTTCAGATACGCCACGCTTACGCTCGAAGGATCATTGGGATTCTGCATTGTCTGCAAAGACATGGCCTGATTGCCTATCACCAGCGCTTGACCGCTGCCGACAAACACATTCATCGAGCCATCAGACTGCTGCTGGGTCGTCACACCGACCTGTTGGTTCAACTGGTTGACCAGTTGATCCCGCTGGTCGAGCAGATCATTGGGCGGCTGGCCGTTATTGGATGCCATCGCCGTTGTAATGCTGGCATTGAGCGTCGCGATCTGTTGAGCGTAGGTATTGATCTGATTCAGGCTGTTGGAAATTTGCCCATTCAGCGCGCTGGAAATGGTGGTCAGCCCCTGGCTCACCGATTGAAAACTGTCGACGGCAGTCTGAGCCGAGCTCAGCACCGTTTGACGCGCAGGAACGGAAGTCGGCGTATTGGCCAGGCCATTGACTGCGTCGAACACCCCCTGCATCGCATTGGAGACACCGGAAGTCGAGTTGGAAACCAGATTGTCAACCTGCGTCATCGAGGTGAGATAAGTATTGAGATAGCTCGACTGATTCTGCTGCTGCAAAACCTGGGTTGACAGGAACTGATCGTACATCCGCTTCACTGTGACCACATTAACGCCCTGCCCGACGAACCCGGAGCCCGTACCTTGCGCATCAGGAGTCCCCAGGACAACCTGCTGGCGCGTGTAGCCTGGAGTATTGGCGTTGGCGATGTTGTGCTGAGTCGTGTTCAACTCGTACATCGCAGCATTCAAGCCGCTCAATGATGCTGCAAATATGTTGTTGCTTCCCATGATGCGCCCTTCCGCAACCTACCTGACACTATATCGGCAATTCCTTGAATTTCTTTAGGGAGACACTGATTTACTCGGTTTCGTCGTTCCCGCGCAGGCGGAAACCCAGTTTTACAAAGGCACTGGTTCCCCGCTTGATGAACCAACTAAGTATTGACTAAGCAATCAAACCACGATTGCAAAGTCACTACATATTTGCGGGGAAGACGAATAAATAAGTGTTTCCTTAGAGTGATCAACCTGCAATATTCATCTGCCTCATCACGCTCACCAGCTTTTCGGCGTACTTAGGATCTGTCGCGTAGCCCGATTTCTGCAGCGCCTGCGCCATGCCTGTCGGATTTCCGCTTTGCTGCATCACGCCGGCATATCTCGGGTTGCTGCTCAACATGTTAGCATAATCCTTGAATGCTTCGTCATAGGAGTCATAGGCGCGAAATTTCTCCACCTGCTTGCATGCGACGCCGTTTCTGTATTCCGTGGTAGTCACCTCTGCCACCTTGCCGTGCCAGTTGGCCCCCGCCTTGACGCCGAACAGGTTGTGGCTCTTCGTCCCGTCCGGCATCAGGATCTGCCGCCTTCCCCAGCCGCTTTCAAGCGCCGCCTGGCTCAGCATCAGTTCAGGCGGCACCCCGCTCGCAGAGCTTGCCTTCAGCGCATGGGGCGTCATCTGGTTCACGAAATCCTGCTGCGTTGCCGCATTGTAGGCGGAAGGCACAGCCGAAGATTGAGGATTGGAGACTGAAGATTGAGGATTGAGGATTGAGGATTGGGGATTCAAAGCGCCTGGCGCAAGCTGCTGGCTTCTGAGCGCAGATCCCTGTCCGTTCTGGCTGAGCTGTTTCACCAGCATGTCGGCCAGGCCGACGCCGCGGCCGGAAGACATGTTCTGAGCGAGCTGCTGGTCCAGCATCCCGGTGAACATCCTGGTCTGCTCGTTGTCGAATGCGCCATCCTGGGGTGTTGCATCGCGCATGCTTTTGAGCATCATGTTCATGAATAGCGCCTCGAACTGCTGTGCAGCCGCCTTTAGCGCCTTGTCCGGCGTCTTGGAAGCTTGCAGCTTCAGTTGCCCCAGCGCCTTGGCATCGATTGCGAGACCCGGATTCGCTTGCAGCGCCATTTAGATCACCTCAAGCTCTGCATGCAATGCGCCGGCCGACTTCATCGCCTGAAGGATCGCGAGCAGATCCTGGGGGGTGGCGCCTATCGCATTGAGCGCCTTGACCACTTCGGTAAGGGAAGTCCCTTTGGGCAATTGCACAAGCTCTCCCTTGTCGCTCTTCACGTCTATCGTCGATTTTTCGGTGACGACGGTCTGTCCTTGCGAGAAGGCATTGGGCTGGCTCACGGACTTGTCGGTATTGATCACAACCGTCAGGTTTCCATGCGCCACTGCGCAGGAATCCAGCGTGACGAGCTGGTTCATCACCACTGAGCCCGTGCGCGCATTGATGATCACCTTGGCCGCTCCCTGCGCAGGATCTATCTCAATGTTTTCAATTCTCGAAATGAAACCGACCAGGCCGTCTCCCTGCACCGCCTTCACTTCGATCACGCGTCCGTCCTGTGCGACGGCCGTGCCTGGCCCAAGCCTCGAATTGATCGCATTGACCACGCGTTCGGCTGTCGTGAAGTCATTGCTGTTGAGTTCGAGATGGATGTAATCTCCCTGCCCTAGCAGGCTCGGCACGGCGCGCTCGACCGTCGCACCCGCAGGTACTCTCCCCACGCTAAGATGGTTGACCTGAAGAGAAGAGCCTCCCGAGGAAGCCCCCACGCCGCCGACCAGTACATTGCCCTGGGCCATCGCATAAACCTGGCCGTCCGCACCTTTCAGAGGCGTCATGAGGAGCGTTCCTCCGCTCAGGCTCCTGGCATTTCCAAGAGAGGATGCCGTCACGTCTATGGTTTGTCCTGGCTTCGAAAAGGGCGGCAAGGTTGCCGTCACCATCACGGCCGCAACATTCTTGAGCAACATGGTCGAGGCCACACTTTGCGGCATGTTCACGCCCAGTTGCGAGAGCATGCTGATGATGCTCTGCACGGTAAAAGGCGTCTGTATGGTCTGATCGCCACTGCCATCGAGGCCCACTACCAGCCCATACCCTATCAGCTGGTTGTCGCGAACGCCCTGTATGCTCGCCACATCCTTGATGCGGTCGGCATAGGCCGTGCTGCTGAATATGGATGACAGAAGCAAGATGACAGAAAGACCGAATGCTGCCTTTACGCCACACTTCATCTGATTGGACCATATCGAAATCATCTCTTTCATGATCTTAACCCTCAATCCTGTATCGCGTCAGAACGGCAGAACGGACTTGAAGAACCTGCCCAGGAAGCCCAGCGATTTTGCATCGTTGATCACCTGACTCATCTCGCCCGCGTTCTTGTATTCAAGATGCGCATCCGCCACCTGGGTAGACTGAACCGTGTTGTTTGAAATAAAAATCGGATTGACTACCCCGGAAAACCGGATGAAATCGTTGCTGTTGGTCAATGCGACCTGTTTCTCGCCACTCACGACCAGATTGCCGTTGGGCAGCACCTCTATCACCGTCACCGTGATCGTGCCCGTCAGACTCTGGCTTGCAGCTCCCGAACCCGTGCTTGCTGACTGGTCCTTGTTGCTGCTGCTGATGTTGATCGGCTTCAGGAGTGTCGCCAACGCCGAACTTCCTGCCGTCCCCGATGTTCCGGACGTCACAGTGGGCGTTCCTGCCGCGCTGCTGTTGGACATCGACGAGCCATCGCTTGTGCTTCTGCTGCCTGTCGTCGATTCTGCGACGATGATGGTCAGCGTATCCCCCACGTTGCGTGCCCTTACATCCTCAAATAGCGGATGTTCGCTGAGACTGGAATGGAAGATTGCACCATCGGCAGGCAGCACGGGCGGCGGGCTGGGCGGCTTGGCGGTCATCGGCTGCTTGATGCTGGTTGGGGGAACCGATGTATTGCAGGCAGCAAGCAGACAGGCTGCCAACAGAAGGCCGCTTTTGGCGATCGCTCGCATTACATCTGCTCCAGTTTCTGCAGCATCTGATCCGATGCCGTGATGGCTTTGGAATTGATCTCATAGGCGCGCTGTGTCGCGATCATGTTGACCATCTCCTCGACCACATTGACGTTGGAAGTTTCCACATAATTCTGGTTCACGGTGCCGCTGCCATTGGTTCCGGGCACTGTCGTGGTCGGCAAACCGGAGGAAGCCGTTTGCTGATAGAGGTTCTGCCCCATGCTCATCAGCCCTGTCGGATTGACGAAGGTCGCGAGCTGCAGGCTGCCTATCTGGACCGGATTTGCCACACCCGGCTGGGTGACAGATACGACGCCATCCTGGCCTATGGTGACGGTCAGCGCATTGGGCGGGATGGTTATCGCAGGTTGAACCGTGAAACCGCTGGACGTCACGAGCTGTCCCTGTGAATTCTCCTGAAAGGATCCATCCCGGGTATAGGCTATTGTTCCGTCAGGCATCAGAACCTGAAAGAATCCCGCCCCCTGGATCGCCACGTCCAGGCTGTTCCCCGTCTGCTGCAGATTTCCCTGGGTAAATATCCGCTCTGCCGCAACCGGACGGACACCGGTTCCAATCTGCAGGCCCGAGGGCAGTTGCGTCTGCTGCGAGGACTGCGCGCCTGGCTGCCTTAGCGTCTGGTAAAGCAGATCCTCGAACACGGCACGCGAGCGCTTGAAGCCATTGGTGCTCACGTTGGCGAGGTTGTTGGCTATCGTGTCCATCTGAACCTGCTGCGCATCCAGACCCGTTTGGGCAATCCACAAGGAACGTATCATTTTTTTGGCTCCAGTCTTAGGACGTCGTTAATCAAATCTTGCCTGGCCATCAAATTCCCATGATGGTGCTGGCCTGCTTGGCGTCGTTGTCGGCCGTGGTCAGCATCTTTATCTGCATGTCGTATTTTCTGGACAGCGAAATCATGTTCACCAGCGCATTGACCGTGCTCACATTGCTTCCCTCGATATTGTCGGGCACGATCTGCGTGTTGGGGTCGACAGGCGCAGTGCTTCCGTTTTTCATCCGGAACAAACCATCAGCGCCACGCTCGAGTTGATTTTCAGGTGGATTCACGAGCTTAAGTGTATCGATCACGGTGATGCCGTAAGCCTGCGAACCATCGGGTATCGTCGAGATCGTGCCGTCATAGGCGAAAGTGATCTGCGAAGTCGGCGGAACGTTGATCGGACCGGACGATCCGATCACGGTCAGTCCGGTGCTGGTTTTCAGCGTTCCGTCAGCACCTATCTGCAGGCTGCCGTTGCGGGTGTATGCTTCCTTGCCATCCGGCCCCTGGACCGCTATCCAGCCTTTTCCGTTGACCGCGATGTCCAGATCTCGCCCTGTAGGCTGCAGACCCCCTGGAGAAAAATTCGTCCCCACGGTCGAATCCACCACGAAGGTGCGCGTGGGCAGACCCTCTCCCACGAGAGGCACGGCGCGAAAGGTGTTCATCACGGCGCGAAAACCCGGAGTGCTCACGTTCGCCAGGTTTTCCGACACCGACGCCTGCTGCTCCAGCACCTGGGATGCGCCCGTCATCGCGGTATAGATCAATCTGTCCATGGCTTACTCCCGGCCAGCCTTGCCTATCGCAGGTTCACGACGGTCTGCATCAAGGTGTCTTCGGTCTTGATGGTCTGGGCATTGGCCTGGTAATTGCGCTGGGCCGTGATCATGTTCACCAGCGCAGCCGTCAGATCCACATTGGAGTCTTCGGTTGCCGAAGATTGCAGGGTGCCCAGCCCGCCCGTGCCTGGCGCACCCACCAGCGGATTCCCCGACGCAGCAGTCTGCACCCATGAATTGTTACCTATGTCCTGCAGCCCTTGCACGCCAGTGAAATTGGCCAGCACGATCTGTCCGAGGGTGCGGGCCTGGCCGTTCGAATAGCGCCCGATGATGGTGCCATCCGCACTGGTGCTGGTCGAATTGAGCTGACCGGACTCATAGCCGTTCTGCGTCAGGGTGTTGACCGAGAAAGGTGTACCGTACTGGGTTGATCCGGCCGTCGAGGAATTGAAATTGAAGGTGATGGCCTGGGTCGTAGACACCGACGTAGAGTTGGGAAACAACGCCGCGGATGCAATTGAACCAAGCGGTGAGGTGACAGGATTCGTGGAAGCCAAAGCGCCCGAGGAATTGAAAGTAAGCGTCGCCAGTTGTGGTGAGGTCGACGCTCCCGGAACCAGATTTCCATCCACAGTGAGATAGGCATTCCAGTTAGATGATGGCGCATTGGTCGTGGCAGCAACTCCTGTCGTTACCGCTGTCGCAGGGGTCACCGTCAGCGTGTTCGGAGGCGTACTCGGTATGCCTGTGATCGTATATGTAGTTGGAGTTGGAGTCGTTGCGAGCGTGACTGTATTGCCGACTGATAAACCTGCTGTCGAACCAAGCGTCATTGTGGCGACTCCACCTGATACCGCTACTGTACCAGTACCAGATATTGAAACTGGCTGCCTTGCAAAATACATTGTTGCCACATGTGAAGCGCCCAGACTGTCATAAATCGTCATCGAGGTCGAATTGGTATAGGAGGTCGCATCGGTAGGGGAAAATGTGGAGGTCGTCGGCACGGGAGAAGCCGAGCTCAGATTTACTCCCACGACCGAAGTCGTCGATTCCTGCGGCTGTATGTTCCCCGCATTGATCTGCAGCGGCACCGGAGCACCGCCCAGAATCGCACCGGCTGAGTTCGGGAGATAGCCGTTGACCTTGTATCCTTGCGCGTTGACCAGATAGCCGTTCTTGTCTATTTGGAATTGACCGTTGCGGCTATAAACTGTTGAGCCACCCGTGTTGGTCAGTTGAAAGAATCCTGGACCGCTGATCGCCGTATCCAAAGGATTGGTGGTCGTGGTGATATTGCCCTGCGTGAACTGTTGCGCGACATCGGAAAGAGCCACCCCCGTGCCGACAGAGACCGCGCTCGCACCTGCAAGAGACGCGGCAAACATGTCTGCAAATTGCGCAGATGACTGCTTGAAGCCCACCGTGCTGGCGTTTGCCACGTTGTTACCTATCGCGCTAAGCGCGCTGCTCGCAGCGCTCAATCCGCTAAGACCTTGTTCGAAGCTCATGGTATCTCCCGATTAAAGTATCTGTTGAACCTGGGTCAGCGCGACATTCTGCAGCGATCCGACACCGAGATTGATCCCTGTCGCACCCTGGGTCACGCTGTTGACCACGCCGTATTGCAGCGTGGTCGAAGTCACGGCACTTCCCGCCAGGGACGCATCGACCTTGAATGTGTAGCTGCCGGCAGGAGCCTGATTTCCGTTGCCATCCGTGCCGTTCCACTGCCAGTCGCTGACACCTGCAGGTTGCGCTCCGAGGTTCATCGTGTCGACGAGGGCGCCCGAACTGTCATAAATGGAAACCTTGGTGCTGTCCGATGGGCCTGCCAGCGAGAAACCGCCCATGGCAGTGCCATTTGCAAGGTCGACTCCGTTGCCAGGGACCAGAACGCCGTGGCCTATCATGCTTGCAGCCTGGACGGTCTGGTTGGGCGTCATGCTCGCGCTCAACGCCTGCAGTGTCGCATTCAGCTGATTGATGCCGCTCACCGTGTTGATTTGCGCCATCTGGGAAGTCATCTGGGCATTGTCCATCGGATTCAAGGGGTCCTGGTTCTTGAGCTGCGTGACCAACAGCGTCATGAACTGATCCTGCATCGCGGCAGTCGACGAATTCGACGTCGTTGCAGCAGTTGCCGACGATGCGCCGCCATTCAGCGCTGCATATACGGCGGCAGCATTGGTCGGTTGGGTAGGACTTACCATGATGATTCTCCTTAAATATGGTGCGGTTACGCACCTATGGTCAATGTCTTCAACAGAAGCGTTTTCGAGGTGTTCAACACATCGACGTTGTTCTGATAAGACCGCGAGGCGGAGATCATGTTCACCATCTCATCCACCACATTCACATTCGGCATCGCAACATAACCCTTTGCATCGGCCAGCGGATGATTGGGGTCATAGACCAGTTTCATCGGCGCCGCACTCTCGGCAACAGACGCAACCTTCACGCCCTGCGCATCGCCCATCTGGGTCGCTGCAAACACCACTTCCTTCGCTTTATAAGGTTTTCCGTCCGAACTGGTGGTGCTGTCGACGTTCGCCAGATTGCTGGCCACGGCATTCAGCCTCTGCGACTGCGCAGCCATGCCCGAGCCTGCGATATTGAAAACGTTAAACAATGACATGAGACCCCCTTTGTAGGTTAAGGTTGCAAAGCCGCCGTCAAGTCCTTGAATTGGCTTACGACAAAGCTTACCCCTACCTCGTAGCGCAACGCATTGTCAGTCGCCTGGGCGCGTTCCACATCCATGTTCACCGTGTTGCCGTCCGCGCTGGGCTGATCCGGTATGCGGTACAGCACGGGCGCACCCATGATGTTCCCGCCGGCACCGCCTTCGAGATGGGCCGATGAACTCGTCGTCATCGGCAGTGCCTGGGTAGAGCCTGACAGCGCATGTTGCAGCGCGCTGGCAAAATCGATATCACGTGCCTTGTATCCTGGCGTGTCGGCATTCGCCACATTGGAAGCCAGCAATTCCTGGCGCGCACCGCGCAGATTCAATGCCAGCTGGTTGAAACGCAGCGCGTCGTCTACATTGTTGATCATCTAGCACCTCGAGCTACAACTATCACGATGAGATGGATCATAAGCGCAAATGCAAGATCGCTATCAACCGATTAACGGGGAAATTTCCCTTCAATTCCCGGTTATCCCGGACTTCCCATAATGCTTCAAGACAAGCACAATGCAGGCCATGAAAAATTTTCTGCTGAGCGCCTGCCTCTTGTTATTATGCGCCCCATCCTTCGCCGCGCAGGATCATGCTGCAGTGAAAGATGCGGCCGCCGCCTTCATCAGGCAACAAACGGCCGACCTGTCAGGCAAAGTCGCCCTGAGCGTGGGAACCATCGATGACCGACTGGTGCTGGATGACTGCAAAAGAATGGAAGCATTCCTGCCAGCCGGAAGTCAGCTCATAGGACGCGTCTCTGTCGGCGTGCGCTGCCTCAATCCGCAAGGCTGGCGCGTCTTCGTTCCAGTGGAGATCAAGGTCACGCGCGATCTCATCATCAGCGCAAAGCCACTGTCTAATGGCCAGACCCTGCGTGCAGAGGACATTGCGAGGCAACGCACGGAAATCACTCAGGAAATTGGCGTAACCGATGAAAAGCGCGTGCTGGGGAAGGTGCTGCGCTACAGCATTGCAGCAGGCTCCATCATCAGGCCGGAAATGCTGCGCTCAGCCTACATCGTAAAACAGGGACAGGCCGTGCAGATCATCGTGAAAGGCGGCGGATTCACTCTGAGCAATACAGGCATCGCGCTCAACAATGCAGGTACGGGAGACAGCGTGCAGGTTCGCATCGAATCCGGGCGCGTGATCAGTGGCACCGCAATGGATAACGGTTCGGTCGAAATCAACCCCTAAATCCGGTCGACCAGCCATGCCGTTTTATCCAGAACGGCCAGCACGTCGTCTTCCAGCCTTTTCATACCTCCTGGCAACACCGCGTCGCTGATCAATCTGGCGCTCAAGGCGAGGCGCAAAGCGCTCAAATTTTTACCAATGAGAACCGGTTGCCCAAGCTGACATCGCCGTCCGCCTATCACAGCGATGTCCGACACATTGAGCAGTTGGTAGACGCGCTGCGTTTCCTCCCGCGTGAGCGGCATCTTGTCGCGGCCGTGAAGCAGGAATGGAAAAATGCTCTGATGCATGTCCCAGCCTGCTTCAGTAGCAAGCGGCCTGCGGTCCATAGGCGTCACGGGAACCAATTCGAATCTCGGATCACCTTCCAGACGTTGTCGCACGACCTTTGCGAAAGATTCCATGATGTTCGTGATCTGATTCTGTGAAAGAGCGCGAAATCGCCGGTGTTCGGCCAACGCGGCTTCCCATCGCAGCATCAGACCCGGATTCCTATGCTCAATCGCTTCCTTCACGTACCTTGGAGGCAGCATGAGCGCAGCAGAAAATGCCGGGCCGGTGAAGAACTTAGATCCCGTGATGGCGACCATGAAATCCTGTTTCAGATAGGCGCGCAGCGTCGATGGCGCAATGCGAAACTGGCAGGCATCGACCAGCACGCTGACGTCTTGCGGATGGCGCTGGCAAAGCGAGATCGCGCATGAAATGCCAGGCGCGATCATTCCGGTCTTGGACTGATCCGCCAGGATGAGCAGCACATGATGGCCCGATGTCACTGCGGTTTCGACCATTGCGACCGCATCCGCATCGATCTCTTCCGGAGGGCGCGGTATTCCTGCCTCATCGCGCAGCGACACCGAGCTGATTGCCAAGCGATGGACAGACATTGCGGCGCGCACGCCACTGCCGGTCTCGGATTCATTCACCATCACCACGGCAAGCTTCTTTGAACCTGAAAGCTGTTCGACTGCCAATGCATGTGCATCGGTGCCGGATTGAGCGAATGCCAGTCTGACGTTCAAGCCTGACAATTCGGCGAGCAGTTCCTCCCTGATGCGCTGCCACGCCGACCCCATCGTGTCAGTCCGATCAAGCAGGCGCTCGCGAAGCCTTGCTGCCGCGGCATAGCCCAATCGTGAAACGACCGATGCCGTGGAAGAGCCGAAGGCCAGCAGCTCCGGATCAGGCCTGGGGGGGCAACCGTACTTGTTCAGCCCGGCTGGATCGAGCGCGATGCGCGCATCATTGCCTGCGACCAGCAGCGTTTCGATGTCCGGCAGACTCATCATCTCAAGCGCCCTGCTTTTCTATCCAGCAGCATCTGGTAGAAGGCATCGAAGATGCGATGCATCGGCTCTTGCTTGTAACCATAGATATCGACCGGATCGAGGGCGTGCACGATCATGCAGCTATCCGCTTCGAAGATCAGGAGACGACCGTCTGCCGTCTCTGCGCAATCGATACCCAGATAATCGAGCCCTATTCTTTTGTATATCGCCTTGAAGGCTGCCGCGTGCCGGACCGCAAAGTCCTGATCGAATTCCACCATGAAGCGCGCTTCCTCGTCTCTCTTCTCGACGCTATCCTTCATTCCTGCATTCGCATAATGTATCATCCAGTGGGACGATATGGCCATGTGGCAGATATAGGGACGCCCCGCGATCAGCACGATGCGGCATTTGCGGAACAATCCGTCGGTTTTCCGGTAGTCGACAAAGCGCGACACATAAAATTCGTCGCCGTCCACGGAAGACAGATAGCCCGCTATCCCGACAGCATCGTCCATCTTTTGCAGCCCGTTTCCGGCATGCGAGTCTACGGGGCGCACGATCAAGGGAAAATCGATTCCGACTGACTTTGTCGCTCCCGCCAGATTTTCAAGCGCTTCCCTGCCCGTTCTCACCGTTACGGGCATCTCTATTCCTGGCGCATCCTGCAAAAGCAAAGCACAGTTGTCGCGAGACAGCGCAGCGATGCGCAATGGATCGTTCAGCACGGGAACAGGCCAGGAGGCGAGGGTTTTCGCCACTTTCTTCAAAACCGGAATATTCTTTTCGGATTCGGCAATCGCAACGAACAGCGCGTCGTGCTCTGGCAAACGATCGGGCATGTCGAGCTCTTCAGTCACATACACGATATGCAGCGCCACGTCCTTGTCCTCGATCAGACATTCGATAGGCGAATTGGCCATCAGGTCGCCTTCGCTCATGATCAAGAGCAGCCTGATCGCGGCCTTTTCAGGCTCCGCTCCCATGACAGGGTAAGTCTGCTGGAGCGACAATGCCTGGCGCTGCATGCTCAAGCCCAGTTCGCGCTCTCCCCGCAACTGCAATATCGTCGAAAGATCCAGCAGTGCAGAGGCGTCTTTCGGGTTTCTGTCTGCGCGCGCGATAAGTTGCACGCCAATCGACCCCATGTCCTCCCCGGCTATCGTCATGCGCATCAATCTTGCCAATCCGATCAGCCTGTTTTCCGGCATCTCACTCATTCATACTCCAAAGCTTCTCGCCCAGAGCAAGCACGGCATCGACCAATGCATCGATGTCGCGCTTCTCTGTGCGGTGATTGACGATGGCAGCGCGTATCGCAAGCCTACCCTTTACCATTGTTGTCGAGGGCGCTGCAATGCCTGATTCCTGGAGTGCCACGACGATGTCGGCATTGAGCTTGTCGCTTCCCTGATATCGGAAACACACGATGTTCAACGCAACCGGCGCCAGCATTTCCAGCATCGGGGCAGCCTCGATGCGCTGCTTGAGATATCGGGCCAGCACACAGGTATTCGAGATCATGCTCCCAAGCTTCTCCGCTCCATACACCTTAAGCGTAAACCATGCCTTCAGCGCCCTGAAGCTCCTTGAAAGATCAGGCCCGAAATCACATGGCCAGGGAGAGCCTGCCGCCATGCCGCGCAGTTCGCGCTGAAGATAGGCTGCAGGCGTTGCAAAGGCACGGCGATGCAATTCGCCATCCTTCACCAGCACGAAGCCTGCATCGTAGGGCACCTGTCCCCACTTGTGAAAATCGAATGCAATGGAATCTGCGCGCTCCATGCCCTTCAGCATGGGCGCGATATCCGGCGACAACATGCCCAGCGCACCATAAGCCCCGTCCACATGCAACCACAGGCCATGGCGTTTTGCGATATCGGCAATCTCATCCAGCGGATCGATGGCGCCGACATCCACCGTGCCAGCTGTTGCGGTTATCATGAACGGTTTTAATCCTTGTGCCCTGTCTTTTACGATCGCCGCTTCGAGTGCTTTCACGTCCATTTGGAAATTTTCATCCAGGCACACCTTGCGCAGCGCCAAGGTACCCAGCCCTGCCATGTCCATCGCCTGGGCGATGCTGACATGAGCGCTGCCGGATGCATATGCGACAAGACCGTGATCGACACTCAGGCCCTCATCGCGCACAGCCACGCCCAGATGGGCTGCGCGCGCGACCAGCACGCTGATGAAGTTGGCCATCGAGGTGCCGGTGACGAAAAGACCGCTGGCCGTATCGGGGAATGAGAATAACTCGCGCATCCAGCGCAGGACCTGCCTCTCGACTTCCACCGGCATCTGCTCTCTTCCGCCCAGATTGGCGTTAAGCCCTGCCGAGAGCATCTCCGCCATCATGCCGACCGGCGTGCCCCCACCATGCACCCAGCCCATGAATCCAGGATGCGCATTGCCTATTGCATAAGGCAGCACATCCTGCATGAAAATCGCATGCGCTGATGTCATGTCAGCAGACTGCTCCGGCATGTCCTGATTGAATGCGTCGCGGACTGCCGGCGGTATCGTCTGCCATACAGGACGGCTGCGCAAATTCTCTGTGTAGTCGAGCATGTCATCAAGCATGCGATGGCTTTGTCGCCGGAAATCCTGCCAGTCTTCAGGATCCAGCGTTTCTCCGGACGTTTCCAAATATATGCGCTCCATTGATCTGATGTTCAAGATTATCACATCACGCTTACCCTGTTGGTCGTGAACAGGGCACAAAACGTCCATTTATTCGGAAGTCCGGCATCTGTTACAATGAAATCTACCGGGAAATATCAAAATAGTTCTAAAGTTTTCTCAAGACTTTCCGATATAGCTGGCAACGACCCGAATAATCGTTAGAGCAAGAGGATCATCATGAAAATCGAAAAGCCATCCAACACAGCCCGAACCAGCAACCCGGGGGTCGCGACTGCACGCACAAACAGTGCAAAAAACGAAACCGTGCAGCAACAGTCGGGCACCAGCGTTTCTCTGGGTTCGAATGCGGCTCAGCTTTCCAGCATGCAGGCAAGCATGGCGAATGCGCCCGTCGTGGATGCAAACAAGGTGGCACAGATCAAGCAGGCCATCAGCAACGGGAATTTCAAGGTCAACTCCGCCATGGTCGCAGACCGCCTGATCCAGTCCGTGCATGACCTGATCAACAACAAGCAGGCATGACCCCGCTTGCGAATCTCCTTGCCGCATTGACGGAGGAACACGCCGCCGTCTCCGATTTTGTCGCGCTCTTGCAGCAGGAGCAGAAGATGCTGACCGAAAACAGCACCGATGAGCTGGCTGTTCTCGCAGAGCAGAAGTCAAACCATGCAGTAAAAATCAACAAGATTGCAGAAGGCCGCCATCGTATGCTGCAGTCACTGATCCCGGAACTCACTGCCAGCAGCATTCGGGACTGGATGGAAATCAACAGCAGGCAAAGCCTTGATCTGTGGCAGAAAATACTCGTCCTTTCCGATCAGGCACGCGAATTGAACCGCGTCAATGGTGAACTGATACAGATGAAATTGCGCCACAATCAGCAGTTGCTCGGCACGCTGAGCCGGGCGGTCAATCAGTCCAGTCTTTACGGTCCGAACGGCCAGACCAACTTTCCGACGGGTAGCGGCAGGTCGCTCGGCCTGGGCTAGTTGGCAGGAACCGACGCAGGCACGCCGGAGCTTGGCATTTCCCGGTCAAACTGCGGAGACAGTATCGTGATCGAAACTCGCCGGTTCTGCGCGCGATGTTCAGGCGTATCATTGGGCACGATGGGCTGGTTTGCGGCCATGCCTACCGCCGTCATGCGATTCTCAGGCACGCCGAATGAAGCCAGCGTCCTGACCACGCTTCCTGCACGACCGGACGACAATTCCCAGTTGGAGGGAAACTTCGCATTCTTGATCGGCACGTTGTCCGTATGACCTTCCACTTCGACGGATTGATTCTCGCGGCTCAACACCTCTGCCAGCTTCTGTAGCGTCTGTTTGGCATCGCCCTGCAGTTTGTCGTCGCCCTCGCCAAACAGCGCGCTGGCTCGTATGTCGACTTCCATGCCGCGCGCAGTCTGGTGCAGGCCTATCTGTCCCTGGGCAATCTCCGGCCCCAGTGCCTTTTGCAAACTCTCGCTCACCGATTTCATCTCTTCACGGATTTTGCGCTGCTGTGCTGCCATGCGCCCATCCCGATTGTTCGCCAGCGCATTCAACGATGGCTGACTGATGCTGGCAGGAGACGAACTTGCATGCTGAGTAAAGGCGATGCTCAGCGAATTGCTGAAGGTCTTGTATTTCTCCTCATTGACCGAGGAGATCGCATACATCACGACAAAAAAGGCAAACAGCAGCGTGACGAAGTCGGCATAGGAAATCAGCCAGCGTTCGTGATTGTCGTGTTCTTCCCGCTTGCGCCGGCTCACCATCATTGGTCCAGATAGCTTTGCAACTTGAATTCGATGTAGCGTGGATTCTCCCCGTTTGCAATTGAACTCAGGCCATCCACTATCATGCCGTGCATCTGCGTCTGCTGCATGATGATACCCTTCAATTTGTTGGCCACAGGCAGGAAAAAGAGATTTGCGAACGCGACGCCATAAATGGTTGCAACGAAGGCGACCGCGATTCCGCCGCCAAGTTTGCTGGGTTCGGAAAGATTCTGCATCACATGCATCAATCCCAGCACTGCGCCTATGATGCCTATGGTGGGGGAATAGCCAGCCGCGGCCTCCCATACGCGCGCTGCCTGCCAACGCGGCTGCTCCCAGGAGTTGATGTCGATTTCGAGAACCTCGCGTATCTTTTCCGCGCTATGTCCGTCCACCAGAAGCTGCACGCCCTTCTTCAGAAAAGGATCGGCGATATCCGGAATATACTGCTCAAGTGCCAGCATGCCTTCCTTGCGCGCAAGGGTCGCCCATGCCGTCAGTTGGTCGATCGACTCCCGGCCTGAGATCTTGGGATCGACAAATGCCCAGCGGCCTATTTCGATGGCCAGCATGAAGACTTTTCCCGAACTTTGCACCATCACCGCACCCAAGGTGCCGAAAAAGACGATCAGAAATGCAGTCCCCTGGAAAAGGATGGAAAGATTGCCGCCCTCCATGACTTGAGATAACAGGATGCCTGTCAGCGCAATCACCAAACCCAGCAGGGTCAGCCTGTCCATCAATACCCTTTCAATGCGGCACGCAGCCGTGCCACGGCCTGACTGTGCAGCTGGGAAACGCGGGACTCGCTGACGCCGAACACCTCCCCGATTTCACGCAAGTTCATCTCCTGCTCATAGATCATGCCCATCAGCATGCGCTCGCGTTCGGGAAGATGGTCGATCGCCCGGGTCAGCTCTGCCTTGAAGCGCTCGTCATGAAGCATTGCCTGCGGATCGATATCGTTGGAAAATTCGAAACGCTCGAAGAAATCGTCGTGATCTTCGTCCTGGAAGTCCTCATAGTAGACCAGCTGCGCACCTCTGGCTTCCTGCAGCATCTCCTGGTATTCGGTCAGGCTGACATCCAGTTCCTTCGCGATCTCGGTCTCGTTCGGAGCGCGGCCCAGCTTCTGCTGCAAGCGGCTGACGGACTGCTCGATGCGCCTCATGTCGCGCCGCAAGCCGCGCGGCAGCCAGTCTGCGCTGCGCAGTTCATCCAGCATTGCGCCGCGTATGCGCTGCGTTGCATAGGTTTCGAACTGTGCCCCGTGTATCTCGTCATAACGGCTTGCCGCATCCAGCAGCCCCATCATCCCTGCCTGGATGATGTCGTCGATCTGCACGCTATAGGGCAATCTGCTCATCATCTGATGAGCCAGACGCTTGACCATGGGGGCATAATCCCTCAGACACTGATCTTTGTCCTGCAATCCGGATGCGTTATACATAATTATGAATCATAAAGCGTAGATCAATTTATATCCAGATGACATTGTCAGGCAAACATGCGCGCTTCACAACTATGCCAGTTGGCGCTTATGCTGTCCGATCAGGGTTCTCATCATCCGCGCAATATCGCCTTGCAATCCATACTGCTGTACTGTCATGTTCAAAACGCTCTGCGACAGGGCAAGGCATGACCTGGCCGAGACTGCCGAAGGATACGCCTCCACCACGGCACGGCCCAACTGCGTTGACCGTTTCATCCTGTCATCCTTTAGTATGCAGCCCAGATATTCAAGCCTGGCTGCAAGATTCGCCCTCGCCACCTTTTCGATGTTCCCGAACACGATTCTTGCGGTCTTTTCATCGGCAACCTTGTTCACCACAATTTCGAAGTGCAGCCTTGCATGTTCCAGCGCGAGCCGCTTGATCAGCGCATAGCTTTGCGTGATGCCGCTCGAGGTTGCATCCATCACGACCAGCATTCTTACGCCAAAGGCAAGACTGGATGACATGACTGCCTCTTGTTCCAGCATCGCGGCATCAATCAGCATCACATCGACCCCATTTCCGGCTTCCCGCAGTATGTCTTCAAGCCGCTGCTGTTCGGGCACGGTCAGCCTGGGCAACGCGCGCATCAGCCTTGCCATGGGGAGAATCGCGCATCCATGAGCAGTCACGATCGCATCCACAAGCTGACAGCGCCCCTGTATCACGTCCAGCAGATCATGGCGAGCAAGCAACCCCACACTGTCAGTCAGATTGTGCGGTGCAGGGTTTTCATCCAGTATCAGCACATCCCGGCCTGCGCTGCACAATGCAGTTGCGAGATTGAGCGTCACACTGGTGCGCCCTGCGCCACGCTTGCCCGATACCAGCGTGATGATCTGTGGCTGGTTGCACACCAGCATGCGTCGAAGGCCTTCCGCCTGATCATCGGCTCCCAGCCGCCTCGCGGCTGCTTTCCCTGACACCTTACTACCCAGCACTCCGATCTCACATTGCACAGGACACCTCGCCGTTCAATCCTGCCATGACCATCGGAAATTCCATCTCATCAAGCGCATAGGGCGACTTTTCCTCCTGCGCTTTGAATGCGCGATGCAGCAGCACGTCGATGTTGACTGGATGCAGATCTTCCGGCACACGCTGCCCATTAGTAACGAAGCACATCATCAAGCGATGGCGCACCACCACATCCAGCAAACCGCCCAGGTTGACCGCCTCATCGAGCTTGGTCGCAATGCACCCCATCACTTGCCTGTTGTGGTACATGCGCACCACATCCTCCAGTGTATCTCCGCTGCTGGTCGCATTGAGCATCAGCAAGCGCGCAACATTCGCCTCGTCGAACATCTCGTTCTGCTCAACCACACGTTCGTCTCGCTGCCCCATGCCTATCGTGTCTATCAGCACAAGATGCTTGTGGCGCAATGCAGAAAGCGTGAGCCGCAGATCATCAGCCCCCTTCACCGCATGCACTGTCACGCCGAGTATCTTGCCGTATATCTTGAGCTGTTCATAAGCGCCTATCCGGTAGCTGTCCGTGGTCAGTAGCGCGACCTTCTCCGCGCCATAGCGCACCACCGCGCGCGCGGCGAGCTTGGCGGTGGTGGTCGTCTTGCCAACACCTGTGGGGCCTATCAGCGCATAAGTCCCTCCTTTGGCCACAATGTCATCATCAGTTTCTGCAACGCGCACATTGCGCTTCAATACCTGCTTGATCCAAAGTTCGCCCTTTTCGTCACCGGAGGGCAACTTGCCTAGCAACTGTCGCGCGAGCAGCGTGCTGAAACCCGCATTGATCAGGCGACGCAACAGGGTAGCACGCTGCGGGTCGCGCTGCTGTACATTGCCCCAGGACAGCGTTTCGATCTGCCTTTGCAACTTGCTGTGCATCGACTTGATCTCGCCAAGCAGCACTGACTCCGGGTGCTGGACTGCAGCGCCGGACGCGAATGCCTTGGGTTCTGCAATCGCTGGCGCAGGTTGCATTTCCTGAACTGCAGGCGCATGTCTGGCAAGAGCAGAGTCCGACAGCTTTGCAATATCATCTCCGTTCATCGCGACGATCTCGACGCCATCCGCGACGGCACGATTAGACAGGATGACCGCATCCTCGCCCAGCTCATTGCGTATTTGCCTCAGCGCTTCGCGTGCGGTTGCGGCGATATATTTTTTGATGTTCATGCATTCCCCCCTACCATGGAAGTTACCCTTATGGTCTTAAAGTCAGGTACTTCATCGTGCGAAATAACCCGCAAGTTCGGCACGGCGCGTCTCAGAAAACGCGCCAGCAGGTCGCGCAGCTGCGCTGGGACCAGCATCACCGTGGGCAAGCCCAATTGCTCCTGACGCGCTGCGGCAGCGCGAGATTCGTTGAGCACGGTATCGGCAAGCCCGGGTTCTATTCCGACGCCGTTCTGACTTGCCTGCATGGCCTGCATCAGGATGTGCTCGAGTTCCTTGTTCATGCCTATCACCTGCAATTCCTGTGCGGTGGGATAGAACTGCTGCACGATGGCGGGACCCAGCGCAACGCGCACCAGAGAGGTCAGTTGAAGCGCATCAGGTGTGCGCGGCGCATTGTCTGCAAGCGTCTCCACGATGGTGCGCATGTCGCGGATATGCATGCCTTCATCCAGCAAATTCTGCAGCACTTTCTGGACCGTGCCCAAAGGCAGTGTCTTGGGCACCAGATCCTCGACCAGCTTGGGCGCGCTCTTGGCAAGATGATCGAGCAGCTGCTGCACTTCCTGGCGCCCCAGCAATTCGGCCGCGCGGGTGTTGAGCAGGTTGCTCAGATGGGTTGCGACCACGGTGCTGGGATCTACCACGGTATAGCCCATGATCTGTGCCTGCTCGCGCAGGCCTGCATCTATCCACACGGCAGGCAGCCCGAATGCCGGGTCGCTGGTTGCCGTGCCGGCGAGTGGGCCCGTCACGTTGCCGGGATTGATCGCGAGCAACTGCTGTGGATAGGCCTCCCCGCTGCCGATCTCGACGCCTTTTAACGTGATGCGGTAGGCGTTGGGACGCATCTCGAGGTTGTCCCGGATGTGCACGGGCGGCGGCAGAAACCCGATATCCTGGGTGAATTTCTTGCGTATTCCCTTGATCCTGCGCAACAGGTCTCCGTCCTGCGCCTTGTCCACCAGCGTGATCAGACGGTACCCGACTTCCAGCCCTAGCACATCGACCTGCGCGACATCTTCCCAGCTTGCATCGGCCGCTTCGGATATCAATGGGGTTGCAGGCACTTCCGCCTGCGCCTCAACAGCAGCCTGCTCGGATTTCTTCGTCAGATGGTATGCAAGCCAGATCATGCCGAAGGAAAGCAGCAGGAACGGGAAATGCGGCATGCCAGGTATGATGCCCAGCATGCCCACGATCGCGGCAGTCAGCATGATGATCTGGGGATACTTGAATAGCTGCCCCATCATCTGTTCACCTATGTTCTGCTCGGTGGAGACGCGGCTTACCACCACGCCTGCTGCCGTTGAGATTACCAGCGCCGGAATCTGTGCTACCAGCCCGTCACCTATCGCCAGCAGCGTGTAGTTCTTGGCCGCGGTTGCAATGTCCATGTTGTGCTGAAGCACGCCGACGACCAGTCCTCCGATCAGATTGATGAGCATGATGAGTATGCCGGCAACCGCATCGCCCCGTACAAACTTCGAGGCACCGTCCATCGCTCCGTAGAAATCCGCTTCCTGACCGATCTCGGCGCGCCTCTGCCTTGCCACATCCTCGCCGATCAGACCCGCATTGAGATCCGCATCGATCGCCATCTGTTTGCCCGGCATTGCATCCAGAGTGAAGCGCGCACCCACTTCCGCGATGCGGCCCGCACCCTTGGTGATCACCATGAAATTGATCACCACGAGTATCGCGAAAACCACGATACCTACTGCGTAATTTCCACCCACCAGAAAATGTCCGAACGAATCGATCACCCGCCCTGCAGCATCCGGTCCCGTATGGCCCTGCAGCAGCACCACACGTGTGGAAGCCACGTTGAGCGACAGGCGCAGCAGGGTGGTGATCAGCAATATGGTCGGGAAAGACAGAAAATCCAGCGCCTTGTTGGTGTTCATGCTGATCAAGAGCACCATCACCGCCACAGAGATGTTGAAAGTGAACAGGATGTCCAAAAGCATGGGCGGCAATGGCAGCACCATCATCGACAGTATCATCACGATCAGCGCAGGGCCTGCAAGGCCGCGCAGCTTCGAGTTCTTTTTGAGAAATTCCAGTAACTGATTCATCATGCGACTCCATTTGCCGGATCAAGCTCCAAAGGCACGGGCAGGCTGCCGGGCTGCAATGGGAGCTCTCCTCCCGCGGCCTGATAGCGTTTCAACTGATACACATAAGCGAGCACCTCGGCGACGGCTGTATACAGCGCCTCCGGGATGGATTCGCCGATGTCGGTATGCTTGTGCAGAGCGCGGGCCAGGGGCGGAGCCTCGAGTATGGGAACATGGTTTTCCTGTGCTATCTCGCGTATACGCTGGGCGAGCAGATCGGAGCCTTTTGCAACCACGATGGGCGCTCTCATGCCGTTCTCGCTGTATTTGAGCGCGACAGAATAGTGTGTCGGGTTGGTCACAACCACATCCGCTGTCGGGATCGCGGACATCATGCGGCGCTTTGCCATCTCACGCTGCATGCTGCGTATGCGCATCTTGATCTGCGGGTTGCCGTCCGTTTCCTTGGTCTCCTGGCGCACTTCCTCCTTGGTCATCATCATCTTCTTGTTGTGCGAATAGAGCTGGTATGGGACATCCACCAAAACGATCAACAGCATTCCGCCGACGATGGCGAGAAAACTTCCTGCCACCAGATAGCCCATCTGAGCGATCGCCGCGGAAATGGACAGCGTCGCAAGCTCCAGCGCTTCGCCCAGATGCCGCCACATCACCCAGGCCGCAATCCCCCCCACCACGACCGCCTTGCCAAATGCCTTGGCCAGCTCCACCAGCGCGCTCATCGAAAACATGCGCGCGATGCCTGAGAAGGGATTCATGCGCGAGAATTGGGGAATGAGCGCCTCGGTGCTGAACAGCCATCCGTTCAGAAACAGAGGGGAAACCAGCGCCGTCAAAAGCATCAGTGCAAGCACAGGGGAAAATGTGACCAGCACGTTCACGGACAGATCGTAAAGATGCGGGATCAGCAGTTCCGGCCTGAAGACCATGTCACGGTCGAACGTCATTCCGTCGTGCAGCAGTTTCACCATTTGCGCGTTGAGATGCGCGCCCAATAACCAGAGCGAAACACCGCCTGCGAGCAGTATCGAAAAGGTGGAAAGCTCATGCGAACGCGCGACCTGCCCTTTCTCTCTTGCCTGGTCAAGTCGCCGTTGCGAGGGCTGTTCTGATCTTTCTAGGTCGCTGTCTTCTGCCATGATGAGCTCCGCCGATGTGAAGGACTATACGCAAAAGCGCATTTTTCAATCCTGCGAATAACGGGGAATTTATCTGGCTACTCAGAATACTCTGGGGAAATCGCGATGCAGCGGCTGATCAGGCGGAACCGGGTTTCAGCTTATCAAATCCTCATTTTCATGTTCGGGCCACATTGAGATAGGCCACCACTTCCGATCCATTGCCGGAGTATTGCAGGCTATCGCATATGCCAAGCAAAAGACCGATGCCGCGCCCGTGGTGCTGCTGATTGGAAGCCAGGTCGCACGACAGCACGCTTGCAAAATCGAAACCATTTCCGCTGTCTCTGACCGAGATTTTCAGGCTGCCGCTCGACTCGCCTTTGAGTCTCTCAACCCCCAGCGCAATCTCTCCAGCCTCAAGTTCGGCTAACTGCTTTGCGCGTTGGGTAAAATAAAGCTCCATGCCATCCGGCAGATTCTTGATCCGGGAATCCAGCTTCAACACACCGTGATCCAGTGCATTGTTGAACAATTCGGAGAGCACGAGAAAGAGCTTGCTGTCAGGCTGCTCGCCTTCTATCTGCCTCACGATGCCCAGCAGAAAGGGAACCACATCCAGCTGCTTCAATTGCTCCGCCTTCAAGAGCAGGGAAAAATCCCATGTCGATGTCATCGATTCCGCGACCGTCCGACCTGACTCCTGCTTGAAAGGGACCTGGGGTGCACTGACATCCGCGGCAGGACAGTCGATTACGATCAGTGCAATATCGTCCGAAGGCTGGGCGCCTGAAAGCAGGCTCTCTATCGTTTGAGACACCCTGTCAAACAGCCCAGCCTGTCCGGCATCCCCGACGCGCAGAAGCAGACCGTTCTGACCCAACATCTGATTGTCTTCTATCCTGATCTCCGTCGCGCCATCCGTGCACATCAGCACTTGCGCGTGCTGTCCTGCCAGATTGTAATACTCCAGTGAAGTGTCGAACTCGGCCTTGCTCAACACACCCAGCGGCAATTGTCTGGAGTTGAAGCTGTGCAAAACATTGCGTCCGTCTTCATCCATCACCAGCACGGGAGGCAATCCGCCGTTCCACACCTGAATGACCTCCGCACCCGGGTTGATGGACAGCATGGCGACGGCGACGAAACGCGGCAGCGGCAGATAGTCCCTCACCCGCGCATTGAGCTCATTCAGGATCGAGACGATGTCGAATCCCTTGGCAGTCATCTGGTAAAAAGGGTGGGTGATGGGAATCACCGCAAGTGCTGCCGTCAATCCATGGCCCGCGCTGTCGGCCAGCAATGCGTGCAGACAGCCATCCGGCGCCCTGGCAAATGCTATCAGGTCGCCGCTGAAATGCTCCGCCGGTTTCAGCAAGAAGCGCACGCACGGATCGTTGATCTTGCCGAGTGCCGTGAACTGCTCGATGAATGTACGTGCGGTCGCAGCCTCCTCTTCGCTGCGCTCCTTGTAATCCAGAAGGCGGTTGTTCTGCTCTAAGCGCACATCAAAGTTGTGCATCTTTGCCTTCAGGACTTCGTATTGAACCGGCTTGAAGAGATAGTCGTCCCCCCCCGCACGCAGCCCTTCGACCACTTCCTGCGTGGCCGTCTGCGCGGAAAGGAACAGGATGGGTAACCAGGCTTGATGGCGCCGCCTTATCTCCCGCACGCTATCTATGCCGTTCATCACGGGCATCTGCACATCCATCAGCACCATGTCAGGCAACTTCTTCTCGCACTGCGCCAGTGCCTGGGCGCCGTCTTCGGCCAGCATCACGCGATAACCCATTTTCTGCAGCATCACAGACATGAGCTTGCGGTTCGCCGCCGCATCATCCACGACCAGCACGTTCAGCGGCTCTTTATTGCCTGCGTTCATCGACTGCCCTTCACCTACAGGATCTTGAACAGCTTGTTGAAATTGGCGATATCGAGTATCTGCACGATCGCGGGATTGGGCCTTACCAGCATCACCGTCTTTCCTGCTGTTTGTGCGCGTTCACGCAGCAGCATCATCATGCCCAGCGCCGAGCTGTCGAGATAATCCACCTGGCTCAGCTCGATCTCGAATTCGCGTATCGCCGGATTCTCGAGAGATGGCGCATAAGCACCCTTGAAATCCCGGTGAACCTGAAAATCGAAACGGCCCGATATGGAAATGCGCGCCACATCTCCCTGAATGTTTGTACTGATGCTCATCCCTCTTCCTCCCGATAGAATTGATCCGATTAAACCCGATTGGATTTGCCGCTGTGCCGCGCAATATAATCCAGCGTATGCCGGGCGATGCCCTGCAGTGGTACGACCTCAGAGGCGCCCCCCAACGCGATTGCCTCCCTTGGCATGCCGAACACCACGCAACTGGCCTCGTCCTGCGCGACCGTATATGAGCCAGCTTTTCTCATCTCCAGCATGCCCTGCGCCCCATCCTTGCCCATGCCTGTGAGTATGATCCCCAGCGCATTCGCGCCTGCCACGTTGGCCGCCGAACGGAACAGCACGTCGACAGAGGGACGATGACGGTTCACAGGCGGCCCCTGACTCAGCTCTGTCATGTAGTTCGCCCCGCTGCGGCGCAACAGGAGATGCGAATGGCCCGGCGCGATATAGGCATGCCCCGGAAGTATCCGCTCGTTGTGTTCCGCCTCCTTGACGGAAATCCTGCAAAGGGTATTCAACCTGTCTGCAAAAGACTTGGTGAACGCCTCCGGCATATGCTGGGTCACCAGTATGCCCGGCACATCTGCAGGAAAATGCGTCAGCACTTCCTTGATCGCTTCCGTGCCTCCCGTCGATGCACCGATGATGATGAGTTTCTCTGTCGATGAGAACTGTCCGGCAATGCTGGGCAGTATCGCATCCGCGGTGAGTCTTTCTGAAACGAGCGCAGACGACGGGGAGAGCTTGCGTACCCTGGCCTGTGCAGCGGTGCGTATCTTGTCTACGATCTCGCCGGCATATTCTTCCATGCCGCGCGAGATATCCATCTTGGGTTTGGATACGAAATCCACCGCGCCCAGGGCAAGCGCGCGGAATGTGATGTCCGAACCGCGTTCGGTCAGCGTGGACACCATCACCACCGGCATGGGCCTCAACCTCATCAGCTTTTCCAGAAAATCCAGACCATCCATTTTGGGCATCTCCACGTCCAGCGTCAGCACGTCGGGATTCAAGGTCTTGATCATCTCGCGCGCCACCAGGGGATCGGGTGCCGCGCCCACGCACTCCATGTCAACTTCACGGTTGATCAGTTCCTTCATGACGCTGCGTATCAGCGCGGAGTCATCGATCACCAGCACTCTGATCTTGCGATTTTCCATGGCATTGTTCATTCCGCATCAATCAAAAAGCTCAACATCACCCTCCAGATCCGAATAGCGCAGGCGCGAGCTGTATTCGTTCTCCCGGTTGATGATCGTATCGTTGTGCACCTGCTTGAGCTTTTTCACGCGGACCCTCCCAGTAGCAGGAAAGAAATACACCTTGCGCGGATAAACATCGAGCATATCCTGTGCGGCGATATGAATATTTTCCTCTTTCAGGAATTTGAGCACGAACTTTGCGTTGCGCTCTCCCACATTGGATACCGTGAAACCGCGCAGCACGGCCCCTCCGCCAAACACCTTGGCCTCAAGATTGCTTCGCTTCGCACCCAGCTTAAAGAGCTGATTGATGAGTATCTCCATTGCATATGTACCATAACGCGCAGAATTCCCCAAAGGATTGCTCTGGTCGCGCCCGCTGTCGGGCAGCATGAAGTGATTCATTCCCCCGATCCCGCTGACCGTATCACGTATGCAGGCGCATACGCAGGAGCCCAGCACGGTCACCAGCAGCATGTCGCGTGACGTCACATAATATTCGCCGGGCATGATCTTGGCAGCCTCCATGCCATGTTCATGGTCGAAATACACATTGGGCGCCAGCAGTTCTTCAAAACTGTGATCAGCCACGAGCAACTGCCTGCGCTTTATCGTGGGGCATGATGCGCTTTCGCCCGTTCATATACCGTCTTGCCGCGCAACCTGAACAGGTGGGCGGCATGATGGAAGCTTTCCGAATGCCCGGCAAACAGCAAGCCGTCGGGCTGCAGCAGCGGCTCGAAGCGCTGCAATATCTTGAGCTGCGTTTCCTTGTCGAAATAGATCATCACGTTGCGGCAGAATATCGCATCCAGCGGACCTCTCACCGGCCATGTCGAATCGAGCAGATTCACCTGCCTGAAGGTGATCATCGCGCGCAGCTCCGGTCTCACCCGCACATAACCCGATTGCGCGCCCGCCCCCTTCAGAAAGAAGCGCTTGATTACATCTGCAGAGAGCTTCTCGACGCGCTCCATCGGATAGACGCCTTCTTCTGCCTTGGCCAGCACGTTCGTATCGATGTCTGTCGCGAGTATCGTCACGGGAGGCGTGAAGCTGCCGAAGGCATCGATCGCGGTCATCGCCATCGAATAGGGTTCCTCGCCGGTCGATGACGCCGAACACCAGAGCGATATGTGCTGACGCCCCTTTTGCTTCAGCACATGGTCGGCCAGCAACGGAAAGTGATGCGGCTCGCGAAAGAACGAAGTCAGATTGGTGGTCAGCGAATTGGAGAACGCCTCCCACTCTGCCTTGTTGTTGCTTTCGAGCAAAGCCAGATAATCGTTGAAGTTGTTGATGCCTGTCGCTCTCAGGCGGCGCGCCAGGCGGCTGTATACCATGTCCTGCTTGGAATCGTTGAGCGAAATGCCTGCATGATCGTAGATCAATTTCCGCACGCGCTCGAAATCCTTGGCCGTAAACACGAATTCGCGATCCCGCCCGACGCTGGACTTAAGATTTATGGTCACCACTTCCCCCAAAATTGACTGGTAGCTGATGGCACGAGTAACTCGTCACATGCTGCCTTAGAATTCTTCCCAATCTCCATCGACCGAATTCGGTTTTGCAGATATCTTTTTGACGGGTGTTTTGGGAGCTGGCGCTTTCGGAATCGGTGTTTTGGGCGCCTGAAGTTTGCGTGCTGGCTGCATCCGCGCCGCATCACCCAGCTTGAACGTCGCAACAGATTCCGAGAGACTGTGTGCCTGCTCTTCAAGCGATTCGGCAGCCGCGGCAGCCTCTTCGACGAGCGCCGCATTCTGCTGTGTGACCTCGTCCATCTGCGTGATCGCCAGGTTCACCTGCTCTATGCCTGCGCTCTGCTCGACCGAGGCCGCAGTGATCTCCGACATGATGTCGGTCACCCGTCGTATGCTTGTGACGATTTCTTCCATCGTCTTCCCTGCCTGAACGACAAGCTTGCTTCCGCTTTGCACTTTCTCCACCGAATCGCCTATCAGCGTTTTGATCTCCTTGGCTGCTGCAGCAGAGCGCTGTGCGAGATTTCTCACTTCACCCGCAACCACTGCAAAGCCTCTACCCTGTTCGCCCGCCCTTGCCGCTTCCACTGCAGCATTGAGGGCGAGTATGTTGGTCTGGAATGCGATGCCATCGATCACAGATATGATATCCACGATCTTGCGCGAGGACTCATCGATCGAATCCATCGTCGCCACCACCTGATTCACCACTGCGCCCCCTTTCCCCGCGACGTCGGATGCGCCGATCGCGAGTTGGTTGGCCTGCTTGGCGTTCTCCGCATTCTGCTTTACGGTAGATGTCAGCTCTTCCATGCTGGAAGCCGTCTCTTCAAGACTGGACGCCTGTTCCTCGGTGCGTTGCGAAAGATCCGAATTCCCTGCAGCGATTTCCCGGGCTGCGGTATTGATCGTGTCAGTGGCATCCTTGATCTGGCCTACGATCTCCTTCAGTTTTTCTATCGTGCTGTTGGAATCATCCTTGAGCCTGCCGAAGGTACCGAAATATTCGTTGGTGATGCGATCGGTCAGATCACCGCGAGACAGTGCGCCCAGCACGCGCACCACTTCATTGAGACCAATCTCGCTGGTCTGCATCAGCTTGTTGATGGATTCACCAAGCTGCAGGAAGAAACCGGATTTGCCCTGCAGATTCATGCGCACAGTGAAGTCACCCATCACGGCGCTCTGCACGATGTCAGCCACTTCCTGCTCGGTTGCAACCTCAACGGTCCTGTCTGCCCATTCGACCACGCTGCCCAGACGCTCCCCATGATTGTTGATGATCGGATTGGCGATCAGGCGGAAAGTCCTGCCGGCGACCACGATCTGTGTGGTATGGGTGCTGGTGAAGCTTGCAAGCATCTGCGACTGATGTGCGGGATTCTTGTGGAACTGGTCCATGTTGGCGCCCTGCAGCCTTGCCACGCTGAAATTGGGCAACGCACGTCTGATGTCGCTCTCCGCATTGGAGAGCATTGCAAGTACCGATTTGTTCAAAAAGACGATGTTGCGATTGGCATCGGAAATCATCACGTTGGATGAGACATTGTCGAGCGCATCCTTGATCAGCGTCATCTCGTCCTGCCGCTTTTTGGCTTCGATTTCTGCAGCCACTTCCGCCGTGGTGTCCTTCCACTCAACCACGGCGCCCAGGCGCTCGCCCTGCTCGTTGATGACAGGATTGGCAATCAGCGAGAAGGTGCGCCCGCCGATCTGTATGGATGCTCTGTGGGTTGACGTGAAACTGCGCAACATATGGCGCTGGTGTTGCGGATTCTTGTGAAAGCTGTCGATATTGGCGCCGATCAGCGAGGCAACATTGAAACCTGGCAGCTCCTTCCTGATGTCGGCCTGCGCGGCTGAGAGCATGGATTCAACCGTCTTGTTCATGTAGACGATGTTGAGATCGTTGTCGGCGATCATCACGTTCGTCGTGACGTTGTCGAGCGCGGATTTAAGGCGCGCCATTCCGGCATTCTGTTTTTTACATTCGTCGAGTTCACGCCTGAGTTCTGAAAAGTCGGCAGCCAGCTTGGTTTGCAAATTGCGCAAGGCGCGAACCAGGGGATCAGATCCTTCGATCATCGTTGACAAATTGCCGACGGCAATCTTTTCCACGATCGAGATCGCATCGTTAATCTGAGTCTCCAGTGCCCTGCAATTTCCGAACAATGCCATGTTTATGCTCCCTGAATTTTGAATTCCGTATTGAAAAGATCAGCTGGCTACTTCATCGAACAGTTCCATGTCCCGGCTACTCAGCAATTTCTCTATGTCCATCACGATGATCATGCGTTCATCCACCGTGCCCAGTCCCTGGATATACTGGGTTTCCAGCGAGGAACTGAATTCGGGCGCGGCCCTCATCTGCTCTTCAGTCAACGCGATCACGTCGGATACGCCGTCCACCACGATGCCCACCACGCGGTTGGCCACATTCAGGATGATCACCACGGTGAACTGGTTGTATTCGACGTTGCCAAGATGAAACTTGATGCGAAGATCGACGATGGGGACGATGATGCCGCGCAGATTGATTACCCCCTTGATGAATTCAGGCGCATTGGCGATCTTGGTGACGGCGTCGTAGCCGCGTATCTCCTGGACTTTCAGTATGTCTATGCCATACTCTTCCTGGCCCAGCGTGAAAGTCAGCAGCTCCCGGCTGCTGGCCACCTGTAATTCTGCAGTCATGATGCGCCCCTTTCCCGAATTCTCTATCGCCTATTGCTGCGCCAGCTTGACCAGTGCTGCCACATCGATGATCATCGCTACCCGTCCGTCGCCCATGATCGTCGCCCCGGACACGCCTGCGACCTTGCGGTAGTTGGTTTCCAGACTCTTGATAACGACCTGGTGCTGGCTTACCAGATTGTCAACGAACAGCGCGATCTTCTTCCCTTCCGCCTCCAGGAGCACGAGTATTCCTTCGGAAGGTTCGCGCATGCGCGGCACAATGTTGAATACCTGATGAAGCGCGATCACCGGAAGATATTCCCCTCTCACATGGACTACCTTCCCCTGCCCGCTGATTTCCCTGACGGCATCTTGAGCAGGCTGCAGCGATTCGCTGATGAAACTTAACGGCACGATATAGATCTCTTCGCCCACCGCGACCGACAAGCCATCGAGTATCGCCAGCGTCAGCGGCAGGCGTATCGTGATCGTGCTGCCCTGTCCATGGCGCGAGGCAATTTCGACGCGGCCGCCGATGCCCTCGATGTTTTTTTTCACCACGTCCATGCCGACCCCGCGTCCCGACACATCGGTAATAACCGCCGCAGTTGAAAACCCGGGCGCAAAGATCAACTGCCAGACTTCGGCATCACTCATCGCATCCGTTACCGGCAAACCCTTTTCGCGTGCCTTGGAAAGGATCTTCTCGCGGTTGAGTCCGGCGCCATCGTCAGTCACCTCGATCACGATGTTCCCGCCCTGATGCGCAGCGCGCAGCGTGATTGTACCCATCGCATCCTTGCCTTTTGCGATGCGCTCGTCCGGCATCTCGATGCCGTGGTCCAGACTGTTGCGCACCAGATGCGTCAGCGGGTCGCTGATCTTTTCGATCAGTCCCTTGTCGAGCTCTGTCCCCTCGCCGACCAGCCTCAACTGCACCTTCTTGTCCAGTTTTCCCGCCAGATCGCGCACCAGGCGTGGGAAACGGCTGAACACGAAATTGATCGGCATCATGCGCACCGACATCACCGATTCCTGCAGCTCACGTGTATTGCGTTCGAGTTGTACCAGTCCGTTGATCAGGCGCTCGTGCAGCGCGGCATCGAGATGAGAAGCGGTTTCTGCCAGCATGGACTGTGTGATCACCAGTTCACCCACCAGATTGATCATCTGATCGACCTTTTCCACGCTGACCCTGATCGATGTCTCGGCTGCCGGCTTGTCTGAAGCGCGGCGCTGTCCAGTCTCAGGCGCATTATCGGTATAACGGCGCTTGGGCGTCTCATCCGCTGGCGACACCGGGGCAGGTTCATCGAAGAAGCCATAGCCCTGTGCCTTCTCGACATCCGCCTTGATCTCGGCTGGTTCGGTGAAAAATCCGTATCCTTGCGCCTGCTCGACGTCAGCTTTTATCTGCTCAGGCTCGACGAAGAAACCATAACCCTCTTCAGCAGCCGTGTCGGCTACCGCGTCGTCAAAAAATCCGTAGCCGGAGTCTGCATCTTCTTCCTCCACGCTTCCCATCTCTGTGAACGTGATCTGGTTTGCATCGAGAAAGAAGGAAAAAATCTCGCGCAGCGCATCGGCAGAAAGCTGCGTGATCAGATCAAGTTCTACCTGCCTCCCCTCCAGGTTTTGGGCATCTATCCTGCCGATATTGCGCAGGTCTTCCAGCAGATTCTCAAGTTGCCCTTCCTTGGGAAATATCCCGGCATTGCAGGGGAAACATATCCGATAGCGATGTTGAGCCATGATCGGGAATGCAGTCTCTCCTATACCGCCCGCAAGGGGTAGGCCCGGTGTGTCCCCGGTGCTGCGCGCCGACCCTTCCGCCGTCAATGCTTCGAGTCTTGCACGGATTTCCTCAGAGGCGTGAGGGTCCGCAATCGTGCCATTCTGATGTGCCTCAAGAAGGCCGGACAACACATCTCCCGCCTGCAGGAATGCATCCACCATCTCGGGGGTTATAGCAATCTCATTCTTGCGTATGCCATCGAGCAGTGTCTCAAGCACATGCGTGACTTCGGTCATGTCGGTGAAACCGAAAGTGCCGCTACCCCCCTTGATGGAATGGGCCGAACGGAAGATCGCATTCAGCTGGTCGGGATCGGGAGCGTCGAGATCGAGCGCCAGCAACAGGCTTTCCATGCTTGCGAGGTGTTCGGCAGACTCTTCAAAGAACACCTGGTAAAACTGGCTCATGTCGATGGACATTGGCTATTCCTCAATGAAGTGCAAGAATCGGGAGTCTATCGGGCAGGCAGGAAACCTATCCGATCACTTTCTTGACGACTTCCAGCAGTTTTTGAGGATCAAACGGTTTGACCAGCCAACCTGTCGCGCCGGCGGCCTTGCCTTGCGCCTTCATCGCATCGCCAGATTCGGTCGTGAGCATCAGTATCGGCGTCGCCTTGTATTGCGGCAGAGCGCGCAGCGTCTTGATCAAGGTCAGCCCGTCCATCTTCGGCATGTTCTGGTCGGTCAGCACCAAGTCGACCTTGCTGGCTTTGGCCTTGTCGAGTCCGACCTGGCCATCTTCTGCCTCGATGACGGTATAGCCGGAAGATTTCAGGGTGAATGCCACCATCTGCCGGATGGAGGCAGAATCGTCGACGGTCAACACAGTTTTTGCCATATTTTTCGCTCGGTAGTTATGATTGATTACTGAAAGGCTTTAGCATCCACACCGCAATAAAACGGAGTGAATCATGTGAATGCGAAAAATATTACCCTGAACAGGGGTACATGACAACACGAAGCTAGAATAATTCGATATCTCCCGTCTCGAAATTGTCCTGCGAGACAGGGTTGGATTTTCTTGCATCCAGGGAAACGACATGTTCATGCAACGCATTGCCGAAGGCCGCGATTTGCGCCAGGTATTCGCGGCTATTGAGGCTTTCCCCACCGTTGCCGAGTATGCCTGCAACCTCCTGCATCGAGACAAGGCGCAATTGCGCGTGTCCTATCAGTTGCGAGCTCATGTCCTGGAATTGCAGTGTAGACACAGCCGTCGCGACCTTCTGCTCGACTTCCTTGTTGATGCGTCCAAGCTCGAGCGAATCCTGAGCCAGTGTCTCATTGAGACGGGTCAGATCCGCCATCATGTCATAGACATGCTTCTTGGAATGCATCACGTTCGACATGTCCTTTGCCGCAAGCGCATTGATCATCAGTTCAGCACTCTTCAACGACATGTTCACGTCACCAACCAGTGTGCGTATCTCGCTGCTGAACCTGTTGGTCTTCTCGGAAAGGCTGCGCACTTCATCCGCCACCACCGCAAAGCCGCGGCCCGCCTCTCCCGCTCTCGCCGCCTCGATCGCCGCGTTGAGTGCAAGAAGATTGGTCTGCTTGGCGATGCTTTCCACTTCGGCGAGGATCGCGAGTATGCTGGAGACCTGCGCACTGATCACATCGACCTTTTCCACCAACTCCATCGCACGGGTGCTGCTTTCCACCGTGCTGTCGACAAAATCGTTCATCGCTTTTTCAGTCTCTTTCACGAAACTGCCAAACTTCTGCTTGGTGGATCCGTTGTTATCCTCCCCACCTATGATAGAGAGCACCAGGGATTGCTGCAAGCGCACCTCTTCGGCCATCGACGTGAAGGTTGCAACCAGCGTATTGATCGCATCGCCAAGTATTGCCTGCGTATTGGCCATCTCGGTGTGGGCTGACGAAAGCTGATCGGAAACAGCCAATCCCAATTGCACATGAAAACCGTGGCTCGCATGCATGACTTCCCGATTGTCAGGTTCGATCGCAATGGCTGATATCTGATTGGAACCCGCCAGCTTCAGCAGATATCCCCAGCAAGCCAGCACACAAACCCACAGCAGAAAATCCGCCAACTCAACTTCAAGGGTGCCGAAATAATACGCATGACCGGCGAGCAGCACACCGCTTGCCAGCGCACCCGTCAGCAATAAGCGAGGAAATTTTCTCATGTGTTCAAATCTGGTTCATCGAAGATCAATTCTTGCTCCCCGCCACGGCGATTCTCTCGAGTCCCGAAAGTACCTCCATGCTCGCGGCTTCCAACTTCTGCACCAACTCCATCCCTTTCATGGCATCGCCATCGCGGTATGAAGATACGGCATCCCGGCCGTACTCGTGGAATGCCTGATGCGGATTGGCGATCGCGGCGTACCCGTCCAGCCTGGAAAAATAATCTCGACCTTCACCTTCAAAATACCACTTGCCCAGACGGCATGCGGTATGGGATGCAAAGCTGTCGGGAGTGCGGTCGGAAATTCCCATGAAGACCTTGTATATCTCGAACTTGTAGAGTATGTGGTCTATCTTGGTCACTTCGATGAAGCTGCGTAGCGCCGCCGTTGAAACGCTGCCCTCCATCAGATGGGATAATTCCATCACCTGCTTCATGCTACCCATCACGCTGGAGACATCGCTGCCGAACTTGTGAGACTTTTCAGCCAGGCCTTCCATTTGCACCTTGGTCTGTTCGGTCTCACCCTGGATCGCCGTGACTATCGTCGAGATCTCGCTGGTCGCGCTGGAGGTGCGCTCTGCAAGCTTCCTCACTTCGTCCGCAACCACCGCAAAACCTCTGCCCTGTTCCCCTGCACGTGCCGCCTCGATTGCCGCATTGAGCGCCAGAAGATTGGTCTGGTCGGCGATCTCCTTGATCAGCTTCACGATATTGCCTATCTGGGCAGCGCGCAAAGTGAGACTCTGCACATTTTCAGAAGATTTCAGCGTGTCATTCGACATCACGTCCAGCGTCGCTGCGATCTGTTCTATTGATTCACGATTGCCTGCTGCAATATGCGCTGCCTCGATGGCATGGTCTTTTTCTGCGTGCAGGGAGCTGGCGGCGGCCGCCTGCGATCCCTGGAGCGCCGTGAAAGACTCGCCGAAACTTTGCATGTTGCTGTAGATCTGCCTCGCGATCTTTGCATCCAGCGTTGCCACCTTCATCTCGGCATGCATAGACTCGCGTGCACTTTCCACCTCGCTCAAGGCGCGGCGCAGGCCTGCAGCCTCCTGTTCGCACTGTGCTATTTTATTCAGAGCTTTTTCGAGTTCCTGCCTCGATTTCCCGCCAAACATGATCCCTCCCGGTTCGGCAAATCAGATGTTTGCCATTCTTGAAATAATTTTTATCCGCGCACGTCGCTCAGCAATTCCTTGATGTCCAGGATCAGCACGATGTCCCCTTCGCTTGACATCGTGACCCCTGCCACCCCTTTTGGCCGGAAGGTATCAAGCGATTTGATCACCACGTCGTCGTGGCCTGCAAAACCATCAGCAGACAGAATGAAGCTGCTGTTGCCGAACTGCATCAGCACCCCCACCTCGGGCTCCCTGTCTGAGGCGTTCCATCCGATCAGTTGCGCCAAAGGCAGCACGGGCAATACCTCGCCGCGCACCACCATGGTGGCGCGACCGGAAATCTTCTGCAATTGGCCTGGCGAGACAGAAAGAATCTCGCGCACCATCGAAAGCGGCACCGCAAACGACTGATCGCCCAGGCGCAGTATCAGCACGGGCAATATCGCCAGCGTCAACGGCAGGGAGATGATGAACACGGTGCCTTGTCCCGGCACGGAATTGATATTGATCGAGCCGTTGAGTTTCTGGATATTGGTCTTGACCACGTCCATCCCGACGCCTCGGCCGGACACGCTGGAGATTTCATCCTTGGTGGAGAATCCCGGCAAAAAGATCAGCTCTAGACACTGGTTCTCGTCCAGCGTATTGGCCACTTCAGGCGTAATGATGCCCTTTTCGATCGCCTTGTTGCGTATGACTTCAGGACGCATGCCTTTGCCATCGTCGGCGATCGTGATCAGGATGTGATCACCCTCGTGTCGCGCGCTCAGTTCCACAAGGCTCTTTTCGGGCTTCCCGGCAACCTGCCGGCCTTCGACTGTCTCCACGCCGTGATCGACCGCATTGCGCACCAGGTGAACAAGAGGATCATTGAGATCCTCGATCATGGTTTTGTCCATTTCTGTCTCTTCACCGGAGAGCACCAGCTCCACATCCTTGCCCAGCGAACGCGCAAGGTCGCGCGCAAGACGCGGATACTTCTTGAACAGCCGGCCTATCGGCTGCATGCGCGTTTTCATCACCGCATTCTGCAGATTCACCACCAGCATGTCGAGCTGCGTGACCGCCTGATCCAGATCGCGCAGCGTATCTGCGCCATGGTTTCCCTGCATGATGTCGGAACGCAAATGGTTCAGGCGATTCTTGGTAAGACCTATTTCGCCGGACAGATTCAGTACCTGGTCCAGCCGCTCCGTATCAACGCGTATCGTGGTTTCCTTGGCTTCCTTGATGGATACGTCGCCATCGCGGCGCCCGACCGTGGAACCAGGCACATCGTCGCGACGCCGGCCAAAAGCCTTCTTGGTCGACTCTTCCTGCGACAAGGCCTCGGCTATTTTTTCAGGATCCCTTGCCACGCCAGCAGCCACATTGATGTCGGTCCCTGTCAGCGCGGTATAAAGCGCATTCCAGTCCACGCCGTCGACAGAGGGCGCTGCCGGTTCAGCTGCGGCAGTCGTCGTTTGGCTTAGCGCTTTGCCTGCCAGAGCCGATTTAAGATCGTCGAGTATTTGTTTTGGCGCTGGATGCGGTTGCTGGCTTTGCTGCAGTGCGCCAAACATCTTCTTAACTTCGGCAGTCGCAGCAAAAATCACGTCCATCAACTCAGCACTCAGAATCAGTTCGCGGTTGCGCAACTTGTCGAACAGGTTCTCAGTCAGATGGCAAAGCGTGACCAGCTCAGTCGCATTGAGAAATCCCGCGCCACCCTTGATCGTATGGAAACCGCGAAATACCTCGTTGAGCAAGCCGTTGTCATCCGGCTGCTTTTCCAGCTCCATCAGTTTGCTGTCCACTTCGGACAGCATATCGCCCGCCTCGAGCAGAAAATCGCTCAACAGCTCTTCCATGCCAGCAAAATCGTTCATGTTTTCTCCTAATCAGGCTCGAGGATCAGATTGACGGAACTGTTCCACATTCGACTCTATCCTGCATCCCGATTCTTCAGTCCCAATTAAAATCCCAAGCTCTCCAGCAGGTCATCCACTTGATCCTGGCTCGTCACAACGTTACGTCCGTTGGGATTGATCACAGGACCGTTCAGCAGCCCTGAATCGAATTCTGCCCTGACAGAGGGCGGCGCATTGTCCAGCAGCAATGCCAGCAACTGGCTCTCCATCTGCCGGGTCACATCGATGATTTTTTTGATGACCTGGCCTGTAAGATCCTGAAAATCCTGTGCCATGATGATTTCCATCAGATAAGCGCTGGTCATCTTGGTCTGTTTGGGTACGATGTCCAGGAATGCCTGGGTCTGCATCACCAGTATCTTGAACTGCTCGACATTGAGCTTCTTTTCGAAAAGCAAAGCCCACTGTCCGCCCAGACGATGCGCCTCCACTTCCATGTTCTGCATCAGGGGTTGTGCGGCTTCAGCCGCATTGAGCACGCGTTCAGCAGCCTGCTGCGTGAGCGTCGCGACATAATTAAGGCGATCGCGCGCATCAGGTATCGATGCAGTCGCCTTCTCGATTTCCTTGTTAAGCCCCAGTTCGCGCAGTGTGTCATGCAAGGTGCGCGTCATCTGGCCCAGCTGATTCAGGACTCTGTCCGACGTCGGACTGACTGGCGCGCCGGCAACCAATACGGTAGATTCTGCTTGCTCTTCCTGTGCATTCGCCGCGACGATGCTGTCGAACAGCGATTCAAGATCGTCGGTATCCTGGACTGCAGTATTGGTAGCCATGTCAGTTCTCACTTATTCATGTTTTGAAAAATCTTCTTCAGCTTCTCATCCAGCGTGGCTGCGGTAAAAGGCTTGACCACATAACCGGAAGCGCCTGCCTGCGCTGCCTCGATGATGTTTTCGCGCTTGGCTTCAGCTGTCACCATTAGTACCGGAAGGGACTTCAGCTTCGCATCTGCTCGAATTTCCTTCAGCAACTCTATCCCCGTCATGTTCGGCATATTCCAGTCTGACACGACGAAATCAAATGTATCGGAACGCAGCTTCTTCAACGCGTCGACGCCATCCTCAGCTTCCTGCACGTTGAGAAAACCCAGCTCCTTCAGGAGATTTCTCACGATGCGCCGCATCGTCGAAAAATCGTCCACAACCAAAAAACGCGTACTCTCGATACCCATACAAATCTCCTAAGTCAACAAAGGCCTCAGCGTCGTTGACAATACAATCGAATCGAATTTCGACACATAATAATCAACCCCGACGCGCCTACCCATCGCCTTGTTTGCATCAGACGACAGGGATGAGTGCATCACGACCGGAATGCCATCGAATCGATGATCCGCCTTGATATTCTGGGTCAACACATAACCATCCATTTCAGGCATCTCGGCATCGGTGAGTATAACCTGTATCTGATCATGCAAGGGCGTGCCCGTGGTCTGTGCCGCATCGGCCATGGTCTTCAACCTGTCCCATGCTTCGCGCCCGCTGTTTGCCTGTATGTGCTTGACCCCCATCTTGTCCAGCACTTCTGTGATCTTGCGGCGCGCCACCATGGAATCATCGGCGAAAAATACGCACAACTCGTGGCCGGACTCGATAGGCTCCACGTTACCGACGATCGCCTCGCCAAACGCATTTGAAAGTATCTGTTCAACATCCAACAGGGAAACCAGCGTGCCATCCGGAAGCTCTGTGATCGCCGTGATCAAGGCTCCCTTGTCGGACAACATGCCTTCCGCCGGACGCACCTTGTCCCAGTCCACCCTGATGATGCGGTCCACGCTTTCCACCAGAAAACCCAAGATATGCGTGTTGTATTCGGCCACCATCATGGTCTGATGCGGTGCTGAAGGCGATATTCCCATGAATTCGGCCAGGTTCAGCACCGGCATCACATGCCCGCGCAATGAAACGATGCCGTTGACCCCGTGCGGCATGTTGGGCGTGCGCGTGATCTTGCCTGCCTGACTCACTTCCTTGACCTTGAACACATTGATGCCGAATTTCTCATCGGTGCCCAGATTGAAAAGCAGGATCTCCATCTTGTTGGTTCCGGCAAGGCTGGCTCTGGCATCGATCTGGTTAAGCAGACCGTCTTCCGTGCTGCTCAGCATTTCTTCTGAATAAGACATCTAGATCTCCTTAATCCACTTACGCCAGCAGTCTAGCCAGGGTTTGCGACAGTTTCTGAGGTTCAAATTTCGGCACATATTCGTCAACGCCGACTGCCTTGCCCAACTGCTGATTCGACGTGCTGGAAAGCGATGAATGCATCAGCACCGGTATGCCTGCAAAACGCTTGTCTTCCTTGACCTTGCGAGTCAGCATGTACCCGTCCATCTCCGGCATCTCGACGTCGGTCAGGATCAGCTGCACCATATCCTTCATCGCCGTATTTGTGCTTTCGGCATAGGACGCCATCTTGGAAAGCTCTTCCCATGCCTGTCTCCCGTTCATCGCAGAAATGTATTTCACGCCCATCGCATCGAGCGTGCGGGAAATCTGATTGCGCGCAACCGCTGAATCGTCCGCAAAAAACACCGTGCGATTTTCCAGACCCAGCGGCTTGACTGTGTTGTATATCATCTCGTCCGCATTGAGCTGCCCTGTTTCCGCAAGCACTTTTTCAACGTCTATCATCATCACCAGACGCTTGTCCTTGAGCTCGGTAATCGCGGTGACCAGACCACCCAGTTCGGCGCTCAGCATCGCCGGTGGCACGCGCATCGCCGACCAGTCGAGCCGCAGGATATTGTCGACAGACTTGACCAGAAAGCCCTGGGTGTGTCCGTTGTATTCCGTGACGATCATGATCTCGGGCTGCCCGTCTGTCACAAGGCCTATGTATTTGGCAAGATCGATGACAGGCACCAGCGTTCCTCGCAGACTGACCATGCCTTCGACTGCGGGTGGCATCTCGGGCGCACGCGTAATGTCCGGAATGCGCATGACTTCACGCACCTTGAAAACATTGATGCCGAAGGTCTCTTCGCGTTGCGTGCGCATATCCATGCCCAGCGAGAACATCAGTATCTCCAGCTTGTTCGTGCCGGCCAACTTGGTTCTGCCATCGATATTTCTCAACAGATCAGACATTTCCTGCTCCCAATTTTAGGACTGTGGATAAAAAACCGGGACTATGGCAGCGCTCAACACATACTGCAATCCCGAATTTTCCATCTCCGTTAAACCCTGAATCTTTTTACTGCATCCTGCAACTCGTGCGCCAGTTCCTCAAGGCGCACGATCTGCTCCGCATTCGATTCCACCGCCGCATGGTTCTCCTCCGACATCTGCGCGATGTTCTCTACATTGCGTGCAATCTCGTTGCTCGCTACACTCTGCTCCTGCACCGATGAAGCAATGTCGTTCACCCCGGCGCTCGAT
>JAJXTH010000044.1 GCA_021783995.1 Pseudomonadota bacterium
GGGCGAACCGGTGCGGTAAGAGCGCACCGCGCGCCCGGCAACGGGCGTGGCAGGGTAAACTCCATTCGGAGCAAGATCAAATAGGCTGACCATGACGTGGCTCGCGTCGTCAGCGGGTAGATCGCTCGAGCGTCAGGCAACGAAACGCCTAGAGGAATGACTGTCCACGACAGAACCCGGCTTATCGGCCAGCTTCACCCCTCTTCAGCAGTAGCTCGAATTCTTCAGCGGGTAGGGGCCTAGAGAACAGGTATCCCTGCCCGTAATCGCATCCTGCAGAGATCAGCCTTTCCTTCTGCGCCTCGGTCTCCACGCCTTCGGCGACAACCTCGAGTCCGAGCTTGTGAGCCATCATCACGATGGCTTCGGAGAGCGCGATGTCGTTTGCATCGCTTGCGATATCCTGAACGAATGACTTGTCTATCTTGAGATAGTCTATGTCGAGACGCTTGAGGTAGGAGAGAGAGGAATAGCCTGTGCCGAAGTCGTCTATGGCGACTTCTATCCCCGCATCCCTGAACTTGAGCAGCTTCTCGGTGATGCTGGCGTCGGCATTCAGAAGCAGGCCTTCGGTGATCTCGATGACGATGTGTCTCCCGGAAAGCCCGATGCTGTCAAGGTGGGAAAGCCATTCGTCAATTCTGTCTTCGCTGCTCTGAAACTGCACGGGAGATTTGTTCACGCAGACCCTGAATCCTGCGGGGGCGAGCGACAACCAGCGGCTGACCCAGCGTGCGGCCTCTCTGAACACCCAGTCGCCTATCTCGACGATCAGGCCGCTCTCCTCGGCCAGCGGTATGAAATCCATCGGGCTCACTGTGCCGCGCACCGGATGCACCCAGCGAAGCAGCGCCTCTGCCTTAACGATCTTTCCTGTCGCAAGTTCGACGACAGGCTGGAAGTGCAGCCTGAACTGATCAGCAGCGAGCGCCCCGCGCAGGTCGTTCAGCATCCTGAGCCTGGACTGTGCCCTTTCCTGAAGGGCGCTTGTGAAGTAGCCAAGGCGGTTGCGCCCGGCATTCTTTGCCAGATACATCGCCTGGTCTGCATTGCGCAGGAGCTGCTCCACGTCGAGCGCATCGTCCGGATAAAAGGTGATGCCTATGCTTGCCGATACATAGGCATTGTCGGATCCCAGAGGGAATGGCGCTGCGAGCTTTTCGAGTATGGTTTGCGCGATCTTTTCTGCCTGGGTGCCGTCAGGCAGCTCGGATAAAATCACGGTGAACTCGTCCCCGCCCAGACGTGCGACCGTATCCGATTCTCGCACGCAGGAAACGACGCGTCGTGCAGCTTCGATCAGCAGCAGGTCGCCCAGCTGGTGTCCCAGTGTGTCGTTGATCTCCTTGAAGCGGTCGAGATCGATGAACAGCAGCGCGAGCCTGGAATTTCCCCTGTGCGCTTTCTTGATTTCCTGCTCCAGCCTGTCGTGGAACATGCGCCTGTTGGGAAGGTCGGTCAGAAGGTCGAAATTGGCCTGTCTCCAGATCAGCTCGTCCGTACGCACCTTGTCGGTGATGTCAGAAAAGAGCGCGACATACCGATGCACGGACCCATCCGGATTGTATATGGAGTTGATGGTCATCCACTCCGGATAGATGTCTCCGCTCTTGCGGCGGTTCCATATCTCGCCCTGCCAGCTTCCGCGGGCCGTCACTTCATTCCAGAGATTCCGGTAGAAGTCCGCATCGTGTTTCCCGGATTTCAGAAGGCCGGGATTGCGTCCCGACACTTCCTCCATGGAATAGCCCGTGATGTTGGTAAACGCAGGATTGATCGCGATGATGCGGTTTTTTTCATCCGTGATCATCATTGCTTCGCTTGAATGCTGGTAGACCATCGAAGCGAGCTGAAGCTCATCTTCAGCTCGCTTGCGCTCTATGCTCACGCCTGCAAGTCTTGCGCAGCTTGAGATTAGCCCAATGTCTGCGCTGCTCGGGATGCTCGGCTTTCTGTGGTAGATCGCAAAGGAGCCCAGCACCTCGCGGGTAGATCCATATATGGGCTCTGACCAGCAGGAGACGAAACCTGCCTGCTCGGCGAGATGCCTGTAGTTCTTCCAGTAGGGGTGTATGCGCACGTCCTCGACGATGACGCGTTCTCCCGTATGGCATGCGGTTCCGCAGGAGCCTGCCTCGGGCCCGATTTCTGAGCCGTCGATCGCCAAATTGAAGGATGCTGGGAGCGAAGGAGAGGATCCATGCACAAGGTGCCTTTTCTCATCGTCCAGAAGCAGAATGGAGCAGAGTACCGCAGGGTTTTGCGCTTCCACACCGTGCACGATCGCGTCCAGAATCCCGGCAAGCGGGCTGCCCTGTGTCAGCAGTTCGAGCACATGATTGCGCAAATGCTCGCTGTTTTCGGCACGCTTCCTTCCGGTGATGTCTTCGACAATGGCGACGATGTAGTCTATGCTGCCGTCCGGTTTGCGCACTGCCTGAGGCGCGCGGCGCACATGTATGGCCTCTCCGTCTTTGCGGATGAATCGGTTTTCTATCGTGTAGCTGTCTATTTCTCCGCTCAGCATGCGGTTGTATATCCTGAGGTTCTCGGCAAGGTCGTCTGGATGTGTGAGCTCGGCCCAGCTCATGCGCATCAGCTCCTCGTGGGAATATCCCAGCATTTTGCAAAGCGCATCGTTGACTTCGAGCCAGCCCTTTTCGATGCTGGTCGATGCCATGCCGATCAGTGCCTGCTCGAAATATGCCCTGAAATGGCGCTCGCTGGATATCAGCGCATCCTCGGTATCGCGCTGTGTCTTGCGGTTCATCGCTTCGCGCAGTTCTCGTTCTACTGCGGGCACGAGACGCGCCAGATTGTTCTTCATCACGAAGTCGTGAGCGCCCGACTTCATCGAAGCGACCGCCAGCTCCTCGCCTATGCTGCCAGAGACGATGATGATCGGGATGTCCAGCCCGTGTTCGCGAACGATGCGGATCGCGTCAAACGAGCTGAAGCCTGGCATGTTGTGGTCCGTGATTACGAGATCCCAGTCCTCCCGGGAGAGCGCGGCTTTAAGGCCGTCCTCGCTGAACACGCGATCCGCGATCGCATCAAACCCCCCGCGCTTCAGTTCGCGCAGCGCCAGAAGCGTATCATCCTCGGAATCCTCTATGATCAGGACGCGCAGTTTTTTTTCATCAGTCATCAGGTGCCTCGTTCAGCATCAGCCAGTACATGCCCAGCTGCCTTGCTGCCTCGATGAATTCGTTGAAATCGACGGGCTTGCGCACATAGCTGTTCGCGCCCAAGTCATAGCTCGAGACTCTGTCCTGCTGTTCGTTGGATGAGGTGAGAATCACCACTGGCAGGCGGCGCGTGCGGCTGTCTGCGCGTATTCTTTGCAGAACTTCAAGCCCATCCACCCTGGGTAGCTTGAGGTCGAGCAGGATGATCTGCGGCTGTATTGAGGTGTCCCTTCCGGCGTATTCTCCTTCCCCAAAAAGGTAGTCGAGCGCTTCCTGACCATCCTTGACTTCCTGGATCTGGTTGGAGATGTTGTGCTGCTTTAGCGCGCGGACTGTCAATATCCGGTCATCCGGATTGTCCTCGACCAAGAGTATGATCTTGCTGCTCATGTAAGCTCCCAATGTTAGGTTGATCAGGCTGCGGCTTGCGGCAGCACGAAATAAAAACAGCTGCCTTCGCCTGGCTTGCCCTCTGCCCATATCCTGCCGCCATGGCGGTTGACGATGCGCTGCACGGTGGCGAGCCCTATGCCCGTGCCGGGAAATTCTTCCTCGGTGTGCAGGCGCTGGAATGCGCCGAACAGCTTGGATATATAGCGCATGTCAAAGCCCGCGCCATTGTCGCGGATGAAGAATACCTGTTCATCATTCTGCGCAAAGCTGCCGAATTCGATGACGGAAGGGCTCTTCTTGCCTGTGTATTTCCAGGCGTTGCTTAGCAGGTTTTGCAGCATGATCTGCAACAATCCGGCATCACCATATGCGATGAGACTCGGTGCGATGGTGATCCTTGCCTCGCGCCCAGGTTCTTCGGTCATGAAGTCATGCGTGATCTTTTCTGCCATCGCGCTCAAGTCGGCCTTCGCATACTTCATCTCGATGCGGGTCACGCGCGACAGCTGCAGCAGATCGTCGATCAGCGAGCCCATTTTTTGCGCGCCGCTTCTTACGCGCTGCAGATAGAATGCAGCCGTTTCGTCCAGCTTGTTTCCATAATCCTCGATCAGTGCCTGGCTGAAGCCGTCTATCGCGCGCAGCGGCGCGCGCAGGTCGTGCGAGACGGAATAGCTGAAGGCTTCGAGCTCCTTGTTGCTTGCCGCGAGTTCGTTGGTGCGCAGCCTCACCGTTTCCTCCAGCGTATCGCGGTGCATCCTGATCTGCATTGCATCGTCATGTATGCGCTTGTCTGCCGACTCGATGGCGCGGGCAAGCCGGCCATATTCGTCCTGCCTTTGATCGAAACTCGAGAGGAAGATGTTTCCGCTTCCCATCAGTGGCAGTGCATCCTGTATGCTGGAAAGAGGATAGGTGATCCAGCCTGCAAGGACGAGGCCTATGGCTACCGAAGCGACTGTCACCGCGAACAGGTAAACTCCAAGGTCGCGCAGATGCACCCAGAGGAATTTTTTGAATGGGGTGATGTCGAAAAGGATCGCGACGCTGCCTATCTTCTCTCCCCCGAATTCTATGGGTGCTATCCTGGAGATCGAATCTGCGCCATCCGTCTGGGTCGCTGTGACAGCGCCATAGGGTTGCAGCAGCGGATGCCCTGCAGGATTAGTGGAGCCAGCCGTGGTTCCCAGACTGTCCAGCACGGTGATTTCCCTGAATCTGAAGAGCGCGCCTTTCTGATTGTGCTCGCCTTTTTCCTGAAAACTCTTGAGCTTGTTCCAGAGACTGAAAGTCTTGCCGTAACGCAGGTCATCCGCGACGATCAGCGCAATAAGGTTGGTCACATCGGATGCCTGCGATTGTATGGCATCGTTCCACTGACGGCGCAGTTCGTAATAGTTGTGAATTGCATAGGCCGAGACCGAGATCACGGAAAAAACCAGCAGCACAACGCTGACCTGGCGAAAAAAGGAGCGGGATAGCCAGCGTCTCACGGAGTCATTCCGTTGCGTCCATCAGGCCTTACCGCTTTGAGCATTTTGGCGATGGGGGCATAAAAACTGTCCGGCTCGATTGCGAATCCATCCAGCCCGAAATCCTTCAGCAAGGTTTTTCCCTGCGGGTCGGATTGCATGCCGGTCAGGACATCTTCCATTTTCTTCATGGTCGCCGCATCCAGCCCGTTGCCTGCAACGATGGGCGTGAACGGGTAGGGGCCCATGCGCTCCAGTTCGACGAGCTTATTGGCTACCTCGGGATGCGACTTCACATACTCCACCCAGACGTATTCATCCACAGCCGCGACATCGGCAAGGCCACCTAGCAGCGCTGCGATGCTGTTTTCGTGAGAGCCGGTGTCGATCGCGACCCTGAAGTATTTCGAGATGTCGATATTTTTTTCGTGCAGCGCATAGGCGGGAGAGATGAATCCGGAATTGGAGCGTATGTCCGAATAGGCCAGCACCTCACCTTTGAAGTCGGCGAGGCGTTTCTCCTTTCTTCCGCGCTGCGTCAGGATAATGCTGTGGTAGAGCGGCTTGCCGCGAAACAGCGGAACTGCGATGAGTTGCTGACCGTAAGCCTTGTGGTCTTCGACGTAGGGCGCACCGCAGGTCCAGCCTACCGAATCAGGATGATTTCTCAGGGTGTTGGACAGTTCCGTGTAATTCGCCGTGAAGATGGCCTGCATGGGATAACCTGTCTTTTGGGAAATGAAGCGGACAAAAGATTCGATCTGCCTGGCTTCGCCCGAGTTGACGACAACATCGCTGACGACGAAGGAGTGCACGGTGGCGGCCATCGCACTTCCGAAGGTCATGGATAACAACAGAAAGACGAAAGCAACGATCCTGCGCGAGACGTGCATATTCCTCCTCCGTTCGATTAATGGTTCTTATTGGCGGGGTGATACTTGAATTATGAGGGTTTTGGTCGGTTATGTGCAATGCCTATCGACAAGAGTCGAGAGGATGCGGTTTTAACCCTGTTTGCGGTGGCGCTAGGCTGTTGCACTTCATGCTTGAATCTGCGTGTTGCCGTTGGATAAGAATTTTCATGTAATGATGCGGTAACGTGAAGCAGGCAATGTGCTTGCGTAATGAAAACCGATGTATGCGAACAGTTTGCAGAAAGTCCCGATGCAGGGACGGCCCCAGCTCTCTCAACGATTCCGTCAGCCAACCAGAATATGGACAGGTACAAGTGCCGTGCATTGTTCGCAGTCAGTTCTCTCGGTCTTGGCCATGCCACGCGCACTCTGGCGGTGATTCGCGAATACTTGCGGCGCGGCTACGAGATTACCGTGGTTTCGGCGGGTAATGCGCTGGCGTTTCTGTGCTTGGAACTGGAAGGCGAAACGGCGGTTGAATTCAGCGAAATGCCGGATTACCCGCCGCTAGAGCGCGGAACCGGCTGGCGGCTATATTGGTATCTTCTGGTTGACCTGCTGCAGACCTGGCGCGTAATCCGCGCCGAGCACCGCGCAATACAGGCCATTGCCGGTGACTACGACTTCATTTTCAGCGATGGCAAATACGGTTTTTACAGCCGCTGGACGCCATCGTTCATCCTGTCGCACCAGATCGCCTTCGTGCCACCCAAGGGGCTGCGCGAGGCCGCCTGGCTGACGGAGAACATCAACGTCGCTGCGTTGAAGCGGTTCGATTTTTTGTTCATTCCGGATTATTTCGGGCCGAGCCTGAACCTGTCCGGCAACCTGGCGCACACGCGCGCGCTCCACCGCTGTCCCCACCGTTTCATCGGCATACTCTCTTCTTACCTCTGCCTGGATGTGGAACAGGACATCGATTACCTGTTTGTGATCAGCGGCTATCTGCTGGAACACAAGGAATCTTTTGTGCGCAGCCTGCTGGAGCAGGCTGGCTGCCTGCCAGGGCGCAAGGTGTTCGTGCTGGGAGATACCGGTGGCGACGAAGCGGCTTATGAACGCTTCCGTACCGACGATCTGGAAATCTACCCAGTGGCCAGCGGCGATCTGCGACAGGAGTTGTTCAACCGGGCGCGCGTGGTGGTTTCGCGCTCCGGCTACACCACGGTGATGGACATGGTGGAGCACGGCAAGCGCGCACTGATAATCCCTACCCCGAATCAGACCGAGCAGGAATACCTGGCCGCCTACTTGGGAGGGCAACGCTACTACGTTACCCGCACGCAGCAGGAGGGCTTGGATCTGGCGTCGGCGCTGCGGGAATGCGAGCAGACACGCCCCTTCGAGGCGCCGTGGAAAACGGAGGAATCGCTGCGTCGCATCAGCGACGGCATCGCCGAGCTATCGCATAAGCATTTCGTTTCTATCGTCGTACCGGCCTACAACGAAGAGGCCGAGATCGGGGCGACGCTAAAGTGCCTGCTGGCGCAGCGCTATCCGGCCGACCGCTACGAGATCGTGCTGGTAGAAAACGGCTCCACCGATGCGACGCGTGACATCGCCCAGCGAATCTCCGCAGAGAGCGGCGGCCGTCTGCACATCGTGCCGATCAACGAGGGCGGGGTATCGCACGCGAAGAATGTGGGGCTGGACAAGCTGGCGCCGGATTCGGAATGGGTGGTGTTCTGCGATGCAGACACCCGCATCGGGCGGGATTTCCTGCAGCACCTCAATACCTGGCTCAATCGCCATGGTGATGATGATCTGAGCGTGGGGACGACCAGCATTCTTCCCGAATTGGGCACCGGCTGGTATGGTCGCGCCTGGTTTAGAGCCTATGACTTCATACATCGCTTCACCCGCACTTCGTTCTCGATTCAGGTGGCGCGCACGCAGGTAGCGCGAGGCGTGCGCTTTCGTGAGGACCTGAACTTTTCAGAGGACCTGAATTTTATTCAGGAGTGCCGACGCTATGGGCGCTTCTTTTTTCTGTCTACCAACCAGGTGAGCACTTCGACGCGGCGCTTTGATTCTTGTGGGTATCTGCGCCTGAGCCTGCGCTGGACAGTCGAAGCGCTGATGCCGATGCGCCTGAAGATCAACAGGAAATACGATGTCATACGCTGACTTTGCCACGCTCGATCACATGTCCGCTATCCTTAGCGAACATGTCCATCTGGCTTACGGTGTGTTGTTTCTCGGCGCTTTCTTCGAGACGCTGATTCCGACTTCGCTGGTGGTATTCGGAGAGTTGTTCTTTATCCCGGGGGCGTTGCTCGCCGGGCTTGGAATATTGAATGTCTGGGTCGTGACGGCCACACTCTATGCCGGCGGGATACTTGGTGACAACGCGAGTTACTGGCTAGGCAGGTATTTTGGTGTGTCATTATTCGAGCGTCTGGCGCAGCTTCCGCTGGTGAGCAGCTTCGTCAGTGAAGACAATTATCGACGCGGCGTGGCATTTTTTGAAAGACGCGGTGCGATCGCTGTGTTCGCGGCACGCTTGAGTGGGCCTCTATCATGGGTAACGCCGGCTATGGCCGGCATGTTTCGTTTGAATTACGCGACCTTCATCCGCTTCAATGCGCTTGGAGTTATGGTCGGCATCGGGCAGTTCATCGTTGCCGGATATTTTTGCGGGGAATATCTTCCAGCCATCCTGCGGTTCCGTGAGAGCTATGGCTTAACCATTTTCGCCGCGCTTGCCGCACCAGTTGCGCTGTTCATATGGTACATGTGGGTGAAGCGGAGAGCGCAGTTGGTTACTTGAGGTTGCTAACACCTGTTAAAACAGAAAAGACAGCACGGCGCCGTATTGAAAGCCTACTCCGTTGGATGATGCACCAAGCAGCCTGCCACGAAAATCAAACAATCCGACCTCTGGGATCAGTGCGATGTTCTTTTTTTAGGGAAACGCCGAATAAGTATGCGCATGACGCGACACATCTTCTGACGTGACTGAATTTCAGAATATTTGATCAGTTTTCATCGATCACCTTGCCTCCGTGAGGCTCAAATGGGGATTTCTCCCCC
>JAJXTH010000022.1 GCA_021783995.1 Pseudomonadota bacterium
AACCCACGACCCTCGGCTTCGGAAACCGATACTCTATCCATCTGAGCTACGAGCGCGTTGTCTTGATAGGCTGTCAAAAAGGCACGACAGCCAAATTTGAACTTATGGTCATTTTACCCTACTGCGACCGAATGACCATAAGCTTCGGAAACTGGTACTCTATCCAACTGAGCTACGGGCGCGAAGAGTGAAAATTGCGGAAGTGAACCGACGGTCATTTTACCACGTTGCGCTCGCATGACGGCTTCGGAAACTGGTACTCTATCCATCTGAGCTACGGGCGCGTTGTTTGAAAGCGGTTCAAAAAGTCACGAGAACCGCAAATTGAACTTATGGTCATTTTACCTCATTGCGCCCAAATGATCATAATCTGTTGACGGCATCGCGCTGCTATCCCGGCATGTTCTCGGCAGTCTCTTCAATGTGCTTCAGTTCCTGCCTGATCACCAATATTGCGCGGTTCATCTGACGGAATCTCTGAATGCCGAACATCACGGTCAAAGCGCCGCATGGCAGACAAAGGAATCCGACAGCAGAAAACCATCCGTGGTTAGAAAAATGAATGATGGATATGCCGGCGATGAACAGCGCAACGCCAGAACGCAGATAAGAAAGTAGCGTCCTCTCGTTCGCAAGCAGTGTGCGATCGACAGCCAGGTGATCTCTTAGAATCAGTTCCGAAGCGTTGAACTGTGAATAGAGGTTATGCTGCATGGCATCTTTTGAAGTGACCGACGAAGCAAATTGTAACGAAAATCGCAAAGTGCACTTGAAGCTATTGTACCCTACTGCGCTCGAACGGCTCAAACAGGTGTTATTTGCGCAGGTTGTTTTGTCTTTTGCCCATTCTATTCGGGGCAGGCATGCATAAAGATGTTATCTTTATATTTTCAAAAAGGTGGTCCTAGCGATGTTTACCAACCCGAATGCAGATGAAATACGGCAGATGTTGAAAGAGATACGCACTATTGCAGTGCTGGGCCTTTCGCCGAACGAGTCGCGCCCTAGTTTTCGGGTGGCAAAAGGCCTGCAGGACAGAGGCTATCGCATAATTCCGGTGCGCCCCATGGTCGCCGAGGTGCTGGGGGAAAAGGCATATCCCGATCTCGACAGCTTGCCTGAGAGGCCGGACATCGTCGATGTGTTTCGCGCGCCAGAGCATGTTCCGGAGATAGTTGAAAGCTGCATCAGACTCGACATCAAACGAATCTGGCTGCAGGATGGAGTCATTCACGATGAAGCGGCGAAACGTGCAAGGGATGCAGGCATCACTGTGGTGATGGACCGGTGCCTCTGGCGCGACTGCATGCAACTATGTTCAACATGAACCGCTGTTCTTGGGCGTGGGGTGATGAACTGTATCAGCGCTACCATGATGCAGAATGGGGCGTACCCTTGCGTGACGATAGAATGCTCTTCGAATTCCTGCTGCTGGAAGGTGCGCAGGCGGGATTGAGCTGGATCACGATACTGAAAAAGCGGGAGAACTACCGAAGAGCCTTCGACAGTTTCGACCCAGAGCGCATCGCGGCCTATGACGAAAAGAAGATCGAAGCGCTGTTGAAAGACCCGGGCATCGTGCGCAACCGCCTGAAGGTGAATGCGGCAGTGATCAATGCCCGGCGATATCTGGAAGTGCAGGAAGAATACGGCAGTTTTTCCGATTTTTTCTGGCGGTTCGTCGATGGCAAACCCAGGCAGAACGCATGGCAGAATCCGGGCGAGGTGCCGTCGAGCACGAAAGAGTCCGATGCGATGAGCCGCGAGCTTAAGCGGCGAGGATTCAAGTTCGTCGGCACGACGATATGCTATGCGCTGATGCAGGCGACAGGCATGGTGAACGATCATCCTGTGGACTGTTTCAGGCATGAAGAAATCCGGCGACTTGGGGTAGAATTCTGAACGGCGCACATGCGGCGCTTATCGGGGGCAAAGGATGTTACTGAAATTCACCAAGATGCACGGGGCTGGCAATGACTTCGTGGTGATCGACGGCGTGCGTCAGCATGTCTATCTCAGCACGGAACAGCTGCGCCTGCTGGCGGACAGGCATTTCGGCGTGGGTTGCGACCAGATACTGCTGGTCGAGAAAGCGCATGATTCGAGCGCCGATTTCCGCTATCGTATTTTCAATGCGGACGGCGGCGAAGTAGAGCAGTGCGGCAACGGTGCGCGCTGCTTCGTGCGTTTCGTGCATGAACAGAAGCTGACGAACAAGACAGAGATCGTGGTCGAAACGCAGAACGGTCTGATACGCCCGCGCCTCGAGAGCGATGGGCGCGTGACGGTCAACATGGGTTCGCCGGTATTCGATCCGGCTCGCCTGCCCTTCATTGATGGTTTGGGTGAGGTAAGCGAGCCGCTCGAGGTTGAAGGCAGGACCCTCACGATCAGTGCGATCTCGATGGGAAATCCACACGCGGTGCAGGTTGTCGACGATGTTGGGGCGGTTGATCTGGAAAGGATGGGGCCCCTGATCGAGCACCATCCGCGTTTTCCAAAACGTGTCAATGCAGGCTTCATGCAGGTCATGGACAGGAAGCACATCAGGCTGCGCGTGTATGAGCGCGGTTCGGGCGAGACCATGTCATGCGGAACGGGCGCGTGTGCAGCGGTGGTGGCCGGGATCAGGCGCGGCCTTCTGGACAGTCCGGTGACGGTGGCCACGCACGGCGGGACGCTGAACATTGCCTGGGAAGGGGGAACGGTATCGATGACGGGACCTGCGATCAGCGTGTTCGCGGGTGAAATCAATTTATAAGGCATGAGCATGAATGCAGATGACGTCGCACATTTTTTATTGAACACGCCGGAATTTTTCGAGGAGTATGCCGACACGCTTGCGCAGATCAATCTTCCGCATCCTCATGGCGGGCGCACGATATCGCTGGGCGAGCGTCAGCTGCTCGCGTTGCGCGAGAAGAACAAGATGCTCGAGAAGAGGCTGCACGAACTCGTCGAATATGCCCGTGAGAACGACGCGCTTCAGCGCAAGCTGCACGAATTTACCGATGCGCTGTTTGCCGCGCGCGACCTTTCCACGCTGCGCGAGATGATACCGCGCCTCTTGCGCGACATCTTCGCCGTGCCGCATGTTGCGTTGCACCTCTGGCAGCTCTCTCCTCCAAGTATGGAGCTCCTGGTGTTCACGGACGAGCTTGGCAAGCCTGCCTGCCTGCACCATGGCATGCACGACACTGCACAGTGGTTCGGGGAGGCTGCGGGCCAGCTGCATTCCTTTGCCTATCTGCCGCTCTATGCGGGCAGTGTGTCCATAGGCCTTCTGGTGCTGGCATCTGAAGACAAACAACGCTTCTATCCTGAGATGGGCACGGTATTCCTGCAGTACATCGCGGAATCCGCGTGCAGCGCGCTGCATCCCTACCTCGACCATTGACCATTATGCATCGGGACGGGAACCGGAAATTGCTTGAAGGTTATCTCGCCTGGCTGCGCTTCGAGAAGCGCTATTCCGAGCTGACTGCAAAGAGCTATGAACGTGACCTAGGGTATCTCTTCGAACTTTCAGGCGGCACGGATCTCGCAGAAATAAAAATCCACAACATCCGCCGTTATGTCGCGGAGCTGCACGGTAAGGGGCTTGGCGGACGTTCGTTGTCGCGCCTGCTTTCGGCCTGGCGCGGATTCTACCGCTATCTGATGCGCGATCACGGATTCGAGCACAACCCCTGCATGGGGCTGCGTGCGCCAAAATCGCCCAGGGCATTGCCCGATGCGCTGTCGCCCGACCAGGCGATGCGCATGGTTGATCTGCCATGCGATACGCTAGATGCGGTACGCGACAAGGCGATGTTCGAGCTCTTCTATTCCTCCGGACTGAGGCTTGCCGAACTGGTCAACCTCGACCCTGAACACCTGGATCTGGATGCAAGCGAAGTGCGCGTGACAGGCAAGGGGGGAAAGACGCGCATCGTGCCTGTAGGCAGCTTCGCTCAGCAAGCCTTGCGGGTATGGCTGGAAGCAAGGGCAGGGCTCGCGAATCCCGATGAACGGGCGCTGTTTGTGGGCGCGAGGGGCGCGCGCATTTCGCCCCGCGTGGTGCAGCAGCGCATGAAGCAGTGGGGAATAAGACAGGGCGTGAACGCAAGCGTGCATCCTCATGCGCTGCGCCATTCCTTTGCGACCCATGTGCTGCAGTCTTCGGGAGATCTGAGGGCAGTGCAGGAAATGCTGGGACATGCCAGCATCTCCACCACCCAGGTTTACACGCATCTGGATTTTCAGCACCTGAGCAAGGTATACGACGCGGCCCACCCGCGCGCCAGGAAAAAGACCTGAATCAGGTCATCTGCAGGTTGTGCGTCCCGCTCAGCATGTCGCGATCCAGCGTGTGGCGGCTCTCGAGCTTGATCTTCAGCCGCAGATCGTTGACCGAGTCTGCATTCTTGAGCGCTTCCTCGTAGCCTATGGTGCCGCTCTCGAAAAGGTCGAACAGCGCCTGGTCGAATGTCTGCATGCCGAGCTCGCGCGATTTGGCCATCACGCCCTTGATCGCATGCACTTCGCCCTTGAAAATCAGATCAGAGATCAGCGGAGAGTTGAGCAGGATCTCCATCGCGGCGACCCGCCCCGTGCCGTCCTTCTTCGGGATCAGACGCTGCGAGATCAGTGCCTTGGTGTTCAATGAGAGATCCATCAGCAGCTGCTCCCGCCTCTCCTCGGGGAAGAAGTTGATGATGCGGTCCAGCGCCTGGTTTGCGCTGTTCGCATGCAGCGTGGCCATGCACAGATGGCCGGTCTCGGCGAATGCAACTGCATATTCCATGGTCTCCCTGTCGCGTATCTCGCCTATCAGGATCACGTCGGGCGCCTGGCGCAGCGTGTTCTTCAGCGCAGCCTCCCACGAGGCCGTGTCCACGCCCACCTCGCGGTGCGTGACGATGCAGTTGCCGTGCTCGTGCACGTATTCGACCGGGTCCTCTATCGTGATGATGTGACCGTAGCTGTTGTGGTTGCGGTGACCCAGCATCGCCGCGAGCGTGGTGGACTTTCCCGAGCCCGTCGCGCCCACCAGGATCACAAGTCCGCGCTTGGTCATCACGATGTCCTTCAGGATGGGAGGCATGCCCATCGCGTCGAGATCGGGTATCTTCGTGGTGATGGTGCGCATCACCATGCCGACGTTCTGCTGCTGCATGAACACGTTGACGCGGAAGCGGCCTATGCCGTGCGGGCTGATCGCGAAATTGCACTCGTGGTTTGCCTCGAACTCGGCCGTCTGGCGGTCGTTCATGATGCTGCGCGCAAGTTCCCTGGTGTGCTGATGAGAGAGAGGTTGGCTGGATACCGGGACCAGCTTTCCGTCCACCTTGAACGCAGGCGGAAATCCTGCGGTGATGAACATGTCCGAGGCTTTCTTGCTGACCATGCCGCGCAGCAAATTGTGTATCAGCTCTGTGGCCTGATCTCTTTCCATGGTGTGCTCCTAAGTGACTTACAGCGGGAACAGATCCTTGTTCATCGCCTTGGACCGCGCTTCAGATGAGGCGACGGCATTGCTTTTGACGAGGCTCGTCAGACACTGGTCCAGCGTCTGCATGCCCATGCCCTGGCTGGTCTGAATCGCCGAATACATCTGCGGGACCTTGGCCTCGCGTATCAGGTTGCGTATCGCAGGCGTACATATCATGATTTCGTGCGCCGCGACGCGTCCCGCGCCGTCCTTGGTCTTGAGCAGCGTCTGGGAGATCACCGCGCGCAGCGATTCGGAGAGCATGGCCCTTACCATCTCCTTCTCGTCGGCGGGGAACACGTCGATGATACGGTCTATGGTCTTGGCGGCCGAACTCGTGTGCAGCGTGCCGAAAACAAGGTGGCCTGTCTCTGCTGCGGTCATCGCAAGGCGTATGGTCTCGAGGTCGCGCATTTCGCCGACCAGGATCACGTCAGGGTCCTCGCGCAGCGCCGAACGCAGCGCATTATTGAAGGAAAGTGTGTCGCGGCCCACCTCGCGCTGGTTGATCAGGCATTTCTTCGATTCGTGGACGAATTCGATCGGGTCCTCGACGGTGAGGATGTGGCCCTGTTCCTTTTCGTTGATGTAGTTGATCATCGCAGCCAGAGTGGTCGATTTGCCTGAGCCGGTAGGTCCTGTGACCAGCACCAGTCCGCGGGGGTAGCTTGAGATGTCGGTGAATATCGCGGGCGCCTTCAGGTCCTCGAGGCTGAACACCTTGGAAGGAATGGTGCGCATGACGGCTGCCGCGCCGCGCTGCTGTATGAACGCATTGACGCGGAAGCGGGCGAGATTGGGAACCTCGAAGGAGAAGTCCACCTCCTTGTGCTCCTCGTAGATCTTGCGCTGCTCGTCGTTCATGATGTCATAGACCATCGCGTGGACTTCCTTGTGCGCCATCGCGGGAAGATTGATACGCCTCATGTCGCCGTGCACGCGTATCATCGGTGGCAGGCCGGAGGAGAGGTGGAGATCGGAGGCCTTGTTCTTGACGCCGAAAGCGAGCAGTTCGGTGATATCCATTATAATGTTCCAGGTGTGTGGTTCTTCGCAGGCCAGTAGGAGCAGGTAAGAGATTATGGCAACAATAGCTTCAAACTTGCAAGCCGTGCGCGCAGCGATCTTGGAATCTGCGGTATCCGCAGGGCGCAAGGCAGACGACATCGCGCTCCTTGCGGTGAGCAAGACCTTTCCTGCTGATGCAGTACGCGAAGCCTTTGCCGCAGGGCAGAGGCGCTTTGCTGAGAGCTATGTGCAGGAGGTATTGCCCAAGATGGAAGCGCTGAAGGACTTGGGCATCGAGTGGCATTTCATCGGCCCGATACAGGGCAACAAGACGCGCCCGATCGCAGAGAACTTTGCATGGGTGCACAGCGTGGACAGACTCAAGATCGCAGAACGCCTCTCGGAACAGCGCCCTGCAGGTATGCCGCCTTTGCAGATATGCCTTCAGGTCAACATCAGCGGGGAAGATAGCAAGAGCGGCGTTGCGCCTGAAGAAATCTTCAGGCTGGCACAAGAAGTCGCACGGCTGCCCAGTCTGGTCTTGCGCGGTCTGATGGCCATTCCCGCGCAAAGCGGCGAGGCAATGGCACAGCGCGCCGCATTCGCCGAATTGAGAAGACTCTATGAAAGGTTGAACGGACAAGGGCTGGCCCTGGATACGCTCTCGATGGGCATGTCGGATGACTACCCTTCCGCGATCGCGGAGGGGGCTACCATGGTGCGCATAGGCTCGGCCATATTCGGCAAACGAAATTATCAGGAAGGGAAAGCATGAACATCTGTTTCATAGGCGGCGGCAACATGGCGGCCGCGCTGATCGGAGGCCTGTTGGGCCAGGGTTTTTCTGCTGGCGGGATCTCTGTCGTGGAGATCAGCCCGGAAAACCGCGAGCGCCTTGCCGGGGACTTCGGCGTGCGCGCAATCGAAGATCTGAAGGAAGGCATACGGGGAAGTGAAGCCATCGTTCTGGCGGTCAAGCCTCAGCAGCTTCATGAGCTGCTTCTCGATCTCGCCCCGTTGCTTGAAGATCAGCTCCTGATCTCGATTGCCGCAGGCATACGCGCAGTCGACATCGCGCGCTGGGCCGGAACAAGGGCGGTGGTGCGCGCGATGCCCAACACGCCTGCGCTGATTCAAAGCGGCATCGCGGGCATGTATGCGATGCCCGAGGCAAGCGCGGAACAGAGAGAACTGGCTCAGCGCATCCTATCAGCAGCGGGAGAGGTGGTATGGCTCGATGACGAGGCGATGATGGACTCGGTCACGGCCATTTCGGGCAGCGGCCCGGCCTATGTGTTCTACATGATGGAGGCGCTGCAGCAGGCTGCCATGGAGCTGGGTTTTTCTGATGAGGATGCGAGGAAGCTGAGCCTTGCAACCTTCCTTGGCGCAAGCAGGCTTGCATCCGGGAGCGCTGATCCCGTGAACGTTCTGCGCGCCAAGGTTACCTCGAAGAACGGAACAACCGAGCGCGCACTTTCGAGCATGGAAGCCAGCCATGTGAAGCAGCACATCATCGATGCGGCGAAAGCTGCCGCGGCACGCTCGCGCGAACTGGGCGACGAACTGGGGCGTTCGTGATGCTGAACGAGGCGCTGGTATTCCTGTTGAATGTCGTCCTGCAGTCTTTCGCGACGATATTGCTGTTGCGTTTTCATCTGCAATGGCTGCGTGCGCCGATGCGCAACCCGATAGGCGAATTCGTGATGGCTGCGAGCGACTTCCTGGTGCTGCGCGCGCGACGCTATATTCCGGCGGTCAGCGGATACGACACCGCGACGCTGCTTGCTGCATGGCTGGTCGAGACGGCTTATCTTGCGCTGGTTGCATGGCTGGAGAGCGGGCATCTCTTCTCGCCGCTCGGCATCCTGGTGCTGGCCGCTGTGAAGCTCCTGTCTAACAGCATCTACATCCTGATGGCAGCACTTTTCGCGCAAGCCATACTGTCCTGGATCAATCCGTATACGCCGATCGCGGCGGTGCTCAATGCGATCACCTACCGCTTTCTGCGTCCATTGCGCCGCATCGTGCCCATGCTGGGAAACATCGACCTGTCCCCCATGGTGCTTCTGGTCATCTGTCAGCTTTTGCTGATCGTGCCGATTGCGATGCTGGAAAACCTGGCGGGCCATCTTTTCTTCTGATGTGGTATCGCACGAGCGGCGATGTGATCACGCTGACGCTTCATGTGCAGCCGGGCGCGAAGAAGAGCGGGGTCGCAGGGCTGCATGGCGATGCGCTGAAGATCAGGCTTGCCGCGCCCCCTGTCGAGGGTCGCGCAAACGAGGCGCTCTTGAAGTATGTCGCAGCAATGTTCAATGTGCCGGTTCGCCAGGTCGAGCTAAGACAGGGCGAGCAGTCGCGCCACAAGGTCGTTTCGATCGTGGGCAGCCAAGTGGATCCGGAAAGACTGCTGGCAGAAAAAGACTGAGGTCACCGGTGCAGCGCGCAGGAGGCGATCTGCTTGTCGCTGCGGTAGGGAGAGAATATCTGCAGCTGCCAGTTCCCTGAAAGTTTCGCACTCACCCTGGCGATGCTCGATGCGATCTTCGCGCAGGCTTCACGTCCCGCTTCATCGTCGTCGTTTTCGATCACGACGACTGCTGTGGAATTTCCCACCTTGCACTGTCTGGCGAGGTTTGTGTCCATGATGGCCGTGCAAAGCGCAGCCTCAGCTTTCGTCGACTGATGCGCTGAGCTACCGCATCCCGTTGTCAAGATCATTGTAGCAAGAAGAAAAGCTGTGGTTCTCATGCTACATCAGTATCACGTCGTACTGCGCCTGGGTGTACTGGCTTTCGACCTGCATGGAGATGGGCTTGCCGATGAAATCCGAGAGCCCTGCAAGCGTCTGTGACTCCTCTTCAAGGAAGAGGTCTATCACCTGCTGGGATGCAAGTATGCGGTATTCGCTGGCATCGAACTGGCGCGCCTCGCGCACGATCTCGCGCAGTATCTCGTAACACACGGTCTGCGCGGTCTTGATCTCTCCCGTGCCGCCGCAGGTGGGGCAGGGCTCGCAGAGCAGGTGAGCGAGGCTTTCGCGCGTGCGCTTACGGGTCATCTCGACCAGGCCCAGAGAGGAGAAGTTGTTCACGCTGATGCGCGTGTGGTCGCGCGCAAGCGCCTTCTTGAATTCTTCGAGCACGGTATCGCGGTGCTGCTGGCTTTCCATGTCGATGAAGTCGCAGATGATGATGCCGCCCAGGTTGCGCAGGCGCAGCTGGCGGGCGATGACCTGACTGGCTTCCAGATTGGTCTTGAAGATGGTGTCGTCGAAGTTGCGCACGCCGACGAAGCCGCCTGTGTTCACGTCCACCGTGGTCATCGCCTCTGTCTGGTCTATGATCAGGTAGCCGCCGGACTTGAGGTCGACGCGCCTCGACAGCGCGCGCTCGATTTCCTCCTCGATGTTGTAGAGGTCGAAAAGCGGCCTCACGCCCTGGTAGTGTTCTAGAAGGCCGGCTGCCTCGGCATTGTAGTTCTCGGCAAACTCGAGCATTTTTCTGTGCGTGCTGCGCGAATCGATCAGGATGCGCTCGGTGTCCGGACAGACGAAATCGCGCAGAACGCGAAGAGAGATGTCCAGTTCCTGGTACAGAAGCTCAGGCGCGCTTGCGGTCTGCGCGGCGAGTTTGAGATTGTTCCAGAGTTTTTCGAGATAGACGATATCTGCGGCGAAATGTGCTTCGTCCTTGGCTTCGGCAACGGTGCGTATGATGTAGCCACCCTGGTGTTCGGGCGGAAGGATGGCCTGCAGCTTCGCGCGCAGCGCATCGCGCAGCTCCATGCCTTCGATGCGCTGGGATACGCCTATGCGCGTCTCCTGCGGAAGAAATACCAGGAGGCGGCCCGCGAAGCTCAACTGCGTGGTGAGCCTAGCCCCCTTGCTTCCTATCGGTTCCTTGATGACCTGAACGAGCAGGGTCTGTCCCTCGGACAGTATCTTCTCGATCGGTTTCGCATCCTCGTTGCTGTTCTCCCAGATGTCGGCGACATGCAGAAAGGCCGAGCGTTCGAGGCCGATGTCTATGAATGCCGACTGCATGCCGGGCAGCACGCGCTTGATGCGGCCGAGATACACGTTGCCTGCGATGCCGCGATTGCTGCTGCGCTCGATGTGCAGTTCTTGCACCACGCCAAGCTGCATCACGGCGACGCGCGTCTCCTGAGGCGTGACGTTGATCAGTATTTCTTCGCTCATGCCGTGAAGTTTAGCAGACTTATGGTGCGGGATGAGAATAGCGCTGCAGCAGTGCAACGGTTTCGAAAAGGGGCAGCCCCATTACGCCGGAGTAGCTGCCCTCCAGGCGTTCGATGAAAGCGCCCGCCTGTCCCTGTATCGCGTAGCCGCCCGCCTTGTCTGCATATTCCCGCGTCTGGACATATCGGCGTATGCGTTCCTCGCTGAGTTTTGTGAAGCGCACGCTGGAACGTGATAGCAGCACCTCGACGCGCTGCTCCAGTGCGATGGCCACCGCGGTCAGCACCTGGTGTTCGCGCCCGGAGAATTCGCGCAGCATTTCCGCTGCATGCTTCTCGTTTTCCGGCTTGCCGTATATCCTGCCTTCCAGCGTGACCGTGGTGTCTGCGGCCAGCACGGGATGCAGGGGAAGATTGCGCGCATGAAGGATCTCGGCGCCGAAACGCGCCTTCTCCTGGCTCACACGCAGCACGTAATCCTCAGGCGGTTCGTTCTCATGCGGCGTCTCATCCACATCGATGACGCGGGAAGGAGATGAGCGCATCAGCAGTATTTCGAAGTGGACGCCTATCTGTTTCAGCAGTTCGCGGCGCCTCGGGCTCTGCGATGCGAGGTAGATGCGTGGCTGCATGGCGCTCATGGTGTCTGCCCTATTCCCTGTGATAGGGGTGATTGTGCATCAGGCTGTATGCCCGATACAACTGTTCCGCAAGCAACACGCGCACGAACGCATGAGGCAGGGTGCATGAGGAAAGCGAGATCATCTGGTGCGCGTCTTTTTTTACCGAGTCACTTAGGCCATCTGCGCCGCCGATGATGAATGCGACATCCTGCCCTGAGCTCATCCATTCCTGCATCAGGGCTGAGAGCCGCTTGGTACTCACCATCTCGCCGCGCTCGTCCAGCACGATGCGCCTGCAACTCTGAGGCAGCGCGCCCGTTATGCGCGTTGCCTCGGCCTCCATGATCTGTGCGGTGCTCTTTCCTGTGGTGCGCGGCTCGGGTTTGATCTCGATGAGCTCCATCCTGGTTTCCCTGGGCATGCGCTTGGCGTATTCGCTGTAGCCTTCGGTGATCCAGTCGGGCATTTTGTGCCCGACGGATGCGATCAGCAGTCTCATTTTGATTCGGGTGCGAGCTTGGGCCGCACTGTCTGCGCCTTGCTCCAGAGTTCTTCCAGGTTGTAGTGGGCGCGGACGGCGGGCTGCATGATGTGCACCAGCACTTCGTTGAGATCCACCAGTATCCACTCTCCGGTCTCGTCGCCTTCGCGGCCGTGTATTTCCTCGCCCAGCTCCTTCAGCTTGACGACCACGTTGTCGGCAAGCGCCTTGGTCTGGCGTGTGGAATTGGCCGACGCGATGACCATGCGGTCGAACAGCGAGCTCAGTTTGCTGGTGTCGATCACGGCGATGTCGTTGGCCTTGATGTCTTCGAGGGCGGCGATCACCGCCCTGGTCTTTTCTTCGGTATTCAGCATGATTTGTACAAATTGTGTTGATGGATGTAAGTTGCGACAGGTTCCGGAAGCAGGTAGCGTATGCTGCGGCTTTCAGAAATGCGCTCCCGGATCATGGTCGCGGATATCTCGAGCCTAGGTATCGAAAGTTCAATGATGCCGCCTGAAGGTTTTTCTGCGAGGCGGTCGACACTGCACAGCCGCCTCTGGTATTGTTCATGCAGTGTCGGCTCCATGCTGCGAGTATCGAAAGCAAAGCCCGGGCGGTAGCCCACAGCGATGTGCGCAAGGTCCAGTATTCTTTCCCATTCATGCCAGGTATGGAGCTGCAGGAATGCATCTATGCCCATCAAAAGGCAAATCGGCTGCTCGTTTCCGAGCTCGCCGCGCAATTCCTTCAGCGTGTCCACCGTATAGCACTTGTCCTGCTTCCTGACCTCGCGCTCGTCGAGAAGGAAGGCGGGCCGATCTGCGATGGCCAGCTTCACCATCTCGCATCTGTGCTGTGCCGAAACGCCAGGGGAATTCCGGTGAGGCGGGTTGCCTGCCGGGATGAAGCGGATCTGCTCCAGTCTCGCGAGTTCCAGCATTTCCTCGGCCAGCCGCAGATGGCCGTAGTGTATTGGATCGAAGGTGCCGCCCAGGATGCCGACAGGCTTCACAGCGCCAGGCGGCGGATGTCGGACAGCACCTGCGCAAGATAGGTCGAAAAGCGCGCCGCCTGGGCGCCGTCTATCACCCGATGGTCGTAGGAAATGGACAGCGGCAGCATCAGGCGGGGCACGAACTGGCCGTCCTGGTATACGGGCTTCATCGTTGAGCGCGACACGCCCAGGATGGCCACCTCGGGCGCGTTGATGATGGGCGTGAAGGCGGTGCCGCCTATGCCTCCAAGGCTCGAGATCGTGAAGCAGCCGCCCTGCATGTCGGCGGCGGTGATCTTCTTCTCGCGCGCCTTGGCAGAGATCTCCGAGAGCTCTTTGGCGAGCTGAACGACCCCCTTCTTGTCCACGTCCCGCAGAACAGGCACCACGAGGCCGTCCGGCGTATCGACAGCGACGCCGATGTGGAAGTAGCGCTTCAGCACCAGATTGTCTCCGCTAAGCGATGCGTTGAATCTCGGGAACTGCTGCAGCGCGGTGACCGCGGCCTTCAGCATGAACGCGAGCGGGGTGACCTTGATGTTCTGGGATGCGTATTCCGCATTGAGCTGCTTGCGGAAATCCTCCATGTCCGTGATGTCTGCCTCGTCGAACTGCGTGACATGCGGAATGTTCACCCAGTTGCGGTGCAGGTTTGCGCCGGAAATTTTCTGGATGCGGGAAAGCGGCAAGGTTTCGATTTCGCCGTATTTCGCAAAGTCGAATGTCGGCATGTCAGCGACCTGCAGGCCGCCTCCGGTCCCGCCGCTTGCAAGCGCTGTCTTGACGAAGGACTGCACATCCTCTTTCGTCACGCGGCCCTTTGTGCCGCTGCCTGAAACCCTGGCGATGTCCACGCCCAGCTCGCGCGCGAAGCGCCTGATCGCGGGGCTTGCGTGGCCGCCTGACGAGGTTGCTGCTTCGGCAGGTTTGGGCGGGGTTGCAACCGTGGATGGTGCCGAAGGCGCAGCCGCAGCCTGGGCAGTTGGCTCGGGGGCTTTGTCTGGAACTGTATCGCCAGCCGTTTCCAGCACCAGGATCAGCGTGTCCTTGGAAACCTTGTCGCCGATTTCAACGTGCAATTCCTTTACGGTACCGGCATAGGGGGAAGGCACGTCCATCGCGGCCTTGTCCGTTTCCAGCGTCAGGAGCGTGTCGTCGACGTTGATGGTGTCGCCTGGCTTCACCATCACCTCGATGACGTTGACGCCCTTGTAATCGCCGATGTCCGGCACCAGTACCTGTTTGATGCCCGCTTGGGGCTTGGTCGATGTATCTGCCAATTGTTTCTCCTGATCCTAGACAGTCACTGGATTGGGTTTGTCCGGATCGATGTTGTAAAGAGCGATTGCGCGCGCAACTTCGGATGCCTTGATGGATCCCTCGTCAGCCAGCGCCTTCAGTGCGGCGACGGCGACATAGTGACGGTTCACCTCGAAGAATTCGCGCAGGTGCTTTCTCGTGTCCGATCTTCCGAATCCGTCCGTGCCCAACACCTTGTAGCCCTTGGGAAGGAAACCGCGTATCTGGTCGGCGAAGGAGCGCATGTAGTCGGTTGCAGCGATCACAGGGCCTTGCCGTTTTTCCATGCACTGCTCGACATGGCTCTTGCGGGGCTTGGCTTCGGGATGCAGCATGTTCCAGCGCTCGCAGTCCAGCCCGTCGCGGCGCAGCTCGGTGAAGCTCGTCACGCTCCAGATGTCGGAGCTCACGCCGAAATCCTTCTCAAGCAATTCGGCCGCTTCGATCACTTCGCGCAGTATCGTGCCGCTGCCCATCAGCTGCACTCTGGGTTTCTTCTGGTTTTTCTGTACGCTGTCCTCAGTCTTCTGTCCTCTGAGCAGGTACATGCCCTTGATGATGCCTTCCTCGGCACCTTCGGGCATCGAAGGATGGGCGTAGTTCTCGTTCATCAGCGTGAGGTAGTAGAACACGTCCTGCTGTTCGACATACATGCGGCGCATGCCGTCGTGGACGATCACGGCGAGCTCATATGCGAAAGTCGGATCGTACGAGACACAGTTTGGTATCGTCGCGGACATCAGGTGGCTGTGGCCGTCCTCGTGCTGCAGTCCTTCGCCGTTCAGGGTCGTCCTGCCTGCGGTGCCGCCAAGCAGGAAGCCGCGCGCACGCATGTCGCCTGCAGCCCATGCCAGGTCGCCTATGCGTTGAAAGCCGAACATCGAATAGTAGATGTAGAAGGGCAGCATTGCCTTTCCGTGGTTCGCATAGGCAGTCGCTGCCGCGATCCAGGAGGACATCGCGCCCGCCTCGTTGATGCCTTCCTGCAGGATCTGCCCTGTCTTGTCTTCCTTGTAAAACATCAGCTGGTCTGCGTCCTGGGGCGTATAGAGCTGACCCACCTGGGAGAAGATGCCGAGCTGCCTGAACATGCCTTCCATGCCGAAGGTGCGCGACTCATCCGGCACAATGGGAACGACCTGACGACCGATGTTCTTGTCCTTGACCAGTATGCCCAGAAGACGCACGAAGGCCATGGTGGTGGATATCTCGCGCCCATCCGTGCTCTTCAGAAGCGAATCGAAGGCACTGAGCGCGGGTATCTTGAGCGGCTCGGTAGATGGGATGCGAGCAGGCACTGAACCCATCTGGGCGCTGCGTTCCTTCAGGTATTTCATCTCTAGGCTGTCTTCGGGCGGACGGTAGAAGTTGAGGCTTCCGACCTCGGCATCGTTCAGAGGCAGGTTGAACCGGTCGCGGAAGGCGAGCAGCACCTGGCCTGCCATCTTCTTCTGCTGGTGCGTGATGTTTTGCGCCTCTCCTGCCTCGCCCATGCCATAGCCCTTGACGGTCTTGGCAAGTATCACGGTGGGCTGGCCCTTGTGCTTGGCTGCCGCCGCATAGGCTGCGTACACCTTGTCGGAGTCGTGACCGCCGCGGTTAAGGCGCCAGATCTCGTCGTCGGACATGTCCGAGACCATCTCCAGGAGCTCGGGATACTTGCCGAAGAAGTACTCGCGCACATACGCGCCGTTCTTGGACTTGTAGGTCTGGTATTCGCCGTCCACCACTTCCTGCATGCGTTTTTGCAACAGGCCCTTCTTGTCCTTGGCAAACAGGCGGTCCCACTGGCTGCCCCAGACGACCTTGATCACGTTCCAGCCTGCCCCCCTGAACACGCCTTCGAGTTCCTGTATGATCTTTCCGTTGCCGCGCACCGGCCCGTCCAGGCGCTGCAGGTTGCAGTTGATCACGAAGATCAGGTTGTCCAGTTTTTCGCGCCCTGCCATGGAGACCGCGCCCAGCGATTCGGGTTCGTCCATCTCGCCGTCGCCCAGGTATGCCCAGACACGGCGTCCTTCGGTTTCCACGAGCCCGCGATGCTGAAGGTAGCGCATGAAGCGCGCCTGGTAGATCGCCATCAGCGGTCCGAGACCCATCGATACGGTGGGGAACTGCCAGAAGCTAGGCATCAGCCACGGGTGAGGATAGGACGAGAGCCCGTCGCCCTTTGCTTCCTGGCGGAACTTGTACATCTGCGCTTCGCTGATGCGTCCTTCGAGAAAGGCGCGCGCATAGATGCCGGGCGAGGAGTGCCCCTGAAAATACACGAGGTCGCCGCCATGACTGTCGGTCTTGCCGCGGAAGAAATGGTTGAACGCGACATCGTAGAGCGTGGCGGCCGATGCGAAGCTCGCGATATGGCCGCCGAGCTCCGAAGAATCGCGATTGGCGTTCAAGACCAGCGCCATCGCGTTCCAGCGCGTCAGCGCGCGTATGCGGTGCTCGAGTTCGCGGTTGCCGCTTGATCTTTCCTCGTCACCCAGCGCGATCGTGTTGCAGTAGGGCGTGGTAGCGCTGAAAGGCACGCCGGCGCCAGAACTTCTCGCCTTGTCTATCAGTTGTTCCAGCAGGAAATGGGCGCGCTCAGCCCCCTCGTACTTCAGCACCGACTCCAGTGCGTCGAGCCACTCCTGGGTTTCCTGCGGATCGTTGTCAAACGTATTTGCCATCATTGCATGCTCTCGCTAAAATTTATCTCTGCTCCGGCAGGATATGGTTTCGCCTTCGGTGATGATCCATTCCACCCCGACATCGGCTTTCTCCTGCGGGATTTCTTCCACGACCTGCAGCCCGTATGCGGCGACCGCCAGCACAGGTCTAGACCTGCCAGCGCCTGCCAGCAACTTGTCGTAGAATCCGCCGCCATAGCCCAATCTCGCGCCATTCCTGCTGAACGCCAGTCCGGGCAACAGGGCGAATTCTACCTCATTTATCGCATTTAGCCTTTTTGCGCGTTCGACCACGGGCTCGCGTATGCCCCAGAGGCCTTGCTCGATCTGGTTTTCCAGGTCGTCCACCAAATAGAGGTCGAGCATGTTGGTGTGGTGGTTCACGCGCGGCAGAACGAGGCGCTTCCCATCCTCAAGCACCTGGGCAGCCCAGTTTTCAGAGGAAAACTCGCTGCCGAAATTCATGTAGCCCAAGAGCGTTTCTGCGTTCCTGTATTCGGGCATCTGCAACAGACGTTCGAGGATCGCTGCGTCGTGAGCGGCCTTGATCTCGCTCGGCAACTGCTTGCGCAGCGACAGGATGTTTTTCCTGATTTTCTGCTTTGCAGTTGCTTGGTCAGGTTGCGCCATGTTCGATTCTTGGGCTGATTTGCATCGCGCAGCAACAGGGTCTGGCTGCATCAAGCTGCTTCTCACGATTGCCGATACCTAGCGCGCGGCTGTCGTAGGCGTAGACAGCCAACAGGTTTGGCACATGTGCTTGCAGTGTTTTTTGCACTGTGGAGTCGCGCATTTTGCTGCGAAATTCTTTGCCTAGATATGCTGCTTGTCGCTGGTAATAATGTTCCGCCTCTTCAAATTCCAATCGAGCTTCCGGTGAAAAAATAATTCTCATCAAAAATTGCTGATTATTTCTTCGGCAGGAATGCCTTGCACTTTTCCTTCACGATGTGCTGCAAGGCGTCGCAATGCCTCTTCCTGCCAGATACCGTCGATTGATGGATCAGGTCGGTCCAGGCTGTGCAATATTTGATCGACCAATTCGAATCGGTCAGCCGGGTCAAGCTTTAATGCCAGAGCGGCAATTTCCTGTGTTCGCATTTCAGTCTCCTAATGTTTTACATTCAGGAAGCGATTTTACCCAAGAAACAGCCTGTATGCCGGGTTGCCGCTCTCGTCCCAGTAGCGGTAGCCCAGCGTTTTCAAGAAGCCGGTGAATGCCTTCTTGTCCTGTTTCGGCACCTGCATGCCGACCAGCACTCGGCCGTAATCCGCACCGTGGTTGCGGTAATGGAACAGGCTGATGTTCCAGCTGTGGTTCATGCTGTTCAGAAAATTCATCAGTGCGCCAGGGCGTTCCGGAAACTCGAAGCGGTAGAGGATCTCGTTGTCGACCTCGGGAGCCCGACCACCCACAAGGTGGCGCAGGTGCAGCTTGGCCATTTCGTTGTCGGACAGGTCCAGCGTGGGTAGCTGATGGCTTTGCAGTTTTTCCACGAGCTCGACCGATTCGGTCTCGTTCTTCACCTGTATGCCGACGAACACCTGCGCGGACTTCGGGTCGGCGAAGCGGTAATTGAATTCGGTGATGTTGCGTCTCCCGAGCAGGGAACAGAACTTTCGGAAGCTGCCGGGTGTCTCGGGTATCGTCACGGCCAGCAGTGCCTCGCGTTTCTCGCCGATGTCCGCGCGCTCGGCGACAAAGCGCAGCCTGTCGAAATTCATGTTCGCGCCGCTGCACACGGTGACCAGCGTCTTGTCCTTGAGTCCTTCGCGCCTTGCATAGAGCTTTGCGCCGGCGACTGCAAGAGCCCCTGATGGCTCGAGTATCGAGCGCGTGTCCTGGAATACGTCTCTGATCGCCGAGCACACCGCGTCTGTGTCCACGAGCAGTATTTCGTCCACATGCTTCTTGCAGATGCCCAGCGTCTCCACGCCAGCGAGCTTGACCGCGGTGCCGTCCGCAAACAGCCCGACATCGGCGAGTTGGACTCGCCTCTTTGCCTTGATTGAACGGTACATCGCGTCCGAATCAACAGTCTGAACGCCGATCACCTTGATCTCGGGCCGCAGCGCCTTGACGTAGGAAGCGACGCCCGAAATCAGGCCGCCGCCGCCGATTGCGCAGAAGATTGCGTGTATGGGCTGGCTGTGCTGGCGAAGTATTTCCATGCCTATCGTTCCCTGGCCTGCGATCACGTCGGGATCGTCGAAGGGGTGCACGAAGGTGAGCTTGTTTTTTTTCACGAGATCGTGCGCGTGGTCGTAGGCATCGTTGTAGCTGTCACCGTGCAGCACGATTTCCACTGAGCGCTGGCCGAAATGCTTCACTGCGTCTATCTTGACCTGGGGTGTGGTGGTCGGCATCACGATGATCGCGCGGCAGTTAAGCCTGTGCGCAGAAAGCGCAACGCCCTGCGCGTGGTTGCCGGCGGAAGCGGTTATCACGCCGCGCTTCAACTGTCCGGGATCTAACTGAGCCATCTTGTTGTATGCGCCGCGCAGCTTGAAGGAAAAAACGGGCTGCATGTCTTCGCGCTTGAGCAGTATGTTGTTGCCGGTGCGTGACGAAAGATTGGGTGCTGCTTCCAGCGGGGATACCATGGCCACGTCGTAGACGCGGGCATTGAGGATGCGTTTCAGATAATCGTTCATGTTGATGTTTTTGCCTTGCCGGACATCAAGATTAGCATAATACAGATTTTAACTCTTGCGATGCGGGATAAAATCGGTTCAAATTATGCGCATGGAAAAATCCAAAACACATGGCATCGTGATAGAAACCCAGGTGAAATACCTGCCCGAACAGTCGGACGAAACGGCCGACCGGTTCGTGTTCTCGTACACGATCAGCATCACCAATCTGGGCGAGATTGCAGCCAGGCTCATCAGTCGCCATTGGGTGATCACCGATGCATACAACCACGTCCAGGAGGTGCGCGGTCAGGGTGTGGTCGGCGAGCAGCCGATGCTGCAGCCCAGCCAGAGTTTCGAATACAGCAGCGGCACGGTGCTGGCAACCCAGGTAGGCACGATGCGCGGCAGCTACCAGATGCGCGGCGAGGATGGTTCGGAGTTCGACGTCGAGATTCCGGAATTTGTATTAAGTGTTCCGCGCGTTCTTCACTAGGGCGTGGCTGCTGCTGTTTCTGGCAGCCTGCGCGCCCGTCGCAGTCAAGCTCCCTCCAGTGCAATCTTTTGTCGCAAGCAGCTGGGAGACGCTGCCTGACTGGCAGAAGGCAGACCTGGAGCCAAGCTGGCCCGCCTTCCTGCAGAGCTGCCATGTGCTGAAGAAGAGGCCCGCCTGGCAGGATGTATGTTCACAGGCGGAAGGCATGGTCAATCCGGACAATCAGTCCCTGCATGTTTTCTTCGAATCCGCTTTCACCCCATACCAGGTGTTCAATCCTGACGGATCTTCAACTGGCCTCATCACTGGCTATTATGAGCCCAAGCTCTTCGGAAGCTATGCCAGAACCTCGCGCTTCAAATATCCTCTTTATGTCGTGCCCGATGACCTTCTGGACATAGAGCTTGCCGATGTCTATCCGCAACTGAAAGGCATGCGTCTGCGAGGAAGGCTCGACGGGCGCCGTGTTGTTCCCTATTACAGCCGTGCGGAGATCGACGATGGAATGGGGAGCCAGCATCCGTTGTTGTGGGTGGACGATGAGGTCGATCTTTTCTTTTTACAGATACAGGGATCGGGCCGTATCGAACTGCCGGACGGACAGATGGTCAGGGTGGGCTATGCAGACCAGAACGGGCGGCCCTATGTCTCGATAGGCAAGAAATTGATAGAGATGGGCGAGCTCACGCCCGACCAGGCCTCGATGCAGGGCATCAGACAGTGGGGGGAGAAGAACAGGGAAAGGCTGCAGGCGCTCCTGGAGCAGAACCCGAGCTATGTCTTTTTCCGCGTGCTGCCGGACAGCCTTTCTGCGCCGCTCGGTGCATTGGGCGTGCCGCTGACCGATGCGTATAGCCTTGCGATCGATACGCGCACCATACCGCTGGGTTACCCGGTGTTTCTTTCCACCACCTATCCGAATGCGCAAGCGCCGCTCAACCGTCTGATGCTGGCGCAGGACACGGGAGGCGCAATCAGGGGGGCGGTGCGCGCCGATTTCTTCTGGGGCTTTGGGGAGGAAGCCGCGGCAGAGGCGGGGCGCATGAAGCAGAGAGGGGAGATGTGGGTGCTGTTTCCCAGGGGGATGGCGCCTGCACAGAACTGAATGCTCAGCGGCTGCCGGCCTTGTGGTTTAATTCATCGTTGACCAGGGCTCTTGCCTTGACTTCGGCCAGCTCGTAGCTGTCGAATTTTTCCGCCGGCCGCTCCCCTATTCTGCATATCCAGTGCTCAGCGTACGGCCAGATGAAGCCGTGAGTCCTGCCTGTCTGGTCTATCACCTCGTAATCGTTGCGTTTGTGATCCTTCTTGAATACGACCATGGCGTTTCCTCCTGCCTTGAAAACGGTATGTGGCGTTCATTGTTTCCTGGATGCCGCATCCAGCGCCTTTTCCAGGTCCGCTGCTGGCATGTAGCCGGGGAACTGCGTGCCGTCGGCGAATATCAGATTGGGCGTGCCGTTGACGCGCAATTGCTGTGCCAGCGCGATGATCTTGCTGCTCGAGTAATTGCAGTTTTCGGGAGCGGGCTCTATGCCTTTGAGCATCTTGTCCTCCCAGACCTTGAGCGGATCCTTGGCGCAGGCGATGTTGCGCACGATCTCGGGCGAGCCCGGAAAGATGGGGTACATGAAAAGGTAGAGCGTGACGTTGTTGACCTTGGTCATCTCCTTTTCCAGCTTCTTGCAGAAGCTGCAGTTGGGATCCGCAAAATAGGCCAGTTTGCGCTTTCCGTTGCCCTTGACCTTCTTGATTGCAAGGTTCAGCGGAAGCTTGCTGAAATCGATGGAAAAGAGCTGCTGGCGGCGCTTCTCGGTGAGATCGGTTCGGCTCTTCGCATCGATGATGCTGCCGTCAAACAGGTAGATGCCGTGTTCGTCGGTATAGAGCAGATGGTCGCCTACCACGATCTCGTAGAGTCCGGAGTAAGGCGTCTTGACGATGTGATCCAGCGTGCCTATGTTGGGAAATTTGCTCTGCAGCGACTGGCGAATTTCATTTTCGTCCGCATGTGCGGTCAGCGCGAAGGCGAACAAAAGGAGTGCGATTATCTTTTGCATGTTTATATCTTGGTTCAGTTTAGCGCGTGTTGCATCAGCATCTTCTTCAGCGGCGCGATCCTGTCTGTCGCGGCAAGACCCGCATTGCGCAAGAGGCGCAGCAGCGGATCGTCGTTGCAGAATAGATTTTTCAACCCGAAGGTCGTGGCCTGCATGGTATAGATGTCCTCGCGGCGTTTTCGTTCATAGCGGCGCAACAAAAAACGGTCGCCGGGATCGGTACAGGCGCCTCTGGAATTGAGCAGGCCGGAGAGTTCCCGCGCATCGCGAAATCCGGTGTTCACGCCCTGGCCCGCCAGCGGGTGCATGTTGTGCGCTGCATCTCCGATCAGTGCGACTCTTTGGGCGACGATCCTGGGCAGCGTCATCATGCGCAGCGGGAAGGAGGCGGCAGGCGTGATGACCTGCAGCATTCCGAGCGTGCGATGGGCCGAGCTGCTCACCGCTTCAGCGAGTTGTTCGGCGGGCATTGCAAGCAGTGATTCGGATTTTTCCGGGCTGACCGACCATACCATGGAGACGCGTTTTCCCGGCAGAGGCAAGAGCGCCAGGATGCCATCCTTCTGGAACCACTGGTAGGCAATGCCGCGATGCGGCAGCTCGCAGGAGAAATTGGCCACCACGCCCATTTGACGGTAGTCCAGAGGCGATGCGGAAAGCCCTGCCTCCTTGCGCACCCAGGAGTTGCGCCCGTCCGCGCCCACAACCAGTTTCGCGTTAAGGTGGCGGCCGTCCTCCAGTTCGAGCGCTGCGGCATCCTCGGTCATCGTGAGTTTCCTGCAGCGGGCGGGATGGACGAGATCGACGTTGTCCTGCTCCTGCAGTAGATCCCACAGTGCGCGCTGCAGGGCGCTGCTTTCCAGTGTGCAGGCGAGTTCGGCCACCCCCATCTGGTAGGCGGAGAATTCGAGCTCTTGTCCGTTCCCGTTTGCAGAACCTTCGCCAAAAATGCGCATGTCCTCAATCGCGGCGACACGGGACTGATCAAGCCGTTGCCATGCGCCTGCCTGGCTCAGGAACTGGCGGCTGCCCGGACTGATCGCATAAATGCGGCTGTCCCAGCCTTCTTCGAGGATGGGCGGCGCGCTCGCCTCGACGACCGCCAGAGACAGGCCGCTGTCCTTCAGCGCTGCGGCCAGGCTTGCGCCAACCAGCCCTGCACCTACGATCGCGACGTCGTATTGCATGGAAATTTTCATGGGCCAATCATAACGGTATTTTCCATGGCTGTCCTCATGCATTATAATCACAGACCCTACAGCGGAAAATTTTCCATGCGCATCGGTCCTTACGAGCTCAAGAATAATCTCATCGTCGCACCCATGGCGGGCGTGACGGACAGGCCTTTTCGCATGCTCTGCAAGCGCATGGGCGCAGGCATGGCGGTGAGCGAGATGGTGGCATCCAATTCCCTGCTGTATGGTTCAGAGAAGACCAAACGGCGCGCCGATCATAGGGGTGAGGCCGACCCGATCTCGGTGCAGATCGTGGGCGCAGATCCGAAGATGCTCGCTGAAGCTGCAAAATACAACGTGGACCATGGCGCACAGATCATAGATATCAACATGGGCTGCCCAGCCAAGAAGATATGCAATGTGATGGCGGGATCGGCATTGCTGCAGAACGAGCCTCTGGTGGGAACACTGCTTGCTGCGGTGGTGGAGGCGGTGGATGCGCCGGTGACCCTGAAGATACGGACAGGCTGGGACAAGAGCAACAGAAATGCGGTGCGCATCGCGAAGATCGCCGAGGACACTGGCATACAGGCGCTGGCAATACACGGAAGAACCCGCGCGTGCGCCTATACCGGAGATGCCGAATACGACACGATAGCGGCCGTAAAGAAGAGCGTGGATATTCCCGTCATCGCCAACGGCGACATCACATCGCCCGAGAAGGCGCGCCATGTGCTCGAGCTTACGGGCGCGGATGCGGTGATGATAGGACGCGCGGCGCAAGGACGTCCTTGGCTGTTTCGCGAGATCGAACATTTCCTCGAGACGGGCGAGCATCTGCCCGCGCCCGAGGTGTCAGAAATCCATCGCGTGATGCTCGCGCATGTGATGGAGCTTTACGAATTCTATGGCGAGCATACCGGCCTGCGCGTCGCGCGCAAACATATCTCCTGGTACACGAAGGGGCTGGCGGGATCGGCCACATTCCGCCACCAGATGAACAGGCTTGAGAGCGTCGATGAGCAACTGGCTGCGGTGAACGGGTTTTTTATGGAGCAGGCGCAGCGCGGATCGCAGCTGCATTATCTTGAAGAACTGGCGGCATGAGGGTGGGGTGATGAGCAACTGCATGGTAAGCGAGAACGAGATGGCGCTCTATGTGCGCCGCGCGCTGGGCGAGTATTTCAGCGATCTGGACGGCGAGGAGCCCTGCTGTAATCTTTACGACATGGTGATGAACTGCGTGGAGAAACCGCTGGTCGAGATGGTGCTGGGGCAGGCTGGCGGAAACCAGTCCAGAGCTGCAGAGATGCTAGGCATCAATCGCAACACACTGCGCAAGAAGATGCAGTTGCACGGCATCGATTAAGGATTCCCCCTACTTTACAACTGGATTCATCATGGCAACCATCAGACAGGCATTGATCAGCGTTTCAGACAAGTCGGGCGTGCTCGAATTCGCGCGAGATTTAAACGAACTCGGCGTCAAAATTCTCTCCACCGGAGGAACCGCGAAGCTTCTGTCCGAAAATGGCATTCCCGTCACCGAAGTCGCGGATTACACGGGTTTTCCGGAAATGCTGGACGGGAGAGTCAAGACGCTGCAGCCCAAGGTGCATGCGGGCATACTCGCGCGCCGCGATCTGCCGGAGCATGTGTCAACCCTTGAAAAGCACAACATTCCGACCATAGACCTTGTGGTTGTGAACCTTTATCCCTTCGCGGCAACAGTCGCAAAGCCAGGCTGCACGCTAGAGGATGCGATCGAGAACATTGACATAGGTGGGCCGACCATGGTGCGCGCAGCGGCGAAGAATCACCCGCACGTGGCGATCGTGACCGACCCCGTGGATTACAGCTCGGTGCTGGCGGAGATGCAGACCAATGGCTGTGCGTTGTCGGATGCGACCTGCTTCGATCTCGCGAAGAAGGCCTTTTCGCACACTGCGGCCTATGATGCCGCGATCAGCAATTATCTGACCGCGGTGAACAGCGATGGGACGAGGGATGGTTTCCCCGCGCAGATCAATTTCAATTTCGCAAAAGTCCAGGAGATGCGCTACGGCGAAAACCCGCACCAGGGCGCAGCGTTCTACAGAGAGCTCGTTGCCGTCCCGGGCAGTATCGCGAATTACACCCAGGTGCAGGGCAAGGAGCTTTCCTACAACAACATAGGCGATGCGGATGCGACCTGGGAGCTTGTGAAGACCTTCGATCAGTGCGCCTGCGTGATCGTGAAGCACGCAAACCCGTGCGGTGTTGCCGTCGCTGACAGTCCTTTGTCCGCATACAGGCTTGCGTTCGCGACCGACCCCACATCCGCATTCGGCGGCATCATCGCATTCAACCGCGCTGTCGATGCGGCGGCTGCGGAAGCGGTTGCACAGCAGTTCGTCGAGGTCGTGATCGCGCCCGAATACAGCGAAGCAGCGCTCAAGGTGTTGGCCGCAAAGCCCAACGTCAGGGTGCTGACCGTTCCGCTTTCCAATGCGCACAACCAGTACGATTTCAAGCGCGTTGGTGGCGGGTTGCTGGTGCAGACGCCGGACGTTCTCAACGTGCAGGCCGACCAGCTCAAGGTCGTGACCAGGGTTCAGCCGGATGCGGCCCAGCTCCAGGATCTTTTGTTTGCATGGCGCGTTGCGAAATACGTGAAGTCCAACGCGATCGTTTTCTGCAAGGGAGGTCAGACGCTGGGCGTGGGTGCTGGGCAGATGAGCCGCGTGGATTCCACGCGCATCGCCGCAATCAAGGCGAAAAATGCCGGGCTCGATCTTGCGGGATCGGTGGTCGCGTCGGACGCCTTCTTCCCATTCAGGGACGGCGTGGATGTGTTGGCAGAGGCTGGTGCGAAAGCCGTGATCCAGCCCGGGGGCTCGATGCGCGACGCGGAAGTGATCGCGGCGGCCGACGAACACGGCATCGCGATGGTATATACGGGCTACAGGCATTTCAGGCATTAGTAAAGCGGGTAGCAAGCAGCCTGTAGCAAAATGCCGCAGATGCTTTCGCAACGAGCTACCAGCTAAAGCTGCTGGTTAAAGGTAAACAATATGAAGATTTTGGTGATCGGCTCGGGCGGGCGTGAGCATGCGCTGGCCTGGCGTCTCGCGCAGGCGCCCAGAGTGCAGAAGGTTTATGTCGCGCCGGGCAATGCGGGCACTCAGTTAGAGAATGGCGTGGAGAACGTCCCGATAAGTTCGGTCGAAGACCTGCTCGCTTTTGCCCAAAAGGAAGAAATCCATCTCACCGTGGTGGGCCCGGAGGCGCCGCTTGCAAAAGGCGTGGTGGATGCATTTCGCCGCGCAGGACTCAGGATATTCGGGCCCACCAAAGCAGCGGCCCAGCTCGAATCTTCGAAGGATTTCGCCAAGGCCTTCATGGTGCGCCACGGCATTCCGACGGCCAAGTATGAGACTTTCAGCGACGCTGCACTGGCTCATGCATATGTGGAAAGAAATGGAGCGCCCATCGTGATCAAGGCGGACGGCCTTGCGGCAGGCAAGGGCGTGGTGGTCGCGATGACGCTTACTGATGCGATTGATGCGATAGACATGATGCTGTCCGACAACAGGCTGGGCGATGCCGGCGCTCGCGTGGTGATCGAAGAATTTTTGCAGGGCGAGGAAGCGAGCTTCATCGTGATGGTGGACGGGAAGAACGTGTTGCCCCTTGCGACGAGCCAGGACCACAAGCGCCTCCTGGATGAGGACAAAGGCCCGAACACCGGGGGCATGGGGGCATATTCTCCGGCACCCGTGGTCACTCCCGAGGTTTATGCGCGCGCGCTGCGCGAGGTGATCCAACCCGTCGTGCACGGCATGGAGAAGGAAGGGCATACCTATACGGGATTTCTCTATGCAGGACTGATGATCTCGCCGGAAGGCGCGATCAAGGTGCTGGAATTCAACTGCCGCATGGGAGATCCCGAAACCCAGCCCATCATGATGCGATTGAAGTCTGACCTTCTGAACCTGCTCGACCACGCTGTTGATGGCAGGCTTGACGAAGTGGAGGTCGAATGGGACAGGAGGTGCGCGCTGGGTGTGGTGATGGCGGCCCACAATTATCCGGATACCCCGAGGGCTGGCGACGAGATTTCCGGACTGCCTGCAAAGGCGGAGGAAGACGCGCATGTGTTCCATGCGGGGACGGCGTTGGAGGATGGTAAGGTAATCACCAGCGGAGGTCGCGTGCTTTGCGTGACGGCTTTAGGCGAGAGCGTGCGCATGGCGCAGCGGCGTGCCTACCAGATCGCCGAAGGGATACACTTCGAAGGATCACAGATGCGCAGCGACATCGGATTTCGCGCGATCAAGCACGCCAGGTGATGCAGTACCGCAGCATCGCAGCCTATCTTGCAAGGGGAGGCGTGATCGCCTATCCCACTGAATCCTGCTATGGTCTGGGCTGCGATCCTGCAAACAGAAACGCAGTGCTGCGCATTTTGAAGTTGAAGGGCAGGCCGCAGCACAAGGGGCTGATACTGATCGCTTCGAACTACCAGCAGGTCGCGCGCTATCTTTCTCCTCTCTCGAAAGAGCAGCAGAAGAAACTTTGTGATGCGGGAAAGAACGCGATCACCTATCTTATGCCCGTGAAGCAATCGACGCCGAGATGGCTCAGGGGAAAACACGACACGCTTGCGGTTCGCATGACGGCGCATCCATTTGCTCGAGGACTTTGCAAAGGTACCGGAAGCGCGCTGGTATCGACAAGCGCCAACAAAAGCGGGATGCGGTCCGCAAAGACCTACAAGGAGTGCCAGCGACTTTTCGGAAACCGGGTATGGGTTTTGCCAGGGCGTGTCGGAAAGCGCAGGAGGCCTTCGACGATCATGGGGTGGACCGATGGTAGAATCCTGCGTGGCTGAATTTTGAAAATACCGGAGAGAACATGAGTGTGAACAGCGCATCCGTCAAGGAATATCTGCTCGAACTGCAGGAGCTGATCGTCGAGCGCCTGGAACAGGTGGATGGCAAGACCTTCATCAGAGACAAGTGGGAGCGTGCAGCCGGCGGCACTTCGACTGAGACCAAGACCAGCATAGGCAAGGGGGAGGGCATCAGTTGCATCCTCGAGGAGGGCAACGTGCTGGAGCGAGGCGGGGTGGCGTTCTCCCATGTGCAGGGCGACAGGATGCCTGCGTCTGCAACGGCGCACCGTCCCGAGCTTGCCGGATGCAGCTGGGAGGCGATGGGTGTCTCGCTGGTGATGCACCCGAGAAATCCCTATGCGCCGACCACTCATGCGAACGTGCGCATGTTCATGGCGCACAGGCCGGATGGCGAAAAGGTGTTCTGGTTTGGCGGCGGCATGGACCTTACTCCCTATTACGGCTTCAGGGAGGATGCGGTTCATTTCCACCAGATATGCAAAAATTCACTGGCACCTTTTGGCGACGATCTATATCCGAAATACAAGAAGTGGTGTGACGAGTATTTCTTCCTGAAGCACAGAAACGAGCCGCGCGGCATAGGCGGCATCTTCTTCGACGATTTGAGCTTGCCCGATTTCGAGACCGCATTTGCGATCCAGCAAAGCGTGGGCGACCATTTTCTCTCGGCGTATGTGCCGCTACTCGAGAAGCGCATGAACACGCCTTATGGCGAGCGCGAGCGCGACTTCCAGCTTTACCGGCGCGGGCGCTACGTGGAATTCAATCTGGTGATAGACCGCGGCACCATCTTCGGTCTGCAGTCCAACGGCAGGACCGAGTCGATACTGCTGTCGATGCCGCCGCTGGTAAAGTGGCGCTATGACTGGCACCCCGAGCCCGACACGCCCGAGGCGGAACTTTATGATGTATTCCTGAAGCCCGAAGACTGGGCATAAATTTCACTGCTTGCTGTTGCTCTTCGAAATTGAATCCGCGCCTGCATGAAACCTTTGCGAAAAAAGCTAAAAAATATTTCCCCTGCGCTCCTTTCAGCCTTGTTTAGTCTAAATTGCTTCGCTGCTCCGGAAGAGATACAGGTCTACATGGACGAGATGAATGCTCCAGGAAAATTCGGACTGGATCTTCACAATAACTATGTGATTTCGGGGAGCAGCACCCCTGGTTTTCCAGGCAATGTTCCTCCCAATCACATCTACAGGCTGACACCGGAGCTCTCTTATGGTCTAACCCCATCTTTCGAACTGGGCGGCTATTTCTTGACTTCTCACCAACCGAATTCCGGCGTTGTGGTGGATGGAGAAAAGATACGTCTCAAATACATCGCGCCCAAGGACGAGTCGCAGGCATACTTCTGGGGATGGAACGTCGAAGTCGGAAAAGTTGATGCGAGCCTTGAGCCCAATCCCTGGAATGCCGAGATTAAAGGGATATACGGTTACCGGTCAGGGCCTTGGACAATGGCCTTCAACCTCAATTTCGACTGGAGTCTTGTTGGGCAGATGCAGACCCCTGTCGGATGGGAACTGGACTCCAAGGTCTCTTATGCTGTCGAAGAAAACTATAAGCTTGGCTTCGAAAGCTATAATGAGCTCGGACCTGTTCGTCAACCAGGCCCGCTCAATCAGTTCAGTCAAACGGTATATGCAGTTTTAGACACGGAGCTATCCGGCTGGAACCTGAATTTTGGTGTGGGAAGGGGATTTTCGATCTTCTCGGATCGCTGGGTTGCCAAGGCGATCATCGGCGTACCTATAGATTGAGCAAGAATTTGACCCAGTGCGCGACAAACCCCGACCTTGAGGACTGTGAGGATGTCAAAGCCTTGTGTCTTAAGGAACAGTATCACTGTCTTGTTCATGGCTGCAATTTCAGTGCAATCTCAGCATGGACAGAAGAGGCGCCTGGCGAGACAATATGTCTGTTGTACGGCTGGGGCAATCGCTGAGGTATGAATGGGTGGATATTTGAATGCCTATGAATCGGTCAATCAGGCAAGAGCTTGCACTCTGCAGCGAGCCGGCACTGTTAGGCATAGTAAATTGGACCTATACATTAATTTATCGGGCCGCGTAGAGTAAGGTCGTATAGTCGTCATGGTTGTAATCATCTGATTTTTTCACTTTTTAAAAAGGAGCGAATCATGAGTACAAAGCAAAAAAGATTGATGCCATTTTTGAAGATTCGGTTGGCCATTGTCTCTGTACTGATGGCGGGCTCATCTGCGATTGCGTATGCGGAAGATCTATCGGCTTGGAAATTGCCGCCTGTGCCAGTGCCTGCGGACAACCCGCAAACGCCAGCCAAAATCGCACTTGGTCATCAGCTGGCCTTCGACACGCGGCTTTCCAAAGATGATGCGCTGGCTTGTGCGAGCTGCCATGCGCCTGTTGCAGGTGGCGGCGGCCCTACTCCACGCGCTTTTGGTCAAGGTGGCGAACTCGGACGCTGGGCGCCTTCCTGGGATAATTCGGGCTATTACACTTCACTTTTCTGGGATGGTCGCGCATCTTCACTGGAAGAGCAGACAGGTGCACTGCCCGGCCATATGGGCCCGATCACCGCTCCTGGTGAAATGGGAGGTGACATCGCTCAAGTTACAGCCAAACTAAACAAGATTACGGGTTACAAGAAGCAGTTCAACGCGGTGTTCGGCTCTGATGCCACTCCGGAGAATATCGCCAAGGCAATCGCATCCTTTGAAAGGACCCTGAACGCAACCAATTCGCCCTTTCAGCAATACGTGAGTGGGAACAAGAAAGCAATTTCCGCTTCTGCGAAGCGCGGTTTTGAACTTTTCCGCGGCAAAGCAATGTGTACGGCCTGCCACATTCCTCCATTGCTCACCGACAATAATTTTCATAACATTGGCGTACCATCGGCCGGGCCGCTGAAGGAGGACAACGGCAGATTTGACGTGACCAAAAACGATGCCGACAAAGGCAGATTCAAGACACCTTCTCTCTACAACTCTGGTTCGTTCGCCTTTTTTATGCACGACGGCTCGATAATAACTATGCGCGAAGTGGTGGAGCACTATAACAAGGGCGGTACCGGCGTGCCGAACCAGGATCCGCTGATCATGCCGCTAAAATTGAGCGGCACGGAAGTGAATGACTTGGTGGCGTTCGTGAACAGCCTGACGGACGAAAGGTTGGACAAGATAGGGCGTCCAGAGCTTCCTTAAAGTCCCCCGTAGGGAATAGTAAAGCCCTCGCCTTTAGGCGAGGGTTGTTAACATCGGCAGGAATTATCCGTGAACTTTTTGAAGTTATTGTGTCCGATCGCTTATGGAAAAAGAAGACGCAAGAAAGCAGACAAGGGAGGCGATCCACGAGAGGGGCAAGTAGGTTATGTTTCGAGGAAGCGTGAGAAGTGTTGTGATAACTCCGATTTCATTGTGCTGCAGATTTCTCTGGCATCAGCTATAGATAAAAAAAAGGGATATTCACGCAGGGCCTCTGATTTATTGGTATCCATTGTGAATGCCATTGCCCATGCACCCATGCTTCTTTGCGTGCATTCTGTCTCATGCAAGACTTTAAGGTTTGAATGCCTAGGGTCATTGCTAATCTTTCCCATTATAAACTCAATTCTCGCTTTACTTCCCTCCAGAAGTTGCATAAACCTATTGTTATGAAAAATTAGTAGGCCCGATATCTCGATATCAAAATTTTGCTGATTACACTTTTGAAGTAGAGGAACAACATCCTCAAGTGTCATGAAAGATGTTGCAACACTTTCATACAAAATTTGGCGGCATATCATTGTTCTTTGAGCAAACATGTTCGGACAATAGTTGAAATTTTAACCTAACCGGTGCGCCAGCACAAACTGGCTAGCGATAGTTTGTTAGCGCAAAGTAGTAATGTCCGGTTTCTCCCAAATAGAAATGCCCGCTGGTGATTAAACTCACCGCTGTTAAAAACAGTGGCGGATATTTTGAATATGGACGAATTTATGAGTCAAAAAGAAGTGAAGCGAGCCCGGATACTGGATCTACTGAATGAGGATCAAATCGACCAACAGGAAACCGCACGTCGCTTGGGATTGATTTGATTGTTCCAATTTTGGAATTAATAATCGCGATTCTTCCGCTGTTTCAGGCACATCCATATGTATTAGAATGCAACGCAGTTTCAGGTTCAGTAGTTCAATTGAAACGACTTTACAAATAGACCAGAGAAAGGATACATCGATGAGCACACCCCCTCGCATTGCACAAAAGGCTCCTTATGCAGTTGAAGTTGAGGCAGGCAAGAGCTATTGGTACTGCACCTGCGGCAAGAGTGGCACACAGCCATTCTGCGACGGGAGCCACAAGGACAGCTCATTCTCTCCCAAGGAATTCAAGGCTGAGCAATCCGGAACTGTTTACTTCTGCGGATGCAAGCACAGCAGCAACGGCATGACCTGCGACGGAACCCACCAGAAGCTCTGAATATGTGTGCCAGGATTATCCCTGGCCGACAGCTCAAGGAGAGATTATGGAAATGAGAAAACTGGGTAGCCAGGGTCTTGTAGTATCCGCAATGGGACTGGGCTGCATGGGCATGTCGGAATTCTACAGTGGTCGTTCCGAGGCGGCTGCGCTTGACACCATTGACCGCGCACTCGAACTCGGGGTGAACTTTCTGGATACCGCAGACATGTATGGCGTCGGGAGCAACGAAGAACTGGTTGGCAGGGCTGTCCGCGGCAGACGCGACCAGTTCGTGATTGCGACCAAGTTTGGCAACATGCGCGGTAGCGAAGGACAATTTCTAGGGGTCAATGGCAGGCCGGAGTATGTCAGACAATGCTGCGATGCGAGCCTCAAACGTTTAGGCATTGAGGCCATCGATCTTTATTACCAGCACCGGGTGGATCCAGATGTGCCAATCGAGGAAACCGTGGGTGCAATGGCCGAACTCGTTCTCCAGGGCAAGGTGCGCTACCTAGGCCTATCCGAGGCTGGCGTGCAAAGCATACGGCGCGCGCATGCGATACATCCGATCTCCGCATTGCAGACTGAATATTCTCTCTGGAGTCGTGATCCCGAAGAGGAAATCCTGTCCACTGTTCGCGAACTCGGAATCGGATTCGTTCCCTATAGCCCATTGGGCCGGGGATTTCTGAGTGGGCGCATCAAGCACATCGACGATCTGGCACAGGACGACTACCGACGCAACTCGCCGCGCTTCCAGGGAGAAAACTTCCAGAAGAATTTGGATCTGGTAAAGCAGGTAGAGGAACTTGCCGCAGAAAAACACTGTACGGCAGCTCAGTTGGCGCTCGCCTGGGTGCTTGCTCAGGGCAAGGATCTGGTTCCGATTCCCGGAACTAAGCATGTCGGGCTGCTTGAAGAAAATGTCGCTGCACTCGATATTTTGCTGACTGCAGAGGATCAGAATCGCCTTGATGCGATCATGCCTCTCGGTGCCGCCACCGGCACACGCTATGCTGCGCCGCAAATGCTGGCTGTGAATCGCTAGCGAAATGTAGCTGGATTGGTATGAGTGATTCTTCAGCTTAACATGCAATATCGCAGAAAAAGCAGGGCAGTATCTTCGGATCGAAGCCCGAGATCCCGCATGCAATACTCGCATTGGCAACTTGAGTAACAAGAAGCCGACTTTTCAGGGGCGACTATTTTATAACCACAAACGCCTACACTCGGTTTTGGCCTACAAAATGACAGGTAATAGTGGGTAGTGCGTCTGTTATATTTGCAACTCGCGTTTTCATCCTTCCCGCAAAAGGCGGAAGATCAGCCATGCCGATACCAGTGTCAAAGTCGAAGAAATCAGAAACAATATCCAGAAGCCAACATCGCTTCCCTTGAAAGGGATGCCGCCGACATTCATGCCGAAGAGCGCGCCCACCACGGTCATGGGCAAAGACATGACCGTCACGGAGGTCAGTATGAACAGGCTGTGATTGGTCCTTTCCCCAACGCGCGCTGCGATATCTTCTTCCAGCAGACTAATCCGCTCCTGCAGATTCATCATGTCCCGTATCGCCACCGAAAAATTTTCCGTGGCAAACTGGAGATAATCCAGCTCCTCGTCCTTTGCCCATTTGGGCGGACGACTCACGATCCTGAAAATAGAATCGGGCTCCGGTGCGAGCAGCCTCTGCAGCCTGATGAGATCGCGGCGAAAGTGGCCGAGGGATGAACGCCTCGGCAACTTGTTTCGTTGCAGTTTATCCTCTATCTCGTTCGCGGCATCGGCGATCTTGTGCAGTATTTCAATCAGGACATCCGCCTCTTCGGAAAGAAACTGCGTGACCAGAGAAAGCGGGCTGGGAAAGACATGGCTGGAATCGACCAGTTTGACGAGTTCGCCGACCGAGCGAAGCGGCTTGTCCCACGCGCTCAGAAGCCAGTGCTGGCGCAGGCTGACCCAGAGGGTTGCGATTTCGGTTTCCTTTCTGTTCGCATCGTAATTCACGTCATTCATCACGGCAAAGAGTCCGTGGTGCCTGCGAGTGATGCGTGAAGAGCGCCGCTCCTCATGCAGCGTATCCTTGAAACTCATGCTGAGTTCGAGATATTGCAGCCAGCGTTCTTCGATGCCGTGCGGGCTGTCAAAGTGCAGCCAGATATATTCCCTTTCGGGATGGGCTGGCTGCTTCAGCCAATCGAGCGCGGTCCCCTCGTCAATGCGCTTTCCTTTCCCTTCGCCGGAAAAGAGGTAACAGAAGACAAGTCTGGACGGTTGGCGGGGCTGTAAACTCATGGCAGAACCAATTTGTTAAACATGACTTGATTTTATTTCCTGGCCAATGATAGCAGAGGCAAGGCAAAAGGAAAGGCTGGGCAAGGAATGTGAGGCGCAAAGAGCTCATGGAAATAGCTGATCGGGATGCTCGGCAAACCTCCCCGTTCAGGGGGGGTGAGGTTCCCCCGGTTTTTAGTCTTCCAAGGGGCGATGTTCATGCTACCAGTTTCTCCTTCTGCTGAGCAATAAACCAGTCATCCAGAAACTGAATCGGTGACTTGTAGCCCAGTGTTGAGTGTTG
>JAJXTH010000045.1 GCA_021783995.1 Pseudomonadota bacterium
TTTGCCGCATATTCCAGTTCAGAAAAACTCGCTTGCATCGCCTTATTCTCAATAAATCAAATGGATACAATTTTATCAGATTTTAACCGCTCAAGGCGGTACATCAGAATAAATCAGCGTTTCCCTAGCACGCTGGTCGTGCATCACGATGCGTGAGACGAACGCGATTGCAAGCAGATTGGCCGCAATCGCAACATAGCCTACCTTGTCGTAGCCTATGAGCTGGCCCGTTGAACTTTGCGCGGTGATGAGTCCTGCCAGCATCGCGGCCAGGCCGCTTGCCAGTTGCTGCATCGCCGCGTTGAGCGACATAAATGTGCCCCTGAGCCTGGGAACAGCGGCAGAAGTGATGATGGCCATCGCCGGTATCATGCGCCCCGAGACCAGTACGAAGAACGCGGTGGTGCAGGATACCCAGAGCCACAACGGCGCGATGCCGATGTGGGTGATGGCAAACAGCGGCAGAATGGCAAAGAGCGCCAGGATGCGGTAGATCTTCATCTTGCCCTTCGCATCCGCGATGCGCCCGATGCGGCGGGAGGTGAACAGCGTGGCCGCTCCCCCTGCGAGATACACATAGGGGATGTCGTTGAGGGAAATGCCGACATCGGATACCGCATAGACGGTGATGTAGGGGATCACCGTGAATCCCGAGAACAGCAGCAGCATCGTGAAGGCCAGCGCGCGCAGATGGTTTGCGTCTCCCAGCACCTCGAACATTGCGGAAAAGGGATGGGTGCGCGCTTGTGCGCTTAGATGATGCCTGACGTCAGGCAGAGAGCGCGCTGCGATGAAAAGAAAAAGCGCGGTGATGCATGCGATTAATATGAAGGGCGCGCGCCACTGGAAATGGTTGGCGAGCCAGAGCGACAAGGGCACGCCTGCCACCGTGGAAAGCGAGAACGCTGCGGAGATGATGCCGCTTGCGGTGGCGCGCCGCTCGAAAGGGATCAGATCGCCTACCAGCGTCTGCACCATCGCGCCCATGATGCCGCCGAATGCGCCTGCCATCCCGCGCGCGATCAGCAGCGCGATATAGCTGGGCGCCAGTCCGCATGCAAGCGTTGCCAAGCCGAACAGCAGAAAGATGGAGAGCAGGAGACGTTTGCGCTCGAACTTGTCGACGAAGGTGGAGGCGAGCAATCCCGAAAGCGCTGCGCTGAAGCTGTAGGATGCGACCAGGAAGCCGAACTGGTGCGTGCTGATGCCGAATTCGCGCATCAGGATCGGGCCCAGCGGCATCATGATCATGAAGTCCAGGATGTGCGAAAACTGTATGCCCGAGAGGGTCAGCAGCAGATAGCGTTCGCGTTTCGGATTGAGGGCGGGATGCATGGCGGCCATGATTTTTCGAGCTTCCATTCTAACAGCTCTGGCCCGCCGAGCGGATGGTGGTAAAATCTGCGCCGAACCTTCATGCCATTTCATCATGCCTGCACCCGCTTTTGTCCATCTCCGCCTGCACAGCGAGTATTCCATCACCGACGGGATGCTGCGCATCGACAAGGCGGTGGAGGCTGCAAAAAAGGACGGGATGCCTGCACTTGCGCTGACCGATCTGTCGAACTTTTCGGGCCTCGTGAAATTCTACAAGGAAGCGCGCGGCAAGGGGATCAAGCCGATCGCCGGCGCGGATGTGTATATCACCAATGAGGCGGACCGGGACAGGCCGCACAGGCTGCTGCTGCTTTGCCAGTCGGCAGATGGTTATCTGCGCCTTTGCAGGCTGCTTTCGCGCGCCTATCTCTCCAATCAGCACCACGGCCGGCCGGAACTGCGCCGTGCATGGTTCAACGATGAAGGCACGGAAGGGCTGATCGCGCTCTCCGGCGCGCACCTTGGCGATATTGGCAGCGCGCTGATAGCGGGCAATGCGGCGCAGGCGCGTCAGCTTGCGAAAGATTGGACAGAGCTTTTCAGCAACCGTTTCTACATCGAGGTGCAGCGCGCCGGCTTTGCAGAAGAAGAGGCGTACATACAGGCCGTGCTGCCGCTGGCGGCGGAATTTGACCTGCCCGTCGTTGCAACCCATCCCGTGCAGTTTCAAAGTCGGGACGATTTCATGGCGCACGAGGCGAGGGTGTGCATCGCTGGCGGCTATGTGATCAACGACAAGCGCCGCGAGCGCAACTTCAGGGAAGGAGAGTACTTCAGGACACAGCAGGAGATGAGCGAACTGTTCGCGGATCTGCCAGAGGCGCTATTGAATAGCGTCGAGATCGCCAGGCGCTGCAATCTCGAACTGGTGCTGGGCAAGCCGCGCCTGCCGGATTTCCCGACGCCCGATGGCATGAGCCTGGACGATTATCTGCTTTCGGAGTCCGAGCGCGGGCTGGAGCAGCGCATGGCGCAGCTTTATCCGGATGAGGCGGAGCGCACATCGCGCCTCCCGCAATACAGGGAGCGCCTGATTTTCGAGATACAGACCATTGTGAAGATGGGCTTCCCGGGCTACTTCCTGATCGTCGCGGACTTCATACGCTGGGCCAAGGCCTACCGCTCCGAGGATTTTCCGAACGGCATACCTGTGGGACCCGGACGCGGTTCGGGTGCCGGGTCACTCGTCGCCTATTGCCTTTTGATCACCGACCTCGATCCCTTGCGCTACGAGCTGCTGTTCGAGCGGTTCCTGAATCCGGAGCGCGTGTCCATGCCGGACTTCGACGTGGACTTCTGTCAGGACGGACGCGAGCTCGTGATCGACTACGTGAAGAACAAGTATGGCGCCGCATGCGTGTCGCAGATCGCGACCTTTGGCACCATGGCCTCCAAGGCGGTGATACGCGACGTGGGTCGCGTGATGGAATTCCCGTATGGTCTGTGCGACAGGCTTTCCAAGCTGATTCCACTGGAGGGCGTGAAGCCTGTCTCGCTCGCGAAGGCGCGAGAGATGGAGCCGGAAATCAATGCGATCGCGGAGAGCGAGGAAGGTGTTCCGGAACTGCTGGAGCTGGCTGCGAGGCTGGAGGACCTGACGCGCAACATCGGCATGCATGCAGGCGGCGTGGTGATCGCGCCCGGGAAGTTGAGCGACTTCTGTCCGGTGTACTGTTCGGATGGCGGGGGCAGCGTGGTGAGCCAGTTCGACAAGGACGACGTCGAGGCGATAGGTCTCGTGAAGTTCGACTTTCTCGGTCTGCGCACGCTGACCATCATAGACTGGGCGGTGCGGCATATCAAAGGCATGAGGATTGAGGATACAGGATCGAGTGGTGCTTCGGCGGCGGGGGGTGACACACCTCGATCCTCAATCCTCGATCCTCAATCCTTCTTCATTGAGAACATCCCGCTTAACGACAGGGAGACCTACGACAAAATATTCAAGACCGCGAACACCACAGCCGTGTTCCAGTTCGAATCGCGCGGGATGAAGGATACGCTGGTGAAGGCGAAACCGGATTGCCTGGAAGACCTGATCGCGCTGAATGCGCTCTACCGTCCGGGCCCGATGGACTTCATTCCGGACTACATCAATCGCAAGCACGGGCGAGAGCAGGTGATACTTCCGCATCCTATGCTCGAGAAGGTGGTCGGCAGCACCTACGGCATCATGGTGTACCAGGAGCAGGTGATGCAGGCAGCCCAGGTGGTGGCGGGCTATACGCTTGGCGGCGCCGACATGCTGCGCCGCGCGATGGGCAAGAAGAAGCCCGAGGAGATGGCCGAGCAGCGCGGCATCTTCGTTGAAGGCAGCGGCAAGAACGGCATCGACGAGAAGAAGGCGAACGAGATCTTCGACACGATGGAGAAGTTCGCGGGCTACGGCTTCAACAAGTCCCATGCGGCTGCCTATTCGCTGGTCGCCTATCAGACGGCCTATTTGAAGTGCCATTATCCCGCCGCTTTCATGGCCGCGACACTGACCTCCGAAATGGACAACACGGACAAGGTAAAGGCTTTCTATCTTGATACGCTGCAGCAGGGCATACGCATTTTGCTGCCCGACGTGAACAGCTCAGGCTACGCTTTTTTGCCCGTGGATGAAAAGACGATAGGTTATGGTCTCGGCGCGATCAAGGGTACTGGGAAGGCTGCGATAGAGGCCATCGTCAAGGCGCGTGCTTCAGGTGCGTTCAGGGACCTTTTCGACTTTTGCCGCCGTGTGGACAAGCGTCTGGTCAACCGCAGAACGATAGAAGCCTTGATCAAGGCGGGCGCATTCGATTCAGTGAGCGACCACAGGGCTTCCTTGATCGCAAGCACAGACGCGGCACTTGCTGCTGCTGACCAGCAGGCGAGATCTGCAAACCAGGACAGCCTGTTCGGCGACAGCGATGCGGACGACATGCTGGCGCAACAGACTGCCGATGTGCCGCGCTGGTCTCTGAAGGAGCAGCTTGCGCACGAGAAGACGAGCCTCGGCATGTATCTCGGCGGCCATCCCTATCAGGAATACGAGAAGGAGCTTTCGAATTTCGTCAAGGTGAAGCTCTGCGAACTTACGCCTGCATATCTTGGCAAGCCTGCCTACGGTGCGAAGCGCGGCGTTCCGGTTCTACTCGCCGGCATCATCTCGGGGGTCAGGCTGCAGCAGACTAGGCGCGGGCGCATGGCGGTGATCACGCTGGATGACGGCAGCGCCCAGATAGAGCTGACGGTGTTCAACGAGGAATACGAGAGAAGCAGGCAGTGGATCAAAGAGGATGAGCTGATCGTGGTGCAGGGCAAGGCGAGCCTGGATGAGTATTCGGGCAACGTGCGCGTGAACGGCGAGGAACTTTATGATTTTGCGCAGGCGCGTTCACGCCATGCGAAGCATCTCGCGTTGAATTGCGATGGCAGTGTAGTTGTCTTGAGGCTCAAGGAGACGCTGCAACCCTGGCGCGAAGGTGCATGCTCCGTGCTGATAAACTACCACAGTGCAAAGGCTGCTTGCCAGTTGCGGCTTGGCGAGGAGTGGCGGGTGACCCTGAGCGATGAGCTGCTGCGCGATTTGCGCACCTGGCTTGGGCCCGGTAACGTGGATGTGGCATACCGCTAGCCGCAGTTTCATCCGCATCCATGCGCGGGGATTTGGTGTAGAATCCGCGCAAATTTTTCAAAGGAAAAGTCATGCCGCTGTCCACCGCATCCGCCGAACAGAAGGCGCTCGTGCTCTCCGAGGCGCTGCCCTACATACAGCGCTTCTTTGACAAGACCATCGTGATCAAGTACGGCGGCAACGCGATGACCGATCCGGCACTGCAGGAGAGTTTCGCACGCGACGTGGTGCTTCTGAAGCTGGTCGGCATGAATCCCGTAGTGGTGCACGGAGGCGGTCCGCAGATCAATGAACTGCTGAAGCGCGTCGGCAAGCAGGGCGAGTTCATCCAGGGCATGCGCGTCACCGACGAGGAGACCATGGATGTGGTCGAGATGGTGCTGGGCAAGGTCAACAAGGACATCGTGAACCTGATCAACCGCCACGGCGGCAAGGCGGTGGGTTTGACCGGACAGGACGGCTCATTCATTCGTGCGAAGAAGCTGATGCTGGAGAGCGATACGGAACCCGGGCAGATGCTGGACATCGGTCTTGTCGGAGACATCTACCAGATCGATCCTTCGATCATCAGCTTCCTGGATTCCGGGGACTTCATCCCGGTCATCGCGCCGATCGGCGTCGGGCCGGATGGCGAGACGCTGAACATCAATGCGGACGTGGTCTCAGGCAAGCTCGCCGAAGTGCTGCGCGCGGAGAAGCTGGTGCTGCTCACCAATACGCCAGGAGTGCTGGACAAGAGCGGCAAGCTGCTGACGGGACTGACACCCTCTCAGATCGACAGCCTGGTGGCAGATGGCACGCTTTCCGGCGGCATGCTTCCGAAGATCAGCTCTGCGCTGGATGCGGCGCGCAGCGGCGTGCGCTCGGTGCACATCATCGACGGCAGGGTGCAGCATGCGCTGCTTCTTGAGATCCTGACCGACGAGGGCGTGGGCACCCTGATCAAGAGCAAATGAACGACCCAGTCTGGATCTTCGATCTGGACAACACGCTGCACGATGCGGGTGCGCACATCTTCCCGCACATCAACCGCAGCATGACCGCCTATCTCGAGGAGCACCTCGATCTTTCCGAGGCGGATGCGAATGCGCTGCGCCAGCATTACTGGCATCGCTATGGCGCGACCCTGCAGGGCATGATGCGCCATCACGGCACCGATCCCGCGCATTTTCTGCATCACACGCATCAGTTCCCCGAACTCTCGAAGATGGTGCTTTATGCGCCGCGCCTGCGCCATGTGCTGCGATGGCTCTCGGGCAGAAAGATGCTTTTTACGAATGCGCCGCAGGCTTACGCGAGAGAGGTGCTGAGGCTCCTCAAGATAGTGGACCTTTTCGACGACGTGATCGCGATGGAGCAGATAGACTATCGCCCGAAGCCCGACCAGTACGGCTACAGAAAGCTGCTCAGGAAGCATCGCATCAGGGCCCGACAATGCGTGATGGTCGAGGACAGTCTGGAAAATCTCAAGACCGCGAAGAGGCTCGGCATGCGCACGGTATGGGTGAACAGGGGAAACAGGAATCATCCATGCGTCGACCTCAGGATAGGCGACGTGATGCAGCTCAACAGGGCGTGGTTTGCGCGTGTTTCATTTCGAATCTGAGGGGGAAGCATGATACTGATACTGGAGCCGGACGCAGGCGCGAGGCGCGAGGAATACAAGCAGCTGATGTCGCATCTTGCAGCCATGCCCGGCATACGGACGCGCGTGCATGTCGAGAAGGGCAGCGAGCAGACGGTGACGGAGATCTATCTCATCGGCAATACCAGGGAACTCGACATCGTTGACATGCAGAGCCTGCCCTGCGTGGAACGCGTGGTGCGCGTCTCCCAGGAATACCGCATCTTGGGGCGGCACAAGGATGATCAGCGTCCGACGCATTTCGAATACAACGGCGTGCGTTTCGGCCAGGACGCTCTGCATGTGTTTGCCGGTCTGTGCGCTGTGGACAATCGCGAGCATGTCGAGCAGATGCTGAAGGCATTGAGAGAGAACGGCCAGGTATGCACGCGCATGGGCGCATACAAGCCGCGCACCAGCCCCTATGCATTTCAGGGGCACGGAAAGAACTGTCTTCCTTACGTGTTCGAGCTCGCAGGCAAATATGGCATCAGGGTCATCGCGATGGAAATCACGCACGAATCGCACATGGACGAGATCAACGAGGCGCTTCATCTGACGGGCGACCCGACTGGCGTGATGCTGCAGATCGGCACGCGCAACACGCAGAATTTCGAGCTGTTGAAGATCGTCGGACGCCAGACCAGGCATCCCGTGCTGCTCAAGCGCGGCTTCGGCATCACCCTCGACGAGTCCCTGAATGCCGCGGAATATCTGGCTTCCGAAGGCAACCGCAACGTGGTGTTCTGCCTGCGCGGGGTGAAGACCAATATGGGAGATCCGCACCGAAATTTTGTCGACTTCGCGCATGTGCCTGTGGTGAAGCGTCTGACGCGCATGCCCGTGTGCGTGGATCCATCGCATTCGGTGGGTTCGAGAGCGGCATCTTCGGATGGCATCATGGACATGATGCATGTCACTGCACAAGGCGTGATGGCAGGCGCGAACATGGTTCTGGTCGACTTCCATCCGGAGCCCGTCAAGGCGCTCGTCGATGGCCCGCAAGCCTTGCTTCTGAAGGAGTTGCCGTACTTCCTGGAAGACGTGCAGATCGCGCGCGAGGCCTACCTCAAACGCGTCGAACTGCATCGGTGCAAGACGTGAATCAGGATGAAAAATTTTTCGTGGAAATTTTTTGTTGTTTTTTTTACAACAAAAATTCATCAAACCGATTGTATTTGTTGACTGAAGTGTGATAGCACAATACTATGACTCGCCTGTGGGTTCTTTATTTGATTTAGTCATCTGGGAGATTGCAATCATGGCAGAAGAAATTAAAGATGTTAAGAATACAAGTAGTAGCGACGTCATCAAAAATCCTGCAGCAAAACCTGTTATGTCCGGGATATGGCCTTTCCCTCAGGCAACGCCGGTCACTGTCAAATCCGTTGTTCCTGAAGTAGCCAAACCTGTTGCATCTGCTCCTGCAAAACCCGCAGAAAAGAAAACAGCTGCAAAACCCGCAGTGAAGAAGGCAGCTGCAGAAAAACCCGCAGCGAAGCCTGCAGCTAAGCCGGTAGCGAAGAAAACTGCAACCGCAAAACCCGCAGCTAAGCCGGTAGCGAAGAAAACTGCAACCGCAAAACCCGCAGCTAAGCCAGTAGCGAAGCCCGCAGCGAAGAAAGCAGCCGCAGCGAAGCCCGCAGCGAAGAAAGCAGCCGCAGCGAAGCCCGCAGCGAAGAAGGTTGCAGCCAAGCCCGCAGCGAAGAAGGTTGCAGCCAAGCCCGCAGCGAAGAAAGCAGCCGCAGCGAAGCCCGCAGCGAAGAAGGTTGCAGCCAAGCCCGCAGCGAAGAAAG
>JAJXTH010000023.1 GCA_021783995.1 Pseudomonadota bacterium
TGAGCGCGTGCTTGCTGAAATCAGGCTGCACGGTACCTGCCTCGTGCTGCTGATCGATGACGACATGGACTCGCGCCTGTTGGCGTTCCGCAAGGATGCCTGCAACTATCTGACCAAGCCGCTGGATGCCACGAAGCTGCTCCAGCTTCTGAATGTGCTCACCTGCAGACAGCCAGCAGCGCCCTACCGCGCGCTGCTGGTGCATGCAGAATCGCTCAAAGGATGCGCCGACGCGCTGCAAACCACAGGCTTCACACTCCATGCGCCGCAGGACGACCCTGTGACGGTGCTCGACGCAATGGAGCATTTCTCTCCCGATGTCGTGCTGATCGATTTTGACATGCCCGATGCAAAAGGATCCGCCATCGCCGCAGCGTTGCGCGAACGCGACACACAGATCCCCATCCTGCTCTTTTCTAGCGACAATGTAAGGCAGCAGATCGCGCTCCGTCTGGACTGCGATATGATCCTGCCCAAGTCCTTGCCGCCTGACCAGATCACCGCCATCGTCGCCGCCAGGGCAAAACGCGCCAGACAGAAAAGAACGGCACTGACGCGCCTCAAGAGCTCGCTCTACGAGCGAGAACGCGAACACATGGCGTTGAACCAGCACGCCATCGTCAGCATCGCTGATCATAAAGGCAGGATCACCTATGTCAACGACAAGTTCTGCGAGATCAGCGGCTATGATCGACATGAGCTCCTTGAACAGAGCCACCGTCTGCTGAAATCAGGCGAACACCCCCCTGAGTTCTACCGCAATCTCTGGGTCACCATTGCAAATGGCAAGACCTGGAAAGGCGAAATATGCAACCGGCGAAAAGATGGCAGCCAGTACTGGGTAGAATCCACCATCACCCCCTTCCTGGGCAGCGATGGCAAGCCCTATCAGTATGTATCGATACGCACCGACATCACGCATGTGAAGAATGCGGAGGTCGCACTCGAGCTCAGCAAGGAGAGGCTGAGGCGCGGCCAGCACTTCGCCAACATCGGCACCTGGGACTGGAACATCGCGACAGGCGAGCTTTACTGGACGGAACGCATCGCCCCGCTTTTCGGCTACCCTGCTGGAAATCTGGAAACTTCCTACGAGAATTTCCTCGCCGCGATCCATCCCGATGACCGGCAATCCGTGGTCGATGCGGTCAACTCCGCCCTGGAACACGACACTCCCTACGAGATCGAGCACCGCGTTGTCTGGCCTGACGGCACGGTGCGCTGGCTCTTGGAAAAAGGCGCAGTGGTGCGCGATGCGGCAGGCAAGCCCGCGCAGATGCTTGGCGTCGTACAGGACATCGACGAGCGCAAGCAGATCGAGGTGGCTTTGCTCGAGCGCGATCACGAACTGCAAAAGGCGCAGAGGCTCGCGCACATAGGCAACTGGCATGCTGACCTGCTCACGGGTGAGCTTCATTGGTCCGACGAGATCTACCGCATCTTCGGTTACGATCCCAAGAGCATCAAGCCCAGCGTGAAAATGTTCCAGAATGCGGTGCATCCGGAAGACACCGAAAAGGTTCGCGAAAGCGAAATGAATTCTGCAAAGACCGGACTGCACGACGTGGTGCATCGCATCGTGAGGCCTGACGGCACGGTGCGCCATGTGCACGAGCTTGCAAAGGCAAAGACCGATGAGACAGGAAAGCTTTTGAGCTTTTCCGGCACGGTGCAGGACGTCACCTCCCGGATGGAAGACGAGGCAGCGCTGATTTCGGCGCGCGACGAGGCAGACCGCGCAAACCAGGCCAAATCCGAATTCCTCTCCAGCATGAGCCATGAGCTGCGCACGCCGATGAACGCGATCCTGGGTTTCGCGCAACTCTTGCAATACGACGAGCATCTCTCGGAAGAGAACAAGGACAGCGTGCATGAGATACTGAAAGCGGGCGAACACCTGTTGACGCTCATCAACGAAGTGCTGGATCTGGCAAGGATAGAATCGGGCCACATCGATCTGTCCCTGGAGCCCGTGGAAGTCTGTCCCGTCGTCGAGGAATGCCTGAGCCTCGTGAGTCCCTTGGCAAGCAAACGCGCAATCGTGCTCGACCATGCGGGTCTCAAAGGCGTCTTCGTGCGCGCCGACCGGATGCGCCTGAAGCAGGCATTGCTCAACCTGCTGTCGAATGCGATCAAATACAATCTGGAGCGCGGCAGCGTCAGGGTCGAAGTGCGAATGAAAACGGATGACCGCCTGCAGATCAGGGTGAAGGACACGGGGCCTGGCATATCCGATGCACATCTTATGGAGCTCTTCCAGCCATTCAACCGTTTGAACGCCGAAAGCAGCATCGAAGGAACCGGCATAGGGCTTACCATCACGAGGCGCATCGTCGAGATGATGGGTGGCATGGTAGACGTCGAAAGCAGGCTGGGTACAGGCAGCACCTTCTGGATCGAACTCCCGACGGAGGCCATGGTGGAGGCCGACAAGCTGGAACAGCCGCAAAGCCAGCTTCCTGTTAGGCATGGCAAGCTGCACACTGTGCTCTACATCGAGGACAATCCGGCGAATCTGAAGCTGGTAGCACAGCTATTGGGGCAGCGCAAGCACATCCGACTGCTTACCGCCCACACTCCTGCACTCGGCCTGGAACTTGCAGAGACGCGCAAACCGGACATGATTTTGCTCGACATCAACATGCCAGGCATGAACGGGTACGAGCTATTGAAAAAACTCAAGGCGGATGAAAGTCTGAAGGACATACCGGTCATCGCGCTGACAGCGAATGCGATGCCACGTGATCTCGCGCGCGCGATAAAGTCAGGCTTCTCCGCCTATCTCACCAAGCCTCTCAACATCGCCGAATTCTTCGGTACGCTGGACTTGCATCTCTCGAAGGATACATGAACAAGGAAACCATGAAGGCTGCGCGCATGCTCATCGTCGACGACGAATCCGCCAACCTCAAGCTGCTTGAAAGGTTGCTCAATAGCCACGGCTACAGCAACATTGACCTAGTGAGCGACGCACGCGAAGTCGTAGCGCACTACCAGGCGATACGGCCCGATCTCATCCTGCTCGACATCAACATGCCGTACCTGGACGGCTATCAGGTGATGGAGCAGTTGCAGGCACTCGACGATCCGCTGCTGCCGCCCATCGTCATCCTGACCGCGCAGCATGACAAGAGCTATCTGTTGCGCGCGCTGTCCGCCGGCGCGCGCGACTATGTCACCAAGCCGCTCGATGCGAACGAACTTTTGATGCGGGTGCGCAATCTGCTGGATGCGCAGCTCGCCCACCGCATGATGCACGACCAGAAAAAGGTACTGGAAGAACTCGTAGAGGCCCGCACCGAGGAGCTCAGGCGCACACGCCTTCAGGTGGTTCAGCGCCTGGGCATGGCTGCAGAATATCGCGACGAGGAAACGGGCAACCACATCCTGCGCATGAGCCACATATCCGCGCTGCTCGCGCGCTCGGTCGGCTGGAGTAGTGCTAACTGCGAACTGATGCTGCATGCAAGCCCGATGCATGACATCGGCAAGATAGGCATACCCGATGCGATCCTTCTGAAACCGGGCAAGTTCGAGCCGCACGAATGGGAGATCATGAAGACGCATTCGACCATAGGCGGAAAGCTTCTGGCTGGCGACGATACTGATCTGCTGCGCATGGCGCAGCAGATCGCGCTCACTCACCATGAGAAGTGGGATGGCAGCGGATACCCGGCCGGACTCTCCGGCGAGGACATCCCGATGTCCGGACGCATCGCGGCGCTGGCCGATGTGTTCGATGCGCTGACTTCGGTTCGCCCCTACAAAAATGCCTGGTCCATCGAGGAGGCAGTGAACATGATCACGGAAAACAGCGGCAGGCACTTCGATCCCGCTCTGGTGAATGTTTTCCTGGAAAAGCTCCCTGAAATCCTGGAAATACGCAGCCGCTTCGACGATCCAAAATCCTGCTCATGATCTCCAGAGCAGCGATTCGAACCCGTCTAGCGGCACGGGTTTGCTGAAAAGATACCCCTGAAATGCGTTGCAGCCGCGCAGCTCCAGAAACTCGAGCTGCGCCTCTGTTTCGACGCCTTCTGCGATCACCATGAGTCCCATCGCCTCCGTCATCGCGATCACGGTCTGAACGATGGCCGCATCGTTGAAATCCGTCGCGATGTCGCGCACGAAAGACTGGTCTATCTTGATCTGATCCAGCGGCAGGCGCTTCAGATACTGCAGCGATGAATAGCCCGTGCCGAAGTCGTCCATCGAAAAGCCCACGCCCAGCCTGTTGATCTCACGCATCTTAAGTATCGTCTCTTCGACTTGTTCAAGCACGATGCTTTCGGTCAGTTCGAGCTTCAGCCTGGAAGGATTGGCGCCCGATTCCTTGAGCACGTGCGCCACCTGATCCACGAAGTCAACCTGCCTGAACTGAACAGCGCTCACATTCACCGCAAGCATCAGGTCCCGGGTCAGCGGGTCTTCCTGCCAGCGTTTCAGTTGCCCACAGGCCTGTTCGAGCACCCAAAGGCCTAGAGGCAAAATCAGCCCGGTCTCCTCGCACAGCGGGATGAATTGCGAAGGCGCAATCAGGCCGCGCTCCGGATGTGCCCAGCGCAGCAGCACTTCCGCGCCTATGGGCCTGCGCTGGCTGTCCACCTGGATCTGATAATAGAGGCGGAATTGAGAATCTTTGAGCGCGTTGCGCAGTTCAGCCTCCATTTCTACGCGCGCTTCCAGCGTCGCCTGCATGTCCGGGTCATAGAAACGTATCGCATTGCGCCCTGCCGACTTGGCCTGATACATCGCCGTGTCCGCGAACTTCAGAAGATTATCGACGTTCTCCTCGTGGCCGCGGAAGAGGACGATGCCGATGCTGGGCGTCGTATGGTGCGCATACTGTTCCAGTTGATAAGGGACATTCAGCGCGGTGCGTATCTTTTCGCTGATGAGCTCGGCCTGCAGCACTGCCACATTCACATGCGGGCTCAGCATCTCGAGCACAACCACGAACTCGTCCCCGCCCAGACGCGCAACGCTGTCGCCATCCCTCACGCATGACTGCAATCTTCGCGCCACCTCGACCAGCAGCAGATCTCCCATGTCGTGGCCGCGGCTGTCGTTGAGCTTCTTGAAATCATCGAGATCAAGGAACATCAGCGCGGCATAACAACCATTCCTGTCGCTCGCGGCCACTGCCTGGTTCAGCCTGTCCAGTAGCAGTCGCCTGTTGGGCAGACCCGTCAGCGCATCGAAAAAGGCGAGCTGATGTATCTTCTGCTCTGCGGCCTTGCGCTCGGTGATATCCAGGAAGGTCGCCACCGCGCCCAGCACCTCGCCGTTTTTGATGATGGGATGAGACCAGTACTCGACACAAACCGCAGCGCCGTCCCGACGCCAGAACACTTCGTCATCCACATGGCTGGCCTGCTTCTGTCTGAATGCCTGATATACCCTGCAAGCCTCGGCAGGATATGGGCTACCGTCAGCATGCGAGTGATGAATCAGCTCATGCGTGACGCGACCCACGACCTCGCTTGCATCCGCATAGCCCAGTATGCGCAGGAATGCCGCATTCACGAAGGTGCAGACACCTTCGTTGTCCACGCCGTAGATGCCCTCCGCGACCGAATCTAGCAGGCGCTGCAGACTCTCCTGGGCTTCCTGCAATGCGCGCTGGGTAAGCTTGCGCTCGGTGATGTCACGGCACGAGCCATAGACCCTGCCATCGGGCAGCAAGGTCGCATTGAGTTCCATCGGTATCTTCGTGCCATCCTTTTTTACCAGGCGTATCTCCCTGACATGGCGCCCATGATCGGCCAGTATTTCCCTTGCCTCCTCTCGATAGCGATCCTGCCAGTCCTCTGGCACCAGATCATACACGGTCATGACATAGAGGCTCTTTCGGCTGTAGCCCAGCAGCTTGATCACGGTGTCGTTGACATAGACGATGGTGCCGTCACGCTTGCAGATGAATACCGCATCCGGCGAAAACTTAAGCGTCATGCGCAATCGCATCTCGCTTTCGCGCAACGAGTTTGTCATCTCGCGCGCCTTTTGCTCGGCATATGACATCCTGTGCAGATATTCCTGCTCCTGTGCATCCATCCTGATTGCAAACTGCGCTGCGATTTTCCTGTCGTAGTAGCTCGCCAGGATGACGCATGCAAACCAGAGGAAGGCCGAAACGAATCCGATGCGCGATTCGGTTTCGAACGTTCCGATTCCCGGCGCAGCAGGCGTCAGGTAATGCATCATCCATATTCCGACGATGATTGACAACGCAGAAAGAACAATGCGCGGCGCGCTGACTCTTCGCATCAGCAGAAAGACCACAAGCGAGCTAAGCATTGCGGGCAGGAACGATATGCCGTCAAAGCCATGCATGAAGATCGCATTTAGCAACCAGATGGAAAGGCAAAGCGTCAAACTGCCCGTCAGCAGCCAGACCGTTGCGGCATGGCCCTCATGCGCGCGCATGCGCTGCGCATGGGACCAGGACGCATACAATCCCATGGTCGCCAAAGGCACTGCCATGGACACATTCATTGCCGTCATGTCAACGCGACTCTTCCCTGGGTTCAAACATCGTGATGTGCTGATAGAAGCAGATCCGGTTTCGGCCATCCTTTTTGGCCTGATACATCGCGGCATCCGCCCGATGCAGTATGTCCTCCTGGTTGCTGTGATGGTCCATGAAAAGCACTGCGCCTATGCTCGAGGTGCAATGGTGTTCGATCAATACTCTCTCCTGCCCAAGCGGCTGATAATGCAGAAAATAGCCTTCAGACAGAACCATGCGGATTTTCTCTGCAACCCCGCGCGTCAGGGCTATCGAGCGCTCTCTGTCCTCATCCAGGCGGGCCAGCATCACGACGAATTCGTCACCGCCGAATCTCGCGACTGTATCCTCCTCTCTCAGACAGCTGCTGATGCGGCGCGCTGCCTCGATCAGCAGCAGGTCTCCGACTGCATGGCCGAACTGGTCGTTGAGCGGCTTGAAATTGTCCAGATCGATGAACAGCAATGCTCCGTGGTAACCGCCTCGCGAGCAAGCGGACAGCGCCTGCGCCAGCCTGTCGTTCAACAATCTGCGGTTGGGCAGTTGCGTCAGCGTATCGTAGAAGGCCAGTGCGTGCAGCTGGTTGGTTGCCTCGTTGATGCGGTGCTGCAGGATGGAACGCTCATGTTGCAAATCGGCAGTCATCTGATTGATGCCGCGCGACAAAATGGAAAACTCGCGTATATTGCTTTCCTCCGTCACGCGCGTTTCGAGATTTCCCTCGCCTATCGCATGTATCGCCTGGCTCAGTTTCGTGATCGGCGTGATGATTCTTCGCGTGGCGATCTGCACAAGATAAAGCGTCAGAACCAGAAACAGCAGTGTCATCATGAGCGCAAACTGCAACAGATCCAGCTTCTGTGCGTGCGTCGCATCCCGGCTAAGCTCCAGCACTACCGCACCGGCCTGCTCTACGGCAGGCTTTGCATCCGGCTCATTCAGGTCAACCTGTGTCTCAAGGATGGGACGGTAGAGAAGGAGCACCTTCCCGTCGTCATAGATCGGCACTTTCTGGCTGACCAGATTCAGCCCGCTGCCATTGCCCGGCATCTCGCCCGCCTTCGCGAGCACCTGCTGCTGTGCATTGATAAGCGCGATCCCCCTGACGTCAGCCTCCTGCAGCGCGCTCTGTGCTATGCCGTCCAGATACATTCTGTTTCCTGAAAAAACGCCGTATTCGCTGCTGGCAGCAAGCTGACGGACCATCTGCTGTCCGCGCGCAATCAGGTTGTGATCCAGATCCGCATAGCGGTCGTGCAGGAGGAAGGCTTCCAGGAGGATCACCATGATCATCAGGGGAAACAGCGTGAACCAGATGACATGCGTGCGTATGCTGAATTTTTTTCTCATCATCGCTGGCCCCCTGATGATTTCTTGATCTCGTGAAGAATCGCATCGTCAGGTTCGATGACCAGCCCGAAGGTTGCGGCCACCGCGCGGTTGACAGCGATGCTGTATTGAATGGGAAACTGCGGCTCTGGCAGTTCCTGTGTCCTGGCGTATGAAGCAACCGCGCCGGCCGTCTGTTCTGCGAGTTGTTCCGGGGTGGAAAAGATCGCGCACAATGCGCCAGCCCTGACATAGGCATCGGAAAATCCAACCAGCGGTATGCCGCGCCGATAGCTCGACATGAGGATGTTTCGTATGCTGTTGGCATTGTAAATTCCGCTGTCAGGCACTGCGAGCAACACGTCGCTCTCGTTCAGCACATCGTCCAGATCGACGGACAGCGTATCCTTTCCCCCCAGATGTCTCGCAACCAGAATGTCATGCCGCCTTGCAAGCTCGCTCTTCAGCCCCGCGATGTCCTGGTTTGCCGAATACAGCACCCCTATGCGCTTGCGCTGTGGCAGCACAGTGCTGAGCAGCCCTGCCTGCCTGCGCCAGGGCTCGTCGAGATAAACTGCAGAAATGCTTCCCTGTTTCAATGCGTGCAAGTCCGCATAGGCCGTGCTCGGTATCATCGCTGCCAGCAAAGGTTGCGATGATTTTTCCGCCGCCCGGTATGCGGCCCTGACTCCGACTGTGACGATCAGATCGGTTTTCTGCGCATCGAAGTCTTCTGCATGCTGCACGAGATCGACGCGCATGCCCTGAGGCAGATCCTGTTCGAATGCCTTGGCGAATCTCTGATAAAGCGGCGTGCTGTCGCTCAGCACCACCAGGATGCGCAAATCGAATGCCAGGGAATCGCGCGCAAATCCAGACAGCAGGATCAGGAAAAAACAGACTAGAATTTTCCCGGTCAGCGACATCTCACCAGTCCAGCGTCAGACTCACATAGCCGCGCCGATTGAAGAGGTTGCTGGCAATATATTCGGTATAGGCCTGATTCAAGAGATTCTGCAGCACCAGCGCCACATTTCCCTTTAGGTTGCCTGGAAAATTGAGCGCTCTGGCTATCCTCACATCCACGCGGCGCTCGATGGGCTGATAGTCGATTGCGCCCCGGTCGAAGGGCTGCATCGCAGCCTGATAATAGCCTGCCGCGCTGAAGGAATAATCATGCGGCAAACGCACCATGTAAAGCAGGCTAGCGCTGTTACTCGGTATGCTTGCAGATAGGATGTCGCTGTTTGTGGGATCCGATGAAACCATGACTCTCTGTCCGCCTGCAGCCAGCAGGGCTCCATTGCTTGCCGCCCACGCATGCGCAAAATTCAAGGTCAGGCTGTTGTCCGTATCGAACTCGTGCTTCAGCGTCGCTTCGAACCCGTGGTATTCGCCGCTCATCCCGTTCACGAAGCTTTGCGCGGTCGATGAGAGATAGATGCCGTTGCTCAACAGGTCGCTGTAGAGCCTAAGATCGACAGAAGTCGCCCACTCCGGAAATTCGCCGACATAGCCTATCTCGCGAGAGACCAGCTTTTCGGGCTGCAGACCCGGGGAATTCACCGTCGAAGTTGGCACGATCAATGCGCCTGGCTGCATCAACGGATAGCTGGTCTCGGCCGTGGCCGGCGTCCGATAGGCGACCGACACCCCCGCGCGCAGCGTCTGATCGGGCGCGACATGGTAGTTCAGTGCGATGCGCGGGGAGGTGTTGAATTGTCCGAGATCGTTTTTCTCGAACATGCCGCCCAGATTGAGCAGCCACTTTTGCGACATGCGCCATTCGTCGTGCGCGAACAGCCTGTATTCATTGTAGACATAGGACGACGAGTTATACAGCGAGATCGGCGGCATCGCGCTCTGGCCGCCCACCCTGTCCACCTGAGAGCCCGCGCCATACACCAGGCGGTTGGTATCGTTCAAGGGCAGCGTGTGCTGCACCTCGATTTCGTCGCGGGTTGTCTGCAGTGACTGGACAACAGGTCCAGGATAATAATTGCCGGCCAGATAAACAGGAAAAGCCTCGTACTGGTCCTGCCTCGTGTGGGAATAACGCAGAGATAGCTCGGCGCCCTGTTCAAGCTGCCTCGTCCATCCAAGCTGGGCGAAATCCGAATTGCCTATCAGGTTGTGGAACGGATCGCCGTTGGTGCCCTTGTAGTTGTTGTATATCGACGGATTCTTGTCGCTGAAGCCCACGCCCTGCACATCGTGGTTGAAGCCGAACTGAATGTCGTAACGGTCTATGCCGTTGGGATGATAATCCCCGCGATAGTTGAAGAGGCGTGCCTGATTGCTGTCGTTGCTGTTGTACAAGAGCCCGGGCGCCTTGAAAGTGGCCATCGTATAGCCATTGGGGGGCGTAGTGAGGCTGTCGTAGCCGTTGTCGGCAGTGTAGGCCAGGGTTACGCGGTAATCGTATGCATCGCCGCGCTTGCCGAAGCGCGCTTCCGCATCGTTGATGCCCTTGTCGCCGTGCGTATAGGAAACGCTCTTGCCGTTCATCGCGCCGGCATCTCTCGTGATGATGCTGATCACACCCTGGGTCGAATTCGCACCGTAAGAGGCGGCGGCAGGACCGCGTATCACCTCGATGCGCTCGATGTCATCTACCGTGATCGGAAGGTCCGCCCAGTTGACCGATCCCGTCGGCGGCATGTAGACGCTGCGTCCATCTATCAGCACCTGCATGCGCCTTGAAAATTCATCGGTAGCACCGTGATAGGCGACGATGGGCTGGCTGCCCTTGTAATAGCTGACATACATGCCGGGCACGAGCTTCATCAGGTCTGCGATCGTCCTGAATCCCGATGCGACGATCATCTTTCTGTCTATCACCGTCATCGCATTGGGCGCATCCGATAGCGGCTGGGATAGCCGCGATGCGCTCAGCACGACAGGCAGATCCTGGTAGTAGTCGGACTCGTTCACATCCTCGACCGCATAGCCTGTCTTGCAGGCCAGGCACAGCATCGCAAGGTATCTCTTCTTCATTTACACTTCCAGCGTCATCTGATTGAGCGGGGGAAGTTCCTCCAAAGTCCGCAGGTTCAAGTCGTCCAGAAGCTGCTTCGTGGTCGCGAAGAGATCTGGCCTGCCCGGCGTGTCTCGCGTCCCTATCACCTCTATCCAGCCGCGCGACTCCAGCGTCTTCAGCGTCTGCGCGGAAACCGCCACACCGCGTATCTCCTCTATGTCGCCGCGCGTCACTGGCTGTCGATAGGCGATGATCGCAAGCGTCTCGAGAACCGCGCGAGAATAGCGCGGCGGCTTTTGCGGATTCAGCCTGTCGAGATAGGCCTGCATGTGCGGTCTTGCCCTGAAACGCCAGCCGCTGGCCACCTCCACGAGCTCAACGCCGCGATTCTGCCAGTCCCGCTGCATGTCTGAAAGCAGCGATTCGATTTCACCGCTGGTCATGGGCTCGTCGATCAGCAACTTCATCTGGCTCAAAGTCAATGCCTCCTGGCTTGCCAGAAGCGCAGTCTCAAGGATCATCTTGAGCCTGCCCTGCAATTCACAAGACAGTTCGGTTGAGTCTGACATAGATGCTCCCGAAAGTTTCACTTTGCTGGATTTCCAGCAGATATTCCTTGGCCAGTTCCAGCATCGCGACAAAGGTGACGATGAGCCTCGGCACGCCGTCTTCGAGATCGAACAGGCTGTCGAAGGCGACGAACTCGCCTCCCTGCAAGCGGCGCAGGATATGCGACATCTGCTCGCGAACAGAAAGCGCCTCTCTTTTCACGGTGTGGTGCGTGTGCACCCTCGCCCGTTCGAGCAGATTCATCCATGCCAGCCTCAAGTCATCCAGCGCGATTTCCGGCAGCCTCTCCAGTTTCTGCTCCACCATCACCTGAACGAATTCGAAATCCCGGCCCGCCTGCGGCAGCTGATCGAGCTTTTGCGCTGCAAGCTTCATCTGTTCGTATTCCTGCAAGCGGCGCATCAGCTCGGCACGCGGATCTTCAGGCTCTTCGTCCGATGTCCTGGGAGGTCTGGGCAGCAATAGGCGGGATTTGATCTCGATCAGCATCGCCGCCATCAGGAGATACTCCGCAGCAAGTTCCAGCCTGTGCTGCTGCAATAACTCGATATAGTCGAGGTATTGCCTGGTGAGCTCTGCCATCGGAATGTTCAGCACATCCAGATTGTGGCGACGGATAAGGTAGAGAAGAAGATCCAGCGGCCCCTGGAATGAATCCAGCACCAGCTCCAGCGCATCGGGCGGAATATAAAGATCCTCTGGCAAGCGCTTCAATGGCTCACCGTGTATGCTCGCAATGGCTGGACGCGCTGTCATCACGCGTAGCTCAAACCCATCGCCTCGCGCACATCCCGCATCGTCTCTCCTGCCAGCTTGCGCGCCTTTTCATTTCCATCCGCGATGATGTTGCGCACAAGGGCTGGATCGTCCAGATACATCTGCGCACGCTCGCGCATCGGGCGCTGCTCGAATAGCACCGCGTCGATCACCGGCTGCTTGCATTCGATGCAGCCTATGCCGGCAGAAGTGCACCCCTGCACCACGCTCTGTTTCGTACTTTCATCCGAGTAAACCTGATGCAGCGCCCACACCGGGCACTTTGCCGGATCGCCCGGGTCGGTGCGTCGTATGCGCGCAGGATCGGTCGGCATGGTGCGTATCTTCTTTGCAACACTTGCCTCGTCTTCGCGCAGCGCGATGGTGTTGTTGTAGGACTTCGACATCTTCTGCCCGTCAAGACCGGGCATCTTCGATGCGACGGTCAGCATCGCCTGCGGTTCGGACAGGATCATCTTGCCACCACCTTCAAGATAGCCGAAAAGGCGCTCCCGGTCGCCCAGACTCAGGCTCTGCTGCGCATCGAGCAGTGCCTTGGCCGATTCAAGCGCCTCATCGTCGCCCTGCTCCTGGAAGCGGTTACGCAATTCCTGGTAGAGCCTGGCTTTCTTGCTGCCCAGTTTTTTCACCGCAGCTTCGGCTTTTTCCTCGAATCCGGCTTCACGACCGTAAAGATGGTTGAAACGCCGCGCCATCTCGCGCGTGAATTCCAGATGCGGGATCTGGTCTTCTCCGACCGGCACCTGGGTTGCGCGGTAGACCAGAATGTCCGCGCTCATCAAAAGCGGATAGCCCAGGAAACCATAGGTGGCAAGATCCCTGGAAGACAGCTTTTCCTGCTGATCCTTGTAGGTCGGAACGCGCTCGAGCCAGCCTAAAGGCGTGATCATCGAGAGCAGCAAGTGCAGCTCTGCATGTTCCGGCACCCTGGACTGGATGAAAAGTGTCGCGCGCGCTGGGTCCACGCCCGCAGCCAGCCAGTCTATCACCATGTCCCATACGCTTTGCTCGATGACCTCGGGCGTATCGTAATGTGTGGTCAGCGCATGCCAGTCTGCCACGAAAAAAAGGCACTCGTATTCGTGCTGCATCCTGATCCAGTTTTTCAATACGCCGTGGTAATGCCCAAGGTGCAAGCTTCCCGTCGGGCGCATCCCCGATAAAATGCGATCTGCAAACATTTATATTCCAACCATCATGAAGAGAATCTGCTGCAAGAGACTGACCAGCGGATAAAGTATCCAGCCAAGCACTGGCGTTACCGCCAGTATGATTAGGATGAACATGCCATAAGGCTCTATGCGGCTTAATTGATAGGCCTGGCGGTTGGGCAGCATGCTGACCGCAATCCTTCCACCATCCAGAGGCGGCAGTGGGATCAGGTTCAACGCCATCAGCACGGTATTGATCTGTATCCCTACCTTGGCCATGTCCATCATCGGCACGGCAAAATAATTCTCGGGATAGGCATAAGCCACCTTGAAGAGCAGCGCCCAGATCAGCGCCATCAGAAAATTCGATGCGGGGCCTGCAAGCGCGACCCAGAGCATGTCCTTCTTGGGATTTCTCAACGCGCCGAAATTGACGGGCACGGGCTTTGCCCAGCCAAACAACACGCCGCCCAATGACAAGGTGAGCAGAGGCAAGAGCACGGTGCCTATGGGGTCGATGTGGCGTATGGGATTCAAACTGATGCGTCCCATCTGGTATGCGGTCATGTCGCCGAAATGCTTGGCCACATAGCCATGCGCAGCCTCATGCAACGTGATCGCAAACAGGATAGGGATGGCCGCGATGGTGATGGTCTGTATCAACTGATCTATTTGCATGGTCAAAAATTTATGTTCCTGTCGCTCTAAGCCTGAATTCCAAAGGGCGCGGCATCGCCCTTGCCCTGCCTGAGCAACAAAGGCTCTTCTCCTGTCAGGTCGATCACCGTGGTGAAGTCCTCTCCCGCACCGCCTCCGTCGATCACCGCATCGACCTTTTTTTCCAGGCGCTCGCGTATCAGCTCCGCATCGTTCAAGGGCCAGGTATCGCCGGGCAAAATCAGCGTGGAGCTGCACATCGGCTCTCCCAGTTCCTCGAGCAATGCAAGCGCCACCGGATGATCCGGCACGCGTATGCCTATCGTGCTGCGCCTGGGATGCTGCAATCTCTTCGGAACCTCCCTGGTCGCCTCCAGTATGAATGTATAGCTTCCCGGCGTATTCGCCTTCAAAAGCCTGAACTGCACATTGTCCACCTTCGCATAGGTCGCAATCTCGGAAAGATCCCGGCACATCAGCGTCATCTGGTGCTGTTCATCCAGTCCGCGTATCTGGCGGATACGCGCCACCGCAGACTTGTCGTCCAGATGACATCCCAGAGCGTAGCAGGAATCCGTCGGATACACCACGATGCCGCCGTCCTTGATGATGGAAACTGCCTGATGTATCAGGCGCATGTTGATGTTTTTAGGATAGATGGTAAAAAACTGCGACATTACTGCAATATCTCCAGGACCGGGCGGCAGATCAGCGGCAGATCGGGCAGCCTCCCCATGTCTCTATAGCTCTCGCCCGGACCATGAAAATCCGAGCCACAGGACGAGAGCAGGTTGAATTCGTCTGCATAGCGCGCAAACTCGATATACTGTTCCGCGGTATGGCTGCCCGTCACCACTTCGAGCGCACGCCCGCCCAGCATTGAAAATTCGACCAGCAGCTCGCGCATGGTCTTCTTGCCCATGCTGTTCTTGCCGACCATGTACCTGCCAGGATGCGCAAGCACAGCGATTCCGCCGCTGCCCCTGATCCAGCATATCGCATCGGAAAGTTTCGCCCACTCATGCGGCACATAGCCTGGTTTGCCAACGACGAGATAGCGGTTGAACACGCTCTTCACATCCTTGCAATGGCCGGAATCGACGAGATAGCGCGCGAAATGCGTGCGCCCTATCATGTTCGGATTGTGCGCGAATTTCACTGCCCCCTGGTAAGCGCCGCCGATGCCGGCTCGCGCAAGGTCATCGGACATCTTCATCGCGCGCGCAGTGCGCCCGCTGCGCACGGCTTGCAGCCCGTCTTTAAGCGGCCCGTATTCAGGATCGATGTTTAGACCCACGATGTGCAGCGTATGCTTGCGCCATGTCACCGAAATCTCCACACCGTTGATGAATCTCATGTCGTGCTGCAACGCCCGCATTCTCGCCTCGTCAAGGCCGTCCATGTCGTCGTGATCGGTCAGCGCCAGCACCTTCACGCCGCGAGAAAATGCGCGGTCGACCACTTCTGCTGGCGTCAGCGTACCGTCGGAAACATTGGAATGGCAGTGCAAATCGTAATCAAGCACGAAATGCTCGCACGATATTGTTACAAGTCTGTGCAATCGACGCCGACATCACGCATCCCCTCCGCCCTTCTTCATCGCCTTGCCTTCTTCGGCGCGTTTTCGGCGCACTTCCTTGGGGTCGGCGATCAACGGACGGTAGATCTCGATGCGGTCCTTGTCGCGCAGCACGGTGTCAGGCTTCGCAAGCTTGCCGAATATCCCCAGCTTGTGCATGGATAGATCAAGCCCAGGGTGCTTGTCGAGAAAACCGCTGGCGAGTATTCCCTCCATCAGTGTCGTGCCCGCAGGCAGCGTTTTTTTCAGAAGTGTCTGCTCCTGGGGCAGGGCGTAGGCCACCTCTATGTTGATCTTGTCTGTCATGTGTTCGGGTATACCTTCTCGGCGCGTTTTATGAACGCGTCGACGAAACTGTTGGCGATCATGTGGAAAACCGGCCCTACCAGTTTTTCCAGAAGCCTGCTGGAAAACTCGTAGTGCAGCCTGAACTCTATTTTACAGGCAGTTTCACTCAATGGGATGAACTGCCAACTCCCGTCAAGGCGGCGAAACGGCCCATCCTTTAGCTCCATGACTATTCTGTTTGGAGGCATGCGCATGTTTCTGGTCGTGAAGCTCTGCCTGATGTGATGGTAATCGATATGGACCGTCGCACTCACAGCTCCCTCCTGCGCGTCCGACACGCTCGCCCCGCCGCACCAGGGCAGGAATGCCGGATAATCCTCCACGCGATCCACCAGATCGAACATCTGTGCTGCGCTGTGTGCAACCAGCACGGTTTTTTCAACTGTCGCCATTCGCCATCCGTGATTCCAAAGGCTGGTAGAATAGCCGAACACACAGCAAAATTCACCTCTCATGAGCATTATCCAGAACAAAAAAGCGTTTCACGAATACTTCATCGAGGACAAGTACGAAGCCGGCCTGATGCTGGAGGGTTGGGAAGTCAAGGCCATCCGCGCCGGACGCGCGCAGCTCAAGGAAGCCTATATCACTTCCAAGGACGGCGCGCTGTTCCTGTTTGGCGCCCACATCAGCCCGCTGCAGAACGCCTCCACGCATATCCATCCCGATCCCGTGCGCACCCGCAAGCTGCTCTTGCACAAGGAAGAAATCGAGAGGATCATGTTGAAAGTGCAGCGCGCAGGCTACACCGTGATGCCGCTGGACATGCACTACAAGGCCGGGCGCATCAAACTCACGATCGGCCTTGCCAAAGGCAAGAAGCTCCATGACAAGCGTGCGACTGAAAAGGAAAAGGACGCAAAGCGCGAAGCCGATCAGGCCATGAAAAGGGAAAGGCGCTAGCGCGCCAGAAAGGAGCCGGGATGGAACAGGCCTATCTTGCGGGCGGATGCTTCTGGGGCATGGAAGAGTTGATGCGGCAAATCCCGGGAGTGCTGAATACCGAAGTGGGATACTGCGGAGGCGATACGCCCGATGCATCCTACGAAACCGTCAAGACAGGAAGAACGGGTCATGCGGAGTCGCTCAGGATCCTGTTCGATCCCGAAAGGCTAAGCTTCCGCCATCTGCTGTTCGAATTCTTTCGCATCCACAACCCCACCACCCTGAACCGCCAGGGCAACGACATCGGCACGCAGTACCGCTCGGCGATCTTCTACCTCGACGAAGGACAGAAACAAACCGCAAATGAGGTCATCGAGGCTGTCGACGGTTCCGGCGATTGGCAGGCCAGAGTCACAACCGAAGTCGCACCTTTCAAGGCCTTCCATCGCGCCGAGGAATATCACCAGAAATATCTGGTGAAGCATCCCCATGGCTATACCTGCCATTACCTGCGCGATCTCGAACTGGGCGAATCGACCAGTCCGTCATGAAAAAATGCCTAGCCATCCTTCTTCTGTTCCTGAGCGCATGCTCGAGCGCGCCACATGTAGTGCCTTCGCCTGTCGCCCCACTCACAAACACCGAAGAAGAGATGAACAATCTGGCGATCTACGCGATGAGCCTCTATGACACCCCTTACCGATCGGGAGGCACAACCAGCACCAGCGGCTTCGATTGCAGCGGCTTCGTGCAATATGTGTTCAGAAATTCGTTGAGCCTTTCGCTCCCCCGCACGAGCGCGGAGATGGGCCGGGTAGGCATGCCCATTGCGGAAGACAGTCTCAAACCCGGGGATCTGGTGTTTTTCAACACCCTGCACAGCCCCTATTCGCATGTCGGCATCTATGTGGGAGAATATCGATTCGTGCATGCGCCAAGCAAGGGGCGTGCGATCATGCTGAGCAACCTGCACGAGAAATACTGGCAGAAGCGATACGAGGGTGCCAGGCGCATCGATCCGGAAAGGCTGACCAGCAATCAGCGGTGATGCTGAGCCTTAAGCGCCTGGGCCAGCTGATACACAGACATCGCATAATAGCTGCTGTTGTTGTAACGCATGATCACGTCGAAATTGTTGAACGCGAACCAGTACTCCTTGCCGTCCGCGACCGTGTAGTCCAGAAGGCGCGCGTTCAAATTTGCATCCAGCCTCGCAGCAGGCACCACCCCCATCTCGCTCCATTCCGCGATGCTGCGCGGCATAGACATCTGATCCTGGCTTGGCGGTTCGGCTACCCTCGCGCGCGTCGCGATTCTCCCTCCCCTGTCCCAGCCGTAATTCATCAGGTAATTTCCCACGCTGCCTATCGCATCAGGAACCTCGCCCGTCAGATCCTTCTTGTGGTTTCCGTTGAAATCAACCGCATATTTCCTGTAGCTGCTCGGCATGAATTGCGGCATGCCCATCGCGCCTGCGTAGGAACCTTTCACATCCAGGAGATTGAACTGCTGCTCGCGCGCCAGAAGCAGATAGTTTTCCAGCTCGTCGCGAAAAAAATCTGCGCGTCTTGGGTAGTCGAATGCGAGTGTGGTCAGCGCATCTATCGTGCGAAAGCTGCCCATCTGCCGTCCATACAACGTCTCAACGCCGATCAGAGCAACGATGATCTCCTCTGGAACGCCGTATTTTCTTTGCGCCCTCGCAAGCGTCTTGCGGTATTTTTTCCAGAACAAAAGCCCCTGACCTATGCGCTGGTCATTGACGAAGGCTGCGCGGTATTCAGGCCATGGTTTGGCCGTTGCCGGACGCGAGATCGCCTCGATGATCTGCGGCTTGTAAGTTGCCCTGTCGAAAAGCGTGACCAACTCCTCGCGCTTAAACTGGTGCTTGTCGACCATCTCGTCGATGAATTCGGGAATGCCTGGCAGGGTCGCCGCAGAAGCCGGCATTGCGGCGGCAAGAATGATAAAAAAACTGCACAATCGTTTCATGTCGAGATTCTAACCCATGCTCGACAAATTACCGTCATTGCTGGTAAATTTCTGCCTTTCATTCAGGACAACCGAGAAAAATCACATGAGCACTCAACACCATCGCCTCATCATCCTGGGCTCAGGGCCTGCCGGATACACCGCCGCGGTGTATGCAGCCCGCGCCAATCTGAATCCCGTTCTGATCACGGGGCTGGCGCAGGGCGGTCAGCTGATGACCACCACCGAAGTGGACAACTGGCCTGCAGACGCCATGGGCGTGCAGGGGCCAGAGCTGATGGCGCGCTTCCAGCAGCATGCGGAGCGCTTCAATACCCAGATCATCTCCGACCACATACACACCGTGAAGCTGCAACAGAAGCCATTTTTGCTGACAGGCGATGCGGGCAGCTATTCCTGCGATGCACTGATCATCTGCACCGGCGCATCCGCCCAGTACCTGGGTTTGCCCAGCGAACAGGAATACATGGGGCGAGGCGTCTCGGGCTGCGCAACCTGCGACGGCTTCTTCTACCGGGGGCAGGATGTGGCCGTGGTGGGCGGGGGCAATACCGCTGTCGAGGAAGCGATCTATCTGTCCAACATCGCGCGCCATGTCACGCTGGTGCACAGGCGCGACACCTTCAGGGCCGAACGCATCATGGTCGACCATCTGATGGAGCGGGTGCGCGAAGGCAGGATAGTCCTGCAGCTGAACAGTGTGCTCGATGAAGTGCTGGGCGACGACAGCGGCGTGACAGGCATGCGCGTGAAGGACACGCAAAGCGCCGAGAAAAAGGACATCCCGCTTTCCGGTGTGTTCATCGCGATCGGCCACAAGCCCAATACCGACATCTTCCAGGGACAGCTGGAAATGGACAACGGCTATATCAGGACACGCGGCGGGGCGGCTGGCAATGCCACTGCGACCAGCGTTCCGGGCGTATTTGCCGCAGGAGATGTGCAGGACCAGATCTACCGCCAGGCGGTCACCAGCGCCGCGACAGGATGCATGGCCGCACTCGATGCAGACAGGTATCTGGCAAGCCATCAATGATGCATGGGCGAGGATGATGCAGCGCTGTTCAGGGAGGCGATAGGCGACACCACGCCCCTGGCTGATCAGAACCGCATTCCATCGCCCGGACCCACGGTACATGCCAGAGTCAGACGGCCTGTACCGGAAGTTCGGGTCGCGGACACACTGTCCGACCACGGTGATGCGCCAGAGGAGTTCAGGCGAAATGGCGTATCCCGGATTGCACTGCGCAAGCTAAAGAACAGCGCGATCCGGGACAGCCTGGATCTGCACGGCAACACGGTGGAATGCGCACGCCTGCAGCTGCTGCATTTTTTGAACGTAGCCGCGCAGCGCGGAGTTCTCTGCGTCAGGATCATACACGGCAAGGGAATCAACAGTAGAGGCAACGAGGCCGTGCTGCGCACGCACACGAGGAACTGGCTGATCCAGCATCCCCAGGTGCTTGCATTCTGTCCTGCCACATCTTCCCAAGGAGGCAGCGGCGCAGTGCTGGTTCTGCTTAAGACTGGGATTTAGACTTGTTGCCCATCACATAGAGCAGATATTCGAAGAACAGGTCACACCATTCCAGGTCATTTTCCTTCAACGAGTGCATCATGCGTTCGACCTGAGTGATCGGCCACTTGGGGTTGTATGCGACCAGCATGCTTTCCGGATAGATCCTGAGCGCACCCTTCAGGCATTCCGACGCCAGTTTGATCCCGTTGAACATCAGCGCAAGGTCCTTGTCCGTTTCGGCTTCGGCCGTGAGGTTGCCATACATTTTGGGGAATTGTCTGGTGAAGTCGACGAACTTCGTCACAAGAAAAAAGAACTCACCCTTGTTGTCAGCTGTGACCTTGTCTCCCAGCATGAACGGCCCTGCAGACAGCTCAAGCCAGAAATAACCAAGCTTGGGATTTTTGTGTTTGTACACCCCGATATGGCCCTTGCGTTCGTGGGCCTGTCTTACCGCATCGTCGATCAGGAGCTTGTCGGAAGGCCTGGTTGCAATGTCCCGACCTTCCAGGGTTTCAGGTTTGACCAGAAAAAAATCCGGCATCTCCTCGAAGAGCCTCCCTGTATGTACATGCCTGCGGTAATAGGTATTGAAAACTTCCAGCGCCAGTTCGGCGTTCCTGTTGACATCGAAGTATTCAGGCTGCATCTTTACTTCCCGAATGCTGCATAGTGTATCCCCCCGGATTTCATGCTTGTTTCAATTTAGTGTCATGATAACTCCAAATTCCATAAAATGCGCCGGTTCAAACCAAATTTTCCCGGCCATTCGGCAAGTCAACGCCATCCCTCATCCTGAGCGCCGCCTCGACATCCACCGTAACCACCTTTGAAACACCCTTTTCCTGCATGGTCACACCGATCAGCTGGTGGGCCATCTCCATCGCGATCTTGTTGTGGCTGATGAAAACGAACTGGGTCTGCTGCGCCATTCTGGCAACCAGCGAACAAAGTCTTTCGGTATTCGCGTCGTCCAGTGGAGCATCCACCTCGTCGAGCAAACAGAAAGGCGCTGGGTTCAACCTGAACATCGAGAAGATCAGCGCGATCGCAGTCAACGCCTTCTCACCTCCCGAAAGCAGATGTATCGAGCTGTTCTTCTTGCCCGGCGGCTGAGCCATCACATGCACCCCGCCATCGAGTATGTCCTCTCCGCTCATGACCAGCCTTGCCTCGCCCCCCGCGAACAAAATTGGAAAAATCTCCGACAGCTGAAGATTGACCTGATTGAAGGTCTCCATCAGCAGTTCTCTCGATTCCCGGTCTATGCGGCGTATCGCTTCTTCCAGCGTGACGATGGCCTCCTGCAGATCGCGGCTTTGTGCATCGAGGTAATGCCTGCGCTCGGATGCGGTCTGCAACTCCTCGAGCGCTGCAAGATTTACCGCACCCAAAGCCTCTATCTCTGCAGCCAGCCTGTTGATCCTGCCTTGCAATGCAGCCGGCTTCACATCGGCCAACAAGGTGATGAGGCCGGATTCGTCCACTCCCTGGAGCTGCGCTTCCCATTGCTCGAAATAGAGCCTTGCCTCCTGCTCCTTCAATACAAGATCGTTCAGTTTATCGCGCAGACCTGCAAGGCCGTGCTCGAAGGACATGCGATCCTGCTCCAATTTCTGCAAATCATTCGCAGCCGCATCCAGTCTGTTGCGCGCATCGCTTAGCGCCTGCTCTCTTGCATGGCGCTCATCGAGCGCCTCCTGCAAAGACTGCCCGGACAGTTCGTCCTTGCTTTCGGAAAGCTCGGCTCTCAACGCCTCGACGCCCTTCTCGGCAAGTGACAGGGAATCCGCGATGCGCTTTATCGTCGCGTTGAGATCCGCAATCTTGTCATCGCAGGTCCTGGAAAAAAACCGCGCTTCATGCAATGCATGCTGCGCCTTCTCCGCATTCGCTCTCATCTCGCGCAGCGCTGACTCTTCGGAATGGGTAAGACGCCTGGCCTCTTCGAGCCTGGCTGCAGAAATGTCCATCTCTTCGGTCGAGGCATCCATCTGGATCAGGATTTGCTGCTGATGCTCGCGCTCGCCTTGCGCCTGCATCTCCAGCTCCCGGATATCCGCATCGATCTGATTCCTGCGTGCAAGATTATGCTCGTTCGCCTGCGTGAGCTTCTGCAGTTGCAGCTGCAGGGCATGCTGTTTCTGCCTGCCTTCATTCACTTCCCTGCGCAAAGGCGAGATCTTCATCTCCACATCGCGATGGTTCTGTTCCGACTCAAGAAGCCCTTCCTTCGCCTCAGTCACCCTCAATCTGTGAGACTTCATTTCGGCTTCGAGCTGTTCTATCTCCCTTTGTCTTGCGAGCACGCCGCTTAACTGGCTATCGGGCGCATGAAACAGAATCCCGTGCCCGAAGACCATGTGGCCTTCGGGAGTGACGATGCAATCCCCGTCCGAGAGTTCATCCCTCATCTCGATCGCAAGCGCCAGATCATCTGCGACATGAATGGATGAAAGCCATTCGCGCAGTGCAGGGTATACCGCATCGTCGAGGCAATGCACGAGCTCCAGAAGTCCACTGCTTGCGGCGTGAACACCCGATTTCGGCTCATAAATGGCAAGCCTTGCGGGCGGCACCTCCGTCCACGACTCTGCATGCCGCGGCAGCGCATTGAGCCTTTCGCGGAGCACGGCTTCCAGGGCCACTTCCCAGCCTTCCTTGATGCGTATGGATTGCCACAGACGAGAAAGTCCTTCCAGCCCGCGAGCCTTAAGCCAGCCTTGCAAATCCTTGTCCTGCCCATGCTGCAGTTGCTGAAGCGCATGCAAGCGCGCCTCGATTCTTGCACCCTGTTTCTCCTCCTGCTGCAACGCGCCGCGCAATCCATTCACTGCCTCAGCAAGCTTAGGCAGTTCTTCCTGAAGGCTTGACAATCGCGCCTCGCGCTCTGCATGCTCCAATTCGGTCAGCGCCATTTCCTCCCTGGTCTGCTGCAGGATTTCATCGTCCGTTTGCTGCAGGGCGCTTCTCTCCTCCAGAAGGCGGCTCTTGCGAGCCTCGATCTGAACGATGTTGCGGCTGGCATTCGCATGCTGTGTCTTTGCAAGCTGAAGCTGCTGCTGCAGCTTGAGACTCTCCTGCTGCAGGCCGTTGTATTTTGCCTGAACTGCGCGGAAAGCCTCTTCAGCCTGATGCAGATCCACGCTTTGTGCATTCTGTTCGACGATGGCAAGCTTGATCCCTGCCTCTTCCTGCTGTTTCTGCCAGTGCTCAAGAAGGCTAGCAGCCTGATTCTGCTGATGTTTCTGCTGCGCGATCTGCTGCGTTGTCGATTCGATCTGCTGCATGAGCCGCTGCTTTTGCTGGGCCGCATGCTTGATCTCCTGCTCCAGCCCCGCGATCCTCGCATTCACCCCATAGAGATCACCCTGCCTTGCATGCAGATCGTCGGACAGCTGAAAGTGGCTGGCCCGCAAAGTTTCGATCCGGCTCTCTACTTCTCTCAATGCGGCGCTTCGTGCTTCCTGGTTTGTGCGCATCTGTTCGATACTCGCAGCATGCCTTATCTTGAGCGATTGTGCCTCCCGCTTCTTGAAAAGCCAGAAAAGCTGCTGTGCGGTTTCACGCTCTGCATGAAGCGCGCGATATCTCTGTGCGACTTCGGCCTGGGATCCCAAACGTTCGAGCTGGGAATCGAGTTCCTGCAGGATGTCGGCGACCCGCTGCAGGTTCTCGCGCGTGTCGGACAGGCGCTGCGCCGTGTCCTTGCGGCGGTCACGATACTTCGAAACACCCGCCGCCTCTTCCAAAAATACGCGCAGCTCTTCGGGCTTTGCCTCGATGATACGTGAGATCATGCCCTGTTCGACGATCGCATAGGCGCGTGCGCCAAGGCCTGTGCCCAGAAAAATGTCCGTGACATCGCGGCGCCTGACCTTCTGATTATTGATGAAATAGGTGGATTCGCCGTTGCGCTGCAACACGCGGCCTATGGAGATTTCGGCATAGCTCGACCACTGGCCCGCCGCCTTGCCCAGGGAATTGTCGAAAACCAGCTCTACGCTCGCACGCGCAACGGGTTTACGCTTGTCAGAACCGTTGAAGATCACGTCCTGCATGCTCTCGCCGCGCAAAGCCTGGGCGCGCGATTCGCCAAGCACCCAGCGAAGTGCATCGATGACATTGGACTTGCCGCACCCGTTGGGACCCACAACGCCCACGATCTGTCCCGGCAGATGAATGTGGGTGGGATCTACGAAAGACTTGAATCCGGCTAGCTTGATTTGGGAAAGACGCAATTTGGCAGTCGCAGCGATATAATGACCGCATTTTAACCCAAACCACCTGTGAAATGACCACCCAAGCCAGCAAGAACCTGGAAACATTCCCCAACCCGAACCAGCAGCGCGATTACCACATACACATGGAAATCCCTGAATTCACCTGCCTTTGCCCGAAGACCGGTCAGCCTGATTTTGCGACCCTGGTTATCGATTACATCCCCGACGAGCTATGCGTCGAACTGAAGAGCCTGAAGCTCTATATTTGGTCGTTCCGCGACGAGGGACATTTTCACGAGGCCGTCACCAATCGCATACTGGATGACCTGGCTTCGGCCCTGAAACCCCGCTTCATGCGGCTTACTGCAAAATTCTATGTGCGCGGCGGCATCTTCACCAACGTAGTTGCCGAACACCGGGAGCCTGGCTGGCAGCCCGCGCCATACGTTGCGTTTTCCCAATTCGAAAGCCAGTCGAACACGAGGGGCTGACGCTAAAGCTTTGGGGCTTAACGCCGATAAGAGTGATACGGTATCATCGTTAAATCGGAGGTGCAAAATGACGACGCTGACCATGGATATGAGCAGTTACGAAATCGAATGCAAGGCACAGACTGCCTGCCGCGATGAAGACTCGAATCCGTCCACCCGCTCTCACTTAAAGGTTTCCATGCCTGCCGACCTGATCCTTGCAGATGCAGGAAATTTCATCCGAAAGATGCGCAATATCGACGCGGTTTTTCTCATGAACAAAATTGACCATGCAGAGTGACCAGAAGACCGAACTCCTGATGCTGCGGGACAGGCTGCGCGCGTTTGCAGACGAGCGCGATTGGAACCAGTTCCATACTCCCAAGAATCTGGCGATGGCGTTGATGGTCGAAGCTGCAGAACTGCTGGAGCATTTTCAATGGCTGACTCCGGATCAGTCATGCAGCCTGAGTGCAAAAAACATGGCCGAAGTCGAGGAGGAGTTGGCCGATGTGCTGCTTTATCTGGTGCGCATTGCCGACAAGCTAGGCGTCGACCTGAATGAGGCCGCGCTGAGGAAAATAGAAAAGAATGCGCTGAAGTATCCGGCGAACATCGTTCGTGGTAGCGCAAAAAAATACAACGAATATTGAATTCATTGACGGAAAACGACATGAGCGATGCCCCGAGCAGGAAGCCAACTCCCCTCGCAGATGACAAGATCAAAAAGATCGGCCTTGCAACCGCAAGACTGCACAAGATGCTGAAGGAACTGGGCCACGCCCGAAGCCTCGAGAAGACCGCTTCAACGATGCCCGATGCGCGCGATCGCCTTTCCTTCATAGACAAGTCCATGCACGATGCCTCCGAAAAAACCATCAGCGCGGTCGAGTCATCCCTGCCTTTAGTCAGCCAGAACAGGGCCATATGCAGCGAGTTGTCCATGCGCCTTGCAGATACCCAATTCAACGAACATCAGTCTCTCGTCATGGATGCCATCTCCAGACTTGGAGAGATCGCCATGGCAGAAGAGACATTGCGCCACAACCTGATGCAGATAATGGAAGCCCAGGAGTTCCGCGACGTGGCAGGTCAAATGGTCAACAAGATCGTGGGGGCAGCCGCAGAGATCGAGCACATTCTGCTCGACATACTGATGGAATATGCGCCGAACATCCAGGATTCCCTGATCAGCACCGCAGGACTGACGGCCGGGCCCGGGCATCATTCCAGCGTCAACGGCCAGGATGAAGTGGACGATCTGCTTTCCTCGCTTGGCCTTTGAAACCAGAACGCCGGAATCAATGAAACCTAATCCGAGACCAGAAGCAAAAAAACCCGAAGGATGGCTGGATACACGCATTCAGCTACTGATCAAGCACCGCGTGCAGGTAGTACAGATCATCCTGGCGCTGATCTTCTTCCTGCTCGCAGTAGGCAGCCTGCAGTATCTGCCGATGCTGGCCGTCTGGTTCCATGTCAGCGACATGGCGCTGGGCAAGGTGATGGTGTACAGCCTGCCGGTGTGGGTAGCGCTGGCCTTCTTCCTGATCTGGCGCTCCTAGGGGTTTGCCTGCCCGCCCGCATCCTTCAAAAGCTGAGTCACCCCGGTTGGCATCACCGCTTCGGGTGTCGCTGGCTTTTCCTGGGTCAAGTCCACGAAATACCCCACTCCCCAGGACAGCAGCGAAGCGATGACGAGCACCAGTATGCCGCGCGTCGGCCCCTTGGGTATACCCTGCTCATCCAGATAGCGATGGATATACCAGGCCGCGAAGAAGAACACGACCGTCGAAATAACCAGATTCCACATGGAAGGCATCGTGAACATGAGTTAAGCCCGCGCTGATCGATCAAGGATAAGCCGCTGCATCACGTCCGCCCCATCGTGCCGTGAGGTGCGGCGCGCAAGTATTGCGGCGGCCAGTTACATGTCTGCCCTAGCGTCTGCGCTGCGGCAAGCGGCCAGTAGGGATTGCGCAGCATCTCCCGGCCCAGGAGCACCATGTCCGCCTGTTGGCTTCGGACAATGTGGTCGGCCTGGGCTGCTGACGTGATCAGGCCGACCGCTGCCGTGGGGATGCCCGCTTCACGGCGTATCCTTGCGGAAAATTCGGTCTGGAATCCGGGTCCTGCAGGAATCTTTGCGGTGGGCAGCAAGCCAGCAGACGAAACATCGACGAGGTCCACTCCGGATGCCTTCAATAAGCTGCAGAGCTCGACGCTTTCCTCTATGCCCCACCCCCCGTCCATCCAGTCCGTCGCAGAAATGCGAACCAAAAGTGGCAGTCTTTCGGGCCAAACGCCCCTCACCGCATCGACCACCTCGCGCACAAGGCGGATGCGCCCCTCGAAGCTTCCTCCATAGGCATCAGTGCGCTTGTTGGATAGGGGCGAGAGGAACTGGTGGAGCAGATAACCGTGCGCCGCATGTATCTCCACCGCATCGAAACCAGCCTCATGCGCACGGCCTGCGGCAGACACGAATTGAGCGATCACCCGCCTGATGCCTGTCTCATCGAGCATAGCGGGCGTCGCGTAGTTATCACCGAAAGAAAGCGGGGAAGGCGCCACCGTGGGCCAGCCGCCTTCTGACTCGGAAAGCGAGCATTGCGCCTGCCAGCCGAGACCCACGCTGGCCTTGCGTCCGGCATGTGCGAGCTGGATGGCTGGAACTGAACCCTGCCCTTTGACAAAACGGGCGATCCGCGAGAGCGGCTCTATTTGCCTGGCGTCCCACAAGCCCAAGTCACCGAGGCTGATCCTGCCTTCGGGCGCGACGGCGGTCGCCTCGACGATCAATAGCGCAGCCCCACCGACCGCGCGGCTGCCGTAGTGCACGAAATGCCAGTCAGCCGCCACACCGTCGCGCGCAGAATACTGGCACATCGGCGGAATCCCGATGCGATTGGAAAACGAAACATCGCGCAGACTGAATGCCTCGAACAGATGTGTCATGGCCTGACGTCCTCCGGAAACAATGGATAGACTCTAACATAGCGCAGTTGTTCCGCAAAACGGCCGCCACGAAAACGCGTCGCCTGGTGTAAAATATTTCCTCTACAGGAGGCATGCAGTGGAAAATCCCTATCACATCCTTGGCGTATCACCGAATGCAACCGCTGAGGAAATCAAGAAGGCTTATCGCTCGCTGGCCATGCGTCATCACCCCGACAGGAGCATGCATCCGAACGCTGAAAGCATATTCAATGCGATCCAGAAGGCCTATGATCTGCTTTCAGATCCCAAGAAAAGAGCCGAATACAACCAGAGTATCGGCAACCGCATCATCATCGACCCTGCTCTAGAAGCTGACTCGCTCTGGCGTTCGCTTTTCAACCGATGCGAAATTGCGTACACACCCGTCACATTATGAAAAAAGTACACCCTGAATTTGCATACCAGTCGCGCGAGCTTGGCGTCCAGATTGAAGACACCCTGGGCGATCCACCGGACAGGAAATACTATGCAAGAGTCGTGAAGTCGCTTATCGAGGAATTCGCCAAAGGTTCGGAGATCGACGACGTGAATCTCTTGAGCTTCGCAATCGCCGATCATTTGAAATTCGACGATGCAAAGGAATTGCTCGCGCTGGCCGACGACTACAATCAAAGCAATTTCGCAGCCGTCAACGGCATGGTCTCGTACCTCAACGATGTGGCAGAAAAGGCGCTCTCGACCGTCGGACAGAAAAACCCGGCCCTCGCATGCCGTGCGATCATCACCGCATTCCTTTACAAGAACCCCAGGCAGTGGACTGACGAGGACCATAGTCTCGAATCGCTGCAAAAGAGCGAAGAGGAAGACGACGAGGAAGAAGATCAGATGGCTTCTGGCCACGACATCGATCACCTTTTCGATTCGAGCGGAGACGAGAATGTCTGAAAGCAAAACCAATCTTCCGGCGATCAGCCGCCAGATCACTGAGCTCGTGCTTGCAGGCTCTCCCGCGCATGCCGAAGAGACGCTCAGCGATACAGCCGAGCACATGGGCGATCTGGCGGTCATCGAGGTGCTCGACGCGCTCGAACCCCAGGTCGCATCGATGCACTTGTCATCATTCGATGGCGGAAAACTGTCGCTCGCAACGCTGCTGGTCTCACCCAAGGCCTGGGCGCAGAGCCTGGCGTTCTTTGCTGCGCCCTGGAGCGAGGACATGATAGAAGACGAGCCCGAGCTGCTGGCAGAAGCGCTGTTCGCGCATATACACGGCATACTCTTCGCAAGCGATGATCAGAATCGGCGCGCTCAGCTGATACACGAAGCCCTGGCAACAGACTGGGGAACGACCGCCTTTGCTGCGCTGTTCTCGACAGCGGCAGGAGAAATCGCCGAACTCGCCGTCGAGATTCACGACAAGGGCCCATATAGCAGCGGCCAGACCGCATCCGATCACGACATCGTGCCGCTTGCGCTTGCCGTGGCCCAAAGCGATCCGGAGGGTTGGGACCGCGTGCTTTTCGAACTCTTCCCGAACTGGCAACCCGGCGAACATCCGCTCAGTGCCCGCGAAGACTACGAGGAAGACGACGAAAGCGAAGAGGACCATGAACAGGAGCATGCTGATTTCCACCCCACTCAGGAACTGCTGCTCAGACTGCGCAAACAGGTGCCGACCCGGCAGATAGACACCCGCAGAAGCCGCCCCAGCCTGGGCGAAGATATCTTTGCATGATGCGCCAGGGTTTGAGCCGATGAAAGTCGTCAGCCACACGCAGCGCACGCCCCATCTGGTGCAAGCGCTCGAAGCGCTTGCCCTGGAGCCCCGTCACGCCGACGCCGCAAGTGCTCTGCTTGACGAACTTTCCGGCATCACCGTGCTGGTTGCACGCAGATACACCAACGACAGAACCGCCGACGGCCTGCTCGAAGCGTTCTATCTAACCATAGGCTGTGTTTCTTTAGGCATCAGCCTGAACAGCAAGGAACCTGCACTGCCCTTTTTGATGAAGCATGGCGCCGAACTCGTATTCCAGATGGGATTCAGAGGTATCAAGGAATTGGCCGGAATGCCCGCGCAGACCCTGATCGCCGATTTCGACAACGATCCAGAGATACAACAGCGCAACTTGAAGTCGCTCTTCATCGAAATTTGCCGCGCCGATCCGAATGCATCGTGGACTGGCGACGAGACATACCGGCGGGAATTGCAGATACGGCGCGAGAATCATGAGATCGTCGCGTGTGCAAAATGGCTGCGCAAGAATCACCATGCCGGCGCGATCAGGGAAGCCGACCTGGACGCCAGCGCGGTGATCGCGGTTGCGGTCATCTTTGCGATCATTGAAGATGGACGCATCGTAGCCCGCTGTGGCCAGAAGGATATCGAGGAACTGATAGGCCGCGCACGTGGAACCCGGCCAGATATCGAAGCAGGATGGCAGGCGCTGCTCAGAAAATCCCCGCCCGAATTTCAGGATCTTTTGCGCGCGCGCATGGATGAATTCAAGAACACAATCGTGAAAAAGATTCTGTCCAAAACGAAATCCGAAAAAGTCATTGCCGAAATCCAGAACTGCTATGCCGGCGCAGAGCAGAATGTCGAGTACGATTGATTCCTCAAGCAGATGTGACACTTCTACCACACTGAAATGCCTGAAAATAACTAAATTAAACAAAAACAAACAAAATAAAAAAGCCTCTAACTCAATGAATTAAAGGCTTTATTCTGGGGTGGCTGATGGGACTCGAACCCACGACAACAGGGATCACAACCCTGCCATGCTTCCTTATAAAACAATTAGTTGAGAATTTTTTCGTAATTTAATATAATTTTTGTGTCCCAATTTGTGCCCCGAAAGGTAGTTCTTGATTAAGCAGAGAGGAGTCATGTGGTTTTGTCGAGCAAAACGAAAAGGCATTGATATCGCCCGTAGTTTTGAGAGAAAAATCGATGCAGAAATCTGGGAGAAGCAAATAATATCCGCTATCGACGAAGGAACCTTCAAGCGAGAGGACTGGATTGGTGAGCATGGGAGCAAGAAAATACTTCGAGAAGCTGAAAAGGCCGCGAAAAATTTTACTGCTTCCCGCATACCTGCCAGAGATATTACATTTGGAGAGGCCCTACAAAAGTACTCCGAAACGGTTAGTATCAAAAAGAAGGGGGTCAGCCAAGAGCAATCAAAAATAAACAAATGGCGACGAGATCCACTTGCCATTCGTCCGCTCAAGGATCTCGACAGTGCAGATTTTGCTGCTTGGCGAGACACTCAGCTATCCCAAAATGTCGCACCTAAGACGATTAGAAATTATTTGGCCATAGTATCCAACTTGTTCAATATCGCTAGACGCGAGTGGCGCATAAAACTCGACAACCCGATTACAGACGTTTCCAAACCTCAGAAAAACAATGCAAGAGACAGGCGACTTAGCCAAGAGGAGTTACAATTTCTTTTAGATGCATTAGAAAATCCTGGAGTCTCAGCAGGTAGACGAAAAAACAAGTATGTTCTCCCGATCTTCCTGTTCGCCAACGAAACAGCCATGCGGCAATCTGAAATCTTAAAATTAGAATGGCAGCACATTAATACGAACGATAGTACCGCTTGGTTGTTTGACACTAAAAATGGGGATGACGCTTATGTCCCATTGTCTCCGAAAGCACTTGAAATAATCAAGTCCATGCAAGAACAGGATATGCGTAAGACACGAGGGACGATATTTCCAACAACCGCGAGCGCCCTAAAACAATCATTTGCTCGTGCGAAACAGCGCGCAATACGCAACTATAAGGCTCATTGCGCCGCCTCTGACATAGAGCCTGATGCAAATTTTCTCGAAAATTACAGATTCCATGATAGCCGACATGAAGCCACTAGCAGTTTCTTTGAGTACCACGGCCTCGATATGATGGAAGTATCGACCATCACCAGGCACAAAGATTTACGCATGCTGAAACGCTACACTCACCTGAAGGCTACAAATTTGGCTAAAAAAATGCGGCGATGACACTGACTGGTAACGGCGAGCGCTATTTACATCCGTTGAACTCTGTGTGATGTAGGCACACTGCTGACAATTTGGTAGTAAAGTGCCTGCTGAATTGGGGTCGATTCATACACCAAAAAGCAAGTAGAGATAGCAAAAACCAGCAGACGAAAAATGAACGATATACTTAGCAAGCGTGAAGAAATAGAAGCACTAAGAAAAGAAATAGATTTAGCGTTTTCTTGATTTAGATTCGATACAGGTACAGCGCCTAACAAGGCGCTTCACACGGACAAATTTTCCGCTTCGCTCCAAATTCGCCGGTGAGCGCGGCGTTGGGCATTCACGGAACGAACATGAACGAATCGTTAACAATTGCACTCGTAGCAGGCGGCTTTGCCATCATCGGCAGCGTCGTGACAGGGTGGTTCACGTACATCTCTGCTGCGAAGCAGAAAGAGGCCGACCGCTATAAACAAAGATTGGTTCAAGCGTATAGAGACATCGCATCTTTCCATCGTCTTGAAGAACGCTACACCAAAGCGTTAGAAACAGCGTCAAAAAGCGCTGAGTCGTGGAAACGTGAAGTGCGCAAGAACCAGAGAGATGAAGGTTTTAATTCACCCAGCGAAGATGCCACCGCGCAAAGAGCTGAGCAACGTTTGTCGGAGCTGAGTTAATGCCCAACCCGGCAGTCGAGAGGGACGCCGCAAAAGCGCGGCGCCCCTCACTTTTACGTTAGCCGCTAAAAACACTAGGGGAGTTCGCTATGACGCTATCAAGAGTTTTCGCTGTCTTTGTACTTGCCATGTTCATCGGTGTAGCTCATGCCGGAGAACAGCCCAACTTTAATGGCATATTCTGGAAGCAGATGTCGCAATCTCAACGAGATTTATTTGTAATGGGCCTGCTGGAAGGCATGAGTTATGGGCACTGGAACGTCAGATTGGCACTAATGCAAGAAGCAACTGATCATCCTCCCAAAGGGGTTGAAAGTAACCTGATGAAAAATTGGGCAACAGAGTTTTCCGCCAAGGATTATCTCAACAAGAAGGCCAGTAACATAACTGCCGCTCAAGTTGTTTCTGGCATCTCAAAGTTATATGCCGACTATCGGAATCAGCAAATTCCCGTCGTTTCCCTCATTGATGTTGTCACCGAAAGCATCAAGGGTGCATCAAATAATGAAATCGAGAAGCACCTCCTAGAAATGCGCAAGGAGGTTGCAAAGAATGGTGCGTAGTAACATTACCACCGTGCTCCTTGGTCATACCTATACGGCTAACCCTACGCTCGAGTTCGCCCCCTTCGGG
>JAJXTH010000046.1 GCA_021783995.1 Pseudomonadota bacterium
TTCTTTCGGTGTCTGCCTTTGAGAAAACCCCGCTACATCAGGCTTTCGCAGGCGGCGACCAGATCGAAGTTCAGGTCGCTTTTTATAACCAACTAAATTTGTTCGACTTTTAACCGGACACTAGTGATGAGTAATAAACTTCCAGAAAATTTTGCCACGTTGTCCCGATTGTTACAAACTGCCATCGCACATCACAAGGCCGGAGAATTACTAAAAGCCAGGGCTTGCTACCTTGCAATTCTTCAACTTGATCAGAATCATACGTTAGCCAATCACAATTTGGGCATTCTGGCGGTCCAGATTAGGCAGCCGGCTTCAGGTTTGCCATATTTCATCAATGCACTGAACGCTGATCCGACACGTGGGCAATACTGGCTGAATTATATCGATGCATTGTTGCAATCTGAGCATCTGGAAGAGGCGAAGAATGTGCTTGCGCTTGCAAGACAATATGGTCTTGAGGGAATTGAGCTGGATGTTTTGGCAGTGCGTCTGGAAATGGAAGTGCAGCTCGAAGAGCTGGAAAATGCAGATAATCAGCGTGCAAACAGTGAGTTGATTCAGGATGCATCGGTAATTTCTCAGAATAAAAAACAAACTCCCAGTCTTCAAGATACCAACGACTTGGTAGCCCTTTTTAGGGAGGGGCACCTTGCAGAGGCTGTAGTCGCTGCGCGCAAGATGACTATGCTTTTCCCTCAGCACCAATTTGGCTGGATGGCGCTTGGCGGTGCGTTCAAACAGATAGGATTAAGTTCAGCCGCGTTGTCGCCAATGAAAAGAGCTGCAGCCCTGTCGTTTGAGGATGTCGAGGCGCATTATAATTTGGGCGTTATCCTCCATGACCTCGGGAAGTTTGACGAAGCAGAAATTAGGTATCGCCATGCTTTGAAAATCAAGCCGGATTATGCCGAGGCGCTCAGCAATCTGGGCAACATACTCATGAAAATGGGTAGATTGAGCGAGGCGGAAAGTGTCTGTCGGCAGGCCATATCCATGAGACCGGATCTTCCTGAAGCATTCAACAATCTTGGACTTGTGCTCCGGGATATGGCGCGCATGAATGATGCTGAAGAGAGTTTTCGACGCGCATTGCAGATCAACCCGAATAATGCCGAGACGAACAGCAATTTGGGCGTCACCCTGCGAGAAATGGGCAGGCTGAAGGAAGCTGAAGAGAGTTTTCGACATGCTCTGCAGATCAGCCCGAATAACGCCGAGATGCATCTCAATCTGGGTGTCACTTTATTGTCCTCGGGAAAGTTTTCTGAAGGCTGGCACGAATATGAATACCGATGGGATGGGGCGGCGCCTAAGACAATGCCTCCTGTCACATATTTACCGCAATGGACCGGACAGCATCCCATTTCTGGTCAGCGCCTATTGGTTTTTGCGGAGCAGGGTATGGGTGACAAGCTTCAGTTCTCACGCTATTTGTCGTTGGCTGAACGATGTTTTTCAGATGGCGTGAGTCTTGTTGTTGATGCTTCCTTGCAGGCCTTGATGCGTCGTTCGTTTCCGGCCGTTGAAATTCTGGATGCCGTTCCCGCAGACCAGTCTGCCTGGCATTGGCAATGTCCGCTGCTTTCCATGCCAATGGCATTTGGCACGGTGTCTGAAACCATCCCCAATGAAATACCTTACCTTATTCCAGATTCCGCCAGGGTGACATACTGGGGATCCAGAATTTCCGCACTTGGTTTGAGAGCCGCCATACGTAAAATCGGCTTGGTATGGAAGCCAGGGATGCTGATGAAAAATGCGTCATTGCGCGCGCTCAGTCTGCAACAATTGTCCCCCTTGCTTGATCAGCCTGGCACGGCCTGCTTCAGCCTGCAAAAGGAACCTGATCCTGACAAGGCCGAGTGGATTTCTTCCGGAAGGCTTATTGATTGGGTAGAAGAGCTCAGCGATTTTGATGAAACTGCTGCACTGGCGATGAACCTTGACCTGATTATCTCTGTAGACACGGCCGTTGCTCATTTGGCGGGCGGGTTGGGCAGGCCTGTATGGCTTCTGAACCGCTTTGCCAGCGAATGGCGATGGTTGCGGGAGTGCGAAGATAGTCCGTGGTACCCTTCGATGCGCATATATACTCAGAAGAAATCAGGAGATTGGGGTGAGGTGGTGATGAGGATTGCTAATGCGCTTGATAGTCTATATCTTTGAGCATTGAACAGGGCCACCAGCTCATCGATTTCACGTGGGCTTGGTTTCCGCTTTTCTTTCATCAGTAATTGGCGCGCTGCATTGCAGTGATGTAACGCTGTAACAATACCATCGCTGAGCTTTCCAGATTTTTAAATGCGCATCCCGCACGGCGAATACTCTTGCCGTTTAGCGTTGGAATCGTGACCATATTCCTAACCTCTATCGAACACCTCAGCTCCCCGATGTCTGGAAGGCTGATCCGGCAATCAGTGTAGGTTTTCCCGGGAGCCAGCAGCGTATCTTCTTCGGACGAGGCTAACCCCACTCCGCCGCCGCTGATGTCCATGATGGTTGCTTCATGAAATGTTTCCTTTTTGGCATCCGGTATCATGCAGCGCAGCGGATTTTCGATTGGCGTAGTCAGACGAAAGTATTCTCTTCGTTGCAAGCGATGTATGCTTTTGGGGAAGGGCAGAAACAAAGCTGGATAACCATCGTGGGTTGCAACGGCAGCCTTTTCCGAAATGAATTGCAGCTTGACCTGGGCAAGCGAGCTCACGAAAGAAAGTTTTTTTGCTTCTGTCAGCCGCTTGTTCTTGTCGGGGTTGTTGCTTTGTTCGACCCAAAGACCGGTAGAGCCCACTTTCAGCAGGGTGGTCAGAATAAAATCGTCTGATCCTGAAGGGTAGAGCGCGATGAGCGATCCATTCTTGGCCAGGCTCTGCAAGAAAAACTCGATTTCACGGCGTGCGGTGATAAGATATTCATCATCCTCCTGATTCGTTAGGATTTCGAATTTGAGCGGTATGTCTTTTGCCATGCTGTTGCTACGAAATAAGAATTGCCAAGCATGATAGCAAAATTATGGCGTCTTGATCGGTGGAAAAGAACTGGTTTCTTCGTGCTCCAGCTTATATAGCCAGGCCAGCAGCTCTGCAACCGCCAGATATAGCTGGGGAGGGATTTGCTCGTCTAGTTCAACCTGCATCAGCAAGCCCACCAGATCTGCAGATTCATGAACATAGACGCCGCTTTGTTTTGCGCGCTCGATGATCGCCTGCGCAATGAGACCGCGGCCTTTTGCAACTACCTTGGGCGCGCTGTCCCCCTGCCCATATGCCAATGCAACTGCAGCCTGCCTGTTAATCGTCATGATTTTTCGACGACTGCTGAGGACAAGGAAATGCCCGCACTCTTCATCGCGGACGTGAGTTCAGGAAGGCGCAGATCGAAGAGGGCACGCGCTTTGGAATTTTCGGCATGCAACGCGAGTCTGACAGTTCCTTGATGAAATGAGAGGTTCGCTTTCACATCACCAAGGCGAGGAAGAGATAGCTGCATTTCAGTCTTCCATTGGCGCTCATCAGGCTGTCTTGCCCGATGTTCTGGCTCTCCCTGGATTTCCCACTGCATCTGCTGGTTCGGCCAGACCTGGCCTGCCCATGCCAGCTGATGTGTCTCTAGGGCATGCAACTGCTGCTGCACAAGCGGGATGAGTTCCTTGGCGATAGGGGTTGTTTCGGCGTTTTTTGTCTGAGCAATCGGAGCCTGAATGTCGGATTGAGAGGAGGCTTCAGGCTTTGAGATTTCCGGCTTCAGGGGCTGCGTTCCGGGTGCCGTTGGCGGTTGCCTGGTCAGCAGGTTTTGTGGTTCGATCAGCAGCTGACCAGTGCTTCTGGTTCCCGCCAGCCATTGCGCCTGATGGGATTCGTAAAAGAGTCCGCTGTTGGCAAGTGCATCCTTGAGTGCAACAGCCAGTTTGCCAGATTCTGGTGCCGCATCCAAGCTTGGCCAGACGGCTCTTCTGGAAGCGGATTCGACAATCATTTTTGTCACTGGCTGCTGGGTCAGGTTGGCAAGCAGACGGGAAGTGGAGCTGATCTCTTCCGCGGTGGAGAGCGGGGCTTCGGGAGAAAGCACGCTAAAGGACAGCTTCGGATTGACGGTGACAACCTGCAAAGTGACTTGACTACCAACCTTGACCAGTCCGGGCAGCTGTATCTGCAGGTTTTGTCCTGCAATCTGCGCCTGATAAAGGCCAGGACCGACCTGTGCCTGTATGGTAGCCTGAATCTGCTGACCCACCTCGAACTTGAAGGCTGATATGGCTTCTTCCGGTAGTATCGCCTGGGATCCTGACTTGCCAACCGGCTTTGCGATGGGTGGCGCATTATTGATCGGGTTGGCAGGCAGCATGTTCTAAACTCGATCAGAAAACTGCTATCCGTATGCCTTGCTTAGGAGCTGCTTTTGCCGATTGCTCTGCATCAGTTTCTGCAATTCGGAGATGCGCATTTTTGTCTGAGTGCGTATCTCGGCATCGTCTTCCATGGACTGGCGTATTAAGTTAACGACTATCTGGCGGCTGGGCTCGTCGAGATCCGCCTCTTCCGATTTCATTTTCTCGACAAGCTTGCTCAGGCGTTCTTCGATTGGAATCAGTTCATCCCATTTGCCCTGAGCGGCGAGCTCGCGCATCTGCGCGGTCAGTTCGCAAAGCGATTTGAAATTGCCGATGATATGTGCGCTGTCCATGGCATCATCACCGGTAAGCCATCTGTCCTTTTTGAGCGATTTGAGCAGAGGCAGCTGCAGGTTTGATCGCCGCCCATGCATCCTTCAGTTCGGTAAGCAGTCGCGTGACTTCATCAAGGACGTTCACATCGTTGTTCGCATTGGCGTCGACCAGGCGTTTCAGCATGTAGCCGTAGAGCGAAGAAAGATCCTGTGCGAGCTTTCCGCCGACCTTCTTGTCCAGGCTTCCATCGAGGCCTTCTCCGATGATCCTGATCGCATGGGATATGGATTTTCCCTTGGCCGGTATGTCCTTCTGCTGCATCTTGATCCTTGCATTCGAGATCGCGAGAAGCGCGCCATCGAAAAGCATTACGATCAGACGATGCGGGTCTGCTGCAATCACTCCCGATTCGAGTCCGACCTTGTTGTATGAATTGATGGCTGCCTGGGTATTCATCGCGTTATCCGGTTAGTTCTTGCTGAATTGCTGGCTGAGATAAGCGCTCGTGCTGTCCATGCTGGTGAGCAGCATATTCAGGGTGGAGAATTGCTGGGTGTATTGAGCCTGCAGCACGGTCATTTGCGCATTCAACTGATCGATCTTGCTCTGCTGTCCTTTGATCGTCGTATTGATCTGATTGGTTGCTGATGGGATCAATCCTGTACCGGGAGTCAGAACCGTATCCGCCCAGTTGTTCAGATTTGTCAGCACGCCGCTCGTCGAGGTCAGCAGATTCATTACGTCCTTGAAATTGCTGCTAAGCGAGTTACCGAGCGTTGTGCTGTCAACGGACAGGGTCCCGTCTGTCTGCAGGCTGACGCCGATCTGGGCCATGTACTGCAAGGTTCCACCTGGGACTGCAGTATCCAGTATGTTCTGCAGCTGGTTCTTCAGCGCAGAAACCGTCTCGCTTCCGGCGAGGGCTCCGGCAGATGTTGCGCCGCTCGCGCTCGTGGCCGAGGTTCCATAGGATGAAACGGTAGACAGCTCATTCCAAAGTGTATTGTAGTCGCTGACGAAAGTGTTGATGTCTGCCGTCACGCCCTTCGTATTCGAGCCGACTGTCAGCGTTGCAGGCGATGTGGTCGTGCTGTTCAACGTCATGGTTACACCCTGTATCGCACTGCTGATGGTGTTGCTCGAATTGTTGATCGAGATGCCGTTGAGCGTGATGTTGGCATTCTGCGCGGCCACCGTTTCACTCATGTTCATTGCAGTGTTCGGATCATATGTCAGTATGCTGCCAATGGGGCCGGTGCTGCCGTCGCTCGAGGTGATCTGCAGTGTGTTGGTAAGTCCCGTGCTGTTCGACGTGATCGCGATATGATAAGGGGAGGTCGCGCTTCCATCGTTGATGATGGTCGCTGTCACCCCGATGTTGGCCGCATTGATCGCAGATGCGATGCCCTGCAGCGTGTTGTTGGTGCTGTTGATGCTGACGCTCTTGCTTGCGCTGCCGTTCGACGTGAAAGAAGAACCGCCCTGCTGGACTGCGACACCGGTTGCAGTCGCGGTCGCAGCTGCAGAAATAACGAAATGGTTCGCGTCGGTGATAGACACGATGGTCGCGCCCGCTGGTATGCCAGCACCTGTGACTGTCGCTCCCACCGTAAGAGAGCCTGTTGCCCCGGTCACGGTCGTACTGCCAGAAGTCGTAGCCGCATTGATGTTGCCGCCCGTGGTCGTACCGAAATTGAAGGTCAGCGTGGTTGAAGCACCCGTCCCGATCGCAGCCGTGCTGCTCGCCTGTCCTGCTGAAATCAGGCTATCCGACTGCGCAAGGGTGTTGACGTTTAAGGAATAGGTTCCTGCAACTGCGGTGAAGTCTGTGGTCACCGTCGCGGCGGAAGGATTGGAAAGGCTCGCGGTATTGGTCGATGCGTCGATATTCAGATGGGTGATCGAAGCCTGAAGACTCGCAAGCTGGTTGCTGATCGTTCCATAAGTCGAGATTTGCGTCTGCTCGTTCGTGATCGTGGTGTTCAAAGTCGTGATGGGCTGCATCGCGACTGCCATCAATTGAGACACCAGAGACTGCACGTTGATCGTGCCGGGGGCGGATGAGGAAGCGACCGAAGAAGACATGACGACCTACGCTTTCTGGTTGAACAGAACGCCCAACCGCTTTTGCGATGCATCTATCGCCGCTGCGATCGCCAGCATTGCCTTGGACGGAAACTGGGTGACCTTTTTCCCGGTCTCCGTGTCCGTGACGTTCACGACGGGTGTGTCCGTGCTTGAATCCAGGCTGAAGGACAGGCTGACATTCGAACCTTGCATCACGTTGTTCAGGCTATTGATCGCACCCTGCAACTGCGCCGGAGATGCGTTCTGTGACTGAGAAACTTGAGGCACATTGCTGCTCGCAGGAGAAGGATTTCCGGAAGCAGCAGGGGGCGCGCCACTGCTGGCGTGCCCCGCGGATGAAGCAACATTGCTTGAACTTTGGATGAGCATTTTCTCTCTCCCTGAATTATAGCCCCGGTCGGTGTATGTCGACCGGGGCTATATTGCTACGGTTAACGCAGTAACGTCAAGACAGAGTTCGGGGTCTGATTAGCCTGGGCCAGGACCGCCGTTCCTGCCTGCTGCAGGATGTTGGCGCGTGTCATCGCAGTCGTTGCCGAAGCGTAATCGGTATCCATGATGCGGCTGAAGGAAGCTGAGAAGTTGACCGATGCGGTCTGCAGCACGGCAGCCGCAGAGTTGAAGGTCGCGATGTCGGCACCGAAGTTTTGGCGGGCCGTAGTGACATTGGCGATATCCGAGCCGATCGCGGTCACAGTAGTCCCGGTTGGCGCCGAGAACGCTACGCCTACGCCGGTATATGTTGTTCCGGTATATCCAGTAACAACGGATCCGGTTGCGACGACAAGTCCGGAGATACGGGAATTCTCCGCTAACAGAGCGGTTGTTTCAGCGCCGGATGCGGTGCCGCCCAGTTGCACAGCGATCTGATACAAACGCTGCAAATTTGCCTGAACCTGCGCCAGATAGCCGTCCATGGTCTGGGCAGTCGATATACCGTTGTTCACATCGTTGATCGCGATGTTCGCACCGTTGACTTCCTTCTGAAAATTCATCGCTTGACCGAGGCCCGTTGGATCGTCCGCGACGCTGTTGATGCGCAGACCCGAGGACAATTGCTCCTGCGCGGTACGCAGCGCATTGGCCGAAGTATTCAGAGCGGCACCGGCAAATAAGGCTGCAACGTTGGTATTGATGACTTGTGCCATGATGTTTCTCCTTCTAGTTGATGTCTGGTTTGATTGCCATTTACGTTGGTTTGCCGTTTTCTGCAGGCTTAATCAACCGCCGTTATTGCAGTTATCGGTGAATGTTCTAGAAACTTTAGGTCGTTTTTAAAAAATTTCTGAAGGGAGTAAGATGTGTTCAACAACACGCAAGCATCTACACGAGGCGGATTCAAGGATGAAGTAATGGAATGGACGCCCACTTCCTAAAATGGCATCTAAAGTCCCAAAGTAGTGGTGGCTTATAACCACTAGACATAGAAGGAGAGCTGGCACCGGAAATTTGAACAAGCGGTTAAGTGGGAAACCTGCTACCTTTGATGCCCATGCAGGGCGTAGAAATGGAGCAGGAAATGGCAAAGAGAACGAGGCGTACGCATTCATCGACAT
>JAJXTH010000024.1 GCA_021783995.1 Pseudomonadota bacterium
GCCTCGCTCTGTGCCTGAGATCCGTGCTCTATCTCTGCCGATGATGTCGACAGGCGCGCGGCCGTCGCAGACACCGTCTCCGCACTCCCGTTCACCTGCCTGATGATCTCGGAAAATCCGGAAATCAGCCCGTTGAATGCGGCAGCCATTTCTCCGATCTCGTCTTTTCCATGCACTTTGACGCGAGTATTCAAATCGCCATCGGAGGACATCTTCACCATCACGCGATGCAATTCGCCCACAGGCCGCTTGACGCTGCTGATGATGGAAAGGCCAAACAGGATGCCCGATATGCTGCCAACCAGGATAAGCGCAATCGAGACCATGCGCATCGTCCTGAAAGTCTCGTCCGACAAACTATACAGCCTTTTTGCCTCTTTCTCCTGCAGCGCGATCAGTGCCTCCAGCGCATCGTTCATCTTCAAAAACAGCGGCTTGATACGCTCCGCCTGCACCTTCCTGAGTACATCTGCATCCCCTGATTTCATCGCCGCAAGCGCAGGCTTGATACCTTCCTCATTGAAATGGACATTGGCATCGTTGAATTTTTCCGCCAGCACCTTGTCATCCTCCGTCAGCGGGTTCGACATGTAGGCGTTCCATTGCTTTGTACTTTCGGCAACATTTCCCTCGATCACACCGACAAACTCATTCATGTGATCAGGCTGCAAAAGTCCGTTGGCCATCGCGACACGGTTGCGCAGATTTCCGCGCATGATCAGATTCAACTCAACGATGGGCCGTAGCCTTTCCTCATACACGGTCTTCAGCGAATTGTTAGCGCTACCAGAAGCGTAAAGCCCCACCAAACCTATCACCAGAGACAACGCCAGCAGCGAACCAAGTAGCAGCAGCAAGCGAACGCTGATTTTTACGTTCCTCAACATGCAGAATTCCTTTATATTCATTAACTGTCTCCCCCGGCAATTCGAACCCGGACATACAGCTCTTGGCGCACTTAAACCCTGAATTTTTTTACTGCATCCTGCAGATCGTGCGCCAGTTCCTCAAGGCGCACGATCTGCTCCGCATTCGATTCCACCGCCGCATGGTTCTCCTCTGACATCTGCGCGATGTTCTCTACATTGCGTGCAATCTCGTTGCTTGCTACACTCTGCTCCTGCACCGATGAAGCAATGTCGTTCACCCCGGCGCTCGATTGCTCAACCAGCGCTCCCGCCTCCGTCAGAACCTGAGATACCCTCTCTACCTGTTCCTGCGTCGCCTGCAAAGACTGCAACCCTCTCTGCACCGCATCCTCAACGTCCGTCGACTTGTCGTTCAGCGAACTCGTCACACGGTCTATCTCTCCCGCCGATTGCGCAGACTTCTCGGCCAACTTCCTCACCTCGTCCGCCACCACCGCAAATCCCCGTCCCTGCTCACCCGCACGCGCCGCCTCGATCGCCGCATTCAGCGCCAACAGATTCGTCTGGTCCGCAATGTCCTTCACCTGCTGCGTCATCCCCGCTATCGCCCGCGTGCTCTCGACAAACTCCTTCACCGACGATGCGATCAGCTTCACCGCCTCCTGCACGCGCTCTATCTCTCCTACCATGCCCGCCACGTTCTGGTTCCCCAGCCGCGTCTGCTGCAAGCTCCTCTCCGACAGCTTCCTCACGTCTTCCGTGTTGCTCGCCACCGAACTGATGCTCACCGTGATCTCCTCCACCGCCGCCGCCGTCGATGCCGCAGCCTCGCTCTGTGCCTGAGATCCGTGCTCTATCTCTGCCGATGATGTCGACAGGCGCGCGGCCGTCGCAGACACCGTCTCCGCACTCCCGTTCACCTGCCTGATGATCTCGGAAAATCCGGAAATCAATCCGTTGAATGCTGTCGCCGCCTGCCCCACCTCGTCGTTGCCATACACCTTGACGCGGCGAGTAAGATCTCCATCCGCTGCCGTGCGGCTCATCGCATCGCGCATGTCTCCTGTCGCGCGCGAAACGCCGCTGATGATGGAATAACCCAGGCCCAGCGCAACAGCCAGCATCAGCAGCACCCCAATGACCAGCATCAGCTCGGCGCTGTGTGCTGTCGCCATCGCAGCTTCGTACTTCCGCTTTGCAGCTCCATCTACAAACTCGGCCTCGGCATTCCCCTTGTCTATCAGGTTCTTCAGCAACGGATTGATCTTGCTGCCCAACAGCATGTTGAGCCCTTTATAATCACCATTCTTGATCGCCTGAACCGCGGGCAGGATGGCCTCGTTGACATAAGTTTCGCGCGCCTCCTTGAAATCCTTCAGCGCCACCTTCCCGGCATCGGTCTTGACATCCCGTTCCAGATCTGCGATGTAACCATCGGTCTTTTTCAGGCTGGCTGCGATATCGTCGAGATGGCGCTCTACCGGATGGTCCTGCAGCTTCGCCACTTCGGATTCCGGATCGTGTTGCGCCGCCCTTAGCACGCTTGCGCGGTCATCGGCCACGGCATACATCGCCTTGTTGATCGTGCGGATCAGATTGATGTTGCGCACGGCGATCACTTCTGTCTGGCTCTGCAGGCTGGAAAGCCCCCTGAACGCCAGGGCCGCAATGATTACCGCAATCGCCATCACCACAAACAGCAGCAGATTCAACCTCGACTTGATCGTCTTATTATTTAACATGCTCTCCCTCATTTTTCAGCCGAAACACGCTCTGACCCTGCTGCTATCTCCCCGAGAAGCCAAGCATCTTTATCCAACATGTCTACTGTAACGGCAAAAGATGGGATTTCTTTAGGCGAATAGTGATACGAAACCCCGTTAATTCGAAGAATTGACGCAGGGAAGAGATGGTTCGAGGCACGGGAAATCATTTGTGGCGCCGCATGAAAAATTGAAGCCCGAGAAACTAAAGCGCAGGCAGCCTCTAATGCATAGCCGGTAATTTTTGCACGCCATTGTCTATGGTCTGCTTGACACCCTGCTCGCTTCCGCCGGCATCCACGCTTGCGGTTCCTGCGTCGTGCGTGATCGCCTCTTCAGCCTGCTTGTTCATCACGATCAGGCTGATTCTGCGATTGCTCGGGTCCAGCGGGTCATTCCTGTTGAAAGGCACGGCAGAAGCCAACCCGACGACGCGCACTATCTTGTCGTCATTCATTCCGCCTGCAAGCAGTTCGCGGCGCGTGGCATTCGCCCTGTCCGCAGACAATTCCCAGTTGCTGTAACCCTTGTCGTCCCCCGCATAAGGTGCAGCATCGGTATGCCCCGAGATGCTCACCTTGTTGGGAACGTCGTTGAGCGCCTGTCCTATCGCGCGCAGGATTTCCTGTGTATAAGGCTCGAGCTGTGCGCTGCCGCTCTGGAACATCGGACGGTTCTGATCATCCACAATCTGTATGCGCAACCCTTCGCTCGTCATGTCGAGCAAAATTTGATTCTTGAATTTTCGAAGTTTGTCGTTATTGTTGATCGCCATTTCAATGGCTGTCTTCAATCCTTTGAGCTTCTCCAGTTCGACTCGTCTGACTTCCTCGGCCGCATCCTTGATGTTGATGACCTTCTTTTCGGATGGCAGCTCGCCTTCCTTGACCTGACCCGAACTGCGCGTCAGATCCTTCCCGCCCCCCTTGATGATGCTCGAGCTGTCGCCGCTACCAGACCCTCCCATCAGCGCCACCTTGAGCGGCGTCTTGAAGTAGTTGGCGATGCCAGAGAGATCACCTTTCGCTGTCGATCCCAACAACCACATCAGCAGGAAGAAAGCCATCATCGCCGTGACGAAGTCCGCATACGCGATTTTCCACGCACCGCCATGATGGCCGCCTGCCACCTTCTTGATGCGTTTTATGACGATGGGTCTTTTGTTTTTGTCTTCGGCCATGATTTCCGTCTTGCCGCAAGTTCAGAAATGCAGTTAACGTTTCTGCTTGACATGCGCCTCCAGGTCCGCAAAGTTAGGCCTGTCCTTTGAACTCAGCGCCTTGCGGCCGAATTCGACCGCCATCGCTGGCGCATAACCATTGAGATTCGCCAGCAGCGTGACCTTGATCGTCTGAAATATCTTTCCGTCTTCCTCAGCCTTCTGCTCGAGCAACCCCGCCAACGGCCCCACGAAGCCGTAGGCCAGAAGGATCCCGAGGAAAGTTCCCACCAGCGCGTGCGCGATCAGCATGCCGAGCTCAGAAGGCGGTATGCCCACCGACTCCATGGTATGCACCACACCCATCACGGCAGCGACGATGCCGAATGCCGGCATGCCGTCAGCCAGTTTCGCGATTGCATGAGACGACACCAATGCTTCGTGGTGATGCGTCTCAAGCTCGACGTCCATCAGATTCTCGATCTCCATCGCATTGAGATTTCCGCTGACCATGATGCGCAGGTAATCCGTCATGAATTCAACCACATGGTGGTCTGCCAGTATCTTTGGATACTTGGAGAAAATGGGACTCTCCGCAGGATTTTCGACATCCCCCTCTATCGACATCAATCCTTCCTTGCGAACCTTGGTCAGCATGTCATACATCAGCGCCATCAGCTCCATATAGGTGTCTTTGCTGTACTTGGATCCCTTCAGCAACCCTGGCAAATCTTTCATGGTGGATTTGATCGTCACCATGTTGTTGCCTACGAAGAAAGCCCCCATCGCACCGCCAAAGATCATCAGCAATTCAACCGGCTGCCACAATGCCCCAAGGTGTCCTCCGGCAATTGCAAAGCCGCCGAAAACCGCCCCAAGCACGACGACATAACCTATGATCACAAGCATGCAGCTCTCTCCCGAATAATTTCTGCCGACGCATTTTAAAACAAAAAGTCACGACAAGGCGTTCCTTTCGGATCATCAGACGATATTTATTTATTTGTTTGTATCATGCAAGCGGCTCGCCTTTCAAAATGAAAACGCCTGCACAGGCAGGCGTTCCGATTTAAAACTGAACAGGAAACATGAAGCCGGCAGTTCAGGCTGCCTGCGCTAGAGATTCCGCATGCATAGCTTTGAGATTTGTCTTCCCGGCACGGGCAGGGGGGTGGCAGATGCCGCACACGTAATTTCCATGCAATTCGTTGGTATGCGCGACAAAATTACCTTCACATTCACGACAGGGAACGAGCTGCATCATGCCCGCATTGAAGAAGCGTACGAGAAACCAGGCCCGGGTGATGCTCAGCACAGCCTCGCCTTCTTCGATGCCCTGAACCTGATCGAGGTACAATCGATACGCCGTGATCAGGGCTTGCACACCCTTGACCCCGGCATACTTGACCAGAAACTGGTATACCCCCATGAACAGGGATGAATGGATGTTTGGCTGCCAACTGATGAACCAGTCCGTGGAATAAGGCAGCATACCCTTGGAAGGAGACTCTCCTTTGACCTCCTTGTAAAGTTTGAGCAGCCGCTCACGGCTCAATGTGGTCTCCTCCTGCAAAACCTGCAATCGCGCACCCATAGCGATCAGATCGGTCGCGATTTTGACCTGTTGCGCTTCACCCAGCACTGTCTTGATGGCCATCTCGCTCTCCTTTCAGGCCGCGGCGGTTTCTTCAATGCTCTGGGCCGACATCAGAATGGCGGCATGCATCTGCGCCATCATGCGGCTCTTGCTGTAGTCCGTCACCATGTTCAACAGGATGTTTTCATCGAAGCGGAAACCGCACAACAGCATGTTGCTGCTGGCAATCTTGAGCATCTGGGACGGGGCTAAGCCTCCGATCAGGTCTACCAGCTCCTGACTCAATCCCAGACGGAAGATGGCGGCAGACTTGTCCTGCTTGATCATTTCCTGGGCCAGCATAAGGTAGGTGAGATTTAAGTCCCGAATCCCTTCTTGCAATTGTGCGGTGTTCATGAATTTCCCCTCGTATTGAGCCAACAATCTCGATGACCATCGGCGACGACTGCATTGTGCGCAATGCAGGCAGAAATTCAAATCGGAAGCAGACTAATTATTTTGTAGGGAATTGCGCAAGGTTTTGTAGGAATTTCGCCTACAAAGCAAAACGCTCCAGTCCACGGATGAACTGGAGGCCATTGCGGAGCACCTGTTTGCGAGGGGTCAAACTGGCGTTCTTGATAAGAGTTATCGGCAGCACTTTAGAAAACTTTAGGCTTTTTTTAAAATATTTATTTATTTAAAAGCAAAAGGTTAAAAATTTCGCCCGATTTTCTGATAAAAGCAGATGAAATTTTTAGTCAGGACAAGGGGGAGGATTCAGCAAGGTTCCTGATCAAGACCCAGCGTGAACAGATTTTTATTTCTGATGCGGCGGAGCAAATCCGGATCTTCGTCCAGAGAGAAACCGTAAGACGGGATCATTTCATTTAATTTTTCTTTCCAGTCATTGCCTTGCGACCTGGATTTAAAGCATGTGTTGATCACATCCAGCATCGCCTTGACCGAAATCGAAGCGCCAGGCGATGCGCCCAACAATGCGGCAAGCGTTCCATCATGCGATGCTACGATCTCGGTGCCGAATTCCAGTCTCCCGCCCCTGACATTGCAGCCCTTGATAATCTGCACGCGCTGACCGGCAGACGCCAGCACCCAGTCTTCCTCTCTGGCCTCAGCATAAAAGTCGCGCAGGCTTGCTACACGATCCTTGTGAGTCCTCAAGGCTTCGGTGATGAGATAGCGGGTGAGATCGAGATTGTCGCGTGCGACGGATAACATGGGTTTCAGATTGTCCGACTTCAGCGATGAAAAGAGATCCAGCACGGAGCCTTCCTTCAGGAATCGGGTGGTAATGCTCGCAAATGGCCCGAACAGGAGCGCGGGTTTCCCATCTATAACCCGAGTATCCAGGTGCGGGACGGACATCGGCGGCGCCCCCATGGGCGCCTTGCCATAGACCTTGCTCTTGTGTCGGCTGACCACTTCCGGATTCTTGCAGATCAGCCATTGTCCGCTCACCGGAAAACCGCCATAGCCCGAACCTTCCGGGATCCCTGACTTCTGCAGCAGCGGCAGCGCCCCGCCGCCGGCGCCAAGGAAAACGAAACCCGCGGAGACGGTCCTGCTTTGCCTTGCATGATTGTCGCTGATGCGCACATGCCAAGCATCGGGATGCTTCTTCAAACCTGTCACCGAATGAGAAAGTGCAAGCTCAAAATTTGAGAATTTCTTCATCGATCTGATCAGCTTCTGAGTCAGCGCACCGAAATCCACGTCGGTACCATGTTTCACCTGCGTGGCTGCAACTTTTTGCAGTGGATCTCGCCCCGCCATCACCAGTGGCATCCATTCCTTCAGCACTGCAGGATCCTCGGTGTACTCCATCTCCTCAAAAAGATGATGCGCATGCAAGGCTTGAAAGCGCTGCCTGAGAAAGGCGACATTCTGTTCGCCCCAGACGAAACTCTGATGGCAAATCGGATTGATGAATTTTCGAGGTTCCGGCAGCATGCCTTTCTCGACCAGATACGACCAAAACTGCAGGGACACTTCATAAGCCGCATTGATCGCAAGCGCACGAGCAACATCCATGGATCCGTCCGGCCTTTGCTGTGTGTAATTGAGTTCGCAATATCCGGCATGGCCCGTGCCGGCATTGTTCAGCGCATGTGAGCTTTCGCCTGCCACGCGGCTCAACCGCTCGACCATCATGATGCGCAAGGACGGATCCAGCAACAGCAGAAGCTGGCCCAGGGTGGCGCTCATCACGCCAGCCCCAACCAGCAGAACATCCACTTTCTTCATCGCCCCTCCTATGCTTTCTCGAACAAGGCGATGGACTCGACATGGGAGGTCTGCGGAAACATGTTCATCACGCCCGCCGATTTAAGAACATAGCCTCTTTGCACGAGTTCGGCCGCATCGCGCGCCAGCGTGGCCGGGTTGCAGCTCACATAGACGATGCGTTCAGGAGCGATCCCGGGCGTTATGGATTTCACGAGCTCCAGCGCGCCGTCGCGAGGAGGGTCGATCAGCCACTTGTCAGACTTGCCCAGACTTGCGAGTCTTGCCTCGTCGATTTCAAACAGGTTCATCGCCGCAAAATCCACCGACAAACCATTGGCACCTGCATTCTGCCTGGCGCGTCCAACCAGCGCAGCGCTGCCTTCTATGCCCAGCACGCTCGCTCCGCTCCTTGCGATGGGCAGCGTGAAATTGCCCAGGCCGCAGAAGAAATCGACGATGCGCTCATCGGGCTTTGGGTCGAGCAGGCGCATTGCGCGGCTGACCATCACGCGATTGAGCAGGCTATTCACCTGAGTAAATTCGCTTGGCGCGAATGGCATCACGATATTGAACTCGGGCAGGCTGTATGAAAGCTCAGGCGCCTCGGCAGGATGAAAGGGCACGATGGTTTCAGGGCCTTTGGGTTGCAGCCAGAACTGCACATGGTGACGATCTGCGAATGCGCGCAATGCCGCTTCATCCTCTTCCGTCAAGGGCGCCATGATGCGCAGCACCAGCACATCGACATGCTCGCCTGCCGCCACTTCGATTTGCGGAAGCCTGTCGCGCACCGACAGCCCGTCTATCAGCTCTGCAAGCGGCGTGATCAGGACGGCTATCCTGGGAACCAGGATTTCACAGTGTTGCATGTCGGCGACAAAACTGCTGCGCTTCTCGTGAAATCCGACCAGTGTCTTTCCCTTCTTGATCACATGCTTGACCGAGATGCGCGCGCGTTCGCGGTATCCCCAGCTTTGTCCGTAGATCGCGGGCAGCATGTTTTCCGGCTTGACGCGCCCGATGCGTTCGAGACTGTCTTCCAGTATGCGCTGCTTCACGGCGACTTGCACGCGTGCATCGAGATGCTGCATGGAACAGCCGCCGCACACGCCGAAATGCACGCACTTGGGTTCAACCCGTATGGAAGCTGCGCGATGAAGCTCTGTCATTTGCGCGAGCTCAAAGGAGGCTTTCTTGCGGTACGAGGCATAGCTCACGACCTCGCCCGTCAATGCGCCCTCGATGAAGATCACCTTGCCATTCGCATGCGCGATGCCGCGCCCTTCCTGATCCAGCGACTCTATGGTCACCTTGTCGTTCGTCATCATGTCGATTCCAATTCAGCGCAAGCGTTCAACCTTGAACCCAGGCAGCCAAGAATTCATTCCAGTGCGGCATGCACATCCCGGCAATCTCGCTTTTCACCAGATCGCATTCCTTGTCGTAGCCATCCCGGCTCAAGTGGCCGCGCATCATCTGGAAGCGCAAAAAGACGAGATAGGTGTTCACGACGTCTGTCTCGCAGTAGTTGCGTATTTCATCCAGCCTGCCCTGTTGATATGCGCCCCACACCTGGCTTCCATCCATGCCAGGTTTGCCGGGCAAGCCCATCAGTTTCGCCATGTCATCGAGCGGCGCATTGGCGCGTCCTGTGTACATGGCCAGCAAATCCATCAGATCGAGGTGGCGCAGATGATAGCGGCTGATGTAATTGTTCCATTTGAAGTCGCGGTCATCCTCGCCCATTTCCCAGTAGCGCGGTGCCCGGACACCGTGGATCAGACCGCGATAATTCAGCACCGGAAGATCGAAAGCCCCCCCGTTCCAGGATACGAGTTGCGGCGTATATTTGTCGACACCGTCGAAGAAGCGCTGGATCAGGCTCCCTTCGTCTTCATCCTTCTCGCCCAATGACCATGCCTTGAATTGATCGCCTTCGCGCAACGCACAGGAAATAGCAACCACACGATGGAGGTGATGCTGAAGAAAGTCGCTGCCTGTCGCCTGCCGACGCTGCTGGAAAGCCATTTCCGCGACTTCCGCATCCGGCACGCGCTCGTCAAGCTGATGCAGCATGCGCAGTCCCACGATGTCGGGAACCGTTTCGATGTCAAAAACCAGTACAGGAATCAATCAAGCATCCTTAAATTTGCAAAGGGAGAGTCACTTCTGCACCCAGCCATCGTCACTCATCACCCACCAGCCTCGCTCTGCATGGGCGATCCAGCGCGGCGCGAAAGCCTTGCGTATTTGAGGCTGCCACTCGGGATGCGCATTGGCATTCGCGATTTCGGCGTACAGCGCATCGCGATCCCGGTTCTCGGCATTCACCAGATCATTGAGATTCTTCCTCGCGGCCAGCGGCACGGAAGCGATATCCCGCAGCACGATCGTGCCATCCATGTTGAGCCCCACCGCACCGCTGGCATAATAGGGCAGCAGTTGCAGATGACGCGCCTGCATGCGCGCCTCGACAGCCTTCACGCCCGGAGTATTGATTTGAATGTCCTCCATCGCGCAGGCATTGAGTGACACGACGAGCATCCCAATCGCTACCAGAAATTTGAGCAGTCTCATTTCTGCTCCTTCGAAACAGGTTTGCTGACTGGCTGCCACACCGTGTCTATGACCCTGTCCGCAGCCTTCCTTGCCGACTCCGCCGGAAAAAAGACATCGACCGTCTGGCATGCACCGAGCAAAAAAACCGTCAAAGCGACCCAAACCTTGTTCATCGCATATCCTCTCAAAAGCTAATTCGCCATGCGCAATGCAGGACTGTCCGTGGTACCTGAAACCTGCAGCATAACAGGAGTCATTCCGCCGCGCATCGTCAGATTGGACGAAACGCGTCCCGACAAAGTCTGCCCTGTCACCGTTATCGCACCGTTGACCTGGAATACACTGTCGCGGATATTGATCTTGGCAAACCGGTATGCATCCTTGGAATAGACAAACTCTCCGTTCATTTCGTCGAAATGGGTTCTTCCACCCGGCAAGCTTTCCCGGCTTTGCAAGCGCGTGGTCTCAACGATATCGACACCGCTTATCATCCCCTTCTTGACCTCAAAAACGCCATTGAAAAATGCCGCATCAGGCAGCGCTTTCAGGCTTTCCGCCTGAGCCTGGAAGCGCGCCGTACCATCCATATCGCCGTTCAGTAGCTTGTTGATATTTTCCAGCGGCAAGACCTTGACGACCAGCTCTCCCTGTACGCGCCACCCGCTTCGCCAGTTTATGCGCAGATTGCCGGTCATCATTCCACCTCTTATCCGGCTATCAAGATCGTTGATTCGCATCTCGTCGCGGCCCAGTTCTCCGGTCGCCTTCATGTCATCGAACGTCCAGTTCGGCAGAAACGGCAGCGCACTGTCATGCAATGCAACAGACAATGCCAGCTTCTGGGATGCACCGGCGCTGAGATCAAGCACAAGCTTATGTCCCATGGCATTCAAATGCGCTTTTGCGAATTTGCCCGATGCGCTGAAATTGAGCTCCCCATCCACGTCCGACAGCGGCATCCCTTCCGCATCAAGCTTGCCCTGAGCCAGCTTGATGCTCATTATCGGATATTCGCGATTGGCCGCAATCTGCTCCACCCATGAGGATGCCTGCTGCAGTGCATCCCCCTGTACTTCCAGACCCTGTAGATCAAGGCTGGTCACAGGCTTAACCGCGCCAAACAGATCCAGAAGTGAAAAGTTTGCCTGCGCTCGGGCCACATGAATCTGCTTCGCATCACCGATCGATATACCCTCCATTTCGAGACGCGGAGAAGGCAACAGGCGTCCTGACAATCGTTCTATGTGCACTGGCTGATTCAGCATTGAGCCGACCAGCTTCTCCAGCTTCGGCACATCATCCTGCATGGGCAGAAGAGGCGGCACGACAAACAAAGCAGCCACTATCAGCAGCAGGAGTCCGGCAAATATCTTTCCCCATGGCGCACGCCCAGGCTTGGTAATCTTGGCTTTCACACTGGGCTGGCTGGTGCGTTGTTGGGGCACGCTTTCCGCTCTTTCCTTGGCTAGTTTTTTAGCCCTCTGTTCCGCTTCCTGCCATTTCTTTTCCTGAGCATCTGCGAGCTGCACTGCTTCTGCGCCCGCATAGGTATTCGCTTCCTCTTCAAGAGCCAGGTTTACCTTTTCATCGATAGCTGCGGTCTCAACAGGCTCGCTTTCTTCCCTTTTTCCGATCGCTATCGTATCGATGAGCAGTTGCTCGGCAACATTTGATGGCATAGTCTCCTGTTGCTGAACCTCTTCATCTCCGGATGCGTCAGGGACATCAAAAGCCTCAAAATTGAATTCTCCGGATGCATCTCCTGTTTCAAGCGCCGGCAGCATCTGATCCGACGTCTCTTCGCCATCGACCAGTTCATACACGCGATATTCACGGCCATGCTTGTCCTTTTGCGAGCCGCGATAGCGGAACAACTTGTCGTATTCATCGCTCATGCTGGATACAAAATCAAAATACGCTCGGGACACGAGTATCTGATCAAGGCCTGCAAAGCTCATCACCCTTTGCGCACTGTTGATGCCGTCCCCGAGCATGTTGATCTGCCCGTTTACATCCTTAACCAGGCTGACAGGTCCAAGATGTATGCCAACACGTATCCGCAATTCCGGGTAGTCGAAATGCTTGTTAGCGATCAATTTCGTTCGGAAACGCACCGCAGACTCGAGTGCATCGGCAGGGTGCTGAAGGAATCCGATCGCAGCGCCATCTCCGGTATCCAGCGCAATCCTCTCTCCCGAATCGAGCGATGCGAGGCTGTCGGTCAGCAATTGGCTGAACTGCGCTTTCAACTCAAGCTGCTTGCTGTCAGGTTGTTTCGTGTAACTGGCAATGTCCAGGAACAAAACTGCTGCAGTCGTCGTCCTTCTTTCCACGACGGGCACTCCGTTATTGCCCCCCCTGCTGTCACAACCCGACAATACAGCCGGAACCACGCGCCTATCTGCCGAACTTTCAGGATCGAATGCCGACACCCCGTCCGACTCTGCTGCCATCTTGAGCACCGATTCATTAAGTGCAAGAAAAACGCTTTCCTCGACAGTTTCATGCTCAGCATTGAGCCTGACGACAGAGGACAAGACATCTTGCGCCTCCTGCTCAGCGCGGATAGCGGCTTCGGCTTCCTGTTCAGCCTTGATGCGTTCGGCCTCCTGTTCAGCCTTGATGCGTTCGGCCTCCTGTTCAGCCTTGATGCGTTCGGCCTCCTGTTCAGCCTTGATGCGTTCGGCTTCCTGTTCAGCCTTGATGCGTTCGGCCTCCTGTTCAGCCTTGATGCGTTCGGCCTCCTGTTCAGCCTTGATGCGCTCGGCTTCCTGTTCAGCCTTGATGCGTTCGGCCTCCTGTTCAGCCTTGATGCGTTCGGCCTCCTGTTCAGCCTTGATGCGTTCGGCCTCCTGTTCAGCCTTGATGCGCAGGACTTCTGCCTCACGCTTTGCTTGCGCTTCAGCCTCGGCAATCGCCTTCAATTTGGCCACTTCCGCTTCCAGCCTGACCTTCTCTTCAAGAATGGCTTGCGCTTTGGCCTGCGCTTCGGATTTTATTCTTTCTGCTTCTATCCTGACTTTTTCAGCTTGTAATTCAGCCTCAAGGCGCGCCGCATCAAGCGCTTCCCTTGTCTTTCTTTCCGCTTCCCGGCGCGCCGCCTCTTCAGCAGCGGCCTTTTCAGCCTTGGCTCGCCTTAATGCCTCCTGTCGTTCGATTCTTTCGGCTTCCAGACGCGCGTTTTCCTCAGCTCTGGCCTGCGCTTCTGCCTCGGCAACCGCCTTCAATTTGGCTACCTCGGCTTCCAGCCTGGCTTTCTCTTCCGCCACAGCTCGCGCGCGATCCTGCGCCTCATTCTTGACCTTTTCTGCATGCTGTTCGGCAAGCCGGGCAGCCTCAAGTGCCGCCTTTGCCTGACGCTCAGCCTTGCGGCGCATGGCTTCTTCTGCTGCCACCTTCTCGGCTTTTGTGCGCGTAGCCGCTTTGATATGCTCCTGTTTTTCGGCTTCCAGCCTGGCGTGTTCTTCTGCTCTGGCATGTGCTTCTGCCTCGGCGATCGCCTTCAATTTGGCTACCTCGGCTTCCAGTTGGGCCTTTTCTTCAGCCACTGCGCGCGCGCGATCCTGCGCCTCGGCTTTGATTTTTTCGGCCTGCTGTTCGGCCAAGCGTGCCGCCTCGACAGCCGCATTTGCCTTCTGCTCTGCCTCAAGGCGCGCAGACTCCGCAGCCGCCTTTTCGGCTTTGGCAAGTTCGCGTCCCCTGGCCTCTGCAGCTTCAAGCCGGGCTCGCTCTTCTGCTATGGCGGCTTTGCGTCTTTCTTCATCGTGCGACCTTGCTACCTCGGCAGCTTTGAGTTTGGCTGCTTCTTCGGCCAATACGGCTTGCGTGGGAACCCTGAAAGCCGCCGTAAAATCCAGTTCTTGTGCTTCAGCAACTGGTTTTTTCAAAGGGGCGGGTTTGACAATCTTCGTTGAAACAGCAGCGCGCGCCTTGTCCTGAATGAAACCATCTCTGGCCAGCTCGGCAAACATGTCATCCAGCGCTGCGCGCAAGCTGGGTGAAGAACGTTTTTTGATTTCTGCAACGGTGGACGTGCCATCCACCATCAGCAAGGCGCGTTTGATGTCCTTGGACAGAAGCGCTGTCCTGCTGCGCGCTTCATCTTCACCGCTTCCCGTTCTGACAAAAACAATTTTTTCATCCATATCGCATTCTAACTGATAGCGGGATCGCATTTGTATTGAAATTTGAAGCGCATCGGACGGATTTTTCTGCCACCCTCAAAAAATCGTTTTCTTGACAACAGAACAAACGTTCTTTACATTCCAAGGCGCGTTCGCTCACAAGGAAATCCCCATGAATAGAGATTATCTTAGCAAACTCCAGGATTACTATGCAGACTGGAAGAACATCCCCTCATACGCCAAGCTGTGCGAGGTCTTCGGCATTGCTTCAAAATCCTGGGTGAAAGCCATATTGACGCGCCTTGCAGATGCCGATTTCATCGAGCGAGCGCCGGATGGCCGATGGATACCGACACGGCAATTCTTTGCGCGCCCGCTGGCAGAATCGTCGGTGCAGGCCGGTATGCCGGTGTCCGTCACGGCGACCCAGGGCGACTTTTTCATCATCGACGAAATGCTGATCGACGCGCCATCCAGAACGACGCTCATCAGGGTAAAAGGAGACTCGATGATAGACGCCGGCATACAGGACGGTGATGTTGCCGTGGTGGAAAAGCGCCTTGCTGCGAACATCGGCGACATCGTGGTTGCGATAGTTGATGACGATTTCACGCTCAAGACGCTGGATAGGGAAAACGGCGCTTTCATCCTGCGCCCCGCCAATCCCGCCTACCCCGTCATCCGCCCGCAGGGCACACTGGAGATATTCGGCGTGCTGATCGGCCTGGTCCGCAAATACAAGAAATAGCATGGTCATCATTACGAAAGCGAAAATGATGTAACATGTGTCCTGCTGCGCAGTAGCCCCAGGCATGACAAGATCAACATGGATTCAGGGGAAATGAATGCTAAGCGAAAAGGACTACCATGTGCTCTCCGATCTCGCCCTGGATGCGATTTTCATCCTTGACGAGAATCGCCTCATCCTCGAATGCAACAACATTGCCCATCTGCAGCTGGGTTATGCCAAGGCTGACATGCTGGGGCGAGCGATAGACGAATTCATCCCCCCCGAGCATCTTTCCATGACCAGGGGCAATTTCACCCAAGACAAGGATTACCCGGTCCATCAGTCTGCACTGCTGCGCCGTGACGGCTCTGCCCTGCCTGTCGAAATATGCATTAACACGATAGCACTGAACGGACAACAGGCAATCTTTGCCGTTTTTCGCGACATCTCCTCGCGCAAGCTGCCTTTCACACCGCTCCTGAATGAAGATCTATGCATGCCAAAATTGAGCGACGCCTCCAATTCTGAGTTGACTGATGCGCTGAAGAAAATCGCACGCAGCTACCGCGACATCATGGAACAGGCGGGCGATGCGATCACAGTAGCAGACCATGAAGGACTGCGTTACCTCGAAGTCAATCAGGCAGCCTGCGACCTGTTAGGCTATACGCACGAAGAGTTCCTGAAGCTGGGGCTGAAGGACTTCTGCCATCCCGACGATCTGCCAAATTTTCACGGCAGACTGAAACAACTCTGGAACGGCCATACAATCCATGCAGAACGACAGCTGCGCCGCAAAAACGGCAGCTTCGTCACAGTGGACGTGACCACAAAGATGCTGGAAGACGGCAGGCTTATCTCGATCAAGCGCAACATCACCGACCGCAAGATCGCCGAGAGTGCGATGAAACGCCACCAGGCGATTCTGAAGGCCACCCGAGACGGATTCTGGCTGACCGACATGAAAGGCAATCTGCTGGAGGTAAACCAGGCTTATGCCGACATGTCCGGCTATACCATCGAAGAATTGCTGAACATGCATATCTCGGAGATTGACGCATGCGACAACCGCAACGATGTGAAGGCGCGTATCAATAAAATCAGCTCTGATGGCGATGCGGTTTTTGAAACCCGTCATCGCAGAAAAGACGGCAGCCTTTTCGACGTCGAGGTCTCCGTCAACCATCTTCCTGAACAACAACAATTCGTTTCATTCTTCAGGGATATCACGACGCGCAAGAAGAACCGGGAAAAGCTGGAGGCATCGCTCGAGTTCTCCAACAACATGATTCAATCCATGCAGGACGGCTTTTCGATACTGGACAGCAATGCCATTTCCATGGACGCCAACCCGTCTTTTTGCAGAATGACGGGCTACTCGCGCGAAGAGCTGATCGGCACCACTCCCCCTTTCCCCTATTGGCCGCCTGAAGAATACAAAAACATCGATGCAGTTTTACAGCGAGCTTTGAAAGGCGAAACGAGCGACTTTGAACTGACCTTCATGCGCAAGGACGGCCAACGCTTCCCAGTGATTGTCAGCCCTTCAGTCGTCAAAGACAGGAATGGCAACATTCTAAGCTACATCGCGACCGTCAAGGACATCAGCGAGCGTAAACTGGCCGAGAAGAAAATCGAGCGCCTCGCCTACCACGACCAGCTCACCGGCCTGCCCAATCGTGCTCTGCTCCTGGATCGCCTCAAGCAGGCGCAGGTTACAAGCGAGCGCCATGGGTGGATAGGCGCACTGCTGTTCATCGACATAGACAACTTCAAGAACCTCAACGACACGCTGGGACACGATACCGGCGACCAGCTTCTGAAGGAAGTCGCAAACCGCCTCGAGTCTTGCGTGCGTGAAGGCGATACCGTGGCCCGCCTAGGGGGAGACGAGTTCGTGGTGATGCTGCTGGAACTCGATGAAGAGGAAATGGAGGCGGCGGCACAGACCGAATCGATAGGCGACAAGATTCTGGCGCTGTTAAGGCAGCCTTACCAGCTTGGCAGTCACCTTTATCACTGCACGGCCAGCATCGGCATCACGCTGTTCCACAAGAGCCTTCAGACGATGGAAGAGCTGATGAAACAGGCGGATATCACGATGTATCAGTCCAAGAAGGCAGGCCGCAACACACTGCGTTTCTTCGACAGACGAATGCAGGAGAGCATAAATGCGCGCATGCGGATGGAAAACGAACTGCGCCGTGCGCTTTCCGAAAACCAGTTCGAACTGCATTACCAGATACAGATCAACAGCGCGCATCAGGCGCTGGGAGGGGAAGCCCTGATACGCTGGAATCATCCCGAGCGGGGCATGATCTATCCGGAACAGTTCATCCCGCTGACCGAAGAAACCGGACTGATTCTGCCCATCGGACAGTGGGTGCTGGAAGCTGCATGCGCGCAGCTAGGAAAATGGCAACAGCAGCAGCTCACAAAGAATCTGACGCTTTCGGTAAACGTGAGCGCAAGGCAATTCAGGGAACCCGATTTCGTCTCACAAATACAGGCGATGATGGCGCGCCATGCGATCAACCCGATGAAGCTCAAGCTGGAACTGACCGAAAGCCTGCTGCAGGAGGACATCGACGAAACCATATCGACCATGAACGCGCTGAACGAGCTGGGCGTCAGATTCTCACTTGACGACTTCGGCACAGGCTATTCTTCATTGCAGTACCTGAAACGCCTGCCGCTCGAGCAGATCAAGATAGACCGCTCTTTTGTGCATGACATTGCAACCAACGCCAGCGACAAGGCGATCGTGTATACCATCATCGCGATGGCGCAAGGGCTGAATCTGAACGTCATCGCAGAAGGCGTGGAAGTCGAAGAACAAAGAGAATTGCTCCTGAACAGGAGCTGCACCAACTATCAGGGATACTTGTTCGGCAAACCCGTGCCGATTGAACAGTTCGAGATGCTGCTGCAGTAAGGTCTGGTGCGAAAGGAGAGACTCGAACTCTCACGCCGTAAGGCGCTGGAACCTAAATCCAGTGCGTCTACCAATTCCGCCACTTTCGCAAGGGCGCGGATTATAGCACCAATCCAGAATTCAAAAGCGGACGACCGTGCGTCCCCTGGTTTTCCCTTTGATCATTGAACCAAACACCTCGGGCAGCTTCTCAAGCGAAACCGTATGCGCAGTTTTATCGAGCGCAGCTGGATAGAGATCCCCTGCAAGCCTGCGCCATATCTCGAGGCGAAGCGGCATCCCGGTTGCCGCGGAGTCGATGCCGATCAGTTTCACGCCACGCAGAATGAAGGGCATGACCGTGGTGTTAAGCTCGATGCCTCCCGCGTTGCCGTAGCTTGCGATCACGCCATCCTGAAGCATGGTTCTTGTCAGCCAAGCAAGCATTTCCCCACCCACGGAGTCGAAGGCGCCCGCCCACTGCGCCTTCTCCAGCGGCTTCGTGCCCATCTCAAGATCGCTGCGGTCGATGACCCCTGTCACCCCAAGAGACTTCAGGTAATCGTGTGCATCGTGTTTTCCGGTGACGGCCACGACTTCATATCCCATTTGTGCGAGCATCGCGATTGCAAGGCTCGCCACGCCGCCTGTCGCTCCCGTCACGATCACTTTTCCCTTGTCGGGTGACAATTCGTTCTGTTCAAGCCTGTGGATCGAAAGCGCTGCGGTAAATCCTGCAGTACCCAGAGCCATTGCATCATGAAGCGAAAGACCATCAGGAAGTGGTACTACCCAGTCTGCCGGCACGCGCACGTATTCGGCAAAACCGCCGTCGCGCGACACGCCCATGCCATAGCCCGTGACCAGCACTTTGTCGCCTTCCCTGAATCGGGCATCCTGCGAATGTTCTACTATTCCTGACACGTCTATTCCGGCAACACAGGGAAAGCGGCGTATCACCTTTCCCATGCCTGTACCCGCCAACGCATCCTTGTAGTTCACGCTCGAAAAGTGCGACCTGATCACGACCTCCCCTGGATCGAGATCAGAAAGCTGAAGTTTGACAAATCGCCCTTCAGATTGGCCGCCTTGTTCATATATTCGGTATGCGGAAAATGTTTTCATGAGGTGAAGTTAAATTGTGTGTGAGTTGAAGACAAAGAAGGCGCCCCCGGTTTGCCCCCGCTGTGCGGTGCCATGCGTTGCTCGACTGTTCAGGCGGCTGCGGAACTCGCGCTGCGCGCTCAGACTTTCCTCTCCGAAATCCCCTGACCAGCCTGCGCTACTCGGCGGCACACAGGGGAAGAAAAAAGGGCACGATCACCCTTCGACATGCTTAGAGCAACGTCACACCCCTACAAATCCAGCAGCATGCGCCCGGGAAACTCCAGCGCTTCCTTGATCGCAACCAGAAACTGCACGGCTTCGCGGCCGTCGATGATGCGATGATCATAGGAAACCGCAAGATAATTCATCGGCCTGATGACGATCTGCCCGTTCTCGACGACTGGCCTCTCCTTGGTTGCGTGTATCCCCAGGATCGCAGATTGCGGCGGATTGATGATGGGGGTAGAAAGCATGGAGCCGAACACGCCGCCATTGGAAATCGAGAAGGTACCGCCGGTCAGCTCTTCCAGAGTCAGCTTGCCCGTCTTCGCGCGCGCGGAAAAATCTGCGATCTGCCTTTCGATGTCTGCAAACGAAAGCCTGTCCGCATCCCGGATGATGGGCACGACAAGCCCCCGTTCGCTGCCAATTGCAACGCCAATGTCGAAATAGCCGTGATAAACGATGTCCGTTCCATCCACGGACGCATTGACGATGGGAAATTTCTGCAGCGCATATACGGCGGCCTTGACGAAGAAACTCGAGAAGCCGAGCTTGATGCCGTGCTTCTTCTCGAATGCATCCTTGTATCTGTTGCGCAGCTCGATCACGGGCTGCATGTTGACTTCGTTGAAGGTCGTCAGTATGGCCGCATTCTGCTGTGACTCAAGCAGACGCTCCGCGATGCGCTGGCGGATGCGCGTCATCGGCACGCGTTCTTCTGCGCGGCTGCCGGATTGTGTGGAAACTTGCGGTGCAGCGATCTTCTCCATCGCGCCCAGCACATCCTCCTTCGTGATGCGCCCGGATTTCCCCGTGCCCTCTAGGCTTGCCGCATCGACATCCAGCTCGTGCGCCAGCTTCCTCACGGATGGCGAGATCGCGGCAGGCACTTCTGCGGCCTTTTTCTCGTTCTCGACGGCCTTCGCCTCCGTGTCGATCAGCGCGATCGATTCCAGACTCGCCACCTTTTCCCCGTCTCCCTTGACGATCCTGGCAAGCACACCGCTCCTCAAAGCAGGCAGTTCCAGCACCACCTTGTCGGTTTCGACATCGACCAGATTCTCGCCTTCTGTGACTGCATCGCCAACCTTTTTATGCCAGGCAATGAGCGTTGCCTCGGAGACAGATTCGGAAAGCTGTGGTACCTTGACTTCAATGATGCTCATGGCGAACTCCATTCTTGACTTCGAGATCGGGACGGAAGGCGGCCTCGATCACCGCCTTCTGCTGTTCATTGTGCACCGCAAGATAACCTGCAGCAGGTGCCGCCGATGAAGGCCGCAGCGCATAGGCCAGGCGCATGTTATCCCTCATGTGGCGCAAAAGGTAATGCTGTATCCTGTGCCATGCTCCCTGATTGCCAGGCTCCTCCTGGCACCAGACGAGCTCGGTCGCATTGGGGTAATGCGCCACCTGAGATGCAAATCCGTCATGCGGAAACGGATAGAGCTGCTCCAGCCTTATGATCGCCATGTCGCTGATGCCTTTGGCACGCCGAGCAGCCAGAAGCTCGTAGTAGATCTTTCCGCTACATGCAATGATTCGCCTCACAGAACCCGCATCCAGATCGCCTGCTTCAGGAATCACGGGCTTGAATCCGCCTTCAGTGAAATCATGCAATGGAGATGCCGCTTCCTTGCTGCGCAACAGGCTTTTGGGCGTGAACACGATCAGGGGCCGGCGCATAGGACGCAGCATCTGGCGGCGCAACAGGTGGAACATCTGCGCTGGCGTGGACGGGATGCAAACCTGGATGTTGTAGTCCGCGCAAAGCTGCAGGTATCGCTCGATGCGCCCTGATGAATGTTCCGCACCCTGCCCTTCATAGCCATGAGGCAACAGCATCACGAGGCCGCACAGCCTTCCCCATTTCACCTCTCCCGATGCGATGAACTGGTCTATCACCACCTGGGCGCCATTGGCAAAATCGCCGAACTGCGCCTCCCACAGCACCAGAGAATTTGGCTCCGCAGTCGCATAGCCGTACTCGAATCCCAGCACAGCCTCTTCGGATAACAGGGAATCTATCACCACGAAATCCGCCTGATCCTGCTTCAAATGCTGCAAGGGGGTATAGGCCCCCTCGTGCCAGACCACGCGGTTCTGGTCGTGCCAAGTGGCATGGCGGTGAAAGAACGTGCCCCGCTGCGTATCCTGCCCTGACAGCCTGACGGGATAACCTTCGTCAAGCAGTGTGGCATAGGCCAGGTTCTCCGCCATCCCCCAATCCAGCGGCAGTTCACCCTTCGCCATCAGAATCCGGTCGTCGACGATCTTCCGCACGCGGTCCTGAAGCGCGAAACCTTCAGGCACCGTGGTCAGCGGAATCGCAAGCTGCCTTATGCGCTCTATCGGCACCGACGTGACGACAGGAACATGCCAGGGAATGTCGTTCTTGAACCTGGCCCAGAGCGAAACGGGCTTGTCCGGCACCGGAAGTACCGGTTGTATCGAATTTTCGCCTCTGTCCATCGCGAGGCGATATGCATCTACCAATGCTTCTGCATGACCTTCGCCTATCACGCCCTCGTCAACCAATCGCTTCGCGTACACCGCGCGCGTGCCGGGATGCTTTCTGATATAGCGGTACATGAAGGGCTGCGTGACCAGAGGCTCATCCTGTTCGTTGTGTCCAAGCTTCCTGAAGCACACCATGTCGATCACCACGTCGCGACCGAAGTTCATGCGGTAATCCAGCGCGATCTCGGTAACCAGCATCACCGCGTCCGGATCGTCGCCATTCACATGAAATATCGGGGCATCTATCATCTTCGCCACGTCGCTGCAATACTGGCTGGAGCGCGTGTCGCGCTTGTCGGAAGCGGTGAATCCGATCTGGTTGTTGACGATGATGTGCACGGTGCCGCCCGTGCGATAGCCGCGTGTCTGCGACATAGAAAGCGTCTCCATCACCACGCCCTGCCCCGCAAAGGCCGCGTCTCCATGCAGCAATATCGGCACCACCTTCTTCCCTTCCAGGTCCTTCAAACGATGCTGGCGCGCCCTGACCGAACCTTCCACCACCGGATTGACGATCTCGAGATGCGAGGGATTGAAGGCAAGCGCCACGTGCAGATGTCCGCCCGGCGTTTCGATGTCGGCCGAGAAACCCTGGTGATACTTCACGTCGCCCGAGGTCAGGTGCTCGGCGTGTATACCCTCGAATTCCGCGAACAGCATGGAAGGCTGTTTGCCCAGTATGTTGACCAGCACATTCAGTCTTCCGCGGTGCGCCATCCCGATCACGGCCTCCTTCACGCCCAGGCTACCCGCGCGCTGAAGAAGATGGTCAAGCAAAGGCACCATGGTCTCGCCGCCTTCGAGGGAGAAGCGCTTCTGTCCCACATATTTGGTGTGAAGATAGCGTTCCAGCGTCTCGGCGGCGGTAAGCCTGCCTAGGATGCGACGCCGCAGTGCATCGCTGTAGCCCGCCTTACCGCGCACGCCTTCGAGCCTGTTCTGTATCCAGCGCTTTTGCGGCACGTCGCTGATGTACATGTATTCAGCGCCTATGCTCCCGCAATAGATCTCGCGCAAAAGATCGATGATCTCGCGTAGCGTCAGTCTTTGCGCTCCTACCAGGGAGCCGGTATCGAAGGTGTCGCCCATGTCGGATTCTGAAAAACCGTAATAGGCCGGATCGAGCTCGGGAATTTCGGGCTTGGCATGACGTGCCAGAGGATCCAGATTGGCGACTCTGAGACCCAGGAAGCGATGCGCATTGATGAGCTGCAACACCTTGACCTGCTTGCGTTCATGGTCCGCATCGGGAGACAGATTCGTCTTAGGCGCTGCTTCAAAAGAGCGCACGACAGGCGCATGCGGCGTCTCGGGGAGAGGCTTGTCCCAGATAGGCAGCGCATCGAAGTAGGCACGCCATTCGGCACCAACGCTTGCAGAACTTTGCAGATACTGCTCGTAAAGTTCTTCAACGAAGGGCGCGGCGAACAGCAGCGAACTGTCCAGCATTGCCCTGTTGTAGTCGCTCTTCATGCTCACCGCGCAGGATAATCTCGTCGGGTCGCGCCGACATAGAGCTGGCGCGGGCGCCCTATCTTGCGGTCGCTAGCCGACATCATCTCCTTCCACTGCGATACCCAGCCTATGGTGCGACCCACCGCGAAGATGACTGTGAACATGTTGGTCGGTATGCCTATCGCGCGCAATACGATGCCGGAATAGAAGTCCACGTTGGGGTAGAGCTTGCGCTCGATGAAATAGGGGTCGTTCAATGCGATCTTCTCGAGCTCCATCGCAAGCTTGAAGAGCTTGTCGTTTTCCAGCCCCTGCTCTTTCAGCACCTCGTAGCAGGTCTGCCGCATCACAGATGCGCGCGGGTCCATGTTCTTGTAGACGCGGTGGCCGAAACCCATCAGCCGGTATTTCTTGTCCTTGACGCCTTGCACATATTCGGGAACACGGGAAACGTCGCCGATTTCCTCCAGCATCTTCAACGCTGCCTCGTTCGCACCGCCATGCGCAGGTCCCCACAGCGCTGCAATGCCGGATGCCATGCAGGCAAAGGGATTAGCGCCGCTGGATCCCGCGAGCCTCACGGTGGATGTGGATGCGTTCTGCTCGTGGTCTGCATGCAAAATGAAGATGCGCTCAAGCGCCCTCACCAGAACCGGATTCGGCTCGTATTCCTCGGCAGGTGTGGCGAACATCATGTACATGAAGTTCTCCACGTAGCTGAACTTGTTCTTCGGATACATGAACGGATAGCCGTTGTGATACTTATAGGCCATCGCCGCGATGGTCGGCACCTTGCCAAGAAGGCGCATCGCGGCGAGCTCGCGATTTTCCGGATCGTTGATATCCAGGGAGTTATGATAAAAGGATGAAAGCGCGCCCACCACGCCCACCATCACCGCCATCGGATGCGCATCGCGCCTGAAGCCGTTGTAGAACCTGGCCAGCTGGTCGTGCACCATGGTGTGCGATTTCACCTTCTGCTCGAACCGGGCCTTCTGCTCGGGCGTGGGCAGCTCACCGTCCAGCAGCAGATAGCAGACCTCGAGAAAATCCGACTTCTCGGCAAGCTGCTCAATCGGATAGCCGCGGTAATAGAGTATGCCTGCATCCCCGTCGATGTAGGTGATCTTGGAGATGCAGCTCGCAGTTGCAAAGAAGGCCGGATCGTAGGTGAATATGTTGAGCTTGGACAGGCCGTTGATGTCGATCACGTCAGCGCCAAGCGTGCCTGACAGGATAGGTAGCTCTACGCTGCGCCCATCATCCAGTGTCAGCGTGGCAAAGCGTTTCTTCTGGCCTGTTTCATTATCCATCGTGTATCCATTCCTGTAGTTATGCCGACCTGATCTTTTCGAGCAGCAAAGCTTCCTCCCCTGATGCCGCATCCGCCTTTCCCGAAATCAGGTCCCAGAGCGGATTGTCTGCCATATCCAGAAACACTTCAAATGTTTCGCGCTCGGACTGGGAAAGTTTCGCATAGTGTTCATCCACAAACCGCACGAGGATGATGTCGAGTTCGAGCATTCCGCGCCTGCACCGCCAGCGCACCCGTTGCAACTGTTCACTCACTCCTCAATCCTCGATCCTTATTTTCATACCAGACGCCTGACCATCATGTCCTTGATATGTCCGATCGCCTCCGTCGGATTGAGTTCCTTTGGACACACATCCACGCAATTCATGATGGTGTGGCAACGGAAAAGGCGGTAAGGGTCTTCCAGGTCGTCCAGCCTCTCTATGGTCGCCTGGTCCCGTGTGTCCGCGATGAATCGGTATGCCTGCAAAAGCCCTGCGGGACCGACGAACTTGTCCGGATTCCACCAGAACGAGGGACAGGATGTCGTGCAGCAACCGCACAGAATGCACTCGTAAAGCCCGTTCAGATGCTCGCGCTGTGCGGGCGACTGCAAACGCTCGGTCTCTGGCGGAGGGTCGTTGTTCACGAGATAGGGTTTGATCGAATGATACTGCCTGAAGAACTGCGTCATGTCCACGATCAGGTCGCGTATCACCGGAAGACCAGGCAAGGGACGCAGCACGACAGGCTCCTTGAGGGTTGACAGCGGCGTGATGCATGCCAGGCCATTTCTCCCGTTGATGTTCATCGCATCCGAGCCGCACACGCCTTCGCGGCAGGACTTGCGCAAACTCAGACTGTCGTCCTGCTGCTTGATCAGAAGAATTGCGTCGAGCAGCATGCCCTGGCTGATGTCTACTTCATAGGCCTGCATGTAAGGCGATGCATCGGTTTCCGGATTGTAACGGTATATACGGAATTTCATAAATACTCCTTAAAGCCAGTAGCTTGTAGCAAGCTATCCGCTACAGGCTACGAGCTTAATAGACCCTGGGCTTGAGCGGGAAGGAGTCCACGCTCAGGGGTTTCAGGCGTACGGGTTTGTAATCCAGCCGGTTCCCCTCGGAAAAGTAAAGACTGTGCTTCAGCCAGCTCTCGTCGTCGCGCTCGGGATAATCCTCCCTCGCATGCGCGCCGCGGCTCTCCTTTCTGGCCTCGGCAGAGATCATCGTCGCCTTCGCGACCTCGATCAGGTTGTCGAGCTCCAAAGCCTCTATGCGCGCGGTGTTGAACACGCGGCTCTTGTCCTGTATCTCGGTGTACGCAATTCTTTCCGCAACCGCCAGAATCTCCTCGACGCCCTCCTTCAAAAGGTCGGGGAAACGGAACACCCCGCAGTGCTTCTGCATCGTCCTTCTCATCGCCTCCCCTGCATCGGCCACGCGCTCGCCATTCTTCTGATGATCGAGGCGGGAAAGGCGGGAGAGCGAACGCTCAGGGGCATCTGAAGGCAGCGGCTTCAAATGCGGATTGCCCTTCAAATCCTCGATGATCTGCCGCGCGGCTTCCCTGCCGAACACGAGAAGATCCAGCAGCGAATTGCAGCCCAGGCGATTTGCGCCATGCACCGAAACGCAGGCGCATTCTCCCGCAGCATAAAGGCCGTTCACGACTTCGTCCGGCCCCGTCTTGTAGGGCGCGACCACCTGACCGTGGTAATTGGTGGGTATGCCGCCCATCATGTAATGGGCAGTCGGCACGACAGGGATCGGGCTTTTTGCAGGATCCACATGCGCGAACTTCAATGCGATCTCCCTGATGCCCGGCAGGCGTTGCCTGATCACCTGCTCTCCCAGATGATCGAGCTTCAGCATCACGTGGTCCTTGTGCGGGCCGCAGCCGCGCGCCTCGTTGATCTCTATGGTCATTGCGCGCGAGACCACGTCGCGGCTTGCGAGATCCTTCGCATTCGGCGCATATTTCGGCATGAAGCGCTCGCCGTGTCTGTTGACGAGATAGCCGCCCTCGCCCCTTACGCCCTCGGTGATCAGGACGCCCGCGCCATACACGCCTGTCGGATGGAACTGGAAGAACTCCATGTCCTCGAGCGGAATGCCTGCGCGAGCGGCCATGCCGAGCCCGTCTCCCGTGTTGATGAACGCATTGGTGCTGGAATGGAAGATTCGCCCCGCGCCGCCAGTGGCAAAAAGGGTTGCGCGCGCGGCGAACATCATCATCTCGCCGGTCTCGATTTCCAGCGCGGTCACGCCCAGCACATCGCCATCCTGGTCCCTGATCAGATCCAGCGCCATCCATTCGATGAAGAAATTCGTGTTTGCCCTGACGTTCTGCTGGTAGAGCGTGTGCAGCATCGCATGGCCTGTCCTGTCCGCCGCCGCACAGGCGCGCTGCACCGGGTTCTTGCCATAGTCCTGCATGTGGCCTCCGAAGGGGCGCTGGTAAATCTTGCCGCTATCGAGCCTGTCGAAAGGCATGCCGAAGTGCTCGAGTTCGTACACCGCTTCGGGCGCTGCGCGGCACATGAATTCGATGGCGTCCTGGTCTCCCAGATAATCCGACCCCTTCACCGTGTCGTACATGTGCCAGTGCCAGTTGTCCTCGCTGACGTTCCCGAGGCTTGCCGCGATTCCACCCTGTGCCGCGACCGTATGCGAGCGCGTGGGGAAAACCTTGGAAAGCACGGCAACTTTCAATCCCGCCTGTGCAAGCAGCAATGCCGCGCGCATGCCTGAGCCTCCCGCGCCCACGACCACCACGTCGAATGTCCTCTTCGCCATAGCCATTTCAGTAACCCCAAAGTATCTGCACTGACCATATCGCATAGACGATCAGTGTCAGAATCACGAACACATGGATCAGGAGTCGCAGCCAGACGGGCTTGATGTAATCCATCGCGATGTCGCGCACGCCTATCCATGCGTGGTAATAAAGGCAAAGCATAAAAAGCAGTGCGAACGTGCGCACCGCATCACCTGAAAACAATGCGCGCCAGCCCTGATAATCGAGACCAGGATGCAGTGCGAGATAGATTGCCAGCGACAAACAGCCCAGGGCCATCACGCCGGCTGTGACACGCTGAATCAGCCAGTCGCGCAGTCCATAATGCGCACCCACCACCACGCGGCTCACCATAGCCTGACTCCGATCAAGAGCATCAAAAGAAAACTCGCCATGAGCACCGCCTTGCTGCTCTCCCTGGCCTGTTTGAGATTGTTCAGAAGGTGCATGTCGATCGCGAGATAGCGCAATCCGGCGCACAAATGCAAAAGCAGTGCCCAAAGCAAACCCAGCATCGAAAGTCTTGCCAGAGGATGCTTAAAGAGCGCCACCAGGCTCGCATAGGTTTGAGCCGAATGCAGGCTATTCTCCAGCATCAGCAACAGAAGCGGCAGTGTCAGAAAAAGCAGCAGGCCGCTCGCTCGGTGGAGTATCGAGACCACGCCTGGGAGCGGCAGCTTGATCTGGTATAGCGCCAGATGTATCGGGCGTTTCTTCTGCATGGGCACCTTCACGAATTCAATCTGGCAAAATGTTACTGCATGGCACAAGAAAACGAAAAGAATTATCATGATCATATCATCTTGCGTGGAGCGAAACATGAAAGCACCCATACGCGTCACAGTGACCGGCGCTGCCGGGCAGATAGGCTATGCCACGCTGTTCCGCATTGCAAACGGGGACATGCTCGGTCGCGAGCAGCCCGTGATTCTTCAGTTGCTCGACCTGCCTGAAGCGCAAGGCATGCTTCGGGGCGTGATGATGGAGCTCGAAGACTGTGCTTTCCCGCTATTGCAGCAGATCATCATCACCGACGACCCCAGGACCGCGTTCAGGGATGCTGAAGCAGCGCTTCTGATCGGATCCCGCCCGCGCGGCAAGGGCATGGAGCGGCGCGACCTGCTTCAAGCCAACGGTTCGATCTTCTCGGTTCAGGGAAAGATGCTCAACGAACATGCGGCACGCCACGTCAAGGTGCTGGTGGTTGGCAATCCTGCCAACACCAATGCGCTGATCGCGATGCAGAATGCGCCGGATCTCGATCCCAGAAACTTCAGCGCGATGATGAGACTGGATCACAACCGCGCGATCGCCCAGGTCGCGAAAAAGCTCTTTCAACCGATACGCGACATCAAGAAGATGATCGTCTGGGGCAACCATTCCGGCACGCAATATCCCGATCTCGATCACGCCGAAATACGCGGGAGGCTGGTGCGCGACATCCTGACTGACCAGGACTGGGTGGAAAACGAGTTCATCCCGACCGTGCAGAAGCGTGGCGCTGCAGTCATCGAGGCGCGCGGGCTGTCGAGTGCTGCAAGCGCTGCCAATGCCGCCGTCTCGCACATGCACGACTGGTTGCAAAGCTCCCACCACAACGACTGGGTCACGATGAGCGTGCCATCCGACGGCAGCTATGGCATACCCGAAGGCGTGATCTACGGCTTTCCGGTCATATGCCGCCAAGGCCATTACAGCATCGTGCAAAACCTGCCGATAAGCGAACTTGGACAACGCCACATGAAGGACAGCCACAGGGAATTGCTCGAAGAACGCGAGATGGTAAGGCATCTTCTGGGATAGACGATGAACGATATGCTATTGAAATACCTGCGCGGCCATGAAGCGGCTTACCCTGAAATCCTCGAAGAAAAATTCCCGCGCATACTGAATCGCATCGTCGATCTCTGGGACAGCAGGGAAATCGAAGACTATTTCAATGACCTTCTGATGGACACGCGCGGCGGCACGCGCCAGGGCTTCCCGCCGGATGTCGCATCCGAAATCTTCGCGCTCAGCATCGCGCACGAAAACATACGGAAGCAAAGGCGCAAGACTCCGGACAATCCCTGGGATGAGGCCAGCCTTGCAACGAGGACGGCCATTGAGCAGCAGGGCTATCCTTTTTCTCCCAAGGGCTTTACCAAGGCTGCCGAAAGGGGCGACCGCGATGCGGTCCTGCTGTTTCTGAATTCGGGCGTGGATATCGACACGCTCGACGAGCGCGGCTGGACGCCGTTGATGATCTCCACCTTCAACGGGCGCGAAGAGGTCGCCCGATTGCTGATCGAGAACGGTGCGAACGTCAATGCGATGGACAGCGCCGGCTATGGGCCGCTGCACTGGGCTTCCTTCAACGGCTATGACAATGTGGTCAGAATGCTGATCGCAAAGCGCGCCACGATAAATGCGACAAGCCAGCACGGGTGGTCCCCGCTGCTTCAAGCCGCCACGCGCGGCCACCTTGAGATCGCCGAGCAACTCATCGATGCCGGGGCGGACGTGAATCTTGCAAGCCACGACGGCTGGACGCCGCTGCACAAGGCTTCCGCCAACGGTCACGCAGACATCGCAATGCTGCTGCTTGCACATGGTGCGCTGCGCAATCCGGAATACCGGGACGGCACGACCCCGATGGATCTGGCTCGCAAGAACAAACATGCGGACATCATCGCGTTGATCGCAGGCTGAACTGCAATACTTGATTTTCGTAAGGCCGCCTCCAGATCAAGGCCAAGGAGGTCATCATGCAAACTGTCCGATCCGCTGCTGTCGCCGGCATGTTCTATCCCGGAAATCCCGATGCGCTCCTGCATCAGGTCGAATCTTTCCTGCATGACGCAAAAAAACACAGCCTGACCCCGAAGGCGCTGATCGTCCCCCATGCAGGCTATGTCTATTCGGGCAGCATAGCCGCAAGCGCCTATGCCACGATACTGCCCATCTCACACAAAATAAAACGCGTGGTCCTGCTGGGTCCCGCACATCGCGTCGCGGTGCGCGGCCTGGCACTGCCGGGGACGGAGGCCTTCGACACCCCTTTGGGACGCGTGATGGTCGATCAGGATGCCGTGCGCGCCATCAGCCATCTCCCACAGGTCATCGTCAGCGCGGCTGCGCATAGGGAAGAACATTCCATCGAAGTGCAGTTGCCATTCTTGCAGAGCGTGCTGGATAAATTTTCGCTGCTCCCGCTTCTGGCGGGGAAAGCCACGGCCGATGAGGTCGCCGAAGTTCTGGATTGCCTATGGGGAGGTGAGGAAACGCTGATTGTCATCAGCTCCGATCTCTCGCATTATCTTCCCTATCAGGTCGCAAAATCCACTGACGAGAAAACCGTGCAGTCCATCCTGAACTTCGAGCAGCCCATTTCGCATGAGCGCGCCTGTGGTGGCACGCCCATCAGCGGGCTGATGATAGCCGCAAAGAGACACGGCTTGTTTCCCCACCTGCTCGATCTGCGAAACTCGGGAGATACCGCGGGCTCGCACGACCATGTGGTCGGCTATGCCTCTCTTGCCTATACCGAGGACAGACGCCATGTCCATTGACGAGGGTGAAATCCTGCTGCCGATCGCAAGATCTGCGATTGCGAATAAACTGGGCATATCGCTCCATGCTGACGAAGGCGCGTCATGGCTTGCAGACCCCTGTGCATGCTTCGTCACGCTGATGCAGCAAGGCGGGCTGCGCGGCTGCATAGGCTCGCTAGAGGCGCACCGGCCCTTGCTTGCAGACATCAAAAGCAATGCGGTGTCCGCCGCCTTTTCCGATCCGCGCTTTGCTCCGCTCTCGAAATCGGAACTGCCGGATACGGTCATCGAGATCTCTCTTTTGAGCGATGCAAAAGCCATGGAGTTTCGCAATGAGGCCGATGCGCTATCCAAACTCAGACCAGGGCACGATGGCGTGATATTCGAATTTTCCCGATATCGCAGCACCTTCCTGCCCCAGGTATGGGAACAGCTTCCCGAGCCCGAGCTATTCATGGCGCACCTGAAGCGCAAGGCTGGGCTGCCTCGCGAATTCTGGCATCCGGAGATCAGGCTTGCGCGCTATTCCGTCACGAAATTCAGCGAAGCCGAATACGCCTGAATGCACAAAGGAGCCGCGACATGGACGAACCCATCAGCCTGAACGAACGCTATCCCGCAAGATACTGGCACATGCTTGCCGACGGCAGGATACAGTGCGACCTTTGCCCCAGGGATTGCAAGCTGCACGAAGGCCAGCGCGGCGCCTGCTATGTGCGCGGTCGCGCGAACGATGCGATGGTGCTCACGACCTACGGCAGGTCCTCGGGCTTCTGCGTAGACCCCATCGAAAAAAAGCCGCTCAACCACTTCTATCCCGGCTCGAGCGTGCTTTCTTTCGGCACCGCAGGCTGCAACCTCGCCTGCAAGTTCTGCCAGAACTGGGACATCTCGAAGTCGCGCAGCTTCGACAAGCTGGCCGACGAGGCAAGCCCGGAGGCGATCGCGCGCAGCGCAGAACACCTGGGCTGCAGGAGTGTTGCATTCACCTACAACGACCCCGTGATCTTCGCCGAATATGCGATGGATGTTGCCGATGCATGTCATGCGCACGGCATCAAGACCGTCGCCGTCACCGCGGGCTACATGCATGAAGCCGCGCGCCGCGAATTCTTCTCGAAAATCGATGCGGCGAATGTGGATCTTAAGGGGTTCACCGAAAAATTCTATCTAAAGCAGTGTGGAGCACATCTCGAGCGCGTGAAGGAGACGCTGAGATATCTCTGCAACGAGACCCGCGTCTGG
>JAJXTH010000047.1 GCA_021783995.1 Pseudomonadota bacterium
TCGGCCATTGCCGCCATTTAACCTTTCAATTAGACTGCCCTGAAACGGACATTGAAAGAAAGCTGTTATGTCCCAGTTTCTGACATTTTGCAGCTTGGCTCAAATGACACAAAATACAGGCGTACTTTCTTTGTTTTATTAAGGTAAAGCATTGTGTTTTAATTTGGCAAATTCTGAACATCCTCAGACATGAAGATGAAATTTATTTTCCTCGCTTTAATGTTTTGGCTTTGCTCCTCATATACTAATTTTGTCTTGGCCGATGAGCCGTGCCCTGATAATAATGTAGCAGTCTTTCAGATTCAGAAAACACGATTTGGTGATGCCAATTTAGTGGGCTTTGACTGCTTGCCACCCAGCGCAATCATGTTTAACGGAAAAAAGGTTTTTGAAAATTCTGGCATGTATGTTGGATTTGAAGGCTATTTTCAACAAGGGAATATCGATGTTTTACTACTGAGTACAAACAGTGGTGGATCAGGTACGCCAGATGTTACTTTGTCATTTCTATTAATCTCACCTGATCAAAGCACTCGAATTGTGTCGAACCCTGAGTTTATTTCAAAGTTTGGAGACATAAGAACTCACCAAGACAATCAAGGGCGAATCTTTGTGAATCTTGGATTTTATGAAGGCCACGAGATTGTTGCAGAACTTGATGGTGCATATCTGACGATTAGAACCATTTCGAAACAAGGTGGTTCAATGAACCTAAATTCCTGCAAAGAACTGTATGACTTGGGCGAACAAGTATGCGGCGGAACATTAGAAGAGCAAACATCAGACTGCAGAGATTATGTTACTAAATTTGAACAGGTAGCAATCTTGTGGCCCCTTGCCGCTGCAGGCGCATTCCATCGCTTATCAAATATGCCTGGGTTCAAAAAGGCAGGTTATAGAAAGGCGTGCGTATCTTGGTGTACTGGTAAGCCGGTCCTATATGATGAATTTAAAAAATTAACCTGCAGCATAAATTAATTTCAATTTGAATGGCAAATAGCTGCCATTCGTTAATGTCGGCTATGGCCGATGACCTGTCCCTAGGTATATAAATTCCTGGCTGACATGATCAGCAGGCTGTTCATGAGAAATCAGCTAAATGTTCGAGAAAGAACATTATAGGTGTTCATGTCGGCCAGAATCTGCACATGGTCTGGGGCTCCCCGCGTTCTGTGTTCAGACAACAAAAAAACTATTCTGTATAACAGACCAACCGAGCTAGTCGAATGTGAACAGCGCCGTGAAAACTAATTTTGACTTCAGCAATAATGCGCTTAACAATTTTTCTATATCCCAAAGTGAATCCCAAAAAAGAAAAGGCCCCAAGGTAAAACCCCGAGGCCTTTTTAACTGACCACTTAAGTCAAATCCGGCAATTCTTAAATCCCCGGTTAACCTAAATTTACGTTCAGAGCAAACTTATCTGTCCGCGAGAGCAAAAATATGTGTCCAAAAAGCAAACTTATGTGTCCGCGAACGCGCCTCTTTGTTAGTCCCAGCTCAGCGAGCCGCCGGACTGATATTCTGTCACGCGCGTCTCGAAGAAGTTCTTCTCCTTCTTGAGATCGATCATCTCCGACATCCAGGGGAAGGGATTGGTCGCGCCCTGATACAGAATGTCGATGCCGATCTGCTGGCAGCGGCGGTTTGCGATGAAGCGCAGATATTCCTTGAACATGCTGGCATTGAGCCCCAGCACGCCGCGCGGCATGGTGTCCTCCGCATACGCATATTCGAGCTCCACGCCCTTCTGCATCAGGCCGCGGATTTCCTCCCTGAACTCGGGCGTCCAGAGGTGCGGGTTCTCGAGCTTGATCTGGTTGATCACGTCGACACCGAAGTTCAAGTGCATCGACTCGTCGCGCAGGATGTACTGGTACTGCTCCGCGGCGCCCGTCATCTTGTTCTGGCGGCCGAGTGCGAGGATCTGCACGAAGCCAACATAGAAGAACAGGCCTTCCATGATGCAGGCGAAAACGATCAGGCTGCGCAGTAAAGCCTGGTCGGCCTCCACCGTGCCGGTCTTGAACTCGGGGTTGGTCAGGACATCGATGAAGGGCAGCAAAAACTCGTCCTTGTCCCTGATGGAGGACACTTCGTGATACATGTTGAAGATCTCGCCTTCGTCGACGCCCAGGCTCTCCACGATGTACTGGTATGCGTGCGTGTGGATCGCCTCTTCGAACGCCTGGCGCAAGAGGAACTGGCGGCACTCGGGATTGCTGATGTGGCGATAAGTGCCCAGCACGATGTTGTTCGCGGCCAGGCTGTCGGCGGTAGTGAAGAAGCCCAGGTTGCGTTTGATCAGGCGGCGCTCGTCCTCACTCAGCTTGTCGCTCTTCCACAGCGCGATGTCCGCGGTCATGTTCACTTCCTGCGGCATCCAGTGGTTTGCGCATGCGGCCAGATATTTTTCCCAGGCCCACTTGTACTTGAACGGCACAAGCTGGTTCACGTCAGCCTGGCAGTTGATGATGCGCTTGTCCTCGACGCGGATGCGGCCACCGCTCGCCTGCGGCGCCTGAGGCTTCTCCCCATTGAATGCATCGAGAACTTCGGATGGTATCGCACTGGTCGCTTCCGGTGCTGTCTTGTTCGTTGTTATTTCATCGTCGAATGTCAGCATGTTGTCCCCTTGAAAATTGTCTTGTCTGTTTATTTTATAAATTGCTTCCCGAATGCCTGCCTATTGACATGCTTCGCACTCAGGGTTATCAATAGAGCAGAACTGCGTCCCTTCGACCTTCGCATCGGGTGCGACTGCGACCGCGTTGAGCGTGCCTGCGCGGCCTGTCGACTTCTCCGCAGAGGTCGCAGCCAGCGTGCGCAGGTAGTAAGTGGTCTTGAGTCCCCTGACCCATGCGAGCTTGTAGGTTTCGTCGAGCTTCCTTCCGGAGACGCCCGCCATGTAGATGTTCAGCGACTGGGCCTGGTCTATCCACTTCTGGCGGCGCGATGCGGACTCGATCAGCCACTTCGGCTCGACCTCGAATGCAGTCGCATAAAGGTCGCGAAGCTCAGGCGGCACGCGGTCTATCTTGGTCAGGCTGCCGTCGAAGTATTTCAGATCAGAGACCATCACCTCGTCCCAGACGCCCAGCGCCTTCAAGTCCGCAACCAGGTATTCGTTGATCACGGTGAATTCGCCCGAGAGGTTAGACTTCACGAAGATGTTCTGGTAGGTCGGCTCTATGCAGGCTGAAACGCCGATGATGTTCGAGATGGTCGCAGTCGGCGCGATCGCGATGCAGTTGGAGTTCCTCATGCCGTACTGCCTGATGCGCGAACGCAGAAGATCCCAGTCCATGCTCGATGACATGTCCACATCGACATAGCCGCCGCGCTCCTCGCGCAAAAGGGCCAGCGTGTCCTGCGGCAGTATGCCCTTGTCCCAGAGGCTGCCACGGTAAGAAGAATAGCGGCCGCGCTCCTCTGCCAGTTCGGTGGATGCGAGATAGGCGTAGTAGCAGACCGCCTCCATCGAGCGGTCGGCGAATTCGACGGCCTCTTCGGAAGAATAGGGCATGCGCAGCGCGTGCAGGCAGTCCTGGAAGCCCATGATGCCGAGGCCAACCGGGCGGTGCTTGAAGTTCGAGTTGCGCGCCTTATTCACCGCGTAGTAGTTGATGTCGATCACGTTGTCCAGCATGCGCATCGCGGTACAAACGGTGCGGCGCAGCTTTTCAAGATCGAACTGTCCCGCCTTCTCGTGACCTGCAGGATAGAGGTGCGCGAGCAGGTTCACCGAGCCCAGGTTGCACACCGCGATCTCGTCCGCATTGGTGTTAAGCGTGATCTCGGTGCAGAGGTTGGAGCTGTGCACCACGCCCACATGCTGCTGCGGCGAGCGGATGTTGCACGGATCCTTGAAGGTGATCCAGGGATGGCCGGTCTCGAAGAGCATGGTCAGCATCTTGCGCCACAGGCTCGCAGCCGGAATCGTCTTATATAGCTTGAGCTCGCCGCTTGCCGCCTTCGCCTCGTAGCCGATATAGGCCGCTTCGAATTCCAGGCCGAAAAGATCGTGCAGCTCGGGCACGTCGGAAGGCGAGAAGAGCGTCCAGTTGCCGCCCTCCATCACGCGCTTCATGAAGAGATCCGGTATCCAGTTCGCGGTGTTCATGTCGTGCGTGCGGCGGCGGTCGTCGCCGGTGTTCTTGCGCAGATCGAGGAACTCCTCTATGTCCAGATGCCAGGTCTCGAGATACGCGCACACGGCGCCCTTCCTCTTGCCGCCCTGGTTAACCGCGACGGCGGTGTCGTTCACCACCTTGAGGAAGGGGACCACGCCCTGCGATTCACCGTTGGTGCCCTTGATGTGCGCGCCCAGCGCCCTGACAGGCGTCCAGTCGTTGCCCAGGCCGCCTGCGAATTTCGCGAGCAGCGCGTTGTCCTTGATCGCCTCGTAGATGCCATCCAGGTCGTCCTCGACGGTCGTGAGGTAACAGGAGGAGAGCTGGGAGCGGCGAGAACCCGAATTGAACAGCGTGGGCGTGGAGCACATGAAGTCGAAGCTCGAGAGCAGGCGATAGAACTCGATCGCGCGCTCCTCGCGCTCTATCTCGTTCAAAGCCAAGCCCATCGCAACACGCATGAAGAATATCTGCGGCGTCTCGATGCGCGTCCCCTTGATGTGCAGGAAATAGCGGTCGTACAAGGTCTGAAGTCCTAAATAGCCGAACTGCATGTCGCGCGATGTGTCGAGCTCGGCGGCAAGCCTTTGCAAATCGAAGCTCGCAAGGCGCTCGTCCAGAAGCTCTGCCGAAATGCCGCGCTTGATGAACTTGGGGAAATACTCGACGGTGCGCGATGCGACGTCTATTGGGGCCACATCCCCGCCGAACACTTCGCTGCAGATGTTGTCGAGCAACAGGCGCGCAGTGACGAAGTTGTATGCGGGCTCCTTCTCGATCAGGGCGCGCGCGGAAAGAATCAGACACTTGTGCACCTCGTGCTGTGGCACGCCGTCATACATGTCCTTCAATGCGCCCTGGATCACGGTCTCCACGCTCACCACATCGCCCAGGCCAGAACATGCGGACTGCACCACGGCAGTGATGCGGTCGAGATCCAGCGGGCGCAGGACGCCATCCGTTCCCGTCACATTGATCACATGCACGGGCTGCTGGGTCTTGGACTGGGCGCGCTCCCTCGAGCGCTCCTCGCGGTAGAGCACATAGGCGCGCGCGACGTCGTGCTCGCCTGAGCGCATCAGCCCGAGCTCGACCTGGTCCTGTATGTCCTCGATGTGCAGCGTGCCGCCGTTTGGCTGGCGGCGCATCAGCGCGTGCACCACGCCGAGCGTCAGATGCTCGACCAGTTCGCGAACGCGGGATGAGACCGCAGCCTGGCTGCCGCTCACGGCGATGAACGCCTTGGTCAGCGCGATCGAAATTTTCGCGGGTTCGAAAACCACCACGGAGCCGTTGCGGCGGATCACCTTGTATTGATCGAATTGGTCGTCAGTGCGTACGTCTGCGGGGGACATCATGGAACCAGGAATAGCGGTGTTTGGCATGAGCGTATCCTTTTTTATAGGCTGATCGGAAATTCAGAGAACCACTATATATAGTATTTTTTTCAGCGGCCGGAGCTAATTGTAGTGCCATTGAGGAATATTGCAAGCGGAAAAATATTACTGAAAAATTAAGCCAAGACGAATCAAAGGACTGCGCGGCAGCGCTATTTTTTCAGGCGCTCGTATTCCGAGATGACCTGTGCGCCGAGCAGGAAAAGGGTCGCCGCGATCTCCATGCTGAACAGCGCGACCACCGGGGTCGTGAGCGATCCGTAGACGATGCTCGCCTTGGATAGGCTGGAGAAATACCAGATCAGGATGCGGCGGATGACCTCCCAGAGCGACATCGCAACGAAGCCCCCAATCAGCGCATGGCTCGGCCGCGTCCTCCCCATCGGCAGGACGAGATAGAGCATCGTCAAAATGAAAGTCTCGACCAGAAGCCCTAACAGATAGAGAAGCGCGCCGGACAGACCCTTCAATGGCCACTGATGGCCAAAAAAATGCACGCTCTCCTGCGCCATGCTCTGCAGCGTGACAGAGACCACCGTCATGCCGAGCAGGCAAAGACCGAGCAGAAGCACGAAGAAATAGGGAAGGATCGCGGAAACCAGGAAATGGCGTCTCCCTATGTTTTTCCTGTGAGAGAAGATCACCGCCATCGATTTCTCGAGCACGGAAAAGGCGAGCGAACTGAAGAAGACCAGGGTCACCGTGAGCGCCAGACCAATCTCGGTCTGGTTCTCGAGGAGCCCCGAGATGTCCTTGAGGACCGCCCTGGACTGGCTCGGCACGAGCCATGCCAGTGAATGGCCGATCGCCGAAAGCAGCTCTGCGCGCTCTACCCAGTGCGAGAGCACGATGGCGGACAACGTCAGCAAAGGCACCATGGAGAGCAGCGCGTAATATGCGATCGCCCCCGCCAGAAGCAGGCCGTGGTTGCGGCTGAAATCCCGCAGCGTCTGCCGTGCAAATCCGGCTGCCGATCTCAGCCCACTGAAAGTCTTGCTGCTGGGAAGCGGCGCGCTCACGTCTCTTGAGGCGCCTTGAAAGGGCTGCGCTCGTTAAGGGAGTCCACATATTCGGCGACGGCATCCTTCTCGCGGGAAAGATAGTCCTCGACGGCGCGGGAAAACTGCGGATGAGCGAGCCAGTGCGCGGAGCGCGTGGTCACCGGAAGAAATCCCCTCGCAAGCTTGTGTTCGCCCTGAGCCCCCCCTTCGAACTTCCTTATCCCGTGCGCGATGCAATACTCGATCGCCTGGTAATAGCATGTCTCGAAATGCAGGCCCGAATGGAATTCGAAGGTCCCCCAGGAGCGCCCGTACAGCGCCTCATCGGTCATATAGTTCAAAGCGCTGGCGATGGGCTTTCCCTCTCTACTCGCGATCACGAGCAGCGCATGTTCAGGCAGGGCCTGCCCCATGAGCTGGAAGAAGTCCTCGTTTAACTGGTGCGGAGAACCATGCAATGCCAGAGTGTGCAGATAACAGGATGCGAAGAAGGACCAGTCCTCGCGCGTCGCATCGGTGCCAAGAACGCACTGCAATTCGATGCCGGCTTCGATCACGCGCCGCCTCTCCTGTTTTATGCGCTTTCTCTTGTCGCGACTCAAGGTTGAGAGGAAGTCCTCGAAGTCGCGATAGCCTTCGTTCTTCCAGTGGAACTGCACATCCTGGCGCATCATCATGCCGAGATCCTGAGCCAGCGCCGCATCGGATTCATTCAGAAAAAGCGCATGCAGCGAGGAGACGCCGATTTCCTTCGCGTAGTTCAAAGCGGCAGAAAGCAGGGTCCGCCTCGCATCCTCGGATTCTGCGAGCAGCCTTCTCCCCGTAACCGGCGTGAAGGGGACGGTGCAAACGAGCTTGGGATAATAGTTAAGGCCGTGGCGATGATATGCGTCGGCCCAAGCGAAGTCGAAAACATGCTCTCCGAAGGAGTTCGTCTTCAGATAAAGCGGCATTCCGCCGACGAGCCTGCCCTCCTCCCAAAGCGTGAAAAACTGCGTCTTCCAGCCGTACTTGGGGGCAGCGCAACCGCTTTCCTGCAGCGCATGAAAGAAGGCGTGCGACAGCAGGGGATCCCCCTTCGCGATCGCATCCCAATCCGCGGCGGGAATTTCCGTAAGGCTTTCGATGATCCTTGTCTGATACATGAGGCTATTGTAGTGCGAGTCACATCCTGCAGCACCGGTGCGGCAGAAAAATCTCCATGAGGCGTTGCCGTTTCGGGAAAAATGGATCAGAATCAGCAAATGCTTATTATCACGGAACAGCCATGAACACTCCATCCGACCCGAAACTGCTGATGCGCTCGATCA
>JAJXTH010000025.1 GCA_021783995.1 Pseudomonadota bacterium
ATCGCAGCCTGTATCTTGCGCTGCATTTCGTCTGCAGGTTCCGTGTTCGGCTTGTCGGGCGCCGGAGCGCTCTTTGCGGTTGCCTTCTCCTTGGCCGCGAGTTTCTCCGCCTTCTCGCGCTTCTCGCGCTCCAGGCGGCTCTCGCGGAATTCATGGCGCTCTCGCGCTGCATCGGCAGACTTCTGCCCCGCCTGCTGCGCCCATATCTCGCTCTTGGCGAAACGGTAATATTGTACCAGCGGAATGTTGCTCGGGCAGACATAGCTGCATGCGCCGCACTCTATGCAGTCGAACAGGTGGTAGTCCTCGGCCTTGGTGAAATTCTTCGCGCGCGCATGCCAGTAAAGATCCTGGGGCTGCAGCTCGGCAGGGCAAACATCGGCGCAGCGGGTGCAGCGTATGCAGGGCAAAACAGGTTTGGGCGGCGGGAAAAGCGCATCGGATGCGGCGATGATGCAGTTGGTCGCCTTGACCACGCCCGCCTGATCGGATGGCAGGAGCACACCCATCATCGGCCCTCCCATGATGAGCCCCGTGGTGCCGGGAAGCTGGCCTGCCTGGGCGACCAGTTCGCTGACAGGCGTGCCGATCAGCGCCTCGAAATTTTGAGCAGACGAGACGTTGCCCGTCACGGTGACGATGCGAGAGATCAGCGGTTCGCCAAAGCGTATCGCGCGCCAGGCGCTGTATGCGGTTCCCACGTTGAAGCACTGCACGCCGAGGTCTGTAGAGCGCACGCCCGCCGCGACCTCTATTCCTGTCAGCACGCGGATCAATTGCTTCGCGCCGCCGCCCGGGTATATCGTCGGCACTGCGATGACTTCCATGCGTTCATGTCCTGCAGCAGCAGTGCGCATCGCAACGATCGCCTCTGGCTTGTTGTCCTCTATGCCGATCAGCACTTCGTCTGCATACAGGAGTTCGCGCATGAGTTCCGCGCCCATCAGTATTTCTTCCGAACGCTCCCGCATCAAAAGGTCGTCGCACGTGATGTAGGGTTCGCATTCGGCGCCGTTCAGCACCAGCGTCCTTATCCTGTGCTTGTGCGCATAGAGCTTCATGTCGCTCGGAAAAACGGCACCCCCCAGACCCACTACGCCGGCATTGCGCAGGCGGTGGCGCAGATCGGAATGGGGAATGCTGCGCCAGTCATCGAGCGGATCGAGCGCCATCCATTCATCGAAACCGTCCGGAATCAGCGTGATGCAGGGCTCGGGGAGTCCTGAAGGGTGTGCGACGGGCTGCATGTCTATCGCGGCTATTGTGCCCGAGGTTGACGCATGGACTGCGCTTGAGACATGGCCTTCCGCCTGGCCTATGATCTGGCCCTTCTTCACCCGATCGCCGATCTCGACCGCTGCCCTTGCGCTATGGCCCACATGCTGGCGCAGCGGGATCACGAGCTTCGATGGAAGCCCGGCCTTCGCGATCGGCCTGCCGGTCGACTGTGTCTTGCAGGTTTCAGGATGCACGCCGCCGTGGAATGTGTACAGTTTTCTCATGGCGATGGCGTCATTGCGTATACCGGATATTTCCACTTCCAGTTGCCGGTGGTCTCGGCGATGGGCACCATGCTGATGCAATCCACAGGACAGGGGGGGACGCAGAGCTCGCAGCCCGTGCATTCCGATGCGATCACGGTGTGCATCTGCTTGGCTGCGCCAACGATCGCGTCCACGGGGCATGCTTGTATGCAAAGCGTGCAGCCTATGCAGGTGGATTCGTCTATCAGCGCCACACTCTTGGGCTTGGGTAGCGTCGAACCGCCGAAGGGCTTGAACTCCGTGCCCAGAAGGTCGGCCAGTTTGTGTATGCCTTCCTCGCCTCCTGGCGGGCAGAGGTTGATGTCGGCAGCGCCTTCCGCGATCGCGGTCGCATAAGGCTTGCACCCCGGATAGCCGCACTGGCCGCACTGGGTCTGGGGCAGAACCGCATCTATCTTGTCGACCAGAGGATTTCCCTCGACGCGGAACCTGATCGCGGCAAAGCCCAGAACTGCGCCCAGCGTGATCGCAATCGCCCCCATGGCCAGCAATGCGCTGAACATTATTTGATCAACCCGGAGAATCCCATGAAGGAAAGGCTCATGAGCCCGGCGGTCACCATCGCGATCGCAGATCCCTTGAAGATGCCGGGCACGTCCGCCCCTTCCATGCGCTCGCGCAGGCCGGCGAAGAGAACCATCACCAGTGTGAATCCCAAAGCGCTTCCCGCGCCGAAGACCAGGGACTGCATGAAGTTGTGCTTCTCCTGCACGTTGAGCAGCGGCACGCCAAGCACGGCGCAGTTCGTGGTGATCAACGGCAGGTAGATGCCCAGCGTCTGGTAGAGCTCGGGGCTCGTTTTCTGTATCACCATCTCGGTGAACTGGACGATGCCCGCGATCACGACGATGAAGGACAGCGTGGTGAGATAGGCGAGATCGGGTCCAAGCAGGTAGCGGTTGATGAGGTAGCTCGAGCCCGAGGCCAGCGTGAGCACGAATGTGGTTGCGGCGCCCATGCCTACGGCCGCTTCCAGTTTCTTGGAAACGCCCATAAACGGGCACAAGCCCAGTATCTTGACCATCACGATGTTGTTCACGAACACCGCGCTGAGCAGGAGTAGAAGATAGTCAGTCGTCATCGTTGCGATCTCTCATCAGGCGCGGATTATCCGATGATTCAGGAGCGGCTTCAACCGCTTTATTGGCATAACTATAGGCAGGAGCGCGATAAAGGATCAGGGCCGCATGTCGCGTATCGCTTTTGCGCATTCGGCTATCAGCCCTGGCCCACGGTAGATCAGGCCGCTGTAGAGCTGCACGAGGGATGCGCCTGCCCGGATCTTTTCGACCGCATCGGCACCGTCCAGGATTCCACCCGCGCCTATGATGGGCAGTTCGCCTTGCAGATGCGAGGCAAGCTTCCTGATCAGCGCAGTGGATTTGTCGCGCACCGGCGCACCCGAGAGTCCGCCGGCCTCATTGCCATGCGGCAGATGTTCGACGCCTTCGCGCGACAGCGTGGTGTTGGTCGCGATCACGCCGTCCATCCTGTGCTTCATCAGCAGGCCTGCGATCTGCGCGATCTGTTCGTCTTCCATGTCGGGCGCGATCTTGAGTGCAATGGGCACATGCTTTCCGTGCTTGTCGGCAAGCACGCTCTGCCCGTTCTTCAACTGCCCCAGCAGGTCGTCGAGCGCCTGTTCGTCCTGCAGCTTGCGCAGATTTTTGGTGTTGGGAGAGGAGATATTGACCGTGACGTAGCTCGCGTGGGGATAGACGCTGTTGAGGCAGGAGAGGTAGTCGCTTGCGGCATGTTCTATCGGGGTTGCGGCATTCTTGCCGATGTTGATGCCCAGTATGCCTTTGTAGTCGGATCGCGTGACATTGTTGATCAGAACATCCACGCCTTCGTTGTTGAAGCCCATGCGGTTGATGATCGCCCGTGCCTCCGGCAGGCGGAACAGCCGGGGCTTCGGATTGCCGGGCTGAGGAAGCGGGGTGATGGTGCCTATCTCGATGAATCCGAAGCCGAGGCTCGCCAGGCCGTCTATGCATGCGCCGTCCTTGTCGAGGCCTGCCGCAAGGCCTACGGGATTGGGGAATCGCAGCCCCATGACGGTGTGCGCATCATCCGGGATGTGTGGCGCAACGAAACCGCCAAGTCCAAGCTTGTACAAAGTGTTGAGGCCGGAAAGCGTCAGGTGGTGGGCTGTCTCGGGCGGAAGCCTGAACAGCGCTTGGCGCAGCAATGGATACATTCAGTCTTCTCCGAGCGCCTGCCATTTGCCGTTCTGCAGTCCTTCGGCAGGCTGATACTGGTTCTTGTATGACATCTTCCGGCTTTCCCTGATCCAGTAGCCAAGGTAGACATGGTCCAGGTCGAGCTTGCGGCAGAGCTCGATCTGCCAGAGCACGTTATAGACGCCATAGCGGGCGCGAGGCACATCCGGGTCGAAAAAGGTATATACCGATGACAGGCCGTCGCTCAGCAGGTCTATCACGCTGACCATGCGCAGCTTCCCCTGTCCGTCCTGAGCATGCTCGGAGGGCCCGTTCCGAGCGCAGTCGAAGGGCTCCCTGAATTCCACCAGCAGTGTATCGATATGGCTTTGCAGGAGAAAGGTCTGATAGGCATCCCGGTCGTCGTTGTCCATACCTCCATTCGGGTGGCGTGCGCGCTGGTAGCGCTGGTACAGCGCGTAATATTCTTCCTTGTCCTCGAGCGGATGCAGCGTGGCCCTGAGATTGGCGTGCTGCCTCCAGGCGCGGCGCTGGGAACGGTTGGGTTCAAACTGCCTGGCCAGAACGCGCATCTGCACGCACGCATTGCAGGCATCGCAGCGCGGACGGTAGATGTAGGTGCTGCTGCGCCTGAAACCGTGCTGGACCAGGTCGGAATACAGCGGCGTGTTGATCAGGAAGGTGGGCGTGGCGACCTGGGAGCGCGCCTGCAGCTCTGGCAGATAGCTGCACGGATACGGGGCCGTCAGATAGAAATGCAGCGCGGAGATGCGTATGTCGTTGAGTGAGCTCATTTTCCAAAGTCAGGATCCGGGATTCGGGCGCTGCCAGCCGGCAGGCTCGCAGTGTATCAACTCTGCCAGCCTTTCAACGAATTCATCGCGCGGGATCAGTCTGGCGCCCAGTGAAGCCAGATGGGGTGTATGCATCTGGCAGTCTACCATCAACGGCCCGCGCGTGCACAGGTGCGCGAGCGCGATCTTCGATGCGTTGGGCTCCAGGCTGAACATCGACTCGCCATAGAACATCCGTCCGATCGAGACGCCATAAAGTCCCCCGACAAGTTTTCCATCCATCCATGTCTCGATCGAATGCGCATGGCCCAGCTTGAAGAGTTCGCAATAGGCCGCGATCATCTGCTCGCTTATCCATGTGCCAGTCTGTTCACTTCGACCTGGCTCGGCGCATGGGCGAGGCGCGGCGCAGGCACGCATCACCTGTTCGAAAGAAGTGTCTGTGCGCACTTCATGGGGCTTGTTGCGCAGCACCTTGGCGAACGAGGAAGAAATCCTGAATTCTTCGGGGAAGAGCACCATGCGCGGATCGGGGCTCCACCACAATACCGGATCCTCTTCATTGAACCAGGGGAAGATGCCGTGACGGTATGCGTCCAGCAGGCGGTCAGGTGTCAACGATCCTCCCGCTGCGAGAAGGCCGTTGGGTTCCTTCAGGGCCTTGAAGACATGGGGAAAGGGGGAGCTTTCGGTCAGCCAGGGTATCATCGTCTGTACAAGAAGGGGGCAGATGTGTTTATATTGCCACGGGTTGGCAGGTAATTCATCGGGACGGATGCATGCTTGGAAAAATATTTGGCCGGAAAGCGGATCATCCGATGGCGGACGTCAAGGCTGCGCAAGCGCTGCTGAATGATCTGCCTAAGGGCGACGCGCTGAAGTCGCTTGCCGAACTGACGGACTGGATCGAGTCTGTTTCCGTGCGCGAGGACTTCAGGCTGGCCGATCAGTGGGCGGTGCTGAACCTGCTCGATGAAACGGCGCAGCCCCATGCCAGGAAGCTGGCCTGCGAATACTTCACCCTGCCCGACATGCACGCCTACCACGGCAACCGGTTGTGCATGGCATTGGGCAATTATTCCCGCATGATGTGCAATGCCTATTTCCTGATGTTCGGGCGCTATTGCAGGGAGGATGTGGCGGCAAGGCTGCCCCAGCTTTCGGCGCGCGCTGTGCGCTTGATGCGCGAACAGTTGAAGTACATGGCGGTGCACTACCAGACTCACGACGAAACCGTGTGGCGCAATTTCGCGGCACTTTACCAGCATGCCGAGCAGCATGGATATCTTGACGAATCGGTCAGCCTCTATCATTCGTTGGCCTCCACGGTCAGAGCGGAAACGGGCAAGCTGATGGCGTGGTATGCCAGCGGGATCACATCCCTGAGCCCGCGCAGCATGCATCTGGCCGAACTCATCTTTTCGCGAAACAGCGAAGCCATTGCGATCAGCAGCGATCCGGGATATCACGACTTGTGCAGTTTCGATCTTGCACTCGCGCGTCCGCCTGTGCGCATACTTCAGGATGCGAGGACCAAACCCGGGATGCGCTATGTCAGCCTTTCGGGGATGAAGACAAGGATTGAAACGCTGATCAGGATACTGGAAAAGGACATCGTGCCAGAGGAACTGCAGCTGGGTTGTGCCTATACCGCAGAATGGGTGCTGGAGGCGGCGCGGCATGTGATGAGCCATGCCGTCTCTCCTCCTCAGCGCGCCGGCAAGAGGCGCGAGCTGAGGGCGGAGCTGGAGGCGGTGTTCGGCTGCGAAAACCTGATCATTTGCGCGAGCGGCAGGGAAACGGACGTCATGCAGATGATGCTCGAAAATGCGAGCCCCGGCGGCTTCTATGCGGCGCTTTTGGGTAGTAGGGCTGACAGCGTCCGCATAGGCCATGTGTTAGGCGTGAAGACCGCGAGCGGCTTGGGCGTCTCCATCGTCAGGCGCCTGTCGCGCGATGCGGGGGGGCAGTTCCATGCGGGGGCCGAGATACTGACCAGTCGCGCATCTTTGGTAGCACTCGAGACAGGGGAGGAGCAGCTCTGGCTGCATGTGGAAGATGGCATTGCGACCTTGCTGATGCGTGCGGATGTTTTTTCGATGCAACGTAGCCTGAAGGTCTTGTTCGAGGGCAGAAACTATCTGCTGATGCCGGTCAAACTGCTGGAATCCGGTCTGGATTACGACCTGGCAAGCTTTCGCGTGATAGAGCAGGAAGAGGAATGACCGTGCCGTTTGAAACGGTCAGTCGCCTGTGCCTTCAGTAAATGCATCACTTGGTTCATCGCGCCAACTTCTCGCTGAGCCATCTTTCGATGTCGCGCACTTCCTGCTCGGTCACGGAGTGCTGCATCGGGTATTCATGCCACTCCACTGCATAGCCCAGGGATTCCAGATGATTTTTTGAAGCGAGCCCCAGCGCGTGAGGCACGATGGGGTCGTAGTTGCCGTGTGCCATGAAAATCGGGGTCTGGCGCGAAGCGGCTGTAGCCTCCGCTGCAGTTTTTTCGGCCAGAGGAAGGTAGGTCGAGAGCGCGAGCACCCCAGCGATGGGTGTGTCGAGGCGCATCGCCGTGTGCAGCGCAATCGCTCCGCCCTGCGAGAAGCCTGCGAGAAAGATGTGATCGGGAGAAATGCCGCGTTCGATCTCCTGTTCGATCAGCGTTTCGATGTCCTTCTGTGTTGAGCGTATGCCTGCCTCGTCCTGCATGCTGTCGATCGCATCGCTCGCGATGTCGTACCAGGCGCGCATCACGAATCCGCCGTTGATCGTGACCGGGCGGCGCGGCGCATGCGGAAAGATGTAGCGCACATTTTTTGGCAGTTCCATCTCTTCCGCGAGCGGGACGAAGTCCTCGCCGTCGGCACCCAGCCCGTGCAGCCAGATGATGCTGTATTGAGGATGGGTTCCGGTGTCGAGGACGATCTTTTCCAGCGCTACGGCCATGGCTCAGAGCGGTTCCGGAAAGATTTCGCGCAATGCCTGGAAAAGCTCGCGGAAATGCCTGGGGGGCTTCTGGGCTTCGCGTTCCTTGTGCGTGTTGCGTATCAGCGTGCGCAGTTTCTGCGCATCGGCTCCCGGATGTTTGGCAAGCAGCTCCGTGAGCGCGGCGTCATCTTCCAGCAGGCGTTCTCGCCAGCGCTCGAGCTGGTGCATGTAGGCTACATGCTGCTGCGATATACCCTTCCAGGCGTTAAGTCTGGCGATGATGGGGCCGGTCTCCACGTCGCGCATCAGCTTGCCTATATACTGCATCTGGCGGCGCTGCGCGCCGAACTTGTTGATGCGGTGCATCTCGCGTATCGCATCGCGCAGGCTTTCGGGCAGGTCGAGTTGGGCCAACTGATCCTTGCCAAGGCCCACGAGCTCGGCCCCCAGGTCCTGCAGATCGTGCATCTGCTTCTTGATCCGTGTCTTGCTGAGCGGTGGCTCTTCTTCGGGGAGGTGATGTCCGGACGGTTCGATCTCGTCATCGAAATCGTCGATATCGCTTTCAGGGGCGTCGCTGTGGTTCATGGTGTGCAATGTGGCTGTCAGATGCTGCTATGATAACGCTTTTCATCATTCTACCCGAAGTCATGAACAAATCCGCACCGGAAGATCCAGAGTCCAGGAAGCGCTTCTCCAATTCGTCAGACGATCTGCGCAGCATCGCAGAGGACATGCTGAACTACGCCAAACAAAAGGGGGCCACGGCTGCCTCGGCCGAAGTCTCGGAAGGTTTCGGTCAGTCCGTCACGGTGCGACAGGGCGAGGTTGAAACCATAGAGTACAACCGCGACAAGGGCCTGGGCATCACGGTCTATCTGGGACAGAGGCGTGGCAATGCCAGCACCTCCGACTTGTCTCTCGCGGCGATTAGAGACACGGTGGATGCCGCGTTGTCCATTGCGCGTTATACCGCGATCGACGATTGCTCGGGCCTGCCCGACGAGGGGAGCCTGGCGCGCGAGTTTCCCGATCTCGACCTATATCATCCTTGGGATCTGCCCGTGGAGAAGTCGATATCGCTTGCACGGGAATGCGAGCAGGCGGCACTCGAGCGCGATCCTCGCATACACAATTCTGAGGGGGCCGCTGTGAACGTGCACGAAGCGCAATTCGTGCTCGCCAACAGCCTGGGTTTCATCGGCGGATATCCGACATCGCGTCACAGCATCAGTTGTTCGGTGATCGCCGGACAGGACGATGCGATGGAACGCGATTACTGGTACAGCGTCGCGCGTTCTGCAAATGACATCCTGAGCGCAAGCGAGGTCGGAAGAATCGCCGCTGAGCGCACGGTGCGCCGCTTGGGTGCCAGGCAGATCGCGACGATGCAGCTGCCGGTGCTCTTCGAGTCGTCGGTCGCGAGCAGCCTGCTGGGGCATTTCGTGAACGGTGCAAGCGGAGGAAGTCTTTACAGAAAGTCTTCCTTCCTGCTAGATCAGCTTGGAAAGAATGTATTCGCACCGCACGTCAACATCGACGATATGCCGGATATCGCGAGAGGACTAGCTTCGGGCAGCTTCGACGACGAGGGCGTGAAAACATTGCGCCGCAACGTCGTGGAGCAGGGCGTGCTGCGCGGCTATTTCCTGGGCAGCTACTCCGCGCGCAAGCTGGGTATGAAAACCACTGGCAATGCGGGGGGCAATCACAATCTCGTGATGCGGGCCTCGGGTCCGGGCGAACTCGATCTGAATGGGTTGATCAAGACCATGAACAGGGGGCTGCTGGTCACGGAGCTCCTGGGGCAGGGGGTAAACACCCTGACCGGGGATTATTCGCGGGGTGCTGCGGGATTCTGGGTCGAGCACGGCGAGATACAGTATCCGGTGCATGAAGTCACCATTGCCAGCAATCTGAAGGACATGTACCGCAACATCGTGGCGGTAGGAAACGACGTGCTGGTCCAGGGCTCGCGCCAGTGCGGCTCCATCCTGGTCGACGGCATGACAGTGGCGGGAAGCTGACGCGACAGCCATGGGGTGATAGAATCGCACGCATCTCCTTGCCGTGAAGCATGCGATGACAGCACCCAAGGTCCAAAAAATACTCGTCATAGGCGCCGGACGAGGCGGCACTGCAATGCTCGAGCTGTTCAGCGATGATCCGTTGATCAAGGTCGTCGGCATCGTCGATGTCGATCCTCTCGCCCCTGCACTTGCGATCGCGAAGAAGCTCGGCATCCCGGGTTATACCGATCTTGCGGAGTCGGTAGAGGCGAGCCGCCCCTGTCTTGCATTCAATCTCACCGGCGACGACAGCATCACGGACTATGTCGAGGCTAGGCTGGGCAGCGGGAACATCATAGGCGGATTCCAGGCGCGCTTCATCTGGAATCTGCTGACGCGGCTCAAGCGCACCAATGAAAAGATCACAGAGCTTGCGCACCACGATTCCCTGACCGGGCTCCCCAATCGCATTCTGTTATACGACCGCCTGAATCAGGCGATTGCAAGGGGTAGGCGAGAAAAGGAGGCGGTCGCAGTTCTCTATCTCGATCTCGACGGTTTCAAACTGGTCAACGACACGTTCGGGCACGATGTCGGCGATGCGCTCCTGTGCGAGGCGGCCAAACGGATACGCGGCTGCGTGCGTGCGTCGGACACGGTGGCGCGCATGGGCGGGGACGAATTCACCGTGATACTCTGCAATGTGAAGTCGGTGAACAGGGATCGCGTGGCAAAAAAAATCATCGAGGCCATCTCCAGTCCATTCATGCTCAATGGCAAGGAATGCTCTGTGAGCGTCAGCATAGGCATAGCGCTCTATCCCGAGAATGCAGAAACGGCTGAGCAGATGGTGAAGATCGCCGATGCCGCGATGTATCTGGCCAAGCATGGAGGAAGGAACTGCTATCGCTTCATCGGCAATTGATCGAATTCTAAAGACGTGCACTTCAAGCACGCGGTTCTGGTAGAAAAGGGGAGAGATACATGACAGCGGCACAAATAGTCAGAATGGTGGCGGGTTTTATTGTCCTGCTTTCGGTTGCGCTTGGCATGCAGGGCAGCCCGCTTTATCTGGACGTCAACTGGCTGTGGCTTGCCATATTCATCGGATTCAATCTATTCCAGAGCGCTTTCACCAGGATCTGCCCGCTGGAAATCGTGCTCAAGGCGGCAGGAATTGACTGAGGCTTTATCCCTTAAGCAGCTTCCCGCGCTTGAAGCCGTCGAGCCTGAAAAAGGTCGACCGGTAAAGATGTTCATGCAAAGCCTGGTGGGAAAGATGATCGTCTCCATACTTGTCGTGACGCTCGTATTCGGCACGCTTCTGCTTTCGAGCATACTGCTCGTGTCGATCAATGTGCAGAAGGAGTTTTTCGTAAAAAACATCCACGAGGAAACGCGTTCGCTGGCCGAGATGCTGGAGCACGAGACAGATATGCAGACGGTTGCGAGCATGTTCAGCAACATGATGCAGTCGCATGGCGTGGTCTACGTGGATCTGACGGGTTTGAAGGGCATCGGGAAATTCAGCATGAGCAGGGATGCGAACCTGAAATTCTTGCCGGACACCTCGTTCGGCGGAAATGATGACCACGTGTACTATCTTTCCGAACCCGTCAGGGATGCCGGGGGAAATGTTGCAGGCATGCTGAAGATGGGTTATGACGAGGCGAGGCTGGACCAGCAGATCAGGCACATGGTGCATCGCAGCATCGTCTTCGCTCTGGTCTACATGTGGGCGCTCACGCTGATAGTGGCATCGCTTGCGATGCGACTCAGCAAGCCGATCAGAACGCTGCAGCAGGCGTCTAGGCAGATTGCCTCGGGGCATATGGACCATGCGCTGAACGTGGAGAGCAATATCACCGAGATATCCGGCCTGGGAAATGACCTTGAGCTGATGCGCAGGGAGCTGGTGGAAAGAAACAGGCAGATTGCAGCGAGCGAAGCGCGCTATGTCGCGATTCTGGACAATGCGGCAGAAGGCATAGTGACCTTCGACAGGCGGGGGGTCATACGAAGCTTCAACCGCTCAGCCGAACATCTCTTCGGCTATGAGGAAAGCGAGATCGTGGGGCGCGAGATCACGCTGCTGATGCCTTTACTGAGCCGCGCCGAAGGACGGCTCGAGCATTTCATGAGCGTGGAGATCGCGGAGCTCATCGGCCATGAAGGCGAAGTCGTGGGACGACGCAAGAACGGCGAGGATTTCCACATGGCGTTGAAGATCAGCGAAGTCGTCATCGAAGACCTGCAGATGTACACCGCGCTGGCTGACGACATCAGCGAGCGCAAGGCGATGATGCAGCATCTGAAATCGATGGCGGAGCACGACGGCCTGACCGGACTTTACAACCGCAGCTACTTCCAGGAATCTCTCGAGCGTCTGGTCGAGCTGACAAAGCGATCCTGTCAGACCAGCGCACTGTTCTACATCGATCTCGATCACTTCAAGTATGTGAACGACACCATGGGCCACGGCGCGGGCGACAGGCTGCTGAAGGAAATCAGCACGATACTCGGAAAGCGTGCGCGCAAGAGCGACCTGATCGCAAGGCTGGGCGGCGACGAATTCACGGTGCTGCTCTACAACATACCGGAAGATCAGGTAAGCGGTTCCGCAGAATCCTTCCGCAAGGCGCTTGCGGATTACCCCTTCAAGCATGGCGCGGAGCAGGTCGATATCGGCTGCTCCATCGGTGTCGCGCTGATTACGGAGCAGACGGAGTCGGCAGCGGAAACGCTTTCGCACGCGGACATCGCCTGTCATCTCGCAAAGCGTGGTGGGCGCAACAGGGTGCATGTGTTCAGCAAGACGGACGAGGCGGATGTCGCCGCCATGTCCGTGCACATGGGCTGGTCGAGGCGAATCAGGGAAGCGGTGGAGAGGAGCAGCTTTGCGCTGGCCTGCCAGCCCATCGTGACCACGCATAGCGGTGCGATCGAATCGCACGAGGTACTGATCCGCATGCTGGATGGTCACAACAACCTGATCATGCCGGGCGCATTCCTGCCTTCTGCCGAACGCTTCGGACTGGCGGTGGAGATCGACAGGTGGGTGATCGTGCATGCCATCGAGACGCTGATAGAGCAGCGCAAGAAACAGCCCGGGATGCGCTATTCGATCAACCTCTCCGGGCAGACGCTCTCGGATCGCAGCGTCTGCGACCTGATCGTCGAGACACTGCAGGCAAGCCGGCTTGATCCCGCTGCGCTCACTTTCGAAGTCACCGAGACGGTGGCCATCGCCGACATGTCGCTGGCCGTGGAATTCCTGTCTAATCTGAAGCGGATAGGCTGCAAGACTTCGCTCGACGATTTCGGATCCGGAATGTCGTCCTTTGCCTATCTGCGTGATCTGCCGGTCGATTTCGTGAAGATCGACGGGCGCTTCGTGAGAAACATGGCCAGCAATCGGGTGGACCAGGCGATGGTGCGCGCGATGAGCGAGATCGCACAGGCGCTGGGCAAGCAGACCATCGCGGAATTCGTGGAAGACGAGCAGACCATGGAGATGCTGCGCGCATACGGCATAGACTATGCGCAGGGCTATCACCTCGGAAAACCCGAGGTCGTGAGGTCTTTCAAGCCCATCGTTCCACATTACAGCATCTAGGCCGGCTTTTGCCTGATCGGCAGTCCGGCATGGTAGAATCCGCTTTATTTTTTCAGGAATCGCCATGTTCTCGAGCAAAAACACCATCGCCGTCACCGATCCGGAATTGTGGGTCGCGATCCAGAACGAAAATCGCCGCCAGGAAGATCACATAGAGCTGATCGCATCGGAAAACTATACCAGCCCGGCGGTCATGGAGGCGCAGGGAAGCAGGCTTACCAACAAGTATGCCGAAGGCTATCCCGGCAAGCGTTACTACGGCGGCTGCGAGTATGTGGATGTGGCGGAGCAGCTCGCGATAGACAGGGCAAAGGTGCTGTTCGGCGCGGAATACGCGAACGTGCAGCCGCATTCCGGTTCGCAGGCCAACCAGGCGGTGTATGTTTCAGTGCTGAAGCCGGGAGACACGATACTCGGCATGTCGCTGGCGCACGGCGGCCATCTGACGCATGGCGCCACGGTGAACATCAGCGGCAAGCTGTACAACGCGGTCCAGTATGGTCTCAACGATAAGGAAGAAATCGATTACGACCAGGTGCAAAAGCTTGCAACAGAGCACAAGCCGAAGATGATCGTGGCGGGCGCTTCGGCCTATGCGCTGGTGATAGACTGGAAGCGTTTCAGGCAGATCGCAGACAGCGTAGGCGCGTATCTCTTCGTGGACATGGCGCATTACGCGGGACTGATCGCAGCAGGCGTCTATCCGAGCCCGGTGGGCATCGCGGACTTCGTTACCACGACGACACACAAGACGCTGCGCGGACCCAGAGGCGGGCTGATCCTAGCGAAGGCGGAACACGAGAAGGCGCTCAATTCCGCGATCTTCCCCTCTCTTCAGGGAGGTCCGCTGATGCATGTGATCGCGGCCAAGGCGGTCGCCTTCAGGGAGGCTGCAAGCCATGAGTTCAAGATATACCAGCGCCAGGTCGTCGAGAATGCGCGCGTGATGACGCGCGTGCTGCAGGAGCGTGGCCTGCGCATCGTGTCCGGACGCACCGATAGCCATGTGTTTCTGGTCGACCTGCAGGCAAAGAATCTGACAGGCAAGGATGCGGAGGCGGCGCTCGGACGCGCTCACATCACGGTCAACAAGAATGCGATTCCCAATGATCCACAGAAGCCTTTCGTCACCAGCGGCATACGCATAGGCAGTCCTGCGATGACCACGCGTGGTTTCCAGGAGCTCGAGGCGGAGCAGCTCGCCAATCTGATCGCGGACGTGCTCGATGCGCCGAACGACGAAAAGGTGATAGAACGCGTGGCTTCCGAAGTGAAGAAGCTCACTGCGAAATTCCCGGTATATGGAATGTAAGCTAGTGGCTTGTAGCAGGTGGCCGGCATTCCGCTATCAGCTACAGGCTAAAAGCCAGCCATCATGAAATGCCCTTTCTGCAAAGGCCCTGATACGCAGGTCGTGGACACCCGCGAAAGCGAGGAAGGCGACAGCATACGCCGCCGCCGTCGCTGCGTTTCCTGCGACAAACGATTCACGACATACGAGAAGGTCGAGCTCAGGATGCCGCAGGTGGTGAAGCAGAACGGGACCAGGAGCGAATTCGATGCGGAAAAGCTGCGCACCAGCTTCAAGCGGGCGCTGCACAAGCGGCCGGTGTCGACAGAGGCGATCGAGGCCGCGATAGACCATGTCACGCAACAGCTCTATCAGCTCGGCGAACGGGAGGTAGGTTCGAGGCAGGTGGGCGAGATGGTGATGCAGGAACTGCTGAAGCTCGACAAGGTCGCCTATATCCGATTCGCGTCCGTGTACAAGAGCTTTCAGGATGTAGGCGACTTCGCGGAAGCCGTCAAGGCGGTGCGCAGGACGCCGGGCAAGGGCTGATGTATAGCTTTGAGGATCATCGCTGGATGGGGGAGGCGTTGAGCCTTGCTGAAAGGGGTCTCAATACCACTGCGCCGAATCCGCGCGTCGGCTGCGTGCTGGTAAAGGATGGAAAGCGCATCGGAAGCGGCTGGCACCGAAAAGCCGGAGAACCTCATGCAGAGGTGCTTGCGTTGCGCGAGGCCGGGGAGGATTCACGAGACGCCACAGCCTATGTCACGCTCGAGCCCTGCAGCCATTTCGGCAGGACACCTCCCTGCGCGGATGCGCTGATAGAGGCGGGGGTTTCCAGAGTCGTGGTGGCGATGCAGGACCCCAATCCGCAGGTTTCGGGCTCCGGTATTGCGAGGCTCAGAGAAGCAGGCATGAAAGTCGAATGCGGGCTGATGGAGTCTGCGGCACAGGAACTCAACGCCGGATTCGTTTCCCGCATGACTCGCGGCAAGCCCAGGGTCGTCAGCAAGACAGGCATGAGCCTGGATGGCCGTACCGCGCTTGCCAACGGGGCGAGCCAGTGGATCACGGGAAATGACGCGAGGCTTGATGTGCAGCAGGTGCGCGCCCGCTCGTGCGCCGTGCTGACCGGGATCAATACCGTAATCGCGGACGATGCGAGGCTTAACGTGCGCGACATCGAATGCGAAAGGCAGCCGCTGCGCGTTGTGGTGGACAGCAGCTTGCGCATGCCACTATCCGCGCGGATCCTCGAAGGCGGTGCGCTGATCTACAGCGCGATACATGACGAGGAGAAGATCGCGTTGCTCCTGGAAAAAGGCGCGACCGTGGTGGTGCTTCCTGACAGCACTGGTCGTGTGAACCTGGGCGCAATGCTGCGCGATCTGGCGATTCGCGGCTGCAACGAGCTTCTGGTCGAGGCGGGTGCTGTTCTCAATGGTGCGCTGCTTCGGGAAGGATTGATAGACGAGCTATTGCTCTATGTCGCGCCCTCTCTGCTTGGCGACACGGCGCGAGGAATTGCGGGTCTTGGCGAACTTTCAAGCCTGGATCAGCGCGTCAGTTTGAAATGGAAGGATGTGCGTCAGATAGGACGAGACTTGCGCATCAGCGTGGAGGTGGTAAAAAATACTGGATTTCCGCCTTCGCGGGAATGAAAATATAAAAGGGGTTAAATCGTGTTTAGTGGGATCATCGAAGATGTCGGTATGATTGCGAAGGCCGAGGAGCGCGAGGGCGGCTTGCGCCTGACCGTGGCCGCGGAATCTCTGGACATGAGCGACGTGAAGATAGGCGACAGCATTGCGGTCAACGGCGTATGCCTGACTGCGGTGGAAATCGGAAGCCGGACTTTTGTCGCGGATGTCTCGGTTGAAACGCTGAACTGCACGACGGGGCTTGAAAAGCAGGGGAGTCACGTCAACCTGGAGAAGGCGTTGCGTCTTTCCGACAGGCTGGGTGGGCATCTCGTGAGCGGCCATGTGGATGGCGTAGGCGAGGTCGTCGCATTCAACGACATCGGCGATAGTTGGCGGCTGATCGTGAGGGCGCCCCATGCATTGGTGAAATACATCGCGGCCAAGGGCTCGGTCGCTGTCAACGGTGTAAGCCTCACCGTGAACCGTGTGGCGGGAGACGAGTTCGAGATGAATCTGATTCCCCACACGCTCGATGCGACGACGCTGAACGAACTGAAGCAGGGGTTGCAGGTGAACCTCGAGATCGATCTGATCGCGCGCTATGTCGAGCGCATGATGACAGCGGATCAGGAATAAATCCGGATTGTCCATTAGACTGGGAACTCGTCATTCCTGCGGAAGTAGGAATCCCGTTAATTGTAAACTTATGGCGTAGCGGGTCAGTGTTAATTGATTATTCTGGATCAAGTCTCAGGCATGGCTGAATTTTATTTTTCCAACTTTCCTGAGATCCATGGTTTGCCTGGCCTGCCACAAATCGTAGTTGTCCTGCATTGCCAGCCAGCTCTCTGGCGAGCGGCCTAAGGCCTTCGACAGCCTGAGCGCCATTTCAGGATTCACGCAAATATGCGCTTTGATTAATCGCGGCCATACAGCGTGCGCAATTCCTTCTTTGCTTGTTCCAGTGTCAGCTTCTGTTTCGCATCGAGATTTTTTCCGGCGCGGTTGATGTAGAAGACCAGCATCGACATCGCCGAGCGGAAGGGCTCGGACTTGCGGCGCGTGCTTTTGTCCGCCGAGCCTTTCAGAGACTGTGCGATGCGCAGGGGATCGTTCCATGTGAAGACGCCGTCTTCCAGGTCCAGCGCGGCGCTTTTGCGGGTTACACTTGCTGACCAGTATTTTGTCATCGTCGCATCTTGGGCGGGCAGTCCGGGCTGCGGAAATGATAGAATAACAAACTCATGGGTTGCATCGGGCGCCCATTTTCAAGGTTAGGCACGATGACAGAGATTGCACCGATACAGGATATCGTCGAAGAGATGCGCCGCGGCAACATGGTTATCCTGGTGGACGAGGAAGACCGCGAGAATGAGGGTGATCTTGTTTTTGCCGCCGAATTCGCTACACCTGAAAAGATCAACTTCATGGCAAAGCACGGGCGCGGCCTGATCTGCCTGACCCTGACAGAGGCGCATTGCAAGCAGATCAACCTGCCTCTGATGGTTCAGGAGAACGGCCTTCCGCTTGCGACCAATTTTACGATGTCGATAGAGGCGGCAACCGGGGTGACGACAGGCATTTCGGCTGCAGACCGTGCGCGCACTGTACTGGCTGCGGCGGACAGGAACGCAAAGCCTTCCGATATCGTACAGCCGGGGCACATATTTCCGTTGCGCGCGCGAGACGGTGGTGTGCTGGTGCGTGCAGGGCACACCGAAGCGGGCTGCGATCTGGCGAGGATGGCAGGGCTCACGCCAGCCTCCGTGATCTGCGAGATACTGAAGGACGATGGAGAGATGGCGCGCCTGCCGGATCTCGTCGAATACGCGAAGCTGCACGGTTTGAAAATCGGCACGATCGCCGACCTGATCGAGTATCGCAGCCGCCATGAGAAACTGGTCGAGCGGGTGTCTATGCGCCGTGTGAAGACTGCACACGGCGAATTCGAACTGGCGGTCTATGTGGACAAGACCACGCAGCGCACGCATCTTGCGCTGTCGAAAGGCGAGATGGATCCGTCTCGGGAGACGCTGGTGCGCGTGCATGAGCCGCTGTCGGTGATGGATTTTCTGGAACGCGACTCGCCTGGGCATTCGACCAGCGTGCATGAAGCCATGCAGAAGATCAGCGAGGCAAGAGCGGGCGTGCTGGTGATGCTGCATCGCGGCGAAACCCCGGAGGATCTGCTTTCGCGCGCGAGGCTCGATTCCGGCGTGCAGCAGCACTGGGATACGCGCAGCTACGGGATAGGCGCACAGATACTGCGCGACCTGAACGTCGGCAAGATGCGCCTCTTGTCCACGCCGCACAAGATGCCCAGCATGGCGGGTTTCGGGCTGGAAGTGGTGGGCTATGCGAACGAAGAACAAGGAACGGGACTATGAAGGAAATCGAAAGGAATCTTGACGGCAAGGGCATGCGCATAGGCATCGTGCAAAGCCGCTTCAATCCGGATGTGTGCGAGGGGCTCTTGGCATCCTGCCGCTCGCGTCTCGTGCAGATGGGCGTACTTGAGAACGACATCACGCTTGCGACCGTACCCGGCGCGCTCGAGATTCCGCTGGTGCTGCTGCACATGGCCGAAAGCGAAAGATTTGATGCGCTGATCGCGCTGGGCGCGGTGATACGCGGCGAGACCTACCACTTCGAGGTTGTATCCAACGAGTCTGCACGCGGGGTAGGCGATGTTCAGCTGTCCTGCGGCGTGCCCATCGCCAATGCGATCCTGACCACGGAAAATGACGACCAGGCATTGGCGCGCATCAGCGTGAAGGGCGCCGAGGCTGCGGAAGTCGCGGTCGAAATGGTCAATCTGTTGCGTGGGCTGGCATGAACGAGCAGAATAGAAGTCCGCGCCATCGGGCGCGCGAGCTCGCAATGCAGGGCGTCTATCAGTGGCGCGTGTCTGGAACGCAGTTTGCCGACATCGAGAAGCACATGCAGGACGAAAAAAATCTTGGCCGCTATGACAAGCCCATGTATGCGAAGCTGTTGCGCGGTGCGCTGTCGAATCACGAGTCTCTCGAGGCATTGCTTGCGCCGCATCTCGATCGCGCGCTCACAGAACTCAGCACGGTCGAGTATTCTGTGCTGCTTCTCGCCGCATTCGAGTTCGCGCATCAGCCGGACGTGCCCTACAAGGTCGTCATCAACGAGGCGGTCGAACTCGCCAAGACATTCGGCGGCACCGACGGACACAAGTATGTCAACGGCGTGCTGGACAAGCTCGCGCCCAAGCTGCGCGCAATCGAATTTGCAAACATCAAAGGCAGCCAGTAGCGAGCGACAGCTACCCGCACTTGCCACCTGCTTGCTTATGAACGAGTTCGAGCTGATCCGCCGCTATTTCGAAAGGCCTGCGCCTTCCGCGATGCTGGGTGTAGGCGATGATGCGGCGCTTTTGCAGGTGAAGGAAGGCAAGGTGCTTGCCGTTTCCACGGACATGCTGGTGTGCGGCACGCATTTTTTTGCGGATGCCGACCCTTACCTGCTGGGACACAAGACCTTGGCGGTCAATCTCTCCGACATGGCCGCGATGGGGGCGCAGCCTTGCTGGGCCACGCTTTCCATCGCGATGCCCAGGGTGGACGAAGCCTGGCTGGAAAAATTCAGCGCAGGATTCTTTGCGCTGGCGAATCTGCATGGTGTCGAGCTCGTCGGCGGGGATACCACGCGCGGGCCGCTCAGTTTCTGCGTGACTATCATGGGTGAGGTCGATGCCAGTCTTGCGTTGAAGCGCAGCGGCGCACGAGTCTGCGATGAGATATGGGTTTCCGGAAATCTGGGCGATGCGGCGCTTGCGCTCGCGCATCTCGAGGGGAAGATCCTGCTCGCGCAGGATGAATTTGATGCATGCGCGCATGCGCTGCACCGGCCAGAGCCACGGGTTGCGCTGGGCCAGTCGCTAGCCGGCATTGCAACAGGCGCGATAGATATATCCGACGGCCTGCTCGCTGACCTTGGCCACATGCTGGATGCATCGAACGTGGGTGCGGAGATCGACTTCGAATCCATACCCGTGTCGCAGACCATGCGTAAACACCTTGGGGAAGAAATCGCAAGGCGGTGCATATTGGCGGGTGGGGACGACTACGAACTGTGCTTTACCGCGCCCGCTTCCCGTCATGATGATGTGCAGGCGATCGGCATGCAGCTCACCTGCATAGGCAGGATAGTTCAGGGTGCCGGCTGCATCGTGCGAGATGGCGAAGAGCTGCTCGTTCTTGAAAGCGGTGGCTATGATCACTTCGAATGAGTCTGACCATGAGTTGAAAATCAGGCCAGGCTGGAAATTCCTGTTCAGTCATCCCGCACATTTCCTGTCCTTCGGATTCGGCAGCGGCCTAGCGCGTTTTGCTCCGGGCACCTTCGGCACGCTCGCGGCCTACCCGATATACTGGTACCTGGCGCCCCGCCTTTCGGACAATAAATTCATACTGTTTCTGGTTTTCGCTTTCCTGATCGGCATCTGGGCTTGCGGCTATACCGGAAAGAAGCTCGGTGTCGCCGACTACGGCGGGATCGTCTGGGACGAGATCGTCGCGATGCTGCTGGTTCTGTTTTTCACGCCGCCCGGGCCATACTGGTCGCTTCTGGCCTTCCTGCTATTCCGTCTTTTCGACATCGCAAAGCCGCCGCCAATACGACATTTCGACAGCAACTGGCACGGTGGTCTGGGCGTGATGTTCGACGATCTCCTCGCTGCAGGCTATGCGCTTCTGTGCATGGCTGCGATCAGGGCGCTGTTGTGAGTTTTGTTGCCCGCGCTATATCATGGCGAGTGGAATGTCGAATGTTCGGAAAAATCAGATGAGCGCCTATCCATTGCTGATCAAGCAGCTGCTGCACACGCCTCTTGCGAACGCGCCTGAACAGGAAATTGTCTATCGTGGTCTTGTGCGCCATGACTACCGCACGCTTGCATCGCGCATAAACCGCCTGGGCAGCGCGCTGTCGCTGCTTCCCGGCCAGACGGTCGCAGTGATGGACTGGGACAGCCACCGCTATCTGGAATGCTTTTTTGCGATTCCCATGACGGGCGCCGTGCTGCTGACGGTGAATATGCGTCTGCCCCCCGAACAGATCGTTTACACCATCAATCACGCGCGCGCGGACTTTCTTCTGGTGCACGAGGATTTTCTGCCTCTGCTGGAAAGCATGCGTGATCGCCTTGAAACGGTAAAGGGTTTCGTGCTGTTGTCGGATCAAGCCATGCCCGATTGCCCGCCATCTTTCCTGAGCGACTACGAAACCCTGCTTGCGGGGGGAGATGCAGATCACGTCTTTCCCGATTTCGACGAGAACTCGCGCGCGACGGTTTTTTACACCACCGGCACGACGGGTTCGCCCAAGGGTGTACATTTTAGCCATCGCCAGCTGGTGCTGCACACGCTGGCTGCTGCGGCTGCCCTGGGCACGGCACCCGTGCAGGGCAGGTTTTGCAGGGGGGATGTGTACATGCCGATCACGCCGATGTTCCATGTGCATGCCTGGGGGCTACCCTATCTTGCCACGATGCTGGGCATAAAGCAGGTTTATCCCGGGCGCTATCAGCCTGATGTGCTGCTGGATCTGATCGGCCGAGAGAAGGTGACGTTTTCACACTGCGTGCCGACCCTGCTGCATCTTCTGCTGGCAAGCCCGCAGGAAACGGATCTTTCGAAGTGGAAAGTCGTGATAGGTGGCTCTGCGCTGCCCAGGGCGCTTGCGCAGGCGGCGCTGGAAAGGGGGGTGGACATCTATGCAGGCTATGGACTTTCAGAGACCTGTCCCATCCTCTCTCTGGGCCAGCTGGAATATGGAGACGATCTTTCGGCTGATGCGGCTCTCACGCATCGCGTCAAGGCGGGGCGCGCCATTCCGCTGGTCGAGATGCGCATCGTGGATGAAGAAGGGAATGAATTGCCTCATGACGGGAAGGCTGCAGGTGAAGTCGTGGTGAGGGCGCCCTGGCTCACGCAGGGTTATCTGCACGACGAGAAGGCATCGGAGCATCTCTGGCGCGGCGGTTATCTGCATACCGGGGACATGGGCACCAAGGACGGCAGAGGGGTGGTCAACATCACAGACAGGCTGAAGGATGTGATCAAGTGCAGCGGAGAATGGCTCTCGTCCCTTGAGCTGGAAAGCCTGATACTCGAGCACCCTTCGGTTAGCGAAGTTGCGGTGATCGGCGTGCCCGACGCGAAATGGGGTGAGCGTCCATCTGCGCTGGTGGTGCTGAAACAGGGAATGGAAACCGATACGTACGAGCTGCAAAAATCCATAGACCGCCGCGTGGAGGAGGGACGGTTGTCGCGCTATGCGCGCCTGATCCAGTTCGTTTATGTCCAGACATTGCCACGCACCAGCGTGGGCAAGCTGGACAAGAAGCGGATGCGGGAAGAGGCTTTGGGCTCCTGAGGCCTGGCGCGCGCACATGAAGCCGAACCGGTTTGGCCTGGCATTGAAATTCCTGCGCCGTGACTGGCGGGAGGGCGAATGGCGCGTGTTGTTTTTTGCGCTGGTTCTGGCGGTGGGCAGCCTCGCATCGGTCGGGATGTTCGCCGATCGCATGAGGCAGAAATTGGACCAGCAGGCAGCAAGCCTTCTGGGCGCGGATCTCTCGATCACCTCGACCCGCCCGATTCCTGAAAGCTATAGAAGCATCGCAGAGCAGCATGGCCTGCGCGCGACAGAGAGCCGGACGTTTCCGAGCATGGTGTCGCATGGTGAAAAGGTGTCGCTGTCAGAGATAGAAGCGGTGGAGGAAGGCTATCCGTTGCGCGGGAGGGTAAAGGCAGATGGCGCGTCGGGGATCCCGGCGCGCGGCACGGTATGGGCAGACGAGAGGCTGATGTTGCGCCTGGGTTTGAAAAAAGGCGACGAGGTGAACATGGGCGAGCGGCATTTCGTCGTAGCCGCCCGCATCTTAAGGGATGTGGGGCAGTCCATCGGTTTCTCGGGTTTTGCGCCGCGCGTGATGATGAACGGGGCTGATGTCGCGTCCACAGGCCTCGTGCAGGAAGGCAGCCGCGTTTCATATCGCATGATGTTCGCGGGAGAGGCCGCAGGGATTGCCGCGTTCCGCAAGGCGGTGAAGCCTGACGGCAACGAAAGGTTGGAGGATGTGACGGATGCTCGCCCGGAGATACGCACAGCGCTGGAGCGCGCCGGTCACTTTTTGGGGCTTGCAGCGCTCACGACGGCGATGCTCGCCGGAGTGGCGATCATGCTTTCATCGCGCCGCTATCTGTTCCGCCATCTGGATAGTTGCGCCGTGATGCGCTGCCTGGGAGCCGAACAGGGGCAGGTGCTCTGGCTTTTTCTTTATCAGTTCCTGATTGCGGGGTTGGTTGCCGTGTTTGCAGGGCTCTTGCTCGCCTATGCGGCGCAGGCCTTTCTGGTTGCGCATCTGCTGCCGGATGCGGATTTGCCATTGCCCGGCGCAATGCCGGCGGTCAAGGCGGCAATCAGCGGTCTTGCGCTGCTTTGGGGTTTTGCATTCCTTCCGCTGGTGCAGCTTGGCCGCACTTCGCCATTGAGAGTCATGCGCCGCGAGACGGGTCTGCCGCGATTGAGCGGCTGGCTGGTATATGGCGTCGCAGCGCTCGTGCTCTCTGCGCTATTCTTGTGGCAGGCAGGAACGGCTAAGCTTGGGTTTTCCGTGCTGGGCGGATTGGCTCTGGGGCTTGCCATTTCCGGCAGCATCGCATGGCTGGCGGTGCGCGGGCTGGCTCGCATCCCGGATTCAGGGGGGGCGCTGCAGCAGGCGCTCAGAAATCTGGCGCGTCATGGACGCAGTGTGGCGGTACAGGCCGTGATGCTGAGTCTGGGAGGGATGGCGCTGCTGGTGTTGACGCTGGTGCGAACGGATCTGCTGCAGAGCTGGCAAGGTAATCTTCCGCCGGATGCGCCGAACCGCTTTCTGGTGAGCATACAGCCAAGCCAGCAGGAGCGCATACTGGATTTCTTCGTGAGCCACAGGCTCCCTGATCCTGTTCTGCTGCCCATGGTGAAAGGACGCCTGGTTGCAATCAATGGCCGTGCGGTCAGCGGTGCGGATTATCCGGAGCCCAGGGCGCGCGCGCTGGTCGAGCGCGAATTCAACCTTTCCTATGCCGATAACCTGCCTGGCTGGAACACGCTGGCAAGCGGGAAGTGGTGGGACATCAGGGAACAGAGGACAGGTGACAGAGGGCAGAAATTGGAAGAAACGGCACAGCTATCCGTGGAGGAGGGGATAGCCAAAACGCTTAACATCCATCTTGGCGACAGGCTGACCTACGATGTAGCAGGAAGAAGGTTCACCGCGACAGTCACAAGCTTGAGAAAAGTTCGATGGGATTCGATGAAGGTGAACTTCTTCGTCATTGCCACGCCGGAACTGTTGAAGAGCTATCCGGCAAGCTATCTGACGAGCTTTTATCTTCCGCCTGACAGGATGCGATTCGGCGACGAGCTGGCAGCAGCATTCCCCAATCTTGTCGTCATCGACACGGATGACGTGATCTCTCAGATACGCGGGATCATCGACAAGGTGTCGGAGGCGATCAGCGCGGTGTTCGTATTTACCCTGCTCTCGGGGTTCGTGGTGCTTTATGCTGCGCTGCTGGCAACCCAGGACGAGCGCGTGCAGCAGGCGGCGATCCTGCGCGCGCTCGGGGCAAGCAGCGCTTATCTCGCCCGCATGCATCTTGTTGAATTCGCGGTGATTGGGTTTCTGGCGGGCCTGCTTGCGTCGGCAAGCGCGGTTTTGTTGGGCTTTGTGCTGGCGCATCGCGTGCTGGACATTCCCTACCGGTCGGGCATTCCCGTATGGCTTGCCGGTGTGGCAGGTGGCATGATGCTGGTGATGCTGGCCGGATGGCTCAATACCCGCAGGCTCGCCAAAACGCCCCCGCTGCTTGTTCTGCGCGAGGAGTGAGGAATGGCCCTGACAAGGCGTTTTTCAATTCGCCGATGGATTTGGGAATTTTCGGCAACTTTGGTACAATCCGGTTTGATTTTTTAACTTACACAAGGGTGGAGTCTCGAATGTCTATTGAACAACGCGTAAAAAAGATCGTATCTGAACAGCTTGGCGTGAATGAAGCCGAGGTGAAGAACGAGTCTTCATTCGTAAATGATCTGGGTGCCGATTCCCTTGATACAGTCGAACTGGTGATGGCGCTGGAAGAGGAGTTCGAATGCGAAATTCCGGATGAAGATGCGGAAACGATCACGACCGTGCAGCAAGCCATAGACTACGTCATCGCACACCAGAAGTAATTTCACTCGCAGGCGGAGTTCATTTGTCTAAACGTAGAGTCGTAGTGACCGGGTTGGGGATAGTGTCCCCGGTCGGTATCGGAATTCCTCTTGCCTGGCAAAACATCGTCGCCGGCAAGTCTGGCATAGTCAGAATATCGCAATTCGATGCGAGCCAGTTTGCCAGTCAGATCGCGGGCGAGGTGGCCGATTTTGATGTCGCGCAATACTTGCCTGCCAAGGATGCCAGGCGCATGAGCAGGTTCATCCATTTCGGGTTGGTTGCAGGCATGGAGGCTTATGCAGACTCCGGCCTGTGCGTGACCGAGCAGAATGCAGAACGCATCGGCGTGAACATCGGTTCGGGCATAGGCGGTCTGCCTGCGATCGAGGAGACGCACAACGATTATCTGAGCGCGGGTCCGCGCAAGATATCGCCATTTTTCATTCCAGGCACCATCATCAACATGATCTCGGGCAATCTGTCCGTGATGTATGGCTTCAAGGGGCCCAACGTGGCCATGGTTTCCGCCTGCACCACGGGCACGCACTGCATAGGCGAATCTGCGCGCATGATCGAATACGGCGATGCGGACGTGATGATCGCTGGCGGCGCGGAGGCGACCATCAGTCCTCTTGCGGTCGGCGGTTTTGCGGCGGCGCGCGCGCTGAGCACGCGCAATGACGATCCTGCGACGGCTTCCCGTCCATGGGACAAGGATCGGGATGGCTTCGTGATCGGCGAAGGCGCAGGCGTCGTGGTGCTCGAGGAATACGAGCATGCGAAGGCGCGCGGTGCGAAGATCTATGCAGAACTTTCCGGTTATGGCATGAGCGGCGACGCATATCACATCACGTCGCCCAACAGCGATGGCCCCAGGCGCAGCATGCTCACCGCGCTGAACAATGCAAGGCTAAACCCGGAGGATGTGCAGTACATCAACGCACATGGTACATCCACTCCGCTTGGAGACAAGAACGAGACAGATGCGATCAAGCTGGCATTCGGCGATCATGCAAAGAAGCTCGTGGTGAATTCTACAAAGTCGATGACCGGGCACCTTCTGGGTGGTGCAGGCGGCGTCGAGTCCATCTTCTCGATACTGGCCGTGCATCACCAAGTCTCGCCGCCGACCATCAACATCTTCGAGCAGGATCCGGAATGCGATCTCGACTACTGCGCAAATGAGGCGCGCAGCATGAAGATAGACGTTGCGATGAACAACAACTTCGGCTTCGGCGGTACCAACGGAACGCTGGTGTTCAGCAGGGTCTGACGAACTGGCAATGCTGGTCAACGGAGTTTCGGGCAATTCGATCAGCATCCGAGACCGCGGTCTGCTCTATGGAGACGGCGTCTTCCGCACTTTCCCGGTTCGCGGTGGCAAGCCCAGTCACTGGTCTCTGCATTACCGAAAGCTGCAGCATGATTGCGATGCGCTCGGAATCTCCTGTCCGGATTTCGGAAATCTGACCGCCGAGCTGGATTCCCTGTGCGCTCTGCATCGGGATGCCGTCCTGAAGATCGTCGTCACCCGCGGGCAATCCGCGAGGGGCTATGCGCCAGATCCGGATGCGGAACCCAGCCGCCTCTGGGATGTATTCCCTCTTCCCGATTATCCCGGGGAGCCTGATAAATCCGGCGTGACGCTTGCGCTATGCAGCTTGCGGCTGGGGCATCAGCCGCTGCTTGCCGGAATCAAGCATCTCAACCGCCTGGAGAACGTGCTGGCTGCCGCCGAATGCAAGAATGCCGCGGAAGGGCTTATGCTGGATGGGGATGATCGGGTGATCGAAGGCACGCGCAGCAATCTGTTCCTGGTTATCGATGGGCGTCTCATCACGCCTGATCTGTCGCGCTGCGGCGTTGCAGGCGTGCAGCGCGACCGTGTGATCAGATGCGCAAGCGATAGGGGCATTCCGGTCGAGGTGCGCGATGTCCTGCTCGATGAGTTGCTATCGGCGGATGCGCTGTTTCTGACCAGCAGCGTGTTCGGATTGTGGCCGGTAGCCCGCTTCGAGGGGAAGATCTGGACGGAGTTCATCCATGCCGGACAGATGCGCGCATGGCTTTCCGAGGCGGATCATGGGTAAGATCAAGGCATTGCTGCTGATCGCCCTTCTGCTTGCGGTGGGTTCCGTCTATTATGGCTTCAGCCCGGTGACGCTGCCCGGCCAGCCGTTCGATTTCACGCTGAATCAGGGGAGCAGCCTGAATGCGATTTCACGCCAGTTCGAGCGCGAGGGGTTGATCGGCAACGCCAGGCTGTTCTCGCTCTTCGCACGCATGTTGGGCCGCTCCAGCAGGATACAGGCGGGCGTATACCAGTTGGACCATGCGCTATCAAAGATGCAGCTACTGCAGATGATCACCGAGGGAAATGCCAGCAAGAGCCAGGTCACGATCGTGGAGGGATGGGATTTCAGACAGTTGCGCGCAGCGCTCGATGAGAACGAGAACATCCGCCACGACACGGAAGGCAAGGCCGATTCGGAGATCATGCAGCAGATAGGTGCATCCGGGGAAAACCCGGAGGGGATGTTTGCGCCCGAAACCTATTATGTCGCGGCGGGCAGCAGCGATGTGGAGTTTCTGAAGCTCGCCTACCGGACCATGCAGAGCAGATTGCAGCAGGCCTGGCTTGACAGGAATATGGATGTACCGCTGACTACACCCTATCAGGCGCTGATACTTGCTTCCATCGTCGAGAAGGAGACAGGCTCTGCGGCGGACCGGGACATGATCGCCGGGGTGTTTGCGAACCGGTTGCGCAGACATATGCTGCTGCAGACAGACCCCACGGTGATCTACGGCATGGGCGAAAGATATGCCGGCGCGCTGCATCACGACGACATGATACGGGATACGCCTTACAATACCTATACACGCAAGGGACTGCCGCCCACGCCGATCGCGATGCCTGGGCGGGAGGCGCTACATGCGGCGCTGCATCCTGCGAATACGGATGCGCTTTATTTCGTTGCGCGCGGGGATGGCACTTCAAAATTTTCCAGCAATCTGGCCGAGCACAACAAGGCGGTCTATCAGTATCAGAAATGAGGCCATGATAGAAGCGAAGGCGAATCGAATCGGGCATACAACGGGTGGCTATGAGCAGATTCATCACATTTGAAGGGGTGGACGGCGCTGGCAAGAGCACGCACCTTGCATGGTTCGCGGATGCGTTGCGCGAGCGGGGACTCGACGTGATCGTAACAAGAGAGCCCGGAGGCACGCCGCTGGGCGAACAACTCCGCGCAATGGTGCTCAATCAGCCCATGAGTCTGGGTGCGGAGGCAATGCTGATGTTTGCATCCCGCATCGAGCATGTCGAAGAAGTGATCAGGCCTGCATTGCTTGCAGGGAAATGCGTGATCTCGGACAGATACTCGGACGCCAGTTTCGCCTATCAGGGAGGCGGGCGTGGCATGGACTGGGAAAAATTGAAGGAGCTCGAGCAATGGGTGGGCATCAAACCCGACATGACGCTTTTCTTCGATGTGCCTATCGAGGTTGCGCGGCAACGCCTCTCGAGCAATGTTTCGCTTGACCGCTTCGAGCAGGAACAGGGTGAATTCTTCGAGCGCGTGCGCGCGGGGTATCATCGCCGCGTGGCGGAAGATCCTGAGCGCTTTCGTGTGATCGATGCCGCGCTTGCACTCGACCAGGTGAAGCAGCAGCTCACTTCCATCGTGGGCAAGATCGCATGAGCACACTCTATCCATGGCAAGGAAGCGACTGGGCGCGCCTGCAGCACTCCCGTGCCTCGCAGGGCCTGCTTCTCCATGGCCAGCGCGGCACAGGAAAGCTCGCGCTTGCCGTCTGTTTTGCGAAATCGCTGCTTTGCGAACACCCGGACAGCGAGGGTCATGCCTGCGGGAAATGTTCTGCTTGCGGCTGGTTCGAGCAGGGTTCGCATCCGGATTATCGCCTGGTGCAGCCGGAGTCGGAAACCGAGGAAAACGAATCCGGAAAGAAGGCAAGCCGTCAGATTTCGGTTGACCAGATACGCGCGCTTTCGGATTTTCTGGGCATGACCGCGCATCAGGGAGGGCGGCGCGTGGTGATCATTTATCCATCCGAGGCGATGAATGTCAATGCTGCGAATGCGCTTTTGAAGAGCCTCGAAGAGCCGCCAGAGGGCCTGCTTTTCATGCTCGTGACGCACAAGCGTCACGCGCTGTTACCGACAATAGTGAGCCGCTGCATTTCTTTTGCGTTGGCAACGCCGGATGTGGCTACGGCCACGCGCTTTCTGGAAAAGGAGGGTGTGGAACGCCCATTCGACGCGCTGGCTGCCAACGGATTCTCACCGCTCGATGCATTGCAGAATGCGGAGGGAAACGAGACGCGAGAAAAGCTTCTGCGTGCGTTGCAACAGAAGCGCATGGACGTATTCGCGCTGGCCGAGGTCTTGCAGAAAACCGAGCAGGCGCAGGTGGTGCAGTGGTTGCAGCAGTGGAGCCACGATCTGCTTTCCCAGAAGCTGGCAGGAAGATTGCGCTATCATCCAGGCAGGGAGAAGCTGATCGCCGATTTGGTGGCACCTCTGGATGCGCTCGATCTTGCTCGCCTGCAAAACGTGCTGAAAACGGCAAAAAGAGAGGCTCGGCATACTCTGAACCCCAAGCTGTTTCTCGAATCCCTTTTGTTCACCTATTGCCAGCTTGTAAAGCCATGTCATTCATAGATTCCCATTGCCACATCAACTTCAAGGAGCTCGCGGCCGACATCGGCGGAGTGCTGGATAGAATGCAGCAGAACGACGTGACGAGCGCGCTCTGCGTGTCGGTCAATCTCGCGGATTTTCCGCAGGTGCTGGCGCTGGCCGTCGAGCATCACAACGTCTATGCATCGGTCGGCGTGCATCCTGACTACGAGTCGGTCGAGGAGCCAACGGCCGATCGTCTCGTCGAACTCGCAGCGCATCCGAAGGTCATCGCGATCGGCGAGACGGGACTGGACTATTACCGCCTGACGGGCGACCTCGAATGGCAGCGCGAGCGCTTCCGCAACCACATACGCGCGGCCAGGCGATGCGGCAAGCCTTTGATCATTCACACGAGAAGTGCATCGGAAGACACGCTCCGCATCATGAAAGAGGAGGGGGCAGATGGTGTGGGCGGCGTGATGCACTGCTTCACCGAGAGCTGGGAAGTCGCAAAGGCAGCGCTCGACATGGGTTTCTACATATCGTTCTCCGGCATCGTGACCTTCAAGAGTGCGCATGAACTCAAGGAAGTCGCAAAACGGGTCCCTCTGGAGCGTATGCTGATCGAGACAGATTCTCCCTATCTTGCCCCGGTGCCGTTTCGTGGCAAGGTCAATCAACCGGCATATGTCAAGCATGTCGCAGAGGAGATTGCGCTGCTCAGGGGGATATCGGTCGACGAAGTGGGGAATGCTACCAGCGCCAATTTTACCCGGCTGTTCAGCGTGTAGCTCGCGAAAAAAGTTGACAGAAATCCTGAACGACATATAATTCTGGGCTCGCAACGCGGGAGTAGCTCAGTTGGTAGAGCGCAACCTTGCCAAGGTTGAGGTCGAGAGTTCGAGACTCTTCTCCCGCTCCAGTTTGTAGGACGGTGTCTTGCGGCACGCGTTTGATGCGAAGTTCCATATGCGGGAGTAGCTCAGTTGGTAGAGCGCAACCTTGCCAAGGTTGAGGTCGAGAGTTCGAGACTCTTTTCCCGCTCCACATTCCAGGGAAAGCATCGCGCTTTCCCTTGCTTTTTACAAAGCGGCGAGATAGCAAAATGGTTATGCAGCGGATTGCAAATCCGCCTATCCCAGTTCGATTCTGGGTCTCGCCTCCAGACATCCGCCCGGGTGGTGAAATTGGTAGACACAACGGACTTAAAATCCGTCGCTTGGGTAAAACCAGCGTGCCGGTTCGACCCCGGCTCCGGGCACCA
>JAJXTH010000048.1 GCA_021783995.1 Pseudomonadota bacterium
CTTTGCCGCGGTTTTCAATAAACTTGCTTATGCGTTTTGCTGCGCTTTCGGTCAGGGTGACTGTCATGATGCCCTCTACATGGAAAAGGAGCTGCCACAGCCGCAGGTCGTCGTTGCGTTCGGATTCTTGATGAGAAAGCGCGCGCCCTCCAGGCCGTCCTCGTAGTTGATTTCGGCCCCCACCAGATATTGAAAGCTCATCGCATCGACGACCAGCGTGACGCCATGCTTTTCTATACGGGTGTCGTCCTCGTTGATGGTTTCGTCGAAGGCGAAGCCGTACTGGAAACCGGAGCAACCGCCTCCTGTCACATAGACGCGCAGATTCAGCTTTGCATTGCCTTCGTCGAGGATCATCTCTTTGACTTTCAGCGCGGCGCCCTCGGAGAAGATGACTGTGCTATCTATCGTTGCTTCTTCTAACATGGTGAACTCCTGTATGGGTTAAGGTTGATCAGTGTGCAGTGGCGGGCGCGCATACCGGATAGGCAGTCTCGCTCACATCGTGCTTGGTGCGGTAATCTGCCACGGCCGCCTTGATTGCATCTTCGGCAAGTATCGAGCAGTGGATTTTCACCGGGGGCAGCGCCAACTCATCGGCGATGGTGGTATTTTTGATGTCCAGCGCCTGTGTCAGCGTCTTGCCCTTGAGCATTTCCGTCACCAGCGAGGACGAGGCGATGGCGCTGCCGCAGCCGTAGGTCTTGAATTTGGCATCCTCGATGATGCCGTTCGCATCAACCTTGATCTGCAGCTTCATCACGTCGCCGCAGGCGGGAGCACCTACCATCCCTGTGCCGACATCCTCGTCGTTATTGTCCATCGTGCCAACGTTGCGGGGGTTTTCGTAGTGATCCAGTACTTTGTCGCTGTATGCCATTTTCAACTCCTAAGGATTGAAGATTAAAGATTGAGGATTGGAAAAACTGCGTTTCGGCTCGCTCCTCGTTCCGTGTTCCTGTTATAAATGTGCCGGTGCCTTTTCCTGGTCACGGTGAGACTCTGTGCCATGTGCCCAGCTGACGGTGGAAAGATCGATCCCTGCCTTGAACATGTCCCACAATGGTGAGAGGTCGCGCAACTGTCCCACCTTGCTCTTGATAAGCGCCACCGTATAATCAATGTCTTCATCTGTTGTGTAGCGTCCCACACTGAAACGGATGGAGGAATGTGCCAACTCGTCTTCGCGCCCAATGGCTTTCAACACATATGAAGGCTCAAGGCTTGAAGAGGTACAGGCCGAGCCGGAGGATACCGCCAAGTTCTTCACCGCCATCATCAGGGATTCACCCTCGACATAATTAAAGCTGACGTTGAGGTTGTGCGGCACGCGCTGTTCAAGATCGCCGTTAATATAGGCTTCCTCAATATCCTGCAGACCCTTGAGCAGCTTGTTTCGCAATGCGAGGATGCGTTTGTTTTCTGTCGCCATTTCCACCTTGGCAATGCGGAATGCTTCGCCCATGCCGACGATCTGGTGGGTGGCCAGTGTGCCGGAGCGCATGCCGCGCTCGTGGCCGCCGCCGTGCATTTGCGCCTCGATGCGCACGCGCGGTTTGCGGCGTACATAAAGCGCACCTATGCCCTTGGGTCCGTAAGTCTTGTGTGCAGAAAAGCTCATAAGATCGACAGGCAGTATTTTCAGATCGATTTCCACCTTGCCGGTGGACTGAGCCGCATCGACGTGGAATACGATGCCCTTCTCACGGCACAGGTTACCGATCGCAGTGATGTCTTGTATCACGCCGATCTCGTTGTTCACATGCATCACAGATACCAGAATCGTGTCGGGACGAATCGCGGCCTTGAGGTCGTCAAGATTGATCAGGCCGTTTTCCATCGGCATCAGGTAGGTCGCTGTGAAACCCTGACGTTCAAGTTCGCGCACCGTATCCAGCACCGCCTTGTGCTCTGACTTGATCGTGATCAGATGTTTTCCCTTGGCGGCGTAAAAATTAGCTGCACCCTTGATGGCGAGATTGTTGGATTCGGTCGCTCCGCTGGTCCAGACAATTTCCTTCGGATCTGCATTGACCAGTGCTGCGACCTGTTCGCGTGCTGTTTCGACAGCCTTGTCGGCATCCCAGCCAAAAACATGCGAGCGACTGGCCGGATTGCCAAATATCTCCGTTAGATAGGGAATCATTTTTTGCGCCACACGCGGGTCAACCGGGGTGGTAGCGGAGTAGTCCAGATAAATGGGTAGCTTGAGCATAGTTGTCGGCCAGTTAAGCGTTGATCGGTTAGCATTCGCTGTTAGCTATGCAAGTTGCGTACCAGTGCTATTTTTTGTATCTAACTGATTGTGCTGGCAGGGAAAAATTAAAATATCATGAATTGTTGAGATTGTTGAGATTGTTGAGATTGTTGTGTATGTAGGACTTGATACAAAGTTTGTCAGAAAATTGAGGTGCGATAGATTCATAGTGGGTTATAGGCAGAATTTTTTGCTGGCCGATGGCCGATGGCCGCTATTGCTTTAATTCCGACTTTTTGTAATTGCTGAAATACCCTTCCTTAGCAGCCTGGCTGCGCGCCTGTTTAAGGATATCGGCAGTCTTGCCATGTGGAGCTAGCGGAGACACCAGTTTTTCCAGTTGCGAACTGCCGCACTCCGGGCAGACTGGAACGATGGATGCCCTGACTAACAGATCAAAAGTTTTGTTGCAGTCCTTGCAACGGTAATCGTAGATAGGCATTTATTTCCCCTGTTGGCTAATCGATAAAACGGCACACTGCTAATGCACAAGCAAAAAAGGTGCCTGAGAATCAATCGCAATTTCGCCGCATGCGGATGCTTGAATCAGCCGGGCATAATTATTGCTTGATTAATACAGCAGGATTAGTTGAAACTTTTTGTCGATTCTCTTTTCCCACTTGAAGATTTGGGCGAAACGCAGCGTTTAACGATCCCAGTATTTATTTCAAGGACGCCAAATGGCCAAGACATCAGACCGGACCAGCAATATGGAACTGGTCACGATTTACGAAGTGGGCAAGATTCTGAGTTCATCGCTCAATCTGTCCAAGACCCTGCGCGAAGTTTTGAATGTGATATCAGTTCATCTGAATACGCGCCGCGGCATGATCAGCTTGTTGCAGGAATCGGGCGAACTGCACCTTGTTGGTGCAAGTGGGCTTTCAAGCGAAGAGTTCAAGCGGGGGCGTTTCCAGTCAGGCGAGGGCGTTACCGGAAAAATTTTACAATCAGGCATGCCTGTTGTCGTGCATGACATTTCTGAAGAACCGTTGTTTCTGAATCGCACCGGTTCGCTCGATGACGCAAAGGATCAAACCATTGCTTTTATTGGCGTGCCGATCAAGTTGGGAAATGAGACCATCGGTGTGCTGAGCATAGACCGGGTGGCGGAAAGCCGAGTTGGAAAATTTCAGAACGACGTCAGGCTGCTCACGATGGTCGCCAACCTGGTTGGTCAGACGGTGCGCCTGCATCAAAGCGTGGTATCCGAGCGCAGCCAGCTCATACAGGAACAGCAGCGTCTGAAGAGCGAGTTGCACGGCAAGTACAGCCTGGACAATGTGGTCGGCTATTCCAAGGTGATGCAGGAGGTTTTTTCTCAGGCGCACCTTGCAGCACCTGGCCGTGCCACGGTGCTGCTGCGAGGGGAAAGCGGTACAGGCAAGGAAGTGGTTGCACGCGGGATTCACTTTCTGAGCCCGCGCAAGGATGCGCCATTCATCAAGGTGAATTGCGCCGCACTGACCGAGACCCTGCTCGAATCGGAGCTATTTGGCCACGAGAAGGGGGCTTTCACCGGTGCACAGGCCGAGCGCAAGGGGCGGTTCGAGCTGGCGCATGGAGGCACGCTGTTCCTCGATGAAATCGGCGACATCTCGCCCGCGTTCCAGGCCAAGCTGTTGCGCGTGCTGCAGGAGCGGGAGTTTGAACGCGTCGGCGGCAACCGTTCTATACGCGTCGATGTGCGCTTGATCACTGCGACCAACCGCAATCTCGAGAAGGCAGTTGCCAGCGGGGAATTCCGCGCGGATCTGTATTACCGTATCAATGTAGTCAGCATTTATTTGCCGCCGCTGCGCGACAGGCGCGAGGATATTCCCTATCTGGTGGAACGTTTCTTGAGCAAATTCAACAAGGAAAATAAACGCGAGTTGACCCTGTCGGCTGAAGCTGTAAGTGTGCTGAGCAACTGTTACTGGCCGGGCAATGTGCGCGAACTGGAAAACTGTGTCGAGCGCACTGCGACCATGACCCGCGGCAATTTCATCCGGGAAATTGACTTTCCCTGTCAGCAGGGCAAGTGCTTGACCCAGGAACTGCACGGCGAGCTGAAGCCGATACCTATCGTTGTCCAGCCTTTGCGCAGAACTGCGGACGAGACGGAATCATCACAAGTTGCTGCGGCCCCTTCCACCGAGCGCGAAAGGCTGATTGCTGCACTGGAGCAGAGCGGCTGGGTGCAGGCCAAGGCAGCGCGCCTTCTGGATATTTCGCCGCGCCAGATGGGTTATGCATTGTTGAAATATAATATCGAAGTCAAGAAATTTTGACAGTCAAGCAGCTAATGCACTGTTGTGCTGACGAAGAGGGTTTTCTTGCTCCGGACAAGCCGTTTTGCCGGAGTGAGTATGGGATGGCTTGCTCAGGTATGGAAGGCAAGCCTGTTTGATCACACTTCATCGAAAGGAATTTCCATGGCCGCAAAGAAGGCATCGCCCGCTACCAGCACTGCAAAAAAATCGACTAGCGCAGAAATTGTTACTGCAGCGGCTGTACGCAAGGCCGCTGTAAAAAAATCCGCAGCGACAGTTGATAAACCCGTTGCTGCAAAACCGACAGGCAAGGTTGCTGTCAAAAAATCCGCGGTGACAGCCAGAAAACCCGCTGCTGAAAAGCCTGCAAGCAAAGCCCCAGTCAAAAAATCAGCTGGCGCAGAAGTGGCTGTTGCAGCAAGCAAGGTTTCTGCCAAAAAAACAGAGGCAACCAGCAAAGCGGTTCCGGTAACAAAAGCCAGAACCAAGAAGGCTGAAATGCCTGCTAGCGCCGAGGTGGCGAAGAGCAAACCAAAAGTGGCGAAGAAAAATATTGTTTCACCGGAGGCGCGTAATCAGATGGTTGCAACCGCGGCCTATTTTCTCGCAGAAAAACGTGGGTTCGCCACAGGTTGCGAGATCGAAGACTGGGTTTTTGCCGAAGCGAAAATCGACCTGATACTGGCAAGCAGCATCGCTTAAAGTTCCGGATACAGACGTCGCATCAGTGTGTTTTCACTTCAAAGTGTTCCACCATAGTCTGGAGCTCGGCAGCAGTTCTGGTCAGTTCAGACGATGCGGCTTTTGCCATTTCCGCAGCCTTGCAGTTGTGCTCGACAAGATCGGTGATGTGCGAAAGATTGCGTGCGACATCCTCGCTTGCAAGCGATTGTTCTTTCGAGGCGTTTGCAATGTGTTGCGCGCCGTCTGTCACCTGCTTGCTGGCTTTCATGATCTGATGCAGGCCGTCCACATTTTCGCGCGTCATGGCAATGCCCTGTTCGACTTCCACCACCGCCTGATCCATGGAGCTTACTGCAGTCTGAGTCACAGTATGGATGGTCTGGACCATCGCGCTGATGTTTCCGGTGCTGGTGCTCGTTCTTTCCGCCAGTTTTCTTACTTCATCCGCAACAACCGCAAAACCTCTGCCTTGCTCTCCTGCGCGGGCGGCTTCAATCGCGGCATTCAGTGCAAGCAGGTTGGTCTGGTCTGCAATTTCCTTGATGACCCGGGTGATGGCGCCAATTTTCTGGATTTCTCCCTCCAGATTGGTGATGGTTCTGCTCGATAACTGCACTGCCTGGACTACGCGCGATGTTGCATCCATGCTCATCTGCATGCGCTGGTTGTTGTTTTCAATAATTTTCTGTGATTCGATCGCAGCGATGGCCGAGTCATTCGCAGCACTGGCGACTTCGGATACCGATTGGCTGAGTTCTTCCATCGCGCTTGCAATCTGCTGAACATGATCCTGTTGCTCCAGGGATTGATCAGCTACCTGTATGATCTGTGCGTCCAGACTGCCGCATCGTTCCTGAATAGTCGATGCAGCAAGCCCCATCTCATCGAGCATGACCTGGATATGCGCCTGCATGGTCTGGAGTTCGCAAAGCAGCTCCCCCATTTCATCGAGTTTGGATATGTCTATTTGAGAGCTCAAGTCGCCTTGTATGATTTTCCCGAACTGTTCCATGGCCTGTTCGAGCGGGCGACGAATGAATTTTTTGACGGTGGCGCCGATAAGGAAGAACAGAAAAATCTGCAATGCAATCTGGCCTATGGTCAGGCCGAGCTGGATCCTATGCAGTCTTGAAAACGCTGGCTTCATGTCGATCTCGATGTCGGAGGCGCCGTTTACGCTGCCGACTTCGACCTGATGGCAATTGAGGCAGTCCGTACCATGAAAATCATGGCTGACAATATAAGGGGTGACGGCCCTGAATACCGGCGAACCTGTTTCGTCTGAGGTGATCGCGTAATAGGGTGTCTTGGACTCTATTGCTGTTTTCTGGGCATCATCCTTGATATGCTCCTCCGGCAGTCCCGGGCCAAACTGATTGATAACCTGCTGCGTACGCACGAGTTGCAGCGACTTGATGTTTCCGCTGGACATGATTTTCTTGATGAGCAGCTTGCGGTTGGCCACGTCGCTGATTGTGCCTGTTTCCATCAGCATGTTTGCGCTGTCTATCGTTTCGTTTGCGATCTGTTCCGCCTGCAGTCTTGCTGAGGAAAAAGTGTCCTTTCTGAAATCGTTTGAAATCCAGATTTGCGCTATGACCAGCACGACAAGCAGCGTGCCCTGGATGGCCAGCCGGAGCTTGGTTTGCAGGGACAGATTCCTGAACTTGTAGCGATCGAATCTGGAACCGATGGCGGCACCGCTCTCGTTTAGCTGCCTGTAAAGCGCCTCGGCTTCTGCCACCTGTTCTCTGGAGGGCGGATTCCTCACCGACATATAGCCCACCAGCTTGTCTTCTTCGATGACCGGAACGACCAGCGCTTCCACCCAGTAGTGATCACCATTCTTGCAGCGGTTTTTGACGATTCCGCGCCATGGACGGTTCGCCTTCATCGTGTCCCAAAGCCATTTGAAAGCCTGTGGCGGCATGTCGGGGTGGCGTACGAGGTTGTGATTTTTACCGATCAACTCTTCCCTTGTGAATCCGCTCATTGCGACGAAGGCATCGTTCGCATAGGTGATGATGCCTTTGAGGTCGGTTTTGGACACCAGCCGCAATTTTTTCGGAAATGGCCTCTCTATGCCTGTGACGGGAAAGTTCTTTTTCATTCTAGTCTCTACTCAATCGGTTTTGGTTTAAGGTTTTTTCCGAAACATGACTTTTATTAGGGTAGTTGGCGATGCGGCGAGAGAATTCTGGGGGGCACAGAGCCAAATATGATTGCATTATAACGATATATTCGATATTATCAACATATTCGATATCTAATGACATTTAAGGGCTTAAAGTGGAAAACTATCGGGTATTGGTCGTCGATGACGAGGACATGCAGCGCGAATTGATACGCGAAACGCTGCAAACTTGGCGCTCACCGGCAGAGCATTTCGATGTCGTGGAGGCGCGCAATGGCATGGAAGCCATGGATATCTTGCAAAAGCAGACGTTCGATGCGGTGCTGCTGGACAAGCGCATGCC
>JAJXTH010000026.1 GCA_021783995.1 Pseudomonadota bacterium
CATGACCTTGCGCATGGTGCCATCGGGCTTGCTGGCGTCGAAGACGATCTCGCCCTTGAATCCAACAATTTCCGCTATCAGTTCCGCAAGTTCGCGTATGGTCAGGTCTTCTCCGCAGCCGACGTTGATCAGTGGCGGCGCTGTTTCACTGAACAGGCCCTGCAGCTTGTCATCTTCCTGCTTCATCAAATAGACGCAAGCGTCAGCCATATCGTCGCTGTGCAGGAACTCACGCCTGGGTGTTCCCGTTCCCCAAACGACCACATTCTTGTCGCCCTTCAACTTCGCCTCGTGCATCTTGCGCATCAGTGCTGGCAGAACATGCGAATTGTTCAAATCATAATTGTCGTTTGGACCATAAAGATTGGTCGGCATCGCAGCGATGTATTTCGTGCCATATTGCCGGTTGTAAGCATGGCACATCTCTATGCCTGCGATCTTGGCTATCGCATAGGGCCTGTTGGTCGGCTCCAGCGGCCCCGTCAGCAGATATTCTTCCTTGATCGGTTGCGGGCATTCCTTAGGATAGATGCAGCTTGATCCCAAAAACAGCAAACGCTTTACGCCTGCGCGCCATGCCTCGTGGATCACGTTGGTCTGGATGGCCAGATTGGAATGGATGAATTCAGCTGGGTAGGTACTGTTGGCATGAATTCCGCCAACCTTGGCAGCAGCAAGGAAAACGCATTCCGGCCGCTCTGACTCAAAAAAATCGGCAACCGATTTCTGGTCGGTCAAGTCGAGCTCTGCATGAGTTCTGTAAACGATATTATTGAAATCATGTCGGACCAGCGAGCGCACGATGGCCGAGCCCACGAGGCCGCGGTGTCCCGCAACAAATATCTTCGAGCTTCTATTCATTCTGTCTTAACTCTCGCCCAAATCAAGCTGTGCCGGCAGTGTCTTGCCATCCATCTGCAATCGTTCAATCACATCAGCCCGCAAACGATTGTAATTCTCCAATAGCATCAGACTGTATCGTCTGGCTAGCAGCAGGTTCTGCGCAAACTCCCCAGCCTCGGTCATGTATTCATGCACCAAACGGTTGCGCAGGTTGCGTGCCTCCAGCCAGTTCTCCACCGATTCCACCACACTCAGGCGCTCAAGCCGGTTCAGGGTTTCAATCTGGCTGCCAGGGCGCTCTGCCAGAACCAATAGAAAGCGCGGAAACAATTTGTCGGCCATGGTATCTTGCATGCGGCCATAGCGGGAAACAAAGGCCTCAAGCCGCTCGGCAAGTTCTGGCTTGCCTGGCAGCGCCTCGACCCATGCCGTATCTATCGGTTCCGTGTAGAGCCGATTCCGGCTGTACGCCAGATGCTTCCCCTCGCGGAAGACGATTTCCATCGTTTGCAGGAAGCGATCCATAGGCAATGTTTCGTTCATAGCAGCACCCCAGTCTGCAATGCCTGTTCATGTATCGGCCTTCTCTCCGTTTCAGGATCGAGCACCAGGACGTCTATCGGCTGGTCACCCAATTGAATCTGTAGCCTGGCGATCAGTTTCAGGATTTTGTGTTCACGCTCTTCGACAGGGCACGGCAATTCAACCAGCAGGTCTATGTCTCCGCCGAGCGCCTCGTTTTCTGCGCGCGAACCGAACAGCCGCACGGAGGCGTCTTTCCCGAATACCTCTCGTACGGTTTCCCGGATCACGACTCTGGAACGTTCAGACAGGCGCATACGCAATCATTCATGGTAATTCATGGCATCGTAGCCATGCTTCCTGATAAGCTCGTCGCGCTCAGCGCTCTTCAAATCCTCGCGAACCATTTCCGCAACCAGTTCGTCAAAGGTGATCTTGGGCGTCCAGCCCAGTTTTTGCTTAGCCTTGGAAGGGTCTCCCAGCAGCGTCTCCACTTCCGTGGGCCTGAAGTAGCGAGGATCGACTGCCACTATGGGAGATGAGCCGTTCTTCCAGTAGCCCTTCTCTTCCACGCCGCTTCCACGCCAACTTATCTCGATCCCGATCTCCTTTGCAGCAGCATTCACGAAATCTCTGACAGAGTATTGCACGCCTGTCGCAATCACGAAGTCTTCAGGCTTTTCCTGCTGCAGCATGAGCCACTGCATCTCGACGTAATCCCTGGCATGTCCCCAGTCGCGTTTTGCATTCAGGTTGCCGAGATACAGGCAGTCCTGAAGACCAAGCTTGATGCGCGCGAGCGCGCGCGTGATCTTGCGCGTGACGAAGGTCTCGCCTCTGATCGGGGACTCGTGATTGAAGAGGATGCCGTTGCAGGCATACATGCCGTAAGCCTCGCGATAATTGACCGTGATCCAGTAGGCATAAAGCTTGGCAACCGCATAGGGGCTTCTGGGATAGAAGGGAGTTGTCTCCTTCTGAGGTATCTCCTGCACCAGACCGTAAAGCTCTGAAGTGGAAGCCTGATAGAAGCGCGTCTTCTTGGTGAGATTAAGCATGCGGATCGCCTCCAGTATGCGCAAGGCGCCAAGTGCATCGGAGTTTGCCGTGTATTCCGGCTCTTCGAAGGATACCGCGACGTGGCTTTGCGCCGCGAGATTGTATATTTCATCCGGCTGGACCTTCTGGATGATGTTCGTCAAGCTCGATGAGTCTGTCATGTCCCCATGATGGAGAAAGAAGCTGACGCCCTTCTCGTGCGGATCACGGTACAGATGATCGATGCGATCGGTATTGAAAAGCGAACTGCGCCTCTTGATCCCGTGCACTTCGTATCCCTTGCCCAGCAGAAATTCGGCAAGGTAGGCGCCATCCTGACCCGTGACGCCCGTGATCAATGCGATTTTTCTCTGTACACCCATAGCTTCCCTCTTTGATCATCCATGTTTTTGAAGAAACGCTTACCGCCTATTTCATGCGCGATGCACCATATCATCTCGATCTGCCGTTCATTCAGACGCATCCAGACCGTCCATGGATTTTCCTCTTGGATTACGATCGGTTCGATCATGAGCGTGCCCGCTCGACATCGCGTTTCAATTCCTCGATCTCCACGCGCAGCCGTTCGTATTCTCCCGTCTTGATCTGCAGGAATTCCACGGTCATGCGCGCCTTCTGCTCCATCCCGCGCGGGGTGAGCAGGTAGGCATACGCCAGTTTGTTGTCGTTGTTTCGGAAATTGCTGACCTTGAGGCAGCCTTTCTCGATCAGCGCCTTGAGACAGAAATTCACTTTACCCAGGCTGATGCCGAGGCGTTTCGCCATGTCCCTCTGGGAGAGGCCGGGATTCTGCTCCAGCGCCTTGAGCAGGCCGTAGCTGGTGGTATCGTCGTACATTAAGTGCGTTCATCCAATGAACATTGCGCATTAAAGCAGGCACAGCCTTGTACTGTCAAGCAAGCTTAAAGCTTGTCCTTATCGCCGGTTCCATCAGAAAACATTCAACCGGTCTGCTATTGCCCTGGCAAATTCCGTGAAATCGGCAAGATGAAATTTGACTATGCTGTGCACCATGTTCCAGTTGATGCTTTCATAGTTATGTACCGCGATATTGCGAAAACCCACGGCTTTCTTCAAATTTCCTGCAAGCGCTCTGCTCAAAACACCTTGCTCTGCCAACACGTCAAATGTCTGACCCATCGTGTCCGGAGGCAGAACTTCCATTCCCGCAATCAGATGCGCACCGATATCAACAGATATCTGCACTGCGCGACTGAGATTGAGAGTGATAATATCCTGAAGATCCGGGTCAATAGCCAACACGGCTGGATCTGCCGGGCACTTTGTCTCAACGCGCCGCAAACAACGTCGCAAAGACTCCAGTTTCTGTTCGACTACTTCCCTGTCCATGCCAATCGCCTTTCTGCCAGTAGCCTTGTCCGGTATGGCACGAAATCCGCCTGCTCAAACAAATGCCGACTGATCAATTCTCCATAAAGGGTATCGGAACCTATTATTCTCCTGCCGTGCCGCAATATCTGTCCAAGCAAAGGTTCAGCAACTGTTTTCAAATCGACCAGATCAACAGGCCTTCCAGTACACGCCGCCAGGGCGCCTATTATCTCGATTTTTTCTTGCGCAGTGAGCGGTTTCTGTGACGCCACAGCAATGTCCAGATCGCTGTCCGGTTTCTGGCGGCCCGATGCAACCGAACCGAACAAAATTGTCAGCTTAATCTGCGGAAAGTTCCACAACGCTTCCGCTATCTGTACATCTATCGTCGGTTTCATATCCCACTCATCAGCCATGCATCTTGCAAAAATCAATCTCCATGCGATTTATTGTACATGCTTCGGAAAGTCGGCACAGCCGCTACACCTTCCCGTTCAGATATGAAGCAATCTTTGAAAAGGCCGCGACTGAAAGATTTTCCGCACGCAGCTGCGGATCGATGCCAAGTGCTGAAAATCCGCTTTCGTCGAGGAAATCCCGCAAGGTATTGCGCAAGGTCTTTCTGCGTTGACCGAAGGCCGCGCCGACTATCCTTGCGAAAAGCGCCTCGTTCTTCACCATGATCTGATCAGTGGGCAAGGGGATCATGCGCACGATAGCCGAATTCACCTTAGGCTGAGGCCTGAAGGATTCTGGCGGCACGTCTAGCAGCTTTTCCATGTAAAAGCGGTACTGCAGCATCACTGAGAGCCTGCCGTAAGCAGGAGTTGAAGGCTCTGCCACCATGCGCTCGACCACTTCATCCTGCAGCATGAAGTGCATGTCCGTTATTCTCCCCGCGAATTCCGCAAAGCGGAACAGCAGCGGGGACGAGATGTTGTAGGGAAGGTTGCCCACGATGCGCAGAGGCGTTGGCAGCAAACCCAGATCGAATTTCAGCGCATCTCCCGCATGGATGACCAGCTTTTCATTAGGCTGGGGATGTTCCTTTTCCAGGCGCTCTATGATGTCCCGGTCTATCTCGACCACATGCAGGCACTTGAGTTTCTTCAGAAGCGGGCGTGTCAGCGCGCCGAGCCCAGGCCCTATCTCGACCATGCTGTCTTCGAATTTCGGATTGATCGCAGCTACGATGTCCGCGATGATGCCCTCATCCACTAGGAAGTTCTGGCCAAAACGCTTCTTGGCTTGATGACTCATTTCAACAATCCCATAAAGCGTTTCAGCGCAGGCTCATGCGCTTCGCGTATGAAGCCAGAGCTAAATTTTTTCTTCGCCTTATGCACGATGCTCCTGCGGGCGTCCGGACACAGGTTTTTCGCACTCAGCCATCTGCCTTGCAACCAGGATCGCCTCCCTCATGCTGCCGATGTCGGCCAGCCCCGTGCCTGCGAGATCGAGCGCAGTGCCGTGATCGACCGAGGTCCTGATGATAGGCAGGCCCAGCGTGACGTTCACGCCTCGGCCGAAGCTCGCATGCTTGAGGACAGGCAGGCCCTGGTCGTGATACATAGCAAGCACGCAGTCGCAATGTGCGAGCTTCTCCCGGGTGAAGAGCGTATCGGCAGGCAGCGGCTGACTGACTCCCAATCCCTCCGAGCGCAGCCTGTCGAGCACCGGGATCATCACATCCAACTCCTCGCGACCGAGGTGGCCTCCCTCTCCAGCATGCGGATTCAGCCCCGCAACCAGGATGCGCGGCCTTGAAATTCCGAAGCGGCGCCTGAGGTCTGAATCCAGCATGCGCAGCACACTCTCGAGAAGCTCGGCAGTCACCGCATCCGCCACCTCGCGCAGCGGCAGGTGCGTGGTGACCAATGCCACGCGCATCCCGCCGCCTACCAGCATCATCACGACCTGCTTTGCCTGCAGAAGCTCTGCGAGAAACTCGGTGTGCCCGGTAAAGAAAATTCCTGCGTCGTTGATGATGCCCTTGTGCACGGGCGCCGTCACCATTCCGGAAAATTCGCCTGACTGGCATCCTCCAACTGCGCGCTCCAGCATGGAAAGCACATAGCCGCTGTTCTCAGGATCGAGTCTGCCCGGACTGGATGGCACAGCAAGCGGCACGTGAATCACATGCAGGATGCGCCTGTCGAAATTTCCGCCTGAGCCCCATTCGCGGATTTCGACATCCACCCCCAGCATGTTTGCGCGTTCCTGCAGGAGCCGCATGTCGCCGATCACGACCACGTCTTCTTCGGCGAGCCGCACGCAGATATCCGGACCTATGCCGGCCGGCTCGCCGGAAGTGACTGCGAGAGGCGCTTTGTTATTTCTGTTCATCGTCCTGATGATATTCGATGAAGGCACGGTCGCGCAGCTGACGCAACCAGTCCTGGTACATCTCCTCGGATTTGAAAGAGGCGATCGACATGCGCGCCTGCTGCCGCTGCTGCTGTGTCGAGACATCGGTGTTGCGCCGCGCCAGCACCTGGATCAGATGCCAGCCGAACTGCGTCTCCACGACACCTATCTCGCCGACCTTGAGCTTGTTCATCGCATCCTCGAACTCAGATACAGTCTGTCCGGGGGAAAGCCAGTCCAGATCACCGCCCTGCGCTGCGCTGCCGTCCTCTGAATGGCGCCTCGCCTCTTCCGCGAAATCCGCCCCGGCATCGATGCGCTGCTTGATCGCAAGGATGCGCTTCTTCGCCTCCGCCGATGTCATGATCTCGCTGGTCTTGATCAGGATGTGGCGCGCATGGGTCTGTGTGATCACGACAGGCGCACTGCCACTTCTCTTGTCGACCAGCTTGAGTATGTGGAAACCGGTAGGACTGCGCAGTATCCCGGTGTTCTCGCCGGGTTTGAGTCCCTTAAGCGCATTCATGAACATCGGCGGGATGCGGTCTGTCGGGCGCCATCCCAGGTCTCCGCCCTTGAGCGCATCGTTCGCATCCGACGTTCCCGCCGCCACCTGCGCAAAGTCTGCACCTCCCGCGAGTTGCGTGAGCGCATGCTCTGCGCGTTCGCGCGAAGCCTGTATCTTGTCCGCGCTCGCCTGCTCAGGCACAACCACAAGGATGTGCGCAAGGTGATATTCCTCGTTCTGCTGGCCCATCTGTGACTTGTTGGCGAGATAGTTGTCGACCTCCTTCTCGCTGATGGCGAGCTTGCTGTCGACCTCCCGGTCACGCAGCTTCTTTGCGATCATCTCGGAGCGTATCTCCTCGCGGAATTTCTTGACATCCACGCCCTGCGACTTCAGCTTGTCCAGGAATTCGGCCAGCGTCGCGAAATTGTTCTGGTGCGCGATGCTCGTCATCGCGAGGTCCAACTGAGTATCGTCCACCTTCACCCCGGATTCCTTGGCGTATTGCGCCTGCAGCATGTCGGTGATCATACGCTCCAGTATCTGCTTCTTGAGCACGGACATCTCTGGCAATGGAGTCCCCTGCTTCTTCAACTGGCTGATGACGGACTTCACCCTGTCGTCAAGCTCGTTCTTGGTGATCACGTCATCGTTCACCACCACGACCACGTCGTCTATCGTCGCCACTTGCGCCTGCGGGTCCTCCTTTGCGACAGCGGAATTGAAAACCAGGAGTGCAGCGCAAAACAGTATTTTCATTTTAGACATATTCAGCTTTCGTACTAGGGTAATCATGGGGCAAGCGTCGTCTTCGTGTAGCCCGGGACGCTCTGCTTCAGGAGCGCCATCGGATCCGATCCCATTTTGATCAGATCGTTCAATTCGAGCTGCACGAGGAAGCCCGTGTCGTTGATCGCGGCGGGTTGGCCCGCGCTGTTCACGCCTACCCCGGCCACAAAACTGTGCATCACGATGCGCACAGTCCAGCAGCTCTCCTCGTATTCCAGTCCCGCAACGCCGTTGATCAGCATCCTGTCCAGCAGCGAGTAATTCCACTGCCCCACCGCATGCCAGTGCCTGGAAAGGGGCCATTGTCCGGAAATATTGATCTGCCGCAAGGCAGGCGAGGCGACCGCGTAGTTAAATCCGTTGATCGTGGTATAGGGTATGCCGTATACGGTCGGATAGAGCACCCCGTTGACGATTGCGTTGCCCGTCGGGTTTGCAATGCCGGGAATTTGTGCGCCCAGCGTGCTGGCGAAGAACTGATAGCCCAGGTTCAGCACCTTGCCCGCCTCGGGGCGATAGCTTGCGTTCACATTGTAGTGCTGCACCGCGGACAGTACGGGGCTGTACTGCAGTTCGCTGTCCAGCGACCACTCCGTGCTGATGCGGCTAGATGCGCCCAGCATGATGTCCGACTTGTTGTTCGATGTCGTGGGCGCGACCAGGTTGACCCTGGGCGTGGTGAAACTGAATATCTCAGCCACCATGAGCTTCAGGTATTCGACCCCGTCGTTCTGTCCGAGAAACCGCGAGGTCAGCCCCAGCGTGACCTGATTCGCATCCCCAATTCGGTCGTTACCTATGAAGCGGTTCTCGGTGAACATCTGCGGAAAGGTCAGCGGCACCTGCGCCGTATCGAAAACGGGAAGCTGGTCCTGATTCCTGTAGGGCACATAGAGATAATAGGCGCGCGGCTCCAGGGTGTTCACGTAGCCATCCCCCATGAAGCTCATGTCCTTTTCGAAGGTCATGCCGCTGTCCAGACTGAACATCGGGAGCGTGCGCGTGGTGTCCGGTATCGCTGTCGCGTTGTTGATGCCCATCACATACTGCGTGCTGTTCAGCGTGAATTTGGGCGTCATGTAATAGCCGGGCGCGTCGACCAAGGGATAGCTGATGCTGGGCTGTATCACCAGGCGCTGTCCGTTCACCGCAGTCGGATGGACGAAATCGACGTATTCACCCTTGAATGTGAAGTTCGCATCGCCGAAATCGCGCTGGCCGTTGAGAATGATCTGCGGCAGCATCGCATAGGGTATCGCGATCGGCGCAAGCGGATTCTGCAGCGTCTGGAACTGTTGCATGCGCACCGTGCTGCTCCAGGAACCCGCGTTGTAGTTGATTTCCGCATCCTGCAGCAGGTTGACCTGCGAGGTCACGTTCACCGAATCGGCCAGATCCATGTAATAGTTGCTGTCGGATACATGGTTGTAGTTGATGCTGCCGGTGAGCCCGCCGCCGAAGGTCTCGTTGTGTATCAAGCTGAAGTGGGTGCGGTTCGTTCCGGTGATCGCATCGTTGGGCAGTATGTCGGCCTGGACCACGCCTGAATAATCCGGGTTCAGGTAGCGGAATTCGTTGTTGAGCTGTATGCCGCGCTTTGCCAGTATTCTCGGCGTGAAGGTTGCGTCGTAGTTGGGCGCGATGTTCCAGTAGTAGGGCAGCGCGAACTCGCTGCCGCTGTTCGTGGTGCCCCCGAATATGGGTGAAAGAAATCCCGACCTGCGCTGATTCCCCAGCGGGAAATCCATGTAGGGAGAATAGAGTATGGGGACATCCATGAACTCGATCCAGGCGCTGTGCGCGATGCCGGTCTGCTCGGCCCTGTCTATCTCGAGCGTGTTCATCTTGACCTGCCAGTCCTCCTGGTCCGCGCGGCACGTGGTGTAGGTCGCATCGTCAAGCGTGTAATGCTGTTTGTCCTGTATGTGCGCCATGTCTCCGGTGCCATGGCCTCCGGTCTGCTTGATGACATACTGCGGCTGCTCCATGAATCCCGCATAGGTATCCATATTCATCTTCATGTAGGGGCCGCTCATCGTGCTGCCCTTCTGCTCCAGGACGACCGAGCCGAACCCTTCCACATCGCCCGTTTCCTGGTCGTACAGCATGCGGTCCGCGCTCACCTTTTCGTCGTCCCGGGTCATCACGGCATTGCCGGTCGCCTCGACCCTGTCGTTCTGCTTGCCGGAAAGTTTGTCCGCATCCAGATAGACCGGCGCATCCTGGCTTCCACTCTGCGACGGGCGGAGCTCCTCGGCAGCTGCGGGATAAGCAAAGGCGCAAAGCACAGTGAACAGAACGGGCTTGAGACGAAACCGCATAATATCGAGAAGATGGTAAACTTTTGCAAGTTTACCATTAAGCAAAGATCAATAGCCCAATATGCAACGTCAGCAACAACTCACAGCATGGCTGAAAGGCCTGTTTCCGGGGGAAAGCTTTCTGCTCTCGCCCGCATCGGCAGACGCAAGCTTCCGCCGCTATTTCCGCGCGAGCTTTGCGGATCGCACGCTGATCGCTATGGACGCGCCGCCCAGCCACGAGGACTGCCGGCCTTTCCTGCATGTCGCCCGGCTTTTCGAAAAGGCGGGAGTCCATGTTCCCCACGTGCACGCCGAAGACCTGGCTCAGGGCTTTCTCTTGCTGTCCGACCTTGGCAGCACGACCTACCTCGACGCGCTGAACGAGGGTAATGCGCGAGAGCTTTATGGCGCCGCGACGCGCGCACTGGTCAGGATACAGGCCGCTTCCAGCGAAGCCGAACTGCCACCCTATGACGAGGAACTGCTCCTGAGAGAGATGCGCCTCTTCCCCGAATGGTATGTCAAGAAGCACCTCGGAAGAACGCTCTCCGATGCGCAGCATGCCAGACTGGAAACCGTGTTCTCGCGCATCGTCGCCAACAATCTCGCCCAGCCCAAGGTCTATGTGCACCGCGACTATCATTCCCGCAACCTGATGGTTTCCGAGCCCAATCCCGGAATCATCGACTTCCAGGATGCGGTATACGGCCCGATCACCTACGATCTGGTCTCGCTTTACAAGGACGCCTACGTCAAATGGGACGAGGAACAGGTCATAGACTGGCTGATCGCCTACTGGGAAAGGGCGAGACGCGCGGGGCTGCCGGTACAGGAGGACTTCGGGGAATTCTACCGCGACTTCGAGCTGATGGGCGTGCAGCGCCACATCAAGGTGCTCGGCATCTTCGCAAGGCTCTATCACAGGGACGGCAAGGAAGGCTATCTGAAGGACATGCCTCTGGTCATGGAATATTTGCGCGCAGCCTGCGCGCGCTACGAGGACCTGAAGCCACTACTCAGGCTGCTTGACGAGCTGGCCCCTCCCGCAAATGCGCCTACGGGGTACGGGTTTTAAAGTGATGAGATATGAACTCATGGGGCTGCGCGCTCCCCTCACACCAATCCGCTACCTCAAACGGGCGAGTAAACGAACACGGAAAGCACAAAACCCATGATAGCCATGATACTGGCAGCCGGGCGCGGCGAGCGCATGAGGCCGCTCACCGACAGCACTCCCAAGCCGCTGCTCAAAGCGGGAGGAAAGCCGCTCATCGTATGGCACATCGAGAACCTGGTGCGAGCGGGCATGGTGGACATCGTGATCAACCACGCGCATCTGGGCAGCCAGATAGAGGATGCGCTGGGCGACGGCAAAAGATACGGAGCAAGGATAGAATACTCGAGAGAATTGGAAGCGCTGGAGACCGCGGGCGGCATCGCCTATGCGCTGCATCTGCTTGGCGACTCGCCCTTCGTTGTCGTCAACGGCGATATCCACTGCGACTACGATTTCTCGAGGCTGAACGCGGTGAAGCTCGGAAGCGACGCGGCTCACCTCGTCCTCGTCGACAATCCTCCCCATCATCCCCGAGGCGATTTTTCTCTCATAGGCGATCGCATTTCGCCTTCTTTCCCCGCTCCTCAATCCACCATCCTCAACCCCGAATTCTCAATCCAAAATCCTCAATCCTGCCCTTTTCTGACCTTCAGCGGCATAGGCGTATACAGCCCTGCGATGTTTGCCGGCATCGAGATTGGCAGCAGGGCGGCGCTCGCACCCTTGCTCAGGGAGCAGATCGCACTCGGCAGAGTCGGCGGGGAAAAACACCCGGGAGAGTGGACGGACGTCGGTACGCCGGAGCGCCTCTTTCAGCTCGACAAACAGCTCATTCAAGAAAGCCATCATGCCTGACATCTATGCAAAACGCCGCACCCGCCTCATCAAGAAGCTGGGCAAAGGCATCGCGATCATACCCAATGCGCCAGAGCGGCAGCGCAACGGAGATGCGCATTACCCATACCGCTTCGACAGCAGCTTTCACTACCTCACGGGCTTTGCGGAACCAGAATCCGTTCTCGTGCTGGTCGCGGGAGATGAGCCGCAGAGCATACTCTTCTGCCGCGAGAAGAACCCGGAGCGCGAAACATGGGACGGTTACCGGTTCGGGCCTGAAGCCGCGCGCGAAGAGTTCGGCTTCGATTCGGCCCATCCGACAGAAAAGCTGGACGAGATACTCGTGGACCTGATGGCAGACAGGACGGTCGTCCACTATCCCATGGGCGCTGATACAGACTGGGACCAGCGCATTCTGAAGCTCAGGGAAGCTGTACAGAGACGAGTGCGCAGCGGAATAAAAGCGCCCGACGAGATGCGCGACATCAGAACGCCGATTAACGAGATGAGGCTCATCAAGGATGCATCCGAGCTCTCGACCATGCGCAGGGCTGCCGCGATCTCTGTTGCCGCACACAAGCGGGCGATGCGGTTCGCGCGCGCGGGCGCCTTCGAATACGAGGTCGAGGCGGAACTGCTGCACGAATTCTGCAGACACGGCGCGCGTCATCCCGCTTACACCTCTATCGTTGCCTCCGGCGCGAACGCCTGCGTGCTGCATTACATCTCCAACGACGCAGAGCTGGAACACGGCGATCTCCTTCTGATAGACGCGGGATGCGAGTTCGAAGGCTATGCCTCAGACATCACGCGCACCTTTCCTGTGGACGGAAAATTCTCAGGCGCGAAAAGGCATGCATACGAAATCGTGCTTGCCGCGCAGCTTGCAGCGATCGATGAAGCAAAACCCGGTCAAAGCTGGGACGCACCGCATCAGGCAGCGCTGCGCGTGCTTATCCAGGGCTTCATAGACCTGAAGCTCTGCAAGGGCACCGTGGATGATGTTCTGGAAAACGAAAGCTACAAAAAATTCTACATGCACCGTACCGGCCACTGGCTGGGAATGGACGTGCATGACGTCGGGGAGTACAAAACGGACGGCGAATGGCGCATACTGCAGCCGGGCATGGTTCTGACCGTCGAGCCGGGATGCTACATCCGTCCTGGCAAGGGCGTGCCGCGCCCGCTCTGGAACACGGGCATACGCATAGAGGACGACGTCGCGATCACCAGGACAGGCAACGAGGTGCTGACCGAGGCAGCGCCGAAATCCATTTCCGGCATCGAGGAGCTGATGAGAAAATCATGACCCAGACCTGCGACATCGCGATCATAGGAGGAGGCCCCGTCGGCAGTGCCTTGGCGCGGGCGCTGAAGGACAGCGCTTTTTCCGTCCGCCTGCTCGAGGCGAGAACAGGAGCGAGTTCTGATGCACGCGCACTCGCACTCTCCTATGGCAGCAGGCTGCTTCTGGAAAGGCTGGGCGCATGGGATGCGCTGCAGCATGTCTCTGCGATACGCACCATACATGTGTCGCAGAAACAGGGCTTCGGGCGCACCTTGCTTCGCGCATCCGAAATGAACGTGCCCGAACTGGGTTACGTGCTTCCCTACCCTTCATTGCACAAGGCGCTGCAATACGGGCATGCGATGCAGGGCGCGAACGTAACCGGGATCGAAAGCGATGCGAACCACGCTACAATTCGCTATCGGCAGGCCTGCACAGAGCCTGACGACGCGGATGGAGAGGAGCACGAGCTTTCTGCTCGCCTTGCGATACTGGCCGACGGCGGAAAGCTGCTCGCGGACCGGTATCCTCCCAAGATGCGCGACTACGGGCAGAGCGCGCTGATCAGCCATGTGACCTGCACTGACCCAAAACCTGACACCGCTTTCGAGCGTTTCACACCAGACGGGCCGCTTGCGCTGCTCCCATACATGGACGGTTACGAGCTCGTCTGGACTGCGCCACACGAGAGGATGGAACAGATGCTCGCCTGGGATGACGCAAGATTCCTTCATGAACTGCACTGCCATTTCGGCGATCGCGTCGGCCGATTCAGGAGCGCGGGCAAACGCAGCAGTTTCCCTCTTGGGCTCAAAAAGGCAAAGGATCAGGCGCCGATGCCGCGCGTGGTGCTGATAGGCAATGCCGCGCAGACCATGCATCCCGTTGCAGGCCAGGGATTCAACATGGGCCTTCGCGATGCATGGGAGCTTGCCCAGGAGATACTGGATGCGAGACCCGAATCGCTTGGGACGGAGGAAATGCTCGCAGGCTATCGCAGAAGTCGTCTGGCTGACCGCGAGGGCGGCACAGGTTTCACCGACAGCCTGGTCCGGCTCTTTTCCAACGACCTGCCTATCGTCTCTCAGTTGCGCAGCGCATCCCTCACTGCGCTCGACTGCATGCCCTTCGTCAAGAAGTTCGTTGCCAGAAGGATGATGTTCGGCGCAAACGGTTAGTTGGCGTTGCGCGCAATGTGCGGCAAATTCAAAACCATACCAACACTGCCGGGGATAGCCCGGCAGCTAGTCACTTTTCTTGTCTTGCCAAGAAAAGTAACCCAAAGAAATCGCCCCCGGTTTGCCGTCCCTGCGGGGTACCCTGCGTTGCTCGACTTTTCAGGCGGCTGCGGAACTCGCGCTACGCGCTCAGACAGTCCTCGCCGACACCCCCTGACCAGCCTGCGCTACTCGGCGGCGCACAGGGGTAACAAAATCCAAATTCAGAGTTGGACCTACAATTCGACGATCACGGGTGCATGGTCGGACGGGCGCTCAAGCTTTCTTGGCGCCTTGTCGATTGCGCTTGCCTTGCACTGTAACGCCAGAGGTTCGCTCAACAGGATGTGGTCTATGCGCAGGCCCATGTTGCGGCGGAAGGCCATCATGCGATAGTCCCACCAGCTGAAAGACTTTTCCGGCTGCTCGAAGAGCCTGAAGCTGTCCTTCAGCCCAAGGCTCTGCAATGAACGGAACGCCTCGCGCTCCGGTTCTGACACCAGCACGCTGCCCGCCCAGGCTTTCGGGTCATACACGTCCCTATCCTCTGGCGCAATGTTGTAGTCGCCTAGCAGCGCAAGCATGGGATAGTTCGCGAGCTCATCCTTCAGCCAGCAATTCAGGGCCTTGAGCCATTCGAGCTTGTAGCGGTACTTGTCCGAATCGACGCTCTGGCCGTTGGGCACATAAACGCAGACGATGCGCACATCGTTCAGGGTCGCGGCGATCACGCGCTTCTGCTCGTCATCGAATCCGGGTATGCCTGCCTGCACGTCGCGCACTTCTTCGCGGCTCAGGATGGCCACGCCGTTGTAGGTCTTCTGTCCCGAAAAGACGCTACGATAGCCCGCCTTTTGCAATTCCTCGTGCGGAAAATCGACGTCCTGCAGCTTAGTCTCCTGCAGGCAGAGCGCGTCCATTGTATGGCCTGATAGCCATTCCAGCACCTGCGGCAGGCGCACCTTCAGCGAATTCACGTTCCAGGTTGCAAGCTTCATGCGTGCTCGATCAGGCCGTTGTGCCTCAACAGCGCATCTATCCTGGGCTCACGGCCGCGGAACGCGACGAAGGACTGCATCGCATCACGCGACCCGCCAACAGCAAGCACTTCGCTTCTGAACTTCGCACCCACTGCGGGATTCAGCACGCCCTGCTCCTCGAACAGGCTGTAAGCATCCGCGGAGAGCACCTCGGCCCACTTGTAGCTGTAATAGCCGGCACCATAGCCGCCCGCAAAGATGTGCGAGAAGCTGTGCGGAAAGCGGTTGTATTCGGGAGGCATCAGCACGGCCACCTCGGCGCGCACTTCGTCCAGGAGCTGCAGTATCGATTTCGCACCACCGGGCTCGAATGCGCTGTGCAACAGCATGTCGAACAGCGCGAACTCGATCTGTCGCAGGCTCTGCAGCCCGCTCTGGAAGTTTTTTGCCGCCAGCATCTTGTCGAACAGCGTTCGCGGTAGCGGCTTCGACGTGTCCACATGGCGCGTCATGCCCGAGAGCACATCCCATTCCCAGCAATAGTTTTCCATGAACTGGCTGGGCAGCTCGACCGCATCCCATTCCACGCCGCTGATGCCCGATACGCCCAAGTCCTCGACCTCCGTCAGCAGATGGTGCAGACCGTGTCCGAACTCGTGGAACAGCGTGATGACCTCGTCGTGCGTGAATAGCGCTGGCTTGCTGCCTACGGGAGCAGAGAAGTTGCAGTTCATATAGGCGACCGGGGTCTGTATGTTGCCGTCCTTCTTACGGCGGGAAATCACATCGTCCATCCACGCCCCTCCCCGCTTGCTGCTTCTCGCGTAGAGGTCGAAGTAGAACTGTCCGACGAGCTTGCCATTCGACCTGATGTCGAAGAAGCGCACGCTCTCGTGCCAGACCGGAGCGGATGACTCTGAAATCTTCAAACCGTATAGCGCCTCGACCAGCCTGAAGAGCCCGGCAAGCACCGCGTCCTCGGGGAAATATTCCTTCACCTCCTGTTCCGAGAAGGCATAGCGCTTTTCGCGCAGCTTCTCGCTTGCATAGGCGAAATCCCATGAATGCAGTTCATCAAGACCAAGCTCTATGCTTGAAAATTCGCGCAGCTCAGCAAGGTCCCTTTCCGCGAAGGGACGAGAGCGGCGCGCCAATTCGCGCACGAATTCCACGACCTGTTCCGGTGTATCAGCCATCTTCGCGGCAAGGGAGAGCTCCCCGTAACTGGCAAAGCCCAACAGCCTCGCCTCCTCGCCGCGAAGCGCGACGATCTCGTCCATCAGCGCCGAGTTGTCCCACTCCGGCTTGCCGAATTCGGATGCGCGCGTGGCATAGGCGCGGTACATCTTCTCGCGCATCTTTCTATTGTCCGCATACTGCATCACGGGCATATAGGAGGGCGCCTTCAGCGTGAATAGCCAGCCAGCCCCTTCGACATTGCTCAGGTCAGGCTTACCCGCTTCAACGGCCGCCGTCTTGGCATGCTCGAGATAGGCCTCGTGCGCCGCCTGCAGCGCGTCTTCCGGCAATCCTGTGAGTTCGCTCTTGTCTTCGACAAGCAGCGTGAAATCGTTGGTCGCATCGAGCAGGTTGTCCGAGAAGCGCGACGAAAGCTCGGATTGTCTCTCCTGTATCTCGAGGTATCGCGCCTTCCTGTCTTCTGGAAGCTCTGCCCCGCCGAGCCTGAAATCGCGCAGCTCGTTGTCGATGATCTTCCTGCGCGCAGCGCTCAGCGACTCGAATCCGGGACTGTGCTTCAGCGCCTTGAATTTTTCGAATAGCGCCATATTCTGCCCAAGCTCCGCGTAATACTGCGTGATCACTGGAAGCGTCGCGTTGTAGGCAGTTCGCAGTTCCGGCGAATTCATCACCGCGTTCAGGTGCCCCACCGGCCCCCAGGCTCGCGCAAGACGCTCGTGCGCATCCTCCATCGGCAGCACGAAATTGTCCCAGGTGGGTTGCTCCCTGTCAGCGATCAGGCGCGCAATCAAAGAGCGGCATTCCGAAAGCAGCTGTTCGATCGCGGGCGCGACATGCTCGGGTCTGATCTTTTCGAACTGCGGCAGGCCGCTAAAGTCCAGCAATGGATTCACAGCATTCTCCTTTTGTCAGGCGTTAGGCTCTTCCGCCATCGCGGCGAGCTGCTCTGCCTGGTGTTCTGCCATCAAGGCCGATGTGAGTTCGCCCATGTCACCGTCCATGATCGCATCCATCTTGTAGAGCGTCAGGTTGATGCGATGGTCGGTCACCCTGCCCTGCGGGAAATTGTAGGTGCGTATGCGTTCGGACCTGTCGCCGCTACCCACCAGGCTCTTGCGCGTGGCTGCTGTCTCTGCGTTCTGCGCCCTCACCTGCGCATCCTTGATTCTGGCTGACAACACGCGCATCGCCTGCGCCTTGTTTTGATGCTGTGATCTCCCGTCCTGGCATTCGACCACCACGCCCGTAGGAAGGTGTGTGATGCGCACGGCCGAATCCGTCTTGTTGATGTGCTGCCCGCCGGCGCCCGATGCGCGGAAGGTGTCTATGCGCAGGTCTGCCGGATTGAGCACGACTTCGTCCACCTCGTCGGCTTCAGGCATCACGGCCACCGTGCAGGCGGAAGTATGCACGCGACCCTGGGTTTCTGTGGCAGGCACGCGCTGCACGCGGTGCGCACCGGATTCGAATTTCAGCACAGAGTATGCGCCCTGCCCAACGATGCGCGCGATGACCTCCTTGTAGCCACCCATCTCGCCTTCGCTTGCCGAGATCACCTCGACCTGCCACCTGCGGCGCTCGGCGAAACGCGAATACATCCTGAAAAGATCCCCCGCGAAGAGTGCGGCCTCGTCTCCTCCCGTGCCCGCGCGTATCTCGAGAAACACGCTGCGATCGTCGTTGGGGTCTTTGGGCAACAGCGCCTTCTGCAGTTCCTGGTCGAGTTGCAGAAGGCGGGCCTCGCCCTCTCTGATCTCGGCTTCAGCGAATTCGCGCATCTCCTGGTCTTCTGCCATCTCGCGCGCTGCTTCGATGTCGCGCTCGCAAGACTGGTAGGCATGGAAGAGCTCGACAACGGGCTCGAGCTCCGCGCGCTCGCGGTTCAGCCTGCGGAACACGTCCATGTCGCGCGTCGCATCTTCGGTGCTCAAAAGCTGGTTGACTTCGACTAGGCGCTCGCTCAGCTGAGCGAGCTTGACTGATATGTTCTTCTTCATCGATCGGGGAAACTATTCTTCGGATTGCAGGTGATGCAGCCTGCGCACCGTGTCGACGAAGCTGTCCCTGTCGTTGCCGTGCGCCTGGTTCAACGCATGGGTGGGCGCATGCAGGAATTTGTTGATGAGTCCTCTGCTCATCACCTCAAGCACCTTCTCGGGACTTTCACCGCGCGCCAGGAGGCGCATCGCCTTTTCAAGCTCTTGCTGTCGACTGGTTTCAGCCTGCTCGCGCAGCGCACGTATGGTAGGCACCACGTCGCGCGATTCCATCCAGTGCATGAAGTTGGACACGCCCGAGTCTATGATGACCTCTGCTTCCTTGACCGCGCCCTGGCGCGCTTCCAGACCGTCCTTGACCACATCGGCGATGTCGTCCACGGTGTACAGGAACACGTCGTTCAGTTCAGCAACCTCGGTTTCGACATCGCGCGGCACCGCGAGGTCCACGATGAAGAGCGGCTTGTGGCGGCGCATTTTCAACGCGCGCTCCACCATACCCTTGCCCAGGATGGGAAGCTGGCTTGCGGTGCAGGTCACGATGATGTCGTGCTGTGCTAGCTGCTCCGGAAGATCGGAGAGCGTGATGGCCGATCCGTTGTACTGGCGCGCCAGCGTCTGCGCGCGCTCCAGCGTCCGGTTCGCGACCGTGATGCGCTTGGGATTGCGCGCCGCAAAATAAACCGCATTGAGCTCCATCATCTCGCCCGCACCCACGAACAGCACGTTCTGGTCTGCTATGCTTGTAAAGATGCGCTCCGCAAGTTTCACAGCAGCCGCAGCCATCGAGACCAGATTTGCGCCTATCTCGGTTTCCGTGCGAACCTGCTTTGCGACTGAAAAGGTGTTCTGGAACAGCTTGTGCAGCAGTATGCCCATGGTGCCTGCCTGCTCGGCCTGGCGCACCGCCTGCTTCATCTGCCCGAGTATCTGGGGCTCGCCCAGCACCATGGAATCCAGGCCGCTTGCAACCCTGAAGGAATGCTTGACCGCCTGCTCGCGCGGCAACGAATAAAGATAGGGCTCGAGATCCTTGCGCGGCAAGTTATGGTAGCCTGCCAGCCAGTCTATCGCATGCTCCGGCTTTGCCGCATTGCAGTAAAGCTCCATGCGGTTGCAGGTGGACAGTATCGTGGCCTCTTTCGCCGCGCCATTTCCCACCAGGTCTCTCAGCGCGATCTCTATCCTGTCCATGCCGAATGCGACCTGCTCGCGCACGGCGAGAGGCGCAGTCTGATGGTTGAGGCCAAAGGCAAACAGCTGCATCGTGGTATTCGGTAAGAACCTGGCTATGTGACAGGCGCGATTATAGTCCGAACGGAGCGGCAATGCCATCTTGAGATTTGGGGGTAGAATGGTCACTTTGCGCGATGTTAGGCCAGATGGGCCACGCCCGCCGCATGCACGAGATCAGTCGCTTCTCTCTCATAGACGGCCGCTGGCTTTACGTGGACGGCGAATTTCCGGCACAACCCGCGTGCTAGAATTGAGACCATGAGCAAAACGACCCTCGATCGCATCCTGCAGTCGCAGGGATTCGGCACGCGCAAATGGTGCCGATCCCTGATCGAGGGCGGGGACGTGCGCGTTTCAGGTTTTGCTGCGGCCGATGCCGACGAAAAGCTGGAGCCCGAAGGGCTTGAATTCACCGTCTTCGGCGAGGTGTGGCAATACAGGAAGCATGTTTATATCGCACTCAACAAACCTTCGGGATTCGAGTGCTCGAGAAAACCCAGCCATCATCCGAGCGTGCTGACGCTGCTGCCAAAGCAGTTCGCGCTGCGTGGCATGCAGCCCGTAGGGCGTCTGGATCACGACACGACAGGGCTCCTGCTGATGTCTGACGACGGCGCGTTCATCCATGCGCAATCTTCTCCCAGACGCCATGTGCCCAAGGTCTATATCGCAAGCACACAGGATCCGGTGACTGACGCTCTGATGGATGCGCTGCTCAAGGGCGTGCAACTCCACGACGAGCCTGCGCCGCTTTCTGTGCAAGGCTGCAGGATGACGGGGAGGCGCGAAATGGAGATCACGCTCAATCAGGGCAAGTATCACCAGGTCAAGCGCATGCTGGCTGCAGCAGGCAATCACTGCACAGCACTTTCCCGCACTCGGATAGGCGGACTCGAACTGGACAGGTTAGACATAAGAGAGGGTGAATGGCGGTATCTCGAAGAAGCCGAGCTTGCCCTACTCGAACATCAGGAATTGGAATCGTAATGGCGATACAGTGGTTTCCCGGACACATGAACTCCGCGCGCAGGAAGGCTGCGGAGACGATGGAATTCATCGATGTCGTGATAGAGGTCCTGGATGCGCGCGCACCCGAGGCAAGCGCCAACCCGATGATCAGGGAGCTGCGCATGCACCGCAACCGCCCGTGCCTTAAGGTGCTCAACAAGACGGATCTGGCCGATCCAATCATCACACAGCAGTGGCTGGATTTCTACAATGCGCAGGCAAATGTCGCGGCCGTCGCATTGAGCTGCAGGAGCGCCAGTGATGCGGCACGCATCCCGAAACTCTGCCAGCCGCTCGCGCCCCATCGCAACAGCACGCACAAGCCGCTCCGGATGATGATCATGGGCATACCCAATGTCGGTAAGTCCACGCTGATGAACATGCTGCTGAAGCGCCGCGTGGCCAATGTCGGCGACGAACCAGCCGTGACAAAGTCTCAGCAATGCCACAAGCTGAGTGACAAGATGACGCTGACCGATTCACCGGGCCTGATGTGGCCCAAGATCGAATTCGAGGAAGACGGCTACAAGCTGGCGGCGATACACGCGATCGGACGCAACGCGGTGTTCGAGGAGGAGATTGCCGAACATCTGGCAAACAGCCTGCTCGCCCGCTATCCGGAGAGGCTCGCCGATCGCTACGGTATCGACGTTGCCGGAATGGACGGCATGGCTGTGGTCGAGGCCGTCGCACGAAAACGGGGATGCATGCGTGGCGGAAAAATCGACATCGAGAAGGCTGCAATGATACTGCTCACCGAATTCAGGTCCGGCAAGCTGGGCCGCATCAGCCTCGAATCGCCCGCCTCGCGTGAGTCGATGATCAAAGCCACTCAAAAGACTCCGGAAGAAGGAATTGGGCCAGAACATACACTGGAATGAAGCTGGCTCGGAAATGACCGCCGCCTGGCGCTCAGAGAGCGGCATGCCTCCGTCCAGACGCGTCGTGGTGGCCGACGACAGCATGACTGCGGATGCCGCATACCGCCTTGCATGCGAGGGAACGGCGCTGCTCTGGCGCGGCGACTTCCAGAACGCAAGACAGCTGCTCAACGCGATGGCGAGACGCGCGGACAGAAAGCCCACAAAGACCGCCCCCATGCCCGAGGGATTTCATCTCTATCGCCAGGCGAAGTCGCAGCGTTCGAGGACGCTTGCGATGCTGCTGATCCCTTTCGATTCCGGCCATGCCATCCCGCTGCGCCGCGCGCCGGACGTGCTAGCCGCCTGCACAGAAGCCTACGGCGATGCGAGCTTCCCCTATGTCGCATCGCTGCGCGAGCTGCTCGGCATCATAGGCGCCCACGAATGGCGCAGGAAAGGCGTCCTTGTTCCGGAACTCGCAACACATATCCATCCCCATTACGGCGTGTTCTCTCCGGTGCGCGGCGAATACCTTGAGCTCGTCGCGAAAGCTCCCCTTCCTGAGGCCTTGAAATCACACCCTGTCGCCTTCGACATAGGAACTGGAACAGGGGTCCTCGCAGCACTCCTCGCAAAGCGCGGCATTGCGCACATCATCGCAACAGACCAGGACGAGCGCGCGCTAACCTGTGCGCGCGAGAACATATCGAGGATGAACTTTCAGGAAAGCATAGAAGTCGCCAGGGCAGATCTTTTTCCCGGGGGGCGCGCGTCCCTGATAGTCTGCAATCCTCCCTGGGTGCCGGCGCGCCCGAGCTCAAAGCTGGAACACGCGGTCTACGACCCTGAAAGCCGCATGCTGAAAGGCTTTCTGGAGGGTCTCTCATCCCATCTGAATGAAAATGGGGAAGGCTGGCTGATACTCTCGGACTTGGCTGAACACCTCGTACTGCGCAAGAGATCGGAGCTGCTCGAAATGATTGAGAACGCGGGCCTCGTCGTTTTGGGCAGGCTGGACGCGAAGCCCCGCCATCCGAAGACGGAAGATGCAAGGGATGTACTCTATGCAGCGCGCAGACTTGAAGTCACCTCGCTTTGGCGGCTTGGACTGAAAGACCGTCCACGTTGACCTGCAGCCACCATTCCAGAAGCGCGAGATGCCAGAGCTTGCTTCCCTGTATGCGTGTCAGATACGCCTCCGGGTCTGCCAGGAGCTTCTCCACATAGCCGCGCCTGTAAAGCCCTCGGCTTCTGCATGCATCCGAATCCAGTATGCTCCGTATCTTTACGAGGAATTCTCCTCTGATGCGCTTCAGCGCGGGCACCGGGAAATATCCCTTTGCGCGGTCTATCACCGCATCCGGTATCAGCCCGCGCGAGACCGCCTTGAGCGGAAATTTGCCGCCTTCCTTGAGCTTCAGCGAAGGCGGCATCCTGGCTGCCAGCTCGACCAGTTCATGGTCCAGGAAAGGCACCCGCGCTTCCAGCCCCCAGGCCATCGTCATGTTGTCCACCCGCTTCACCGGATCCTCCACCATCAGGCGCGTTATGTCCAGCCTGAACACCCGATCCAAGAATTCTTCTGCGCCTTCTTCTCCGAACTGCTCTGAGACCCATGCCCCCGTGACATCCGGTACCGAATATTCGTCCGCCATCATCTCGAGATACTCGCCGTGATCCCTGTCGAAATAATGCCGCGCGAAACGCTCCAGAGGCGCGCCATCTTCGGCATCCATGCGCGGATACCAGAAGTATCCGCCGAAGACCTCGTCCGCCCCCTGCCCCGCTAGCACCACCTTCACCTCTTTGGAAACGCGCTCTCCAAGGAGATAGAATGCGGTGACGTCATAGCTCGCCATCGGTTCCGACATCTCGCGTATCGCATCGGGCAGGCGCTTCAGCATCTCCGAATTGGGCACCGCGAACTTGTGGTGCCGGGTCTTGAATGTATTGGCCACCAGATCGGAATATTCGAATTCGTCCGCCACTTCGCCCGCGACTTCCTCAAATCCTATCGAGAATGTGTTGAGCTCGTCCACATGATCGGCGAGCATCCCTACCAGCAGACTGGAATCCAGACCGCCTGAAAGCAGTATGCCCACGGGCACGTCGGAAGCCAGCCTGTGGCGTTCGACCGCGCGCTGAAGTACGGTGCGCGTCGCGGCCAGCCATTCCTGCTCCGTCAGCTCCTTGTCGGGGCGTGTCGCATCGAGATGCCAGTAGCAGCGCTGCACGACCTCGCCCGTCGACAGAAATTTAATCGTGTGCGCGGGAGGCAGCTTCCTTATTCCCTTGAGTATCGTGCGCGGCGCGGGAACGACGCCGTGCAGCGTGAAGTGCTGATGCAGCGCGACGGGATCGAGGCTCGTGTCCACGCTCCCTCCCGCGAGCAGCGCCTGCGGCGTTGATGCGAAGCGCAACCTGTCATTGTTCAGCGTGTGATAGAGCGGCTTGATGCCCAATCTGTCACGCGCAAGAAACAGGGACTTTTCTCTCATGTCCCAGACCGCGAAGGCGAACATACCATAGAAGCGCTGCACACAGTTCTCGCCCCAGGCGTGGTAGGCCTTGATGATAACCTCAGAGTCGCCGGTGGAAAAAAACTCGTAGCCCATGCCTGCAAGCTCTTCGCGCAACTCGCGGTAGTTGTAGATCGTGCCGTTGAAAACCAGCGCGATCTTCAGTGTCTCGTCGATCATCGGCTGGTCAGCATGCGAGCTGAGATCGATGATGGAAAGCCTGCGGTGGCCGAAGGCCAGAACGCCGTCGCTGTAGTAGCCCTCGTGATCCGGCCCTCGCAGCGCGAGCCTCTCCGTCATGCGCCTTACGGCCTCCATGTCGGGCTTGCCCCCGTCCAGGCGCAACTCACCGCAAATTCCGCACATGCAACACTCCAGTCGATTTCGATGCGCGATTATCGCCGATGAGATCGCCCCGAACCAGCATCAGGACTTGGCGAAAAGATCGTCCAGGGGATTGGTTCCAGCCTTCGCTTTTCCTGAAACGCGCCGCGATGTGAACTCTTCCTCTATGTTGTCGCGATAGAAACTCCACGCGGCATCGGAGCCAGAGAACCTACGCCAGACATCGCTGCCAACGTTTGAGTATTCGAGCGTGCTGCCGTCGTCCAGCCTGACTGCCAGCGTTCTCGAGCCTGGATCGTAGCCTATCTCGCAGAGCCTGCCCGAGTGGATCCTCTTCATCTCCATGGCAATCAGTAACGCCCGTGTGTTTTGTGTATGTAGTTGGAGAGCGCCTGCGTCTCCTGATTCATGCGCATCAGGTTGGTGTGCGTGACCCTGAACAGCGCGCGCATCACCTTGTAGGCCAGCAGAGGCTGTTCGCTCACAACGGTATCGAAAGCTTCCGGAGTCAGCGTGTACACGGTTGCATCGCCTATCGCGCGCAGCGTTGCCTTGCGCGGCGTCTTGTCGACGAATGCGCGCGTGCCCGCGCACTCTCCCTGTATCATGGTGTAGACCAGATTTTCCCTGCCGTCTGTTCCCCGACTTATCACACCCAGCTTGCCGTCTGACAGGATGTAAAGTGTCTGATCAGCATCCCCTTCGTTCACAAGAAGCTCGCCATCCCTCAAATGCCTCACTCCCATTTTCGTGGTCAGCGTCTTCATCTCTTCCTCGCTGATTCCTGCGCATACAGATGATGTGCCGATTAGTCTGAAGTCTGCGGCTTCTTCCATTTTAAGAGTTCCCCTTTCAAGTGTTGACCATCCAAATCGTTTGCACTGCAACATCAGAACTCCTCCCACTCTCCGTCATCGTCGCCCGCTTTTTTTCTGGGGACAGCCTTCTGGGGAACGGGCGCCTTGCGCACGGGGTGGGGCGCGGGCCTGCTCGCGATCCTGACTTGCGTCGGCCTCTGCTCCTGCCCCAGCCTGAATACCGAAACAGACTGGCTCAGATTGTCCGCCTGTTCCTGCAGCGATTCCGCTGCCGCCGCAGCCTCTTCAACCAGCGCTGCGTTCTGCTGAGTGACCTCGTCCATCTGCGTGACCGCTTCATTGATCTGCTCTATGCCCGAACTCTGCTCGCTGGAGGCAGCAGAAATCTCGGCCATGATGTCCGTCACCCGCTTGACCGAGCTCACGATCTCCTCCATGGTCTTGCCCGCCTCTTCAACCTGCCTGGTGCCACCTTCGACCTTGCTCACCGAATCCGAGATCAGCTGTTTGATCTCCTTTGCGGCCGCAGCCGAGCGCTGGGCGAGGTTGCGCACTTCCGACGCCACCACGGCGAACCCCCTGCCCTGTTCGCCCGCCCTGGCAGCCTCGACCGCCGCGTTCAGTGCAAGGATGTTGGTCTGGAATGCAATGCCGTCTATCACCGAGATGATGTCGACGATCTTGCGCGATGCCTCATTGATGCCAGACATCGTATGCACCACTTCTCCCACGACATCGCCGCCCTTGACCGCGATCGTGGAAGCTGCGACTGCCATCTGGTTTGCCTGCTTGGCATTTTCGGCATTCTGTTTCACCGTCGAAGAGAGCTCTTCCATGCTGGACGCCGTTTCTTCGAGGCTGGACGCCTGCTCCTCGGTACGCTGCGAAAGATTGCTGTTGCCCGCGGCAATCTCTCCGGATGCATTCGTGATGAGCTCCACCGCCTCCGTGATCCTGCCGATGATTTCGCGAAGATTCTCCACGGTCTTCATGACCGCATCGCGCAGCACAGCAAATTCACCGGTGAACTGGCCTGCCATGTTCGCGGTCAGATCTCCCTCTGCGATCAGCTCCATCACGCGCCTGGTCTCCTTGAGTACGGCTTCGACCTCGAGCTGGTAATTCTTTTGCGCGGTGACATCGGATGCATACTTCACGACCTTGTATGGCCTGCCGTTCAGATCGAGTATGGGATTGTAGGACGCCTGTATCCACACTTCCTTCCCGCCCTTTGCGATCCGCTTGTATTCCCCGGCATCGTATTCTCCCCGGTTCAGCTTCTCCCAGAATGCGCGGTACTCGTTGCTTGCTGCCTGCGCACCGTCCACAAACATCCTGTGATGCCTGCCCCTGACCTCGTCCAGACTGTAATTGATCACAGACAGGAAGTTCGGGTTCGCCGTGATCACCGTCCCGTCCATGTTGAACTCGATCACGCCCTGTGACTTCCCTATCGCCGAAATCTGGCCTTCGTAGTCCGCATTCCTGAGTTTCTGTGCAGTGATGTCTGTCGCGTATTTCACGACCTTGTATGGCCTGCCGTTCATGTCCATGATGGGATTGTAGGACGCCTGCAGCCAGACCTCCTTCCCACCCTTCGCGATCCTCTTGTATTCGCCTGCCTCGTACTCGCCCCGGTTCATCTTCTCCCAGAACGCGCGGTATTCGTTGCTGTTCGCATAAGCACCATCCACGAATATGCGATGGTGTTTTCCCCTGGCTTCGTCCAATGTGTAACCGATCACCGAGAGGAAATTCGGATTCGCCGAAATCACCGTCCCGTCCATGTTGAATTCGATCACACCCTGCGATTTTCCTATCGCCGCTATCTGTCCTTCGTAGTCCGCATTCCTGAGCTTCTGAGCGGTGATGTCAGCCGCGTATTTCACGACCTTGTACGGCCTGCCGTTCATGTCCATGATGGGATTGTAGGACGCCTGCAGCCAGACCTCCTTCCCACCCTTCGCGATTCTTTTGTACTCACCGGCATCGTACTCGCCCCGGTTCAGCTTCTCCCAGAACGCGCGGTATTCGTGGCTGTTGGCAAATGCCTGATCGACGAACATTCTGTGATGCCGACCCCTGATTTCGTCCTGGCTGTAGTTGATCACCGAGAGGAAGTTCGGATTTGCCGTGATCACCGTCCCGTCCATGTTGAACTCGATCACGCCCTGCGACTTCCCTATCGCCGAAATCTGGCCCTCGTAATCCGCATTCCTGAGTTTCTGCGCAGTGATGTCGGCCGCGTATTTCACGACCTTGTATGGCCTGCCATTCATGTCCATGATGGGATTGTAGGACGCCTGGAGCCAGACTTCGCGGCCGTTCTTGCCTATCCTTCTGTATTCGCCGGAGTCGTACTCGCCGCGGTTCATCTTCTCCCAGAACGCGCGGTATTCGTGGCTGCTGGCAAAAGCCTGATCCACGAACATCCTGTGATGCCTTCCCTTCACCTCATCCATTGAATAGCCAAGGATATCGAGAAATTTCTGGTTTGCAGAGATCACCGTCCCGTCCATGTTGAACTCGATCACCCCCATGGATTTTCCTATGGCTGCAACCTGGGAACGCAAAGCGGCCAGTTCTTCTGATTGATCGCGCGAGGAAAAAAACCCCATTTCAGTTCTCCTTAAGGATTGTTGATTGCTATACCGCCACACTTTCGACGAGCGCCATCTCGCTGCCCGTCATCAGCTTCTCTATGTCGACCAGGATCAGCATCCTTTCATCGACCGTGCCCAGGCCCATCAGATAATCCGTGTCTATGCTGGACCCGAACTCGGGCGCAGGCCTTATTTGCTCCGTGCTCAGGGTCAGCACGTCGGACACGCTGTCCACGACCATGCCAAGCACCCTGTTTGCCACATTGAGTATGATCACAACGGTGAACTCGTCGTATGTCACCTTGCCGAGATTGAACTTGATGCGCATGTCGACGATCGGAACGATGACGCCCCTCAGGTTGATCACGCCCTTGATGAACTCAGGAGTGTTCGCGATCTGCGTGACGGAATCGTAGCCCCTGATCTCCTGGACCTTGAGTATCTCTATTCCGTATTCTTCTTTCCCCAGGACGAATGTCAGAAACTCCCTGCTCGATTCCACCGCCGCCATGAAAGCCCCCCGAAATTTTTTCGTAGCTCTCATCTTAGCGCGACAACCAAGGGAATGTCACCCGGAACATCGCTTTTGAGCAACAATAGCGCATGCCCAAAATTCCATTTCGCATCATCCTGCTGATTTCCCTTCTTGCCCTGCTCATCGTGGGCATCCAGATAGGCGCGCTGACCATCGCATTCGAAAAGCTCGATCTGACACGGGATTCAGCCCTTCTTCTGCTGATCACAATAATGGCCGGCAGCATGATCAACCTGCCGCTTTTCAGCATAAGAAGCGAAAGACCCGATCCTGAAAAGATGCCTTTGCAGCTGCGCGAGCTCTACCACAGCATTCCCTATACCGGCAGGACGCTCGTGATGGCCAATGTCGGAGGATGCGTGGCGCCCTCGGCGTTCTGCTTCTATCTGATGTCACATCACCCGATGAACCTCTTCAAAATTGCTGCCGCAGTCTCTGCAGTCGCGCTGCTGAGCTACAAGTTGAGCCGCAGCATTCCGGGCATAGGCCTTGGCATGCCGGTGTTTCTGGCGCCTCTTTTGGCCGCACTGCTCTCGGTCTCGCTGGATCCACTGAACGCGGCGCCGATGGCTTTCATCAGCGGCACTCTGGGCGTCCTGATCGGCGCCGACCTCATGCACTTTCCCGAAATCAGAAAGATGGGCGTGCCGTTTGCCTCGATAGGCGGCGCAGGAAGCTTCGACGGCATATTCATCAGCGGTATCGTCGCGGTTTTGCTGACCTAGCGTCCTGCCCAGGATCTTGCAAAATGGGATCATTTTTTGCTAGGGAAACGCCGAATAAGTATGCGCATGACGCGACACATCTTCTGACGTGACTGAATTTCAGAATATTTGATCAGTTTTCATCGATCACCTTGCCTCCGTGAGGCTCAAATGGGGATTTCTCCCCC
>JAJXTH010000027.1 GCA_021783995.1 Pseudomonadota bacterium
ATGAATGTGCTGTTCATCTACGGCCTGCACCTTGCACAAGCGGGCCTTGCGCTGTCGGTGGGTCTCGGCGCTTGTCTGAATTCCGCTATCCTCTTTCATTTCCTGCGCAGAAAAGGCATCTATCAGCCCGAGCCGGGCTGGCCTGTCTATTTTCTGAAGATCGGATTGGCGGTGATCGCACTCGCAATCGCGCTCTGGTTCGGCATGGGAAGTGAACAGGGCTGGCTGAATGGCTCAGGCCTTTCCCGCGTCCTGCACCTTGCATTGCTGGTGCTGGAGGGAATCGCGGTCTACTTTGGAGTGCTCGCGATGCTGGGATTCCGGCCCCGGGATTTTTCCAGGCGCGCGGTAGGCTAGGTGTCAAGCGGTGCGGATTTTGGCTAGAATGCAGCACCATGAAATTTGCAATCGCGACCAGTGACTCGTACCAGTGCGTGCTCGAAGCCTTTTTGAGAGCAGGCTGGCAGCTCGGAAAGCTTTTTGTCTCGCCTGACAACTGGATGTACAGCAACCAGCAGGTGATCGCGCGTGCGCTCGAGCTGGGTGCTTCAGTCCAGCATTCCCCTGTGACGGAAAGCGACCTCGCAGGACTGGAATGCGATCTGCTGGTCGTATCCTGCTATCAGTGGAAGATACCGACTTGGGAAAAGCACATCCACCATGCGATCAATTTCCATCCTTCGCCTTTGCCTGAGGCGCGCGGTCCCTATCCCTTCGTCAGGGCCATACTGGAGAACCGCACCAGTTGGGCTGTCACTTGCCATCGCATCAGCGAGGAATATGATCGTGGAGACCTGCTGGCTTCCGAGTGTTTTCCCATGGACGGGGACGAGAACCACGAGTCGCTGCGGCTGAAGACGCAGATGGCGACAGGCAGGCTCGCTTCCAGGGTGGCTGAAAACTTCAAGCCCTTGTGGGATGGTGCATCGCAACAGGGCGAGGGCAGCTACTGGCAGAGATGGTCCGAGGATGATCGCATCATCGATTTCTCCCTTCCTGTCGAGTCCATCATGAGGAAGGTGCGCGCATTTGGCGACATCGAGTGCGCGGCGAAGGTCAACGGCATCACGGTTTTCGTGCACCGCGCGAAGGGCTGGGTGGAACAGCATCAGGCGCCGCCAGGCGCTGTGGTGCATGCGAACAATTTCGTGATGGTGGTCGCAGCAAAGGATGGCTATATCGCGATCACGGAATGGGGACTCAATGCGCCGGGCGCGGTCATCAATAGTTCGAGGCGCTGATGCATCTTGACGCAAAAGCGATCTTGTCCGCTTATGCCGAGGGGCGGCACGAAGAAGCGGCAAGCATGGCCTTCTCCTTGACTGAGCGCTTCCCGCTCCAAGGTTTCGGATGGATGGCGCTTGGCGTCGTCCTGCGCCAGATGAAAAGAAGTGAGGAGGCGCTGCCCCATCTGCAGAAAGGCGCGGCATTGTCTCCAGGCAATGCCGATGCGCACAACAATCTTGGGATCGCGCTGATGGAATCGGGGCGCCTCGTTGAGGCTGAAGAGAGCTACATGCGCGCGCTTGAGATAGACCCGGATTATGCGGAAGTGCACAACAACCTCGGCAACAACTTCAGGAAGCTGCACAAGGCCCGGCAGGCAGAGACCTGCTACCGCCGCGCGATAGAAATCTCTCCGGATTATGCGGACGCGCATAACAACCTGGGCGTTTTGCTGAAGGATGCGGGAAGACTCATGGATGCGAAGGAATGCACGTTGCGCGCATTGCAACTTTCGCCCGGCGATGCCGATGCGCACAATAACCTCGCTGCCATCCTGCTGGAAATGGGGCATTTCCACGAGGCGGAAGAAAGTCTGCGCCGCGCATTGCAGATCGCGCCCGATCACGTCAGGGCGCATAACAATCTGGCTTCGGTGCTGAAGGAGATGATGAGGCGGGAAGAGGCGAGGCAGACATGCAGCCGGGCGCTGTCCATCGCGCCCGATGATGCCGATGCGCTGCATGGCCTTGCCAACCTGCATCTCGAGGAAGGGCGGTCTGTGGAAGCCATGGTCATCTATGAGAGGATACTGCAGCGTCACCCTGAGAATTTCGAGGTGCGCCACAGCATGGCGCTTGCACGGCAGACGCGCAAAAACGATGCGAACTTCACCGCGTTGAACGAGCTTTCCGGGAAGGCGGTTGGGCAGGATCGTGCATTCCTGCATTACGCGCTGGGCAAGTGCTGCGACGACAGGGGGGAATACGAAAAGGCCTACGCGCATTTCTCGGAAGGCGCGAAAGCGAAACGCGCGATGCTGGAATATAGCGCAGATCGGGCGGCCGAGCGCTTTGCCAGAATCGCGCGCGACTTCGACGAGGAAACGATGGCAGGTCTTCTGGGCGCAGGTGACCCTTCGGATTTGCCGGTCTTCGTGCTGGGGATGCCGCGCTCCGGCACCACGCTGGTCGAGCAGATCATCGCGAGCCATCCCGGGGTCCAGGCGGGTGGAGAGCTGCCGGATCTTCTTTGCATCGTCGAGCGGAATCGGGAAGGATCACAGCGTGAGAAGATCGCAGGGTGGGGGAAAGAGTATATACGCGCTCTCGAGGCGCGTGCGCCTTCTGCCAGGCGCATCACAGACAAGATGCCTGCCAATTTCTTCGCGATTGGCCTGATACACGCGATGCTGCCGCATGCGAAGATCATACATGTCAGGCGCAGCCCGCTTGATACCTGCCTTTCCTGCTATACCCAGCTTTTCAGGCGCGCGCATGAATACAGCTACGATCTCTCGGAACTCGGCAGATACTATGCAGGCTATGCCGCCTTGATGGAACATTGGAGAAATATCATGCCTGAAGGCTCATTTCTCGAGGTGGATTACGAGGATGTGGTCGCAGATATCGAAGGGCAGGCGCGCCGCATGATCGAGCATTGCGGTCTCGAGTGGAGTGATGCCTGCCTCGGTTTTTACGAAAATGCAAGGCCGGTTCAGACGGCGAGCATGATGCAGGTGCGAAATCCCGTATACAGTTCTTCCGTCGGGCGCTGGAGGAATTACGAGCCTTGTCTTGGACAGCTCTTTGATGCGCTGGGCGATCTGGCAGCTACCCCTTGGCCCTGATCAGCATCTCGCGGAAAGCGGAAAAGACGCGCTTCATGGGTTCCTGCTTGTAGGCAAAAAGATCGACGGGGTCGGTCGCGTGCACCCAGCCCCGGTTGTCCGCTTCGAACAAGAGCAGCTTGCCATCCTGGGTTTCTGCGCAATCGATCACGACGTAGTCGAGTTCCAGCCTTCCCGCAATCCTGCCCAAGGCTGCGCGATGGCGGGGCAGGAAATCGCTTTCGAAGTGCTCCAAGAGTCTTGCCTCTTCGCATCGTTTGTCTGAACTCTCCATCATGCCAGATGATCCGTAGTGGACGATCCAGTCGTTGCCGATCGCAAGATGGCAGAGAAAAGGTTGCCCGTCTATCAGAACGATGCGCAGCTTGCGGTAGCGGCCGTCGCGGCTCCGGTATTCCACATAGCGGGAGACATGAAAGGCTGCAGCTTCGCTTTGGGCCAGATAGGCTGCCAATGCCTGCGAGCTTTCGATCCTCGCAAGTCCCCGGCCTGCCTGCGAATCCAGCGGCCTGATCGTCATCGGCGGGTCGAATGTCTGATTCGCAGCGCCGAGATCATGCCGGCTCGCGATCGCGGAATTTGGAATGACGAGATCTGGAATGTCCTCCAGCAGCAGGCACAGGGATTCGCGCGAACAGCGCCTGATGCATTGCGCGGGGTTCAGTACGGGGCGCGGCCATTCTGAGGTGAGTCTTTCCATCAATGCTAGCGCGTCCCTGGAGGATGAACCCGCTGCAACGATCGCGACGTCATGCTCCGGTATGGCTACAGGCAGTGGCTTTCCGGGCAGGATATAGAGGAGATCCAGTTGTATGTCGGAATCTTCGACCAGATATTCAAGCGGGGTGTTTTCGGAAGAATCGCCCGGGGTCATCAGTGCGAGCAGCCTGACGGTTGGCGCTTTGCTTGGTACGATCCGGTATGCCGTTTCGAGTTCAAGCGCTTTCTTCTGCATCTCGAGCGCGAAATCGCAATTCCCGAGGGTAGAGAAGAGCTGAAACTGGTTCATGAAGAATGTTGCATCTGCAGGCTTGCTGAACATCTCCTGTATCAGCCCGGTTATCCCGGCAGCATTCATCCGTACGAGCTGAGGCATGGCGACGATGGGACGAGGCGCCATGCCGGTCAGCCTGACAGGAGTCATTCCTCATCCATGTCGCAGGAAAGATGCATGGTGTCGGCCACGAATTTCCGGTTCAGATGGGGCGCGAAGAGCTCGATGAAGTCGTAGGTGAACGCGCGCAGATAGCCGTTCCTGCGTATACCTATCTTGGTCGTGCTGGACTTGAACAGATGCCCTGCATCCAGCATGCGCAGGTTGGGTTCATGCTCCGGGTCGAATGCGATGTCGGCCATGATGCCAACCCCCAGACCGAGTTCGATATAGGTCTTCATCACGTCCGCATCGATCACGGTGAGCGCGATGTCGGGCGTGATGTTCGCCTTCTTGAACGCATCGTCTATCTTGCTGCGCCCGGAGAAGGCCTGGTCATACGTGATCAAAGGATATTTGGAAAGCGCCCTCAGGGTCAGTGTCTTCTCCTTCAGCAGCGCATGATTGGCCGGCACGATCACGCAGTGGTGCCAGTCATAGCAGGGCAGCGTGACGAGCCCTTCATAGGATGATAGGCTCTCGGTTGCGATGCAGATGTCCGCCTCTCCGTGCAGAACCTGTTCCGCGATATGTGTGGGGCTGCTCTGGTGCAGATTCAGTTTCACCCTGGGAAAGCGCTCTATGAATTTTTTGACCACGGGAGGCAATACGTAGCGCGCCTGGGTATGGGTGGTGGCGATCGTGAGCTGGCCTACGTCCTTTGCATGGAATTCCTGCGCATACTGCTTGAAATTCTTGGTCTCCAGCAGTATCTGCTGGGCGATCGCGAGCAGTCCCTTGCCGGGCTCAGTGATCGCGGCGATGCGCTTGCCGTTGCGCACGAAGATCTGTATGCCGAGTTCCTCCTCCAGCAGCTTGATCTGCTTGCTGATCGCAGGCTGGGAGGTATAAAGCGCCACTGCGGCATCGGAGATCTTGAGGTCGCGCCGTGCGATTTCGTTGAGATAGCGCAGTTGTTGCAGGTTCATTGCTGCTCCAGGGTTTGTTTAACTGGGGATGATGGTAACATGAAGCGATCGGATCGGTTGAAGCAAGCGGTCAGGCATCCGCTCCCCAGAGCGGCTCCGGCTTGTGTATGTGGTAGCCTTGTGCATAGTTCACGCCGATTTCTCGCAGCTTGTCCAGCACTGCCTGATTTTCGACGAACTCCGCGATGGTCTTTATGCCCATCACATGGCCTATGTGGTTGATGGACTCCACCATCGCGAGATCCACCGGGTCGTTCGCCATGTCCTTGATGAACGATCCGTCGATCTTCAGGAAATCCACATTCAGGTTTTTCAGATAGGAATAGGATGACATGCCGCTGCCAAAATCGTCCAGCGCGAATCTGCATCCGCGCGCCTTCAGCGCGTCTATGAACTCCATCGCCTGTCCAATGTTGGCGATGGCGGCCGTTTCGGTGATCTCGAGGCAGATCTGTTCGGCCGAGATGCCGGTCTGGTCAAGCTGATCGAGCAGATATCCCAGAAACAGCTCGTCGCTCAGCGATTGCCCGGAGATGTTGATCGAGAGCGAATGAGGGCGATTGTTTGGGCTCAGCGGGTGGGCCTTGAGCCATGCGAGAGAATTCTTGAAGACCCAGCGGTCTATCAGCGGCATGATGCTGTAGCGCTCTGCCGCGGGTATGAATGCCATCGGCGGTATGACGCTGCCGTCGGTGTCTTCCATGCGCAGCAGAATTTCCGCGTGATCCGTCGAGCCGCCAGGCAAAATGGGCACGATGTCCTGGCGATAGAGCTGCAGGCGGTTCTCGTCCATCGCCTTGTGTATCCTGGGTACCCATTGCATCTCGCCGTATTTCTTGCCGCGCCGCTCGTCGCCCATGAACACCTGCACGCGATTGCGGCCGCCGTCTTTTGCGACATAGCAGGCTGCATCCGCAGCGCTCATCACCTCGGCTGAATTCTCGCTTGCCGAGGTCACCGGCACCAAACCTATGCTGACTCCCACCTGGAATATCTTGTCGTCCCAGACGAACCTGAAATCGGAGACCAGGGTGAGGAAGGTTTCCGCGACCTTCTTGCCGTATTCGACATCGCATCCCACGAGCAGCACGCCGAACTCGTCGCCACCCAGGCGCGCCAGCACGTCGTTTTTGCGTATCTTGTGGCCAAGCAGGGCGGCGAGCTGCAGCAGCAGCTTGTCGCCAGCGCTGTGTCCGCAGGTGTCGTTGACGATCTTGAACTGATCCAGATCGAGGTAGAGCAGCACATGCTGTCGTCCCGTGAGCTTCGCGTTTTCCAGGAGCTCGACCAACCTGTTGTCGAATTCGCGGCGGTTGTAGAGCCCGGTCAGCGCATCGTGGCCTGCCTGATAGGAGAGCTGGTAGGCGAGCTTGCGCGCCTGGCTCACATCCTGGCACACCATGACCACTCCTATGATCTTTCCATGGTCGTTGTGCATGGGCGCAGCTGTGGCTTCGATCGCGATGGACTCCCCGTCGCGGCGCAGCAGCGAGGCGTGTGTGGAAAGGGTCTCGACCCGGTTGCTTTCAAGGCACAGCTGAACCGGGGTGAGCAGGGGCAGGCCGCTGTTTTCCTGAACGATCTTGATGATGTTGTTGAGTGGTAGGTCATGGGCCTCGGCGTTTTCCCAGCCCGTGATGCGTTCGGCAACCGGGTTGAGATACTGCACCTCGCCGTTCGCGTTGGTCGTGATGACGGCCTCGGCGATCGATTGCAACGTGACTTCGGCAAGCTCCTTCTCACGGGAAAGTGCGGCTTCAGAAGTGGTCGCGCGCTTCAGCGCTTCGCTCAAATCCTTCTGCTGCAGCGCGATGGCATCGAGGGCTTTGTTGATGAATTTGGATATGAATCCGAATTCGTCCCGGTTGGTTTCATCGAAGCGCGAATTGGGATCGCCTTCTGCAAAGGCTCTGGCCGTTTCGACCATTCTGGCAAAAGGGCGCGACAAGAGCGCATTGAGTATGCGTTGCATCACCAGTGCGTAGACCACGACCATGACTCCTATCGCTGTCAATATTTCCTTGCGCTGTTTCGAAAGCGTATCCTTGAGCATGGGGAAATAGGCTTTCAGCGTGACATCCACATCCGGCGCATTCGGCTGGCGGACGTGCAAAGTGCGTATAATTGAATCCTGGGATGGGCGAGTGTTGCCTATCATCAGGGTGTCTCCCTGGCTGACAAGCTCGATAGCCTCGAAGCGGAATCTTGTCTGCAGATCCTTGATCACCTGTTGCAGGCTTGCGCGGTTGGTCTGAAGGAGCGGGAGGGTGGGGTGCTGTTGCAGCACCTCTTCTATCTTTATCTCCGCGATGATCGTGTCGTCTTCCAGGAGCGCCGAACGCTCGCTCTTTCTCCCCTGCATGATGAAGAGCGCGATCAGAACGCCGACCAGCAGCGTTCCCCAGAAGACGATGCCAGTGATCTTTGTTGGCAAGCTGCCGGAATCGGACTCTACTTCGATCCTGGTGGCGTTTGCCGGATCGGTCATTTACATCCGACCTTCTTCATTGCGATCAGTCCAGGGCACACATCGCTCGCGCCTGCGCCGAATATCACGAATGCAAGGAACCAGGGCACGAACCACAAAGGTTCGGCAAAGAAGACATAGGTGAGCAGAAACGTGATGCCTATCATCAAGCGCCACACGCGCTCGGCTTCTACCGGGATCCTGCAGTTCGAATTCGAATTGATATCCGTCTTGGGGGAGGTGCCGCGCAGTTTGTTGATCAGCAGCGGAATCCGCCAGTTTGTGACGCCCTCGAATATCATCAGGGCTATCAGGAAATAGATCAGGTAATTGATTGCGAAATACAGTGCGATCAGCATTACGCTGCCGTAAATCAGGCGATACATGCGGTCCGTCATCTCTGTTCTCCCCGTTAGCCGCCTTGTCGAGCGGTCTTGTATTGTTTGATGCTTTATAGGATAAACAATCATACTATTTAACAGTTCAACTCTCAAGTCTGCATCCTGTCCAGCACCGTCAGCGCATTTTCGCTGGTGGCGAGGGCTAGAGATTCGAAAGGTATGCCGCGCAACCCGGCAAGGATTTCCGCGATGCGCGGCAGGTATTCCGGCTTGTTGGGCTGGCCTCGTTCGAGGAATGCAGGCGGCATGTCGGGCGCATCGGTTTCCAGCACGATGCTTGCAAGCGGCAGTTCGCGAAGCAGGCCGTGCAGGCGGGTTGCCCGTGAATAGGTCGCGGCTCCCCCGAACCCAAGCTTGAAGCCCAGCCTGATGAACTCCTCTGCCTGTTGCAGGCTGCCGTTGAATGCGTGCGCGATGCCGCCTTTCACCTTTATCCTGCGCAAATGTTTTAGCACTGTATCCTGAGATCGGCGCACATGCAGCAATACGGGAAGGTCGAATTCGCGCGCGAGCTTGAGCTGCTCGATGAAAAAGTATTCCTGTTTTTCCCTGTCGTATTTGTCGATGAAGAAATCCAGGCCGATTTCGCCTGCCGCGACGGGATTTTTTTCCCTGAGGTATTCGCGAAGCACGTTCAGGTCATCGTCAGAGGCATGGTCGACATACATCGGATGTATGCCGTATGCGGGGAAGCAGGAGGCAAATTGCGAGCAAAGCGCGTACACTGCCTGGAAATTGGCGCGCTCGACCGAAGGCACGACGATGCGCTCAACACCGGCAGCCCGGGCAGCGCCTGTCAGTTCGGCCTGATCGGCTCCGAATTCGGCAGCGTCCAGATGGCAGTGCGTGTCTATCAGCATGTTCAGCCCATGGTCAGTATGATCTTCCCGGTCATTCCTCCGGATTCCAGCAGCCTGTGCGCTTCTGCGGTCTCGTCAATCGTCAGGCGATGCGAGATCAACACGCCGAGTTCTCCAGCATCCACCATGCGCGCGCATTCCTCGAGTATTTTGCGCTGGCGGATGCGTTCCTCATGCTGGCTCATGATCTGTGGGGTGAGCATCATCTCAAAGCATATCGAGAGATTTCGCAGTCTTGCAAGTTGTGCGTCTGCAAGGGACAACGGGGTGGAGAGCAGGGTGACGAGGCTGCCGCCGATTTTCGCGGCATTCATGGAGCGGAGGAAGGTGTCCCCGCCCACATTGTCGTACACCATGTCGACGCCTTTCCCGTCTGTCCATTTGAGAGTTTCCTCGACGAAGTCCTGTTCCTTATGCAGGATGATCTTTTCGGCACCCAGCGCTTGCGCAAGCGCCGCCTTCCTCGTGTCTCCCACGGTGACTGCGATGCGTGCGCCCAGATGGTGGGCCATCTGCAGCGCGATATGTCCCGTGCCTCCAGCGGCTGCATGTATCAGCATCGTCTGGCCTCTTTCAAGCTTTGCACGATCATTCAGGGCTTCCCAGTTCGTGATACAGACGAGCGGCAGTGCTGCCGCATCCTGAAGCGGAATGCTGGCGGGACTGCTGGCGCAGTAGTCTTCATGAAGTGTGGTGTATTCGGCGTAGCATCCGGGTTCATCTCCCAACCCGCCGTTGCAGAAGTAAACCGCATCGCCGGCCTTGAAGCGGGTCACCCTGCTCCCCGTTTCTTCGACGATTCCTGAACCGTCGCAGCCCAGTATCGCAGGCAGTTTGTCCGGGTGATAGACAGGTCTCGCGCGCAGTTTCGCGTCCACCGGGTTGACGCCTGCGGCCGAGAGTCTGACGCGCAGGTGATGTTCGGAGGGTAGCGCGGGCTTTGCAATGTCGGAAGTCTGCAGCACGCCTGCGGCATTCGTCAGTATGGCTTTCATCGTCGGGCTCTGATTTTTGCGGTGGAGCTATGTTAAACTTTGAATAATTTTTTTGCGAGACACCTATGTCAGGAAATACATTCGGCACGCTCTTCACCGTCACCTCCTTCGGCGAATCGCACGGTGCGGCGATAGGCTGCGTGGTCGACGGCTGTCCGCCGGGCATGCCGCTGTCTGAAGCCGACATCCAGCTCGATCTCGATCGCAGAAAGCCCGGCACATCCAGGCATGTCACCCAGCGCCGCGAATCGGACAGCGTCGAAATTCTCTCGGGCGTGTTCGAGGGGAAAACCACGGGCACACCGATCGCGCTGCTGATTCGCAACGAGGATCAGCGCAGCAAGGATTACGGCAACATAAGCCAGACCTTCCGTCCGGGGCATGCCGATTACACCTATACGCAGAAATACGGTTTCAGGGATTATCGCGGGGGCGGCCGCTCTTCCGCGCGCGAAACCGCGGTGCGCGTCGCGGCAGGCGCGATCGCAAAAAAATGGCTATTGGCGCGCCACGGCGTGGTGATACGCGGCTATCTCTCGCAGATTGGCGAAATCGAGATTCCCTTCAAGAGCTGGGATGGCGTGAATGACAATCCCTTCTTCTCTGCGGATCCGACGCTGGTCTCATCACTTGAAGATTACATGGATGCGCTGCGAAAGTCGGGGGATTCCATAGGCGCGAAGCTCACCGTGGTGGCCGAGAACGTGCCTGTGGGCTGGGGGGAGCCGGTATACGACAGGCTGGATGCTGAGATTGCGTACGCGCTGATGGGGATCAATGCGGCCAAAGGCGTGGAGATAGGCGCGGGCTTTGCATCGGTCATGCAGAAGGGGACCGAGCATGGAGACGAGATGACGCCCGAGGGATTTCTCTCCAACAATGCAGGTGGCATACTGGGCGGCATTTCTACAGGGCAGGACATCGTGGCGCATGTCGCGATCAAGCCCACCTCCAGCATTCGCATCCCGCGCCGCTCGGTCAATCTGGAAGGCGAGCCCGTGATGGTGGAGACGCACGGGCGTCATGATCCGTGCGTCGGCATACGCGCAACCCCGATCGCGGAGGCAATGCTGGCGCTGGTGCTGATGGACCATGCGTTGAGGCACCGCGCACAGAATGCAGATGTCACATGTTTGACCCCCAGAATACCGAGGATGCCTGAAAGATGATCGAATTCACCACGCTGCTCACACTTGCGATCCTGTTCCTGATTTTCTTCCGCCCGGGCAAGACACCGCCTCTGGAAAACCCGCTGGTCATCGAGCGTCCGGGGCAATACCACATGACCCTGGCGCCCCAGCTCAACCTTGCGCAGCCTTACATCGAAGACGTGGCGAATCGATTGAGCGGTATGAGTTCATCAGACTGTGCCACGGTCTTTTTCGAGTTGAGGGATAGGCAGGTCACCGCGCACGGCTTTGACTTCTACCTGTTAGCCATCTCAAGGCGCAGCGGCATGCTGCTCTTCCAGGCGGCGCGCCCGGTTTCCAAAGAGGGCGAACAGCGCAAAGTCATTGGCGAATTTGCGCAAGGCGTGCTGAAGCGTTTTCCCGGAAGCGATGAGCCATGCGATGAAATCGCAACAGCCGCAAAGCAGGCGGCAGAGGCTAGAGGCATGGAAATCAAAGTGATTTGATCAGTCGGTTACCAGAAAGCGCGGAAAGCTCCGGCGTTCAGGCCGGAGATGTATAGCGCGAATGCGTGAGCATTCATGGGTTGAAACGGGTTAATGATGTGCTAATCTGAATTCATGTTGAGACTGCAAGCCTATCAATTCGAGCTAAAGCCTACCGGCGAACAGCAACGCCAGATGCGCCGCTTTGCCGGGGCATGCCGCTTCGTTTTCAACAAGGCGCTGGCGTTGCAAAAGGACCGCTACCAGCGTGGCGAGAAGAAGCTGGGCTACGCCGGTCTGTGCAAGGAACTCACCGCATGGAAATCGCAGCCAGAAACCCTGTGGCTTAATGAATCGCCTTCGCAGACATTGCAGCAAGCGCTCAAAAACCTTGAGGAAGCCTACAAGAACTTCTTCGAGAAGCGTGCTGATTTCCCGGAATTCAAGAAGAAAGGCGTGTACGACAAATTCCGCTATCCGCAAGGTTTCAAGATCGACCAGGCGAACCGTCGCGTGCTCCTGCCGAAACTCGGCTGGATGCGGGTTCGCTACAGCCGTGAGGTGTTGGGCACGCCGAAGAACATCACTATCAGCCAGTCCTGTGGCAAATGGTACGCTTCGATCCAGACCGAGCGCGAGGTAGAGCAGCCAATACCCCGCTCATCGTCAGCCGTGGGCATCGACGTGGGTATTGCCCGCTTTGCCACGCTGTCCGATGGAAGCTACATCGAATCGCTCAACAGTTTCAAACGGCATCAGGACAGGCTGCGCCGTGCGCAGCAGTCCTTGAGCCGAAAAACCAAGTTCAGCAACAACTGGAAGAAGGCGAAGGCCAAAGTCCAGAAGATTCACAGCCGCATCGCGCATGTCAGACAGGACTTCCTGCACAAGACCACAACCACGATCAGCAAAAGCCACGCGATGGTGTGTGTTGAGGACTTGCAGGTACGTAACATGTCCAAGTCAGCAGCAGGAAGCATAGCAGCACCAGGGCGCAACGTGAAAGCCAAGTCCGGCCTGAACAAAGCCATCCTCGACCAAGGCTGGAGTGAGTTCAGACGGCAACTGGACTACAAGTTGGTGTGGGCGGGAGGCTGGCTGATCGCTGTGCCGCCGCACAACACCAGCCGGACTTGTCCGTGCTGTGGCCATGTCTCGGCAGACAACCGCCAGACGCAAGCCAGGTTTGCCTGCATGGAATGTGGATTTGTTGAAAACGCCGACCTGGTTGGTGCGATAAACGTCCTCAACCGAGGAATGAAGATGCTCGAAGGGCAGGACACGGCAGACGCTTCTGCCGGGTGCGCAAGCACAGCCCGGATCGCCTGTGAAGTGAGCGGTGCAGCAAGACCGACAGCAGCAGGAACCCACCGAAGCGACTCAGGGATAACACCATGTCACCCTTGAGCACCGTAGGAATCCCCTTCCTTCAGGGAGGGGAGGATGTCAAATGCTGGTACAGCCTGTACTGCTCGTCCTTGTCTGCCTTGCGGCTTCCTTCCCAGATTTTCCTGTACTGGCTTTCGTCCATCAGCGGCCTTGATATGCGCGTGCCTTGGATCAGGCGCAATTCGCAGATGCGATCTGGATCGCGACGCGTGACGATGCCGCCAAAGTATTGCAGCATTGCGCGCTGACTATCTCCGAGACCCGTGTTGCGCGCGACGCAGTTGTATTTCGCGGGCATGGATTCTTTCAATGATGCGATCATGTTGCGATAGCTCTTGCCGCTGTCAAGCCATGGCAGCCAGAGCGTCATCGCCAGCACCCAGATCAGCGTGATGCCGGCTGCCCAGTTCACCACCGCGCGGCGCATCGATCGGCCTATCCGCCAGACCAGCAGTATCCAGAGCAGCGTTGCGGCAAGGGCCATCGCAAAAGACAGGGGGTGGAAGGCTGGCTCGAATCCTGGTTGATAGTCCTTCAGCCACCTCGTGATCTTTGCATGGTTGTCGAGAAGCAGTCCTGCCCATCCCCACCACATCGCGATCGCCATCAGCGCAAAGGTCATCAGCCCGAATGCATCCAGCGCGTTTGCTGCGCCGCGCTTCAGCATGGAGAGGGAGGCGGTTGCAAGCAGGGTAAGAGGCAGCAGCATCGGCAGCGCGAATACCTCCCTGATGTTGGGCGCCAGACTCAGCACGAAGAACATCACCAGAAAGCTGACCAGAGGGAGCTGAAGATCGTCGCGCAGCATCAGCCTGCGTCGTTCGCGCCATATGGTCCAGGCTGCCAGGGGAAATGCAGGCCAGGCGAGCCAGGGCAGGTTCTTCATGTAGTAGAGCGCATCCTTGCCGGGCCCGCCCTTCATGTAGGCAAGCCAGTTGCCGATGTTGTGCTGCCATGCCCATTCGTGGAACAGCATGGGCGAGTGCTCGTGCAAGAGAAATGGCCAGACCGCGAGCCAAGGCAGTGCAAAGAGCGCTGCGATACCCAGGCTCTTCGCATATTCGCGGCGGCGCCAGTCAGAAAACAGCGCGGGCAGGATCAGCGCGATCAGGAAAAATATCACGGGCGCTACAAAGCCCTTGGCCATGAAGCCGATGCCGCATCCCGTGCCCATCCAGATGCCGGCGCGCAGCCATTTCTCCTGGCTGTGCGCGTAGCCATAAAGCATCATCGAAAATCCCGCAAGCAGAGCAAGGTCTGTGATCATCTGGTGCGCGCGCACCAGCATGCCCAGACAGCCTATCAGTATGATCGCGGCAGCCCAGCCACGGTTCTCGCCATAAAGCTTGCTTCCGGTAAGACCCAGAAAAAACAGGGTGAGCGCAGTATAGAGTCCGCTGGCCAGCCTTGCGCCGTCATGCAGGGAAAGCCATGGAGAAAACAGTTTTGCAGATAGCGCAGCGGTCCAGTAGTAAAGCGGCGGGTTGGCCATGTAGGGCTCGCCGGCGAGCATGGGAACCAGCCAGTCGTGGCCCTGCAACATCGAATAGACCAGGCCGAAGCTCAGCGCATCGTCAGGCTTCCAGGGATCGTGACCGATGAGACCGGTGCCCAGCCAGATCAGGCAAAGCATGCCCAGCATCGCTGCCTTGGCAGGAGTGATGGGATGCGGGTCTGTGGGCTTGATGAAATACATTTTCTTGTGGCCGACAAAAACACAAGGGCAGCAAATGCCGCCCTTTGATTTGCTGCCGCTGGGTTGTTCTTCCCCTTATGCTGTCTTGGCTGCGTATTTCTGGCGGAACTTGTCGATGCGGCCAGCCGTGTCGACGATCTTCTGCGTGCCGGTATAGAAAGGGTGGCATTCCGAGCAGACTTCGATGCTGAGTGCCGTCTTGGGCATTGCGGAGCGTGTCTTGAAGCTGTTGCCGCAGCTGCAGGTCACGGTGATTTCATGGTAATCCGGATGGATGTTGGCTTTCATTTTTCTTCCTTGTATGGATGCGGCGGGTGTACGCATCAGGGTTGTGAGCTAAGTCGGGCATTATCCACGAGTTTCAGGGGTTGCGCAAGCGCGGTTCACGCCATGGACCTCAGCAGGTCCTCGAATGCCTCGATGGGAACCGGCTTGCTGAAGAGATAACCCTGGTAGTCGTCGCATCCGTTCTGCTCCAGAAATGAACGCTGCGCTTCCGTTTCGACACCTTCCGCGATCACATCGAGGCCAAGGTTGCCGGCCATGCCGATGATGGTCTGGACGATCGCGGCATCGCTCGGATCTGTGGCAATGTCGCGCACGAAACTCTGGTCTATCTTGATCTGCTGCAGGGGCAGGCGCTTCAGGTAGCTAAGCGACGATTGCCCTGTGCCGAAATCATCGATCGAAAACCGGATGCCGGTCGCGCGCAGCGCCTGCATCTTCTCGATGCAGCTGTTGACGTTTTCCAGCATCAGACTTTCGGTGAGTTCCATCTTGAGCTTGTTGGGATTGGCGCCTGTCTCTTCGAATATGCGGATCACTTTATCGACGAAATCCGGCTGGCGAAACTGGCGTGCGCTGACGTTGATCGCGATCTGCAGATGGTGGGTGAGCGTGCTGCCTTGCCATGCCCTGAGCTGCATGCAGGCACTCTTCAGCACCCACTCGCCCAGCTCCACGATGAGTCCGGACTCTTCGGCTATCGGAATGAATTTCGTTGGAGAGACTATCCCGCGCAACGGATGTTGCCAACGCAAAAGCGCTTCTGCACCCATCGCATCCCGACCGTTGACCTGTATCTGGTAGTAAAGCCGGAACTGATGGTTGGGCAGCGCCATGTGTAAATCGTCCGCCATCGCCGTACGTATAACGAGCTCCGCCTGCATTGCGGGATCGAAGAAGCAGATGGTGTTGCGCCCCAGTGTCTTGGCCTGATACATCGCGCTGTCAGCGTGTTTGAACAGGTCGTCCATGCATGTCGCGTTGCCGAGAAACAGGCTGATGCCTATGCTGCATGAGCTGTGGTGCTCGAATTCCTGAAGCGTGAAGGGCTCGTTCATCAGCGACAGCACCTTTTCCGCGATATCCCTGGCTATCTCTGCTGCCTTTGTTGCTTCTTCGTCCATGCCTTCGAGCATCACGACGAACTCGTCCCCGCCCAGACGGGCGACCGTATCGGCATCGCGCACGCATCCCTGAAGGCGCTTTGCGACTTCGATCAGCAGCAGATCGCCGATGTTGTGGCCCTTGGTGTCGTTGAGTGTCTTGAAATTGTCCAGGTCTATGAACAGCAGCGCACCGTATTTTCTCAGTCGCGCGCTCAAGTTCAGCGCCTGTTGCAGTCTGTCCTGCAGAAGGCTGCGATTCGGCAGGCCTGTGAGCGGGTCGTAGAAGGCGAGCCGGTGTATCTCTTCTTCCGATTTCTTGCGTTGAGTGATGTCGGAAAATACCGAGACATAATGTGTCACTTGGTCGTTCGCATCAGTCACTGCTGTCGTAGTCAGCGATATCGGGTAGATTTCCCCGTTTTTGCGCCGGCTCCAGATTTCTCCCTGCCAGTATTTGTCGCGGTCGATGATTTTCCACATGTCATCATGGAAGGATTCGTCATGCCGGCCGGACTTCAGAAAATCCGGGGTCTGGCCTATCGCCTCTTCCATGCTGTAGCCGGTCAATTGTGTGAAGGCGCGGTTGACTTTGAGTACCACGTGGTTGAGGTCGGTGATCAGGATGCCTTCGTGGGTTTCGAAGGCCGTGGCGGCGATGCGCAGATCCTCCTCGTTTTTTTTGCGGGAACTGATGTCCCTGACCGATGCGAGGAAGAGGCGCCGGTTTTCGATGGAAACCTCGGTCACCTTGATGGCCAGGGGGAAGGTGCTGCCATCCTTGCGCAGGCCTGTCATCTCGGTGGTCACGCCGATGACTGCAGGTCTTCCGGATTTGAGCATCCTTGGCCTGCCTGTTTCAAGGTAGCGCGCGAGGGATGCATCGTGCAGGTCTCGATATGATTCGGGCATCAGCATGCGCACATTCTGTCCCATGGCCTCATTCTGGTCATAGCCGAAAATCTCGTCTGCAGCCGGATTGCAAGTCTCTATGGTGCCATGCTCATCCATCACGACGACGCCCACGCCGAGATTTTCCAGTACGGCGCGCGTGCGGGACTCTGCACCGCGCAGAGCGTGTTCGATGCTGTCGCGAGCATCGTTGCTGCTTTGCAGTCTGGACACCAGAGAATTGAATGCGTCGGCCATCCGGGTGATTTCGCCGTCTCCTTCTATTTCCAGCCTTCTTGAAAGATCGCCATCCTTCTGCATCGCGGTCATGGTTTCTTCGAGCGCCTTGATTGGGCGGGTGAATGAGCGGACCAGACGCCAGATGATTAAGAAGAGCAGCAACTGCAGCAGAATCTGTCCTGTCCAGAGGCGCAGCTTGGCAAGCATGATGTGCTGCTGTTCGCGGGACAGGTCGATCAGCATGCTGGCCGCGCCATTCACGCTGCCATTTGCGACATGATGGCACACAAGACAGTCCGTTCCCCTGAAGTCGTGGCTTGCGATGAACGGAACGACGACGCGCAGCAAGGTGGGGTGATTTTTTTCATTGACCTGTTTCGTATATATCTTGCCTGATTTCAGGACTTCAGTCTCGACAGCATCGGCAGCCTGTTCTTCGGGAAGGCCTGGGCCGAACTGATCGGACACCTGATGCGCGCGGATGATGCGCAATGACACTATGTCGCTGGATTGCGCCATCTTGCGAATGAACAGAGTGCGGTTGGCTGAATTGGAAACAGTCCCGGTTTCCATCAGCATGTTCATGCCGTTGATGACGCCGTCGGCAGTGACCAGTGCGCGTTCTTTTGCGGCGGACAGGATCTGGTGCTCTGCGCGGGATATCAGCCACTCCTGCGCGATGACAAGAACGAAGGCGAGGACGCCCTGGATCAGCAGGGCGAGTTTCACTTGCATGCTCAGGGCATGCCAGCGATTCCGGATGTGCGCTGGTATGGAAATGGAGGGCTCCGTTTGGGATACGCACCAAGGACGGCAATGATGATACTGAACATGCGCACTTTTGAAAACAGATATGCTTTCAGTTTAGGCTTATCGCCTTTAGCTCGCTGCGCAGTCTTTTGTAGTCTGGGCAGGCGATGCCTACAACGCGCCAGAATGCCTGTGAATGATTCATCTCGCGCAGGTGCGCGAGCTCGTGCACGATGACGTAATCGATCAGATAGTAGGGAAGCTTGACGAGCTGCACATTGAGTCTCACTTCGCCAAGCGCAGTACAGCTTCCCCAGCGTGTCCTGGCCGTCGTGAGCCTGATCGAAGTGGGGCTGACTTCGAGCAACTTCGCATAGTGTTCTGAGCGCTCAATGAAGAGAGGCAGCGCCTGTTCGCGATACCATGCTGATACTCTTTTTTCTATGCGTTCCTCGCTTCCTTCATCCTTGATCCGGAGTTCCTCGCCGACCTGCTGCGCAGTCTTTGAATAAGGGCCGATGCGCAGCGTCAGTATCTCGCCGAGATAGTGTACGATCTCGCCGTCCTTCCATGCCGGTTTTTCCGGCGCATGAGCCTGCCAGTCCTCAAGCTTGTCTATCACCCAGCCCGCTCTCTGCTGCAGCACCTCGTGCAGCCAGATCTCGCTCGCTCTAAGAGGCATGCTGACGGTGAGGCCTCTGCCGTCTATGCGAAGGCCTATGCTGCGCCGTTTGCCGCTGCGCTTCAGTGTATAAGTGACATGTTGGCCTCCCAGCATCACGGAGCGCTGCTCGAAAGAAAGAATGGAAAGATTGCGCTTTGGCATCGTGTGCTTCAATGTGTCCAGGCTATGCGGATTTTACAGTCGCTGACAGTTTTTTGCATGTGCCTCTGAAATGAAAAGGGCGATCGATGATCGCCCCGGTGCGCTTCAATGCGCTGATGATTCGATGCCTTACAGACCCACCATGGCAGCCCTTGCATCGTATTGGCGAACCATGTTCAGTATCTGCATGCCTTCGATTGCATCCGGATCGTATTTCACGATCAATGCGTGGGGATGGGCGTGACGGTTGAACTCTGCGCAATCCACGCCTGCAAAGCTCTCCAGTTTTCTCGTCACGTCAGTCCTTGCGCCTGCATCGAGTTCCGGATGTATGTGTATCAGCATATCCGCTATGTGCATGATGACCTCCATCAGATTGATTGTCCTCCTGATGAAGCATTGCAGGCATGGCCCAGAGCTGCCCCCGGAGTCCTGCCTGCTTGTATGGGTTATACAGCTGCAAGAAAGACAACGCCAATCAGACTGATGACGACAAGCATGGCGATGAAGAACTCGAGGCTGCGAAAAACGTCGCTGTACTGCTGTTCGGAAAAATGGAAGTTCATGATAACCTCCTGAATTGAAGTTTGAGATTTTGCGATGACCAGTAATTTTGTTCATCGCAGGCTCATTATGAGCTTCCGATAAAAATAGTCAAGTATTGTTCTGCTGATCGATGCGCAAAACCTCGGACTCTATCCAGGACTCTGCGCGCGCGTTGACTTCTTCTGCCTTGAGGCCGGAGGTCGGGATGACCGGACCTATGCTGATGGTGATCAGCCCGGGATGCTTGATGAAGGAGTTTCGTCCCCACAGGCGTCCCGCATCGTGGGCGATGGGCAGCACCGGTACGCTGCCGGATGCGGCAAGCAGCGCGCCTCCTATCTTGTATTTGCCGCGCTTGCCGTAGGGTATGCGGGTGCCTTCCGGGAAGATCACCACGAAGAAACCCTGCGCCAGCCTTTGTTTGCCCTGTTTCAATAGCTGCTTCACCGCGCCCTTTCCGTCGCTGCGGTTGATCGCGATCGGGCTCGTCATCGCAAGCCCCCATCCGAAGAAGGGCAGCCACAAGAGCTCGCGTTTCAGCACCCATACCTGGGGCGGCATGATGACCTGAAGGGCCAGTGTCTCCCACGCCGACTGGTGCTTGCACAGCACGACGCAGGGTTCTCTGGGGATGTTCTCGGCACCTGTCACCCGGTGGCTTATTCCGCATATGGGACGAAGCAGCCAGATCATCGTGCGCGCATAGCTCGAGATTAGCCGGTAGCGCGTAAGCGGGGAGAAGGGAAAGGTGAATATCGCCAGGGTGGAAAATATCGGCGTGAGCAGAAACTGCAGCAGAAGGAAAGTCAGCGAACGAAATATCAGCATGTCAATCCTGTGCAACGGGATTCAGCAGCCGTGCGACCAGCGCGGCGAGGTCGCAGAAAACGAGGGTGCCTTCGGGAAGATTTCCTGCAGCCTGGGTCTTTGTGCCCTTTCCGGTCAGAACCAGACAGGGGCGGGCGCCCAATGCGGCGGCGGGAAGAAGGTCGCGCAGCGAGTCGCCCACCACGGGCACGCCAGTCAGGCTGGTATTGAATCGCAGTGCGATCTCCTCCAGCATGCCGGTCTCAGGTTTGCGGCAATGGCAGCGGCTGTCTGCGGTATGTGGGCAGAAGAATATCGCGTCTATGCGCGCGCCGACCTGCGCGCATGCCTTGTGCATCTTGTCGTGTATCGCATTCAGCGTGGGCATGTCGAAAAGGCCTCTCCCTATCCCTGACTGGTTGGTCGCCACCACCACGCGATAGTCAGCCTGGTTGAGGCGCGCGATCGCTTCGAGGCTGCCGGGGATGGGTTGCCATTCCGCGGCGCTTTTGATGAACTGGTCTGAGTCGTGATTGATCACGCCGTCCCGGTCCAGGATGATGAGCTTCATGTGGCGAGCCTCGAAATGTCAGCGATCCTGTTCATTGCATGGTGGAGTCGGGAGAGCAGGGTAAGACGGTTCGCGCGGAGCTTTGGATCTTCCGCATTCACCATCACGCTGTCGAAGAAGGCGTCCACGGGAGAGCGCAGGGAGGCAAGCGCCTGCAATGAGGTCGTGTAATCGCCGGCAGCAAAAGCGGCCTCTGCACGCGGTGCGATATCTTCAAGCGCCTGATGCAACGCCGATTCGGCAGGCTCTTTCAGCAAAGATGCATCGATTCCAGTGCGCTCGCCCTCTGCATTTCCAGCGCGTTCGCCCTGAGCCTGTCGAAGGGCGGTATCGCCTTCGGCTTTCTTCAGGATATTGCCCACGCGTTTGTTTGCGGCTGAGAGCGCTTCGGCTTCCGGAAGCACTGCGAAAACACGCACCGCCGCGAGGCGTCTTGTCGCATCGCTGAAATTCTGGATGCGCATGGAAAGTACGGCATCCACCTCCTGTGCGGTATATCCCTGTTCGCGCATCATCCCGCCCAGACGTTCGAAGACGAATGTTTCAAGTTCGCTATGTGCGTAGCCCAGCAGCCCAGAGGGGAAGGCGCCGAAGGCGTCTTTCAGCAGATTTCCAAGTTCGAGAGGGAGCTCTTTTTCGATGAGGATGCGTATGATGCCCAGTGCATGGCGACGAAGTGCGAACGGGTCTTTATCTCCAGTGGGTCTCTCGCCTATGCCGAATAAGCCTGTCAGGGTCTCGAGCTTGTCGGCCAGTGCGACGCATGTGCCAACTTGGTTTCTGGGCAATTCGTCTCCTGCAAATCTGGGCCTGTAGTGGTCTTCTATCGCATAGGCGATGTCATCGTGCTCGCCATCGTGCTTTGCGTAATAGCGTCCCATGATGCCCTGGAGCTCGGGGAATTCTCCAACCATGTCGGTGAGCAGGTCGGCCTTGGCAAGCAGTGCCGCGCGATCGGCAAGCCTTGCCAGCTCCTCGCCGCCGAGCTGAAAACCTATGCTGCGCGCGATCGCTTGCACGCGCTCGACGCGCTCACCCTGTGAGCCCAGCTTGTTGTGATATACGACCTTGGACAAACCGAGCACGCGGGCATCCAGCGGCTTCTTCCTGTCCTGGTCGAAGAAGAACTTCGCATCGGCCAGGCGAGGCCTGACCACGCGTTCGTTGCCTCCTGTCACGAGGCTCGCGTCTATCGGTCTGATGTTGGAGACGATCAGGAATTTGTTGGTGAGCTTTCCCTTTGCATCCAGCAGAGGGAAATATTTTTGGTTCGCCTTCATCGTGAGGATCAGGCATTCCTGCGGAACCGCGAGGAATGCTACGTCGAAGGTTCCGACCAGCACGTTGGGGCGCTCGACGAGCGCCGTGACCTCATCGAGCAGTGCCTCGTCCTCTATCGGCTTCAGGTTGAGTTTTCCTGCGGCCTCTGCAAGCTGGCGCTCGATTTCGCTCCTGCGCGCTGCGAAGCTCGCGATCACGGCGCCTTCGCTCTTCATCTGTTCTTCGTAACTGTCGGCGTCGCGAATCACGATGGTATCAGTCGCCGCCTCGAAGCGGTGCCCTCTGGTCTTGTTGCCAGCCATGAGTCCGAGTGCGGAGACAGGAACGATCTCGCTGCCGTGAAGAGCGAGGAGACCGTGCGCGGGGCGCACGAAATTGACGATGTCCCATCCGTCGCCAGCGGGGTTCGGATAGGTCATCACTTTGGCGATCGGCAGCTTTTCGATCGCATCCTGAAGCGCGCTCTGCAGACCCTCTTTCAGCTTGGCACCTTGCACTACGCTTTCGAAATACAGCGCCTCAGCCTTTCCGTCCATTGCGCGCCTGAGCTCTGGTATCCCGTCCACGCCCAGGCTGGCGAGTTTTTTCAATAGCGCAGGCGTAGGCTCACCCTTGTCGTCCAGCCCCACCTTTACGGGCATCAGTTTCTGCAAAACGGATCTGTCTTCCGCACTGGCTGACACGTTTTTGACAGACAGCGCGAGCCGGCGCGGGGAGGCATAGGACATGACGATGGCATCCTGTGCGGCGAGTCCCTGCTGTTTCAGGCTTGCCGCAAGCGCACTGGAAAATGCATTGCCCAGCTTCTTCAATGACCTGGGCGGAAGCTCCTCGACGAAGAGTTCGACAAGCAGATTTTTTTCACTCATGCCGTCGCTCCTTCAAGCTTGCTAGAGGCAGGCTTTTTTTCCATTTGTGCAAGCACTTCCTCGGCCCAGGCTTTTGGCGCCATCGGGAAGCCCAGGCGCGCCCGGCTGTCGAGATAGGAGCTGGCTACGCTCTTTGCCAAGTTGCGTATCCTTCCTATGTAGGCCGCGCGCTCGGTCACCGAGATCGCGCCTCTTGCGTCCAGAAGATTGAAACTGTGCGCGGCCTTCAGCACCTGCTCGTATGCGGGAAGTGCGAGCCTGTTCTCCATCAGGTGCTTTGCCTGTTTCTCGTGGCTTGCGAAGGCAGATAGCAGAAAATCCACGTCGCTGTGCTCGAAGTTGTAGGTGGACTGCTCCACCTCGTTCTGGTGATAAACGTCCCGGTACGATACGCCTTCGGTCCAGGTCAGATCGAACACGCTCTCCACACCCTGAAGGTACATCGCAAGACGCTCCAGGCCATAGGTTATCTCGCCTGTGATCGGCCTGCAGTCTATTCCGCCGACCTGCTGGAAATAGGTGAACTGCGTGACTTCCATGCCATTCAGCCAGACTTCCCATCCAAGCCCCCATGCACCCAGCGTCGGATTCTCCCAGTCATCCTCGACGAAGCGTATGTCGTTCTGCTTGAGGTTAAAGCCCAGCGCCTCGAGAGATCCGAGATAGAGTTCGAGGATGTTTTCTGGCGCTGGCTTCAGCACTACCTGGAACTGGTAGTAGTGCTGCAGGCGGTTTGGATTCTCGCCGTAGCGTCCGTCCTTGGGGCGGCGCGAGGGTTGTACATAGGCGGCTTTCCAGGGCTCGGGGCCAAGCGCGCGAAGGAATGTCGCGGTGTGGGAAGTGCCCGCGCCGACTTCCATGTCGTAGGGCTGCAAAAGCGCTGCACCCTGTTTGTCCCAGTAGTCTTGCAGCTTCAGTATGATTTGCTGAAAGGTGAGCATGAGAGATATCGGCAGTAGTCAAAGTCGCCATTTTAAGGGTTTTATCCCTTCTGCGTCAGCCCCGCAGCATTTTTTGCATCTCGGGCTGGCGCTTCTTTTCGGACGCCCGTATATTTAGCGTTGCGCCACCGGCGATAAAAATAATTATCAGGGAGAGAGAACATGAAGCTGCGCATCGCATTGATGTTGGTACTGGCCATGGGATTCGCGGGCGCTGCAGAAGCGGCCGGCGAGATCGTCATCAAGTTCAGCCATGTGGTCGCGCCGGACACGCCCAAGGGGCAGGCCGCGGAAAGATTCAGGCAGCTCGCAGAGAAGCTGACCAAGGGCCGCGTGAAGGTAGAGGTTTATCCCAACAGCCAGCTATACAAGGACCGAGAGGAGATCGAGGCGCTGCAAAGCGGAGCGGTGCAGATGCTCGCACCTTCCTTGGCCAAGTTCGGTCCCATGGGCGCGCGCGAATTCGAGCTGTTCGATCTTCCTTACCTTTTTCCCGATCAGGAAGTGCTGCACCGAGTGATGGACGGCGATGTGGGCAAAAGGCTGTTTGCGAAGCTCGACGCAAAGGGCGTTACAGGGCTTGCATACTGGGACAATGGCTTCAAGCAGATGAGCTCGAACAGGCCGATGCACAGGGTAGCCGACTTCTCTGGTCTCAAGATGCGCATACAATCCTCCAAGGTGCTGAGCGCACAGATGAAGGCGCTGGGCGCAAACCCTCAGGTAATGGCGTTCAGCGAGGTCTATACTGCGCTGCAGCAGGGCGTGGTCGACGGCACGGAAAATCCCGTGTCCAATTTCTATACGCAGAAGATGAACGAAGTGCAAAAGCACATGACGATGTCCAACCATGGCTATCTTGGCTATGCGGTGATAGTCAACAAGAAGTTCTGGGAAGGACTGCCGTCCGACGTGCGTTCGGAATTGACGGAGGCGATGAAGGAAGCGACTTCGTTTGAGCGCGACATTGCTCAGAAGGACAACGACGATGCGCTGGCCAGGGTGATCGCGGCCAGGACCACGACGGTCTACAGGCTGACGCCTGAAGAACGCGCGGAATGGCAGAGAGTTCTTCTGCCGTTGCAGAAGGAATTCGCGCCGGTGATAGGCGCTGACCTGATAAGCAGCGTCAATGCGGTGGCTGCGCAATACGAAAAGGAAAAGACCGCTAAGCCTGCGAAGAAAATATAGCATCGCAATGATCAACCGCATTCTGAATCGCCTCGAGGAATTCCTGATCGCGAGTTTCATGGCAGTCGCCACCTTGGTCACCTTTGCGGCGGTGGTGATGCGCTATGTCACGGGATCCGGCATAGACTGGGCGCAGGAGCTCACCATCTATCTCTTCATCTGGATGGCCAAGTTCGGCGCGGCTTATGGCGTGCGCACAGGCATACATATAGGCGTGGATTTCCTGGTCAACTGGGTGAACCCAATGATACGCAGGGCAATGGTCATCACAGCGATTTCACTGGGCGCAATCTTCACCGGGGCCATCGCGTTCTTTGGCGCGCGCTGGGTGATCTTCATCTACGGCACAGGACAGGTCTCGCCGGACATGGAGATGCCGATGTGGATCGTCTATCTCGCGATCCCCTTCGGTTCTGGGCTCATGTGCTACCGCTTCCTGCAGGTTCTCGTGGGATACCTGAAGAATGGCGAACTGCCTGTGCACAGCTTCGGCACGGACGAGGCATCGGCATGACGGCAGTTGTCATCATTGCAATTCTGCTGGTGCTTTTGCTTACAAGCACGCCGATTTCGATCGCGCTGGGCACGACTGTGCTGATCTATCTTCTGGCGTTTTCTTCTTTCTCGCTGGACACCGTGAACATCATCTCGCAGCGGCTGTTCACGGGGCTCGAAAGCTTCTCCATCATGGCAGTGCCTTTCTTCGTGCTTTCCGGGCAGTTCCTGATCGACGGGAAGATCGCCGCGCGCATCGTGCGCTTCGCATCCAACCTGGTTGGTTTCATGCCGGGAGGCATCGCGATGGCGGCCGTTCTGGCCTGCGCGTTCTTCGCGACCATCTCGGGTTCCAGTCCCGCGACCGTGATGGCGATAGGCTCGGTGATGCTGCCTGCGATGATCAAGGCAGGTTACCCAAAGCGCTTCGCCATCGGCGTGATCACGTCGTCTGGGTCTCTGGGCATTCTGATTCCGCCCTCGATCGTGATGATAATCTATGCGGTGGCGACATCAGAGAGCGCCGGAAAGCTCTTCATTGCGGGCATCGTGCCCGGCATACTGCTCGCCGCGATCATGATGGCGCTGGTTTACATCCAGGCAAAACGCAAGCGTTTCCCGACTGCGGCAAGGCCCGATGCAAAGGAGTTCTGGCATTCATTAAGGGACGCGCTGGGCGGCATCTTTCTCGTCGTGATCGTCATCGGCGGCATATACGGCGGCATCTTCACGCCCACCGAGGCTGCGGCGGTCGCGGCCGTCTATGCGTTCATCGCGGCCAAGTTTTTCTATCGCGATCTTTCATGGCGCGATGTGCCGAAGTCGCTCTTGGGCGCTGCCAACACCAGCGCGATGCTCCTCTACATCATCACCAACGCGATTCTTTTTTCATTCCTGATGACATCAGAACAGATCCCTCAGGCCATGTCGCAGTGGGTGATAGAACAGCATCTGGAACCCTGGATGTTTTTGCTGATGGTGAATCTTGCGCTTTTGGCTGCAGGGCAGTTCATGGAGCCCACGTCCATCGTGCTTATTCTGGCGCCGCTTTTTCTGCCGATCGCAAGGACGCTAGGCATAGACCCGATACACCTTGGCATCATCATGGTGGTCAACATGGAGATAGGCATGATACATCCGCCGGTGGGCCTCAATCTCTTCGTGTCGAGTCACCTTGCGAGGGAGGGGCTCACAGAGGTGTCGATTGCGACCCTGCCCTGGGTCGGCGTGATGCTTGTCTATCTCGCGCTGATCACCTATGTGCCGGCGATCTCGACCTGGCTGCCGCACCTGTTGTACAGATAGCATTCAGTCGAGATCATCCTCCAGCGAGTCGCGCACCTCTTTCTGCAACAGGACTTTCGCCTGGTATGAGGGATGGTCTATGCCTGCGCATATGGCGGCATCCTGCTTGACTAGGGAGATCATCTCAGGCGCGAGTTCGAAGCGCAGGAAGTGCACCGCGGAGGTCTTGCCGTCCGTCTCCCTGGCCAGGTCCTCGTTGGCGATCGCATAGACCCTGTTGCATCCTTCGACCTTTACCCAGACTGTTTTTTCGATGCCGGCAAGCAGTTTGAGCGCCTGGTGGCGTTCATCCACATCCTCGTATTCGATCATGAAGGTGGCTTTCCAGTTGGCGCCGTCAGGGATCAGCGGATTGTAGACCTCGAGCTCCTGCTCTATGCCATGCGCATCGAAGATGCGTTCGAGGCGCAGCATCTCCTGCACCTGATACTGCATGGTGAGGCTGTCCTCGAAATGCAGCGTCGCATGTTCGCCGAGCGCAACTCTGCGACTTTCCTTGTGCTCTATGATCGTCGTGCGAAACTCGGACCGGATGCGTGAATACTGTTCCAGGCTGTAAAGCTTGTCTCTCGTCAACATCATGTTCATATCCCGTAAGCCTTTCTCAATAATGTGATGGGATGCTCAGGTGTTCTGCCATCCTTGAGTGCGTTTTCGATATGGTGTCCAGCCATTGCGCAGTCGCTGCCGTAGTGCTGTGCCTCAGCATTCTTTACGCGATCCGCCACAGGTCTTACGATCTTCATCGCGTATTCGTGAAACTCCTTTTTCACCGCATAGGTTCCATCGTGACCTGAACAGCGCTCTATGATCTCGACCGTGGTGGCGGGCACGAGGGATAGTGCTTCGCGGGTCTTCTGGCCTATGTTCTGCACGCGCTGGTGACACGCGGCATGATATGCGATGTTTCCCAGCGGCTCTTTGAAGTCCGTCTTGAGCAGACCTTCCTTATGGCGCAGCATCAGATACTCGAAAGGGTCGAAGAAGGCTCCCTTCACTTTCTGCACGTCCGGATCATCCGGATACATCAGCGGAAGCTCCTGCTTGTACATCAGCACGCAAGAAGGAACCAGCGCGGTCAGGTCCCAGCCTTCGTCGACAAGCCTGGCAAGCATGGGGATGTTATGCTCCCTGGCATCCGCGACCGATCCCAGATCTCCGAGTTCAAGTTTGGGCATGCCGCAGCAGCTTTCTTTTCCGGCGAGCTTGACCGGAATGCCGTTGTGCTCGAATACTGCAACCATGTCTGCGCCCGGTCCCGGCTCGTTGCGGTTCATGTAGCAGGTTGCAAAGAGAGCGATCCGGCCCCGAGTTTTCCCGGCAGGCACGGCGATGTTTTCGCTTTGATGGCTGGATAGCCGGCTTTGCAATGACCTGCTGTGGTATTTCGGAAGCCAGGCTTTTGCGTGTATGCCGGCAAAGGTTTCCAGCGCCTTGCGCACAACGCCAGTGCTGTTTGCTGCATTGACCAATTGGGCCACCACCGGGATGCCGGCCAGGCTGCCGACCGCATCGGTGCTGGTCAATATCCTGTCTCTGAGTTTCACCTTGCCGCTTCTGAATTTCACGGCCTTTGCCCTCAGCATGAGATGGGGAAAATCCACGTTCCACGCGTGAGGCGGCACATAGGGGCATTTGGTCATGTAGCAGAGATCGCAGAGGTAGCAGTGATCCACGACCCTGATGTAGTCGGATTTTGCAACGCCATCCACCTCCATCGTGGCGGATTCGTCGACGAGGTCGAACAGCGTCGGAAAGGACTGGCAAAGGCTTACGCAGCGGCGGCATCCATGGCAGATGTCGAACACGCGCTCCAGTTCCCTGTTGAGAGACTCCTCGTCGTAGAAGTCGGGGTTTCTCCAGTCCAGCGCATGGCGCGTGGGCGCCTCGAGATTGCCTTCGCGTGCAGGTGCAGCCATGGCATCTTCCTCGGATTGGCCGCCGGCCCGGCTCAGGACTTGAACTCGCTGAGTGCCTTCTGGTAACGGTTGGCGTGAGAGCGCTCCGCCTTGGCAAGCGTCTCGAACCAGTCTGCGACCTCGCTGAAGCCTTCTTCGCGCGCAGTCTTCGCCATGCCGGGATACATGTCCGTGTATTCGTGAGTCTCGCCCGCAACCGCGCTTTTCAGATTGTCTTCGGTGCCGCCGAAAGGCAGGCCCGTTGCAGGATCGCCGCACTGCTCGAGATATTCCAGGTGGCCATGCGCATGTCCTGTTTCGCCTTCGGCGGTCGAGCGGAAGAGCGCCGAGACATCGTTGTAGCCTTCGATGTCAGCCTTGGATGCGAAATAGAGATAACGGCGGTTGGCCATGGACTCGCCTGCGAAGGCGTCTTTCA
>JAJXTH010000049.1 GCA_021783995.1 Pseudomonadota bacterium
GATGATCCGCCGCAGGTCGACATTGGTCAGCATCTCTTGCGCGTGCTTGACGAGGCGGCGCGCTGCAATGCGGAGCTTCCGGTGCGTTTTGCAGCGATGGTGATGAACATCGGCAAGTCGGACTCGCCGTCCGAACATCTTCCGGTCCACTATCGCCATGTCGAGCGCGGACAGGTCGGCATCGAGGCGATGTGCGAGCGCTTCAGCATCCCGGCCGAGTGCCGCGAACTGGCCTTGCGGGCGCTCGTCGAATGCGAGCGTGTGCATCGGGTATCGGAAATACGCGCAGGCCCTGTGGCCGCAATGCTGGAACGCCTGGGTGCCTTTGATCGGCCGCAGCAATTTAAGCTGTTGATGACGCTGTGCGCCTGCGACTTTCGCGCCTACCCGAAGCGCAAGACCCAGGACTATCCAAAGGCTGGTTTGCTGGACATCGCGTTCAAGGCTTGCGCTGGCATCGATGAAGTCGGTCTTGACGCAGATGCGCTTCAGCAGGCGCGCGCCGCAGCGGTTGCCGCAGCGTTCGGTTCTGAGCGCTGGTCGCAGGCATGAGGCTGACGATGAAGGACATATGCGAAGTTAGCCATCATCCAGCCTCGCAATGGGCGATCCACGTGTGCTTCACTCCCGTACAGGCAGATTGCACTACTGCGGTCGTGCTCAAGATTCTCGACAACAAATGCAAGATGTTGCCCGGCGAAAAATTTGCCGTGATGGCCATCTATGATGTCGTCAGCCATCTTTCCTCGTTCGACAGTTCTGTGCATGGTGAGATCAGCAAGGCTTGTCTGCAACCTGCTCTACTGGCGTCCGACGCGATACACCAGTTCCGCTTACACGCCGAAGCTGTAATTCCGAAGGCGGTGATGAAGCAATACAAGGCCTTTCTGCGAGAAGGACTGTTTGGATAATTTCTGCCATCAATGCTGCTTCAGCAAGGCATCAAGCTGTTCGATCGGTACTGGCCTGCTGAAAAGATATCCCTGGTAATGGGCGCATCCATAGGAATGGAGGAGTTCCTTCTGTTCGTTTGTTTCCACACCTTCGGCGATGACATCGAGTTTCAGGCTGTGCGCCATTGCGATGATGGTCTGCACGATGGCGTTGTCGCCACTTTCAGTCGCCATGTCGCGCACGAATGACTGGTCTATCTTGAGCTGGTTCAGGGGCAGCTTTTTCAGGTACTGCAAGGATGAATAACCGGTGCCGAAGTCGTCCAGCGAAAACTGTATGCCGAATTCCTTCAGCGCATTCATGGAAGCGATGATGTCCGAGATGTTTTCGACCAGCATGCCTTCAGTGAGTTCCAGTTTCAGCCGGGCAGGGTTGATGGCATGGCGCTGCACTATCGCCTTTACCTGAGCTACGAAGTTCTCTTGACGGAACTGTTTCGGGCTGACATTCACGGCCAGCAGGAGCTCGCCTGCAGAATCTTCCCATACCTTGATTTGCGCACAGGCCGAATCCAGCACCCATGATCCTATGCGCAGGATGAGGTCTGACTCTTCGGCCAGCGGAATGAACTGCGCGGGAGAGATAAAGCCGCGCTTTGGGTGTATCCATCGAATCAGAGATTCAGCACCAAGAATGTTGCCGTCTATATCCACCTGTGCCTGATAATATAGCTGAAATTGTTGCAGTTCGAGCGCCTTGCGCAGTTCCTCCTCAAGTGCCGCGTGTGCGCTTAGGCTAACCTGCATTTCCGGATCGAAAAATCGCATTGCATTGCGCCCAGCTTTTTTGGCCTGATACATTGCGATGTCGGCTTGTTTCATTAGTTCGTCAGCGGTATGCGATTTGCCGTCAAGCATCGTGGCACCTATGCTGGCTGTGCAATAATATTGGCGTTTAATCAGCCAGTAAGGCTGGTTGAGAGCGACGAGGATTTTTTCGCCGATGGCTTCAGTTTGTGCAGCCGCTTCAAATGCCTGTTCGCTTAAGCACTCCAACAGCACTATGAATTCGTCACCTCCCAGGCGGGCTACTGTGTCAGCTTCACGCACGCAGGAATGGAGTCTTTGTGCGACCTGTTGCAGGAGCAGATCGCCTATGCTATGTCCGAGCGTGTCGTTGAGCGTCTTGAAATTGTCCAGATCTATGAATAGCAGCGCGCCTTCGTTTCCTATGCGCGAGTTTGAGGCCAGTGCGTGCTGCAGTCTGTCCATCAACAGCCGCCGGTTGGGCAGATGGGTAAGCGGATCATAAAATGCAAGCTGCAGAATTTTTTCCTCTGCTGCCTTGCGCTCCGTGATATCAAGGTGCGATCCGACATAATGCGTGACCTTGCCGTCTTCTCCCTTAACCGCACTGATGGTGAGCCATTTCGGGTATATCTCACCGCTTTTGCGTCTGTCCCAGATTTCCCCTTCCCATGTTCCATTTCGATGTATGGATTCCCATGCGGCCTGATAGAAATCCGCATTGTGACGGCCAGACCTGAGCATGCTTGGCGTTTTCCCTATGGCATCTTCGGCTGTATAGCCGGTGGTTTCGGTAAATGCCTTGTTGACCTTCAGAATCACCTTGTTGGTGTCGGTGATCATCATGCTGCCATGGGTCTCAAAGGCAGTGGCAGCGATGCGAAGTTCGGTCTCCATCATTTTGCGTGCGGTGATATCTTCGATCGTGCCTTCGTAATATTTGAGCTTGCCATCCGGATCGCGGACTTCTCGGGAATTCTCGGAGATCCAGATGATTTCGCCGTTTTTGAGATACACGCGCGCTTCAAAATTTTTGACTTGGCCAAGACGGTTCATGAGTGCGATGAATTCATCGCGTTTGCCAGAATCAACATAGAGCTGGCTGTCTATGTTGGATATGCCATGCAGCAGGTCGGCTGGCGTGCCATAGCCATATATCCTGGCCAGAGCAGGATTGACGTTGAGATAAATCCCATCTTTGGATGTTTGGTATATACCGTGGATTGCATTCTCGAAAATGGAGCGGAAGCGTTCTTCAGCAGCTTGCGCTGCCATTTCGCCGAATTTGAGTGTGGAAATGTCCTGCAGAAAACCCTCTATCGCCTCGATCTTCCCATTGTCGTCATATATCGGGCTTCCCCGTTCGGATACCCATTTTACCCTGCCATTTGCATCGATAATACGGTATTCTGCGACGAATTTCCGGCTTGTCAGTACCGCATTTTCTATGATCCTTCGCACTCTACTTCTGTCTTTAGAATGAGTGATTTCCTCCCAGCAGTGGGTGCGTGCAGACAGAAATGACGCTGCATCATAACCGGTCAACTGCCTGCAATCGCCGTTCAGGAAAACCATCGTCCAGTTGGCGTCGTACAGGCAGCAGTACACCAGGCCATCCAGATTGTGGATCAGGGAGCCTAGCATGCGCTCGCTGTTTTTCAGCTTGGCAGACAGCGTTGAACTGATATGTGCATCCCCGAACATGTTTTTGTCTGTGGCCGGCAAGTCTGCGGTACTGCGTTCAGCCTTCATGAGTTTATTTCCATCATGGGGTTATAAACTTCAACTCATGGGTGATGCACTTGTGCTACAGGCGCTGCTTAATTTTTCAGATACGAATTCGGCTCTTGATTCGGCGTTGTTTATCCTGCTGTTCGAAGCACACCACGCCAAAAGCTCTTCCGGAATGATCTGGAATTTAACTGCGCGCACACCTGAACGCAGCAACTCTCTGAGTGCAGAGACTGCTATGGCCTCCCATCGTGGAAATGAATCCTCTAGGCGTTCCGGGTCGGCTGCATCAGCTTTCACCCTGGCCCATGTTTCATCGTTATACCAGGTGATGCCAACCAGCATCGTCTGGTTGCGTTTTTTTGCCCTCAGGCGTTTCGTGGGGTTGCGCATCAGATGCGTACCGAGTGCGTGGCAGGGGCGTTCATGACTTTTTTGATTCGAGCAGACTGTCCACAGCCGCGTGAAATTTGAACATATCCAGAGGCTTGGTCAGGTAGTCGGCAAAGCCTGCCGCCCGTCCGCGCGCTATGTCATTCGCCATCGCATTGGCTGTCACCGCGACAACCGGAGTTGCATGCAGTCGGTCATCGGCTTTCAATACGTTTAGAACCTCATATCCGTCCATGCCTGGCATATTGATATCGAGCAAGATCAGATCAGGATTTCTGGTCTTCGCCATTTCTATGCCCAACTCGGGAGTGCGGGCAGTGAGCAGGCGGATATTTTTGCGCTGTCCGAAAAAGTGCGACACCAGCTTGATGTTGGATGGATTGTCCTCGATATAGAGCAGGGTGTGCTGTACTACATCGGGGGCGGCGGTCATTTGCAGCATGCTGATATCTGCATGTCTGTTCTGCTGATGTAAAGAGTTGCCGCCCGTCTCTCTTGGCAACTCGATCCAGAAGGTGCTGCCAATCCCGATTTCACTCTCTACATCGACCTTGCCGCCCATCATTTCAACGATGCGCCGGGTGATCGTAAGTCCTATACCTGTGCCCTCGATACCGCTGTTTTCTGCATCTAGACGGTTGAAGGGCTGGAAGAGCTCTTTCAGGCGCGTTTCACTGATCCCAAGGCCCGTATCGGTGACAAGAATGCGCAGATTATTTTCTGCTGGCTGAATCTTGAGTTTCACGCTGCCGCCTTCGCGGTTGTATTTGATGGCATTGGAAAGTAGATTGAGAAGAACTTGTCTCAAGCGGGTACGATCGGCACGTACCGTCACATTCTCCAGGCCGCCATGACTCATATGTATTTTGCGTTTGTCGGCAAAGGAGCTGACAAGGCTTAGACATTCGTCAACGACAGGGCAGACCTCCACAGATTCCAACGACAGCTCGATGTGACCTGATTCAATCTTGGCAAGATCCAACACTTCATTGATGAGTTTCAGCAAGTGGTCGCCAGCCTTTATGATCTCCTGCACGAAGTCCCGGTGTTCAACAGACAGGGTATTTTCATGCGCCATGAGTTGTGCAAAACCCAGAATGGAGTTCATCGGAGTGCGCAGCTCGTGGCTCATGTTGGAGAGGAACTGGGACTTTGCGGCATTGGCGCGGTTGGCCTCGTCGCGTGTGATGATCAGTAACTGTTCGGCAAGCTTTCGGTCGGTGATATCAGCACGAATCGCAATGTATTGCACCGTTTTGCCGCGTTGGTTAATGATAGGAACGATCGTGCTTCTCACCCAGTAGAATGTGCCATCCTTTGCGCGGTTCTTGATCTCACCCTTCCATACGCGCCCGCTGCTGATGGTTTTCCACAGATCTTCAAAAAAGGTTTTGGGGTGATATCCGGAATTGATGATGCTATGATCCATGCCGATCAATTCTTCGCGTGTATATTTCGATATCTCGCAAAACTTGTCGTTGGCATGGGTGATGGTGCCATGTGCGTCGGTCGTGACGACGATCGCATGCTGATCGAGAGCTGTTTTAAAATTTGACAGTTCCTTGATGCTTTCGGCTTGCCTGATTTCGATCTGCTTGCGGTCTGTGATGTCCATTTCAGTGCCCGTCATGCGCAGCGGCGCATCTTTTGTGTCGCGTCCTGTCACGGCGCCGCAGTTCAATATCCAGACCCATGCACCGGATCTTGTATAAGCGCGATATTCGGCTTGAAAAAACTGGCTGCCGCCTGCGAGGTGTTTCTCAAGCAACTTGTTTACTTCTGGCATGTCTTCGGGGTGGATGCCGGTTTTCCAGAAGTCGACATCGGGCTCGATCTCATCCAGACTGTAGCCGCGTATCTCAGCCCATCGCTCGTTGAATACCATCTTCCCGGCCTGAATATTCCAGTCCCATGCGCCCAACTTGGCAGAAACCAGAGCCAGGCGATGCCGTTCCTCGCTTTCCTTCAAAGCAACCTCGATGGCTTTCATATGGCTGATATCGGTGTGCATGGAAACATATTGATAGGACATGCCTTCATCGTCCAGAAACGGGGTGATAGTGGACGCCACCCAGTACAGGCTGCCATCGCGGCGCCGGTTGCATATTTCTCCTTGCCAGACTTTTCCTGCCGAGATGGCATTCCAGATGTCTTGGTAGAACTCGGCTGGGTGCAGGCCGGACTTGAGGAGGCGAAGGTTGTGTCCGATCAGTTCCTCATGGGTATAGCCGTTGATCTCGCAAAACTTATCATTGACATAGGTGAAGTTGCCTGCCTTGTCCGTGATGCTGACGATGGTATGCTGGTTTAACAAGAGATGCTGGTATTTGCGCGTGCAGAGCGCCACCCTGAGGCTGCTGGGAAGGTCGTCAGCGAAGTGACGTTGCAGGTCTGATAGCAGCCTTGTATTGATAGATTCCATGTAATAAGCCTTGCAATAATGGTATTGTCGGCTCGATGATCTTGGTATCGTTGAACTGTCGAGCCGAATTTTTTTAAAAGCTACCTGCTTATGGACAAGCAATTTCTATGCCAGAATCATTTCCTGCTGTCTTTGCCGGGTATACCGGTTTTCAGGACTGGCAGGATATACACTGGATGAGGAACAGGCATGGATTAAGTGCTCGGTTGTGGTGCATTCCGGATAGAGACCGAGCACTATTGCAGCGAGTAGAAATTATTGGGCAGTGCAGTTTTAGCTTGTGCACTTTAATAACTGCTCAGCACCTGCTTCGTCAAAACCATGCACATCCACCTTGATGCAGGCCATTTGTTCGGAGGCTACCACCATCGCTTCGCGCACGCCTTTCAGTTGCATCAAGCGGCTCTGCAATACTGTTGCAGCCGCTTCATCGACAGGCGGAAGCGGATACATCCGGGTGCGCACTGAAGCGGGGGAGTTCATGCCTCCGGCAGCAATCAGCCAAAACAGCAGCAGCACCATGGCAAAGATGAAAACGCTATTGCCGCCTGAATGCTGCATCAGAAAGCCGCCTGCACTGGCGCCAAAGAATGC
>JAJXTH010000006.1 GCA_021783995.1 Pseudomonadota bacterium
GGCCCACGACAAGTCGGTTTACTGAAAAAGGAGAACGGGATGTGGTATTTCGCGTGGATACTGGGCGTAACGCTGGCTGTGCTGCTGGCCTCCATGGCCGCCACCATGTGCGATGCAAAGGAATGTGCATCTGAAGACGATAAGCGCGGCTTCAGATGGTGAGCGCTTAGTCGCTACATGCTGTCGGCGATCGCCGCGATCGTGACTGCGGCCGCGGCAAGCCATCCCAGTTCGGCGATGAACTTGGTGTCGTCTTTCGAAAGTTTTTCATCGCTCTTGATCTTGTCCTCGAGCGTTTTGAGTTCAGTCTGCAGCTGCTTCAGCTTGCCCTGCTGAACGCCTAACTCATTCAGCTTTTCCTGCCTGGTCTTGAACAGGATTTCAGTGGATTCCTTGTCGTTCATGATGGCTGTCTCCTGAAATGACTGGCTTGTCGGCTGATCAAGCTGGCGAGGATTAGATCACGCGATGTGCATTCCTGAAATAGTTCAGTGTATCTATGCTGTCAGGCATAGGTGACCAAGGGCATGCTTTTCATTTTCCGCGCCGCGCAGAAGGCTTGGGGGAGAACAGCGCAGGCTGCGGCATGGCCTGGTGGCGCGCAGCCTCGGACATGAATTTTTCTGGCTTGGCCTTGGGTTTTGCGGGCTGCTTTGCTTTGGGAGCTTGCGGTTTGGCTTCATCGCGGGGCTTTGCCGCCTTGCTGCTGCGTGCCGTTGTATTGCCGTGGCGTCTCTGCCCGTGCTGCGGCCGGGGAGGGCGCGGCGCCTCTGGCGGGATATGTGCAGGCGGCACGAAGGTGTCTATTGTCACCCTTGGAATCTGCATCTTGATCAGACGCTCGATGTTCTTGAGATGCTGCAGTTCTTCACTGTCCACCAGAGATATCGCGGATCCGTTGCTGCCTGCGCGCCCCGTCCTGCCGATGCGGTGCACGTAATCTTCCGGTATGTTGGGCAATTCGAAGTTGACCACATGCGGCAGCATGTCGATGTCCAGGCCGCGCGCTGCGATGTCCGTTGCGACCAGCACGGGCATCGTGCCGTCCTTGAACTGGGAGAGCGCCTTGGTGCGCGCAGACTGGCTCTTGTTGCCGTGTATCGCTGCCGCGGGAATCCCGTCGTTGTTGAGCTTCTCGGCCAGCCGGTTTGCGCCGTGCTTGGTGCGCGTGAAAACCAGCACCTGTTTCCAGTCGTTGTGCTTGATCAGATGCGACAGAAGATGGCTCTTGAGCTTCTGCGCAACCATGTGCACGCTTTGCGAGACGAGCTCCGAGGTGGTGTTGCGGCGCGCCACTTCGACGTATCCCGGATTGTGCAGTAGGCTGTCTGCGAGAGCCTTGATCTCTTCGGAGAAGGTTGCAGAGAAAAGCAGATTCTGGCGCTGTCTGGGAAGCAGGGCCAGTATCTTGCGTATGTCGCGTATGAAACCCATGTCGAGCATGCGGTCGGCCTCGTCCAGCACCAGGATTTCGACGGAAGAAAGATCCAGGGTCTTCTGCCCGACATGGTCGAGCAGGCGTCCTGGCGTTGCGACCAGTATGTCTATCCTGTAACGCAGTGCGTTGATCTGGGGATTGATGTTCACGCCGCCGAACATCACGAAGGACTTGAGTTCGAGATATTTGCCATAGGTCTTCACTGATTCTTCCACCTGGGCTGCGAGTTCGCGCGTAGGTGTAAGTATCAGACAGCGCGGTGTACCGGGTCGCGCTGCGGGTTTCTCGCTTAAGAGCTGCAGGATGGGCAGAGTGAAACCCGCGGTTTTGCCGGTTCCTGTCTGGGCGCCTGCAAGCAGATCGCCGCCTTTCAGCACCAGCGGGATGGCCTGTGCTTGAACGGGGGTGGGGTGGGTATAGCCAGCGTCGCTGATGGCGCGCATCAGGGGTTCGGACAGATTCAGGCTGGCAAAAGTTGAAACAGTATTGGTCAAGGTGTAACTCCTGCGATGGCTTGCCGATCAGATTGAAAGGCGCCAATCTGGAATTGATCGGAAGATCGGGAATGAATGTAGAAATTGCTGCGCTGATTGGCTTTGCGCATATGCATTATACATGGCTTGGGGATTTTTCGCGTGCAGAATTACCCGATTCGTTTCACGCAAGGTTTGAGCGCAGAGATGGGATCTCCCATCCTGTATGAGAAGTCAACGGTGATCCTGTCGCCTGCTGCAAGGTGCAGCGGTCTTGCAAGCGGCACGATAAGGTACTGACTGAACCAGTCTATGCTGCGCTGTTCTTCAACGATGACGGCAAGGAGATTCTTGGTGATGAAGCGCAGCGCATTGAGCTGGCCGTCCGAATCCAAGGTCAATTCGCCTTTCCAGGCGCAGAGCAGGGGAAGATGCGCATCGTAGCAGGACGTCTGAAAAACCACGGGCTCTCCCAGCTCGCTGGTGCGAACATGTTTCACGGACGGATCCTGTAACGAGGGGATGGGCGCATGATAGCCGTCAAAGTCGAATGACTGGCATACCGGCTGCAATGCCTGGATGAATGCCTCGGGTATGAAGCGGGGCAGCGGCGCGCCGAATTTTTCCAGATAGCGGCGCTTGAAGCTCACCAGCACGGGTACCTGTTTTTCGCGCAGCATGCCCACGTGCAGCATTTCGCAGATCACGACGTCGACAGGCTCCGGCGGCAGATAGTCGAAAGCGTCGGCATGTATCACCTCGATTCTTTCTGCGCCGGGATTCATGGCGAGCAGGTGCCGGGCGGCTTCGACGAGCTCCGGATTGCGCTCCACACACCACACTCTTTCGGCCTGCTGTGCAGCGAAAAAGGACAGCACGCCTGTGCCGCCACCCAGATCCAGCACGCGCGAGCCCTGCGGGACGGCAGACTGTATCGCAGAGCGAAAAGCTCCCATGCGCACGGGATCTGCCAGCATGTTGTGGTGGTATATGAAGGGAATGAACTGGCCCAGCTCCAGTTGATCCTGAAGGTTTTTGCATTCATCGCCAGCTGATTCGGGCATTTGCATCGCTTTCGGTTTGCATGTTGCACATTCCGGCTTTTACGGCAGGATTTACGGTTTCTGAAGGAGTGGGCTGTATTTTCACGGCGGGACGGTTTTATCTGGCTGCGCTCAAGGCGCATGCTCGGGTATAATGCCCGTTTCTAAATTCTTTCGACAGGATCAATCATGGCAATCTATGCTTATGCATGCTCCAGCTGCGGATTGCAGCAGGACGTGATGCAAAAAATGAGCGATGCGCCGCTCACGACCTGCCCGGAATGCGGCAAGGAGACATTTTCCAAACAGCTGACCGCGGCCGGTTTTCAGCTGAAGGGCAATGGATATTATGTGACGGACTTCAAGAACAAGCCCAAGGCCGAATGCGCCCCCTGCGCCAATGCGGGTTCCTGCCCCGCGGCCAGCAACTGAGCGATGAAAAAATTTCTCGTCACGGGGCTGCTGGTCTGGGTGCCTTTGGGCATCACGATTTGGGTGCTGAACCTGATCATCACCACGATGGATCAGAGCCTGCTGCTGTTGCCGAGAAAATGGCATCCCGACATGTGGCTGGGCGTGCATGTGCCGGGCTTGGGGATCATCCTGACGCTGGGTGTCGTGCTCTTGACCGGCCTTCTGGTCCGCAACGTGTTTGGGCAAAGGCTGTGGGCGGCATCCGAGAAGGCGATGCAGCACATTCCCTTTGTCGGCAACATCTACAAGGGCGTGAAGCAGGTAAGCGACACGCTGCTCTCTGGCAATGGCAACTCTTTTCGCAAGGTATTGCTGGTGCGCTATCCGCATCCCGATGCGTGGTCGCTGGCTTTCCAGACCAATGTGCCGAATGTCGTACAGGGCAGGCTGGACGAGGAGCATGTCGCGGTGTTCATACCCACGACGCCGAGCCCCGTGAACGGGTTCTATTTTTTCGTGCGTAAATCCGACACCATCGTGCTCGACATGACGGTGGACGTGGCATTGCGTTCCATCGTTTCGATGGGCGTGGTGTCCGATGTCGAATCGACCGCATTCCACAAGATTTATAAGACTGATTGAAAACCATGCGTACACATTATTGCGGCACACTCAACATAGACCAGCTCGACCAGACCGTCAGCCTTTGCGGCTGGGCGCATCGAAGGCGTGATCACGGCGGCGTGATCTTCATCGACTTGCGCGACCGCGAGGGGCTGGCACAGGTGGTCTGCAACCCGGATTTGCCCGACATGTTCAGGATTGCAGAATCGGTGCGAAACGAATTTGTGTTGCGCATCACCGGCGTAGTTCGCCGACGTCCCGAGGGGTCATCCAACAGCAACCTCGTCAGCGGCGAGATAGAAATACTGTGCAAGGAAATCGAAATTCTGAACACGGCGGTGACGCCGCCTTTTCAGCTCGACGACGAGCATATCTCCGAGAATGTCCGCCTGACCCATCGCGTGGTCGATCTGCGCCGCCCGCAGATGCAAAGGAACCTGATGCTTCGCTACAAGGTGACCCGGGCTTTCAGAAGATTTCTGGACAGCCGCGGTTTCATCGACATCGAGACGCCCATGCTGACCAAGTCGACGCCGGAAGGCGCACGCGATTACCTCGTGCCATCGCGCGTGCATCCGGGCGAATTCTTCGCGCTGCCTCAGTCTCCCCAATTGTTTAAGCAGATGCTGATGATATCGGGGTTCGATCGCTATTATCAGATCACCAAATGCTTCCGAGACGAGGACCTCAGGGCCGACCGCCAGCCGGAGTTCACCCAGGTGGATATAGAGACATCTTTCCTCGGTGAAGAGGAGATCATGGCCTTGACAGAAGAACTGATGCGCACCGTGTTCAGTGAGGCGCTGGACGTGGATTTGCCCAATCCCTTTCCTCGCATCAGCTACAGGGAGGCGATGGCGCGCTTCGGTTCGGACAAGCCTGATCTGCGCGTGACGCTCGAGCTGGTTGAAGTCACCGATGCGATGAAGGATGTTGCATTCAAGGTTTTTTCCGGCGTGGCGAATTCGGCCGACGGGCGGGTTGCCGCGCTGCGCGTGCCAGGGGGCGCCGCTTTCTCGCGCGGGGAAATCGACGAATACACCAAGTTCGTCGGCATCTTCGGCGCAAAGGGGCTGGCCTACATCAAGATCAACGACAAGAGCCAGCTGAACGAATCTGGACTGCAGTCGCCCATCGTGAAAAACCTGAGCGAGGCATCGCTGAAAGCCGTGATCGAGCGCACGGGTGCCGAGAATGGCGACATCATCTTCTTCGGCGCGGACAGGGAAAAGATCGTCAACGACGCGCTGGGTGCGCTGCGCAGCAAGATAGGGCATGCGAAGGGGCATACCAATGGCGCCGCATGGGAACCGCTTTGGGTGGTGGACTTTCCGATGTTCGAATACGACGATGAAGCAAAGCGCTGGACTGCGTGTCATCATCCTTTCACGTCTCCCAAGGACGATCACGTGCAATATCTGGAATCGGATCCGGGACGCTGTCTTGCAAAGGCCTATGATCTGGCATTGAACGGCTGGGAGCTTGGCGGAGGATCGGTGCGCATACACAAGGAAGAGGTTCAGTCCATGGTTTTCCGCGCGCTTAACATCAATGATGATGAAGCAAGGCTCAAGTTCGGATTCCTGCTCGATGCGCTGCAGTATGGCGCGCCTCCGCACGGAGGGCTTGCGTTCGGTCTAGACCGCATCGTCACCATGATGACGGGTGCCGAATCGATACGCGATGTGATCGCGTTTCCGAAGACGCAGCGCGCGCAATGCCTGTTGACCCAGGCGCCGAGCGCGGTGGATGAAAGACAGCTGCGCGATTTGCACATCCGTCTGCGCCAGACGGTGCAGGCGGAGATTTCGTAATCTTGCGCCATGTCTGGCTGATATGCCTTCTGTTGCTGCAGGCGTGCCAGCCGGCTTCCGATGTCGAGGGCACGCGGCATGTTGTCGAGCGCAGCGATTCCTTTGAGATCGCCGTTGCCGATCTGCCTCCCGAGGCCAGGGAGACCTTGCGCGCGATAGAGCAGGGCGGGCCTTTTGCGTATGAACGCGACGGCGTAATGTTCGGAAATTATGAACATGTGCTGCCAGAGCGCCCGCGCGGTTACTATCATGAATACACGGTGAGGACGCCGGGCAAACATGGGCGCGGCATACGCCGCATCGTCGCAGGCAGGCTGGGCGAGTATTATTACAGTTCGGATCATTATCGAACCTTCAGGCGCATACGGGAGTAGTCATGCTGGAATCAACTCATTGCGAAAACGGCCATCTTCCATCCGAAAGAAATGGCTGGAAGGAAATCGTCCCGCATCTGCAGAACCTTTCAGATGCAGGATGTTACAGGCTGGGCTGCAGCGAGGATGACCTGCGCGATGCAGTCTATGCCGCCGGATTTGCATTGTTCGAAGCGGATCTGAAGGGTGTCAAGGGCAAGAAAAATCTGCTCAATGTGCTGGCTCATGCAACAGGATTTCCCGATGAATTCGGGGTAAACTGGGATGCGCTGGTCGATTTGCTGTGCGACCTGTCGTGGTGCGAAGCGCCAGGCTATGTGCTGCTGCTCAAAAATGCCAGCCCGACACTGGGATTGTCCGCCAACGACAGGGAGATTGCGCAGGACATACTCGATGATACCGTGGTGTACTGGCGCCAGCGGGGCAAGCCTTTCTGGATCTTTTTCTCATAGACATGGCAGGAAAGAAACAGCCAGTCTCTGTGCTTGTGGTGATCTACGCGGATCCTTCGTCTGGCTCAGAACGGGCGCCTTCGACAGGCCTTGATGTTTTGCTGCTCGAGCGTGCGGATCATCCCGGTTACTGGCAGTCCGTGACAGGCAGCCGCGAAGACGATGAGGCGCTCATCGATACCGCAGTGCGCGAGGTGCGCGAGGAGACGGGGCTGGATGCGGTGAAGCTAGCCGACTGGCATATGCAGAACACCTATGAGATCTATCCGCATTGGCGGCATCGCTATCCGGATGGCGTCACGAGGAACACCGAGCATGTGTTCGGCCTTGAGTTGCCGGATCGCATGGCAATTTCGATTGCGCCGCGCGAACATCTGAATTACCAATGGTTGCCCTGGCAGGATGCGGCGCAAAAGGTGTTCTCGCCGAGCAACCGGGATGCGATACTGCATCTGGCGAAAATCAGGGGAAAGACATGAACGGGAATCGCATCTCCATAGCTTATGAACATCCGGGGCAGGCAACGGCGGCAGCCTGGGCGCAGGTGCCAGAGGAGCCAACGCCCGAAAAAAGAGCGGAGCTCTTCGCACGCATCAGGCATCTGCTCAAGGAGCAGGATGCGGTTCTGCTCGCACACTATTATGTGCATCCCGACCTGCAGGATCTGGCGGAATCGACCGGCGGCATCGTCTCGGACTCCCTGGATATGGCCAATTTCGGGCATCAGCACAAGGCGAGCACCATCGTCGTGGCCGGCGTGCGTTTCATGGGTGAGACCGCAAAGATACTCAATCCTGAGAAGCGCGTGCTGATGCCGGATCTCGCCGCGGAATGTTCGCTGGACCTGGGCTGCCCTGCGGATGAATTCTCGGCATTCTGCGACGAACATCCGGATCGCACCGTGGTGGTGTATGCGAACACCAGCGCTGCAGTTAAGGCGCGCGCAGACTGGATGGTGACGAGCTCCATCGCCCTGCCACTGGTCAGGCACCTGGCTGCGCAGGGAAAGAAAATTCTGTGGGCGCCGGATCGCCATCTTGGCGCTTATGTGCAGGAGCAAAGCGGTGCGGACATGCTGCTCTGGCAGGGTGCATGCGTGGTGCACGACGAATACAAGACCCGGGAGCTCATCGAGCTGAAGGCGAAGTATCCGGATGCCGAAGTGCTGGTCCATCCTGAATCGCCGCGCTCCATCGTCAAGCTGGCGAATGTGGTGGGATCGACCACGCAGCTTGTCAGGGCAGCGCAAAGCTCCAAAGCGCGCGTGCTGATCGTCGCGACCGACAACGGCATCCTGCACAAGATGCGCACGCTCTGCCCTGACAAGCTGTTTCTTGAGGCGCCTACTTCTGGCGTGGGGGCAAACTGCGTGAGCTGCAGTCACTGCCCCTGGATGGCGATGAACGGACTGGAAAATCTGGCGAAAGTGCTGGAGACCGGCGAGAACGAAATACATGTCGATCATGCCATCATCCCGCGTGCCGTGCTGCCGATCAAGCGCATGCTGGATTTTGCGAAGGAGATCAATCTGCCCACTCGCAACTTCGGCAATGCGTAATAAATGACAGAAGCCCATGCTCCTCGCAGGAGGCATGGGCTTCGTTTAAGCGGCTGAGCCGGTATTAACGATTACCAGTTGGTCAGCACGATGATCGCAGGCAGCACAATGATACCGATGAAAATCCACTCTTCTACACCCATGTCATATCTCCTAAGAAGTTATTAAATGGAAATCTTCAGCGCCGCCATGACTTGCTATGCGCCAAACCCCCCCTCATCAGGACTGATGATGAATCCACAATCCCTTTTTTATTGTACGCCTTTTGATGAAAATATTATAGTTTCTTGCGATGCCAGGCTTCTGGAGTTAGCCTTTTAGCGCCGGTGTCAGGTGAGGAGCGATGGTCTGCAAAAGCAGCGGGTGTATGTTCGGATTGCCCGCGCAGATGTGGCCCGTCCTGAGAAATTTATCTTCACCTGCAAGGTCGCTGACCATGCCGCCAGCCTCGGTGATCATGAGCGTGCCTGCGGCAATGTCCCAGACTTTGAGCCCTGTCTCGAAGAATCCATCGTAGCGCCCGGCCGCGACCCATGCAAGGTCGAGCGCTGCGGAGCCGGGTCGGCGCAGCCCCGAGGTTTTTTGCATCAGATCCTTGAAGATGCCGATGTAGGCATCCATGTGCTCGAAGCGGGTATAGGGAAAGCCGGTGCCGATGAGGCTGTCAGCCAGGTGGATGCGGCGTGTGACGCGCAGCCGCTTGTCATTAAGGAAGGCGCCTCGCCCGCGCGTTGCGGTATACAGCTCGTTCTTGGTCGGATCGTAGATCACCGCCTGAGTGATGATGCCCTTGTGCTGCAATGCGATGGACACCGCGTACTGTGGGACACCGTGAAGGAAATTGGTCGTGCCGTCCAGAGGGTCTATGATCCAGACAAATTCCGATTCGCCGTGAACGCCGCTTTCTTCTGCTAGAATCGCGTGGTCCGGATAGGCTTCGAGCAGCGTCTCGATGACGGTCTGCTCCGCAGCGCGGTCGACTTCGCTGACGAAATCCGCATGGGACTTCTTGGTGATGGTGAGGTGATCGACCTTGTCTGCGCTGCGGTGTATCAGGTTTCCGGCGCGGCGAGCGGCCTTCACCGCGATGTTGAGCATGGGATGCATAAGTGCTTTCTCTAGGATTTAATGAGCGATAGGATCTTGGCTGCGCATTCTAATTGGAATTGGGCTTTGTATAAACAAAATCATTTGAGCAATGTCAGGATCGTTTTGAGCCACACCACGCATCCCGGTAACATCGGCGCGGCTGCTCGCGCGATGAAGACCATGGGGTTGAAGCATCTTTACCTGATCAATCCCGGCAGATTTCCCGATCCACAGGCTGTCGCGATGGCGGCCGGCGCCGACGATGTCCTGCAGAATGCGGTCCTGTGCAGCACGATAGACGAGGCGCTTCATGGCGTTGCGCTGACATTGGGGATGACTGCAAGAACGCGCGACATATCAAGCGAAGTCGCGTGTCCCAGGGATGCGATGCCTAAGCTGCTTCAGCAGGCCACAACGCATCCCGTGGCATTGCTTTTCGGCACAGAGATGTCCGGGCTTACCAACGAGGAGGCGAGTCGAGCACAGCTTCTGGTAAACATTCCTGCCAGCCCGGATTTCTCTTCGCTCAATCTGGCTGCGGCCGTGCAGGTGATTGCCTATGAGCTCGCGGTGGCGACTGAAACGTTCCGGCCGGCTGTTCAGGAATTTGAGCCAGCCACGCATGAGCAGGTTGAAGGGTTGATGGCGCATCTTGAGAAAGCGCTTTATGAAATCGGATTTTTCACGACGCAGAATCCCCAGCGCATGATGCAGCGCCTGCGACGTCTTTATGGAAGGGCGCGCCTCGAGCCCGACGAGGTGAACATACTGCGAGGCATATTGAGCGTGGCGACCGAGTACAATGGCAAGCTCAGGGCGCGTTATAGGCAGGAAGAAGATGTTTAGGAATATCAGGGAAGACATTGCCAGCGTATTCGAACGCGATCCGGCGGCGCGCAACACCTTCGAGGTGCTGACCTGCTATCCTGGGTTGCACGCGCGCATGTTCCACCGTCTTGCTCATTGTCTCTGGCATTCAGGGCTGAAATGGCCTGCCCGCTTCCTGTCCTATCTGGCACGGGGGCTTACGGGTGTGGAGATACATCCCGGTGCGACCATAGGCAAGCGCTTCTTCATCGATCACGGCATGGGGATAGTCATCGGGGAGACAGCTGAAATCGGGGATGACGTGACGCTGTATCACGGCGTGACCCTGGGGGGCACTTCCTGGCGGGATGGCAAGCGTCATCCCACGCTCCTTGACGGCGTGGTGGTTGGCGCAGGCGCGAAGATACTGGGACCCATCACCATAGGCGCAGGGGCTAAGATAGGCTCTAACGCGGTGGTGGTGAAAGACGTGCCGGCAGGATCGACTGCAGTGGGGATACCGGCTCGCATACTGGATGAGGAGAGAAAGAAATCGACAGGTTTCGATGCGTATGGCATGGGCAACGACCAGAACGATCCGGTTGCAAAGGCCTTGCATGGGCTGATCGGTCACAGCGTGACAGTGGATCAGCGCATCGATTCCATTTTGCAGCACCTTGAGAAGATGGGCGTGAATGTGCAGGATGAACGTGCGACTGCCGACAAGTTTGACCCCGGCCACCTGAATAAAATAGTTGATTAAAAAGTTCGGGTATTATACCATTCGTCGTAACGGTGATCCGCAGTGCTGGATTGCCAGCTTTGAACGAATTTTAAGGGGCTGCAAATATCATGAGATTGACTACCAAGGGACGTTTTGCTGTGACGGCAATGGTTGATTTGGCGCTGCACGGCGGGCGCGGCCCGGTCACGCTAGCATCCATCAGCGAGCGCCAGAATATCTCGCTTTCCTATCTGGAGCAATTGTTCGGCAAGTTGCGCCGCAACAACCTGGTAGAGAGCGTGCGCGGCCCGGGCGGAGGCTATTATCTTGCAAGAACGGCAGGCAAGATAAAGATAGCCGAGATCGTCGTCGCGGTGGACGAGCCGCTGGATACCACGCACTGCGCGGAGAAGGGCGATTGCAACGACGGCAAGCCTTGTCTAACGCACAATCTCTGGATGAGTCTGAACGAAAAGATTTTTGCCTACCTCGATTCCGTCAATCTGCAGCAGCTGGTGGATGGCCAGGCCAGACCCAGTTCCGGCATGACAGCGATATCGATGAACAAGCAGGCGATCAGGTGATCTGTAACCATATTGCGATAGAGAGTTGAAAATGAAATTGCCGATCTACATGGATTATTCAGCGACCACGCCGGTCGACCCGCGCGTCGCGGAAAAAATGATACCTTACCTGACCGAGAAATTCGGCAATCCGGCCAGCCGTTCCCATGCTTTCGGCTGGGAGGCCGATGAGGCAGTCGAGCGCGCGAGAGAACAGGTGGCCGCCTTGGTCAATGCCGATGCAAAGGAGATCGTATGGACATCGGGTGCGACTGAATCGAACAACCTGGCGATCAAGGGTGCGGCTCATTTCTATCAGGGCAAGGGTAAGCACATCGTTACGATGAAGATCGAGCACAAGGCGGTGCTCGATACCGTGCGCGAGCTGGAGCGCGAGGGTTTTTCTGCCACCTATCTCGATCCCGAGCCAAACGGACTTCTGGACATCGGGAAATTCAAGGCGGCGCTGCAACCGGACACGGTGCTGGTTTCCATCATGCTGGTGAACAACGAGATAGGCGTGATCCAGGACATCGCGACGATCGGCGAGATATGCCGTGAGCGCGGCATCGTGTTTCACGTCGACGCGGCACAGGCGACAGGCAAGGTGGAGATCGATTTGCAAAAGCTCAAGGTCGACCTGATGTCGTTTTCGGCACACAAGACCTACGGGCCCAAGGGGATAGGCGCGCTCTACGTGAGGCGCAAGCCGCGCGTGAGGATCGAAGCGCAGATGCACGGCGGCGGCCACGAGCGGGGCATGCGCTCAGGTACGCTGGCCACGCACCAGATCGTCGGCATGGGCGAGGCATTCCGCATCGCGAAGGCCGAGATGTCTGCCGAGAACGAGCGCATACGCATGCTGCGCGACCGGCTGCTCAACGGGCTGATGGGCATGGAGGAAGTGCATGTCAACGGCGACATGGAGCGCCGCGTGCCGCACAACCTCAACTTGAGTTTCAACTTTGTCGAAGGCGAATCGCTGATCATGGCGATCAAGGATGTGGCCGTATCGAGTGGCTCTGCCTGCACCTCGGCCAGCCTCGAGCCTTCGTATGTGCTGCGCGCGCTGGGACGCAGCGACGAACTCGCGCACAGTTCGATACGCTTCACGGTGGGCCGTTTCACCACCGTCGAGGAAGTGGACTACGTGATCTCTCTGATGAAGGGCAAGATCGACAAGCTGCGCGAACTGTCCCCGCTCTGGGAGATGTACAAGGAAGGAATCGATTTGAACACCGTGCAGTGGGCTGCACATTAAATAACAGGAGAAAGGATTGAGGAGCCAGTCATATCATGGCTTCCCTTGATTCTCAACCTCAAATCCTTAGGAGTTGAAAATGGCATACAGCGACAAATTACTGGATCACTATGAAAATCCGCGCAATGTCGGGTCCTTCAGCAAGGACGACGAGGGGCTCGGAACCGGCATGGTCGGCGCGCCTGCCTGTGGCGACGTGATGAAATTGCAGATCAAGGTCGGCAAGGACGGCATCATCGAGGATGCCAAGTTCAAGACCTATGGCTGCGGCTCTGCGATTGCGTCGAGCTCGCTCGTGACCGAGTGGGTCAAGGGCAAGACCGTGGATCAGGCGCTGGAGATCAAGAACACACAGATCGCCGAGGAGCTTGCATTGCCGCCGGTGAAGATACACTGTTCGATACTGGCCGAGGATGCGATCAAGGCGGCCGTGGCGGATTACAAGGCCAAACATGGCGCGAATGTCGAGACGGCGGCTTGCACTGGAAGCTGCTAGACAGGAGGATGAGATGAGCGTGACTCTTTCCGAAGCCGCTGCGAAACATGTGCAGAATTTCATCGCCAAGCGAGGGCGCGGCATAGGTCTGCGCATCGGCGTGCGCACCAGCGGTTGTTCGGGCATGGCGTACAAACTCGAGTTTGCCGATGCGGCCGACGAAGATGATCTGGAGTTCGACAGCTTCGGCGTGAAGGTGCTGGTCGATCCCAAGAGCCTGCCTTATATCGACGGCATGGTGCTGGACTATGCGCGCGAGGGTTTGAACGAGGGATTCAAGTTCAATAATCCGAACGTGAAGGATTCCTGCGGCTGCGGCGAAAGTTTTCAGGTCTGATGCTGGACGCCGCAGCAAACCATTTCCAGCTGTTCGGGCTCGCGCAGTCTTTCAGGCTGGACACGCTACAGCTCGAACAGTCCTTTCGCGCATTACAGGCTGAAGTGCATCCGGACAAGTCCGCCCATCTTTCAGAAACCGAGCAGCGCCTTGCGATGCAGCGCTCTACGCTGGTGAATGAAGCGTATCAGACCCTGAAGAGTCCGATCAGGCGCGCGCGTTATCTGCTTGCGCTCAATGGGGTCGATACCCAGGAGGAAACGAACACGGCGATGCCGGTCGACTTCCTGATGAGCCAGATGGAATGGCGCGAGGCGGTCGTCGATGCGCAACGATTGCGCGATGTTGTCGCGCTGGATAATCTCGAGTCCAGAATGAAACAGGATACGCGCGAGCTCGAGGAATTGCTTGCGGATAAGATAGATGCGGATCACGATCATGAGGGCGCAGCGCTCCTGGTGCGCAAGCTGCGCTTCATGGAAAAGCTTGCGGAAGAAATCGGTTCCGCTTATGACGAAATAGACAACTAGCGCCTGTAGCGGTCAGCTATAAGCCCAAAAAATAAATGGCCCTATTACAAATTTCCGAACCCGGCATGAGCACTGCGCCTCACCAGCATCGCCTGGCAGTGGGCATAGATCTAGGCACGACCAACTCTCTGGTGGCTTCCGTACGCAATGGCATCAGCGTGGTGCTGAACGACGAGCACGGGCGTGCGATGTTGCCTTCCGTGGTGCGCTATTTTGCCGATGGCAGCGCGATCGTGGGCGATGCCGCGCAGGCATTGCAGAGCGAAGATCCGGCCAATACCATCGTGTCGGTCAAACGTTTCATGGGTAGAGGTTTGTCCGACGTGGGCGATATCAGTCAGCTTCCCTACCTTTTCGCTGGCGAAGGGCAAGGCATGGTGCAGTTACGCACCGTGGCAGGGGTCAGGAGCCCGGTCGAAATATCTGCGGAAATACTCAAGGTCTTGCGCATCCGTGCCGAAGCTTCTCTGGGCGGAGATCTGGTGGGAGCCGTGATCACGGTGCCAGCCTATTTCGACGATGCGCAGCGACAGGCGACCAAGGATGCCGCAAAGCTTGCCGGCATCAACGTGCTGAGGTTGTTGAACGAGCCGACTGCGGCGGCAATCGCCTACGGGCTGGACAATGCTTCAGAAGGCGTATATGCAGTCTACGATCTGGGGGGCGGGACATTCGACATTTCGATTTTGAGGCTGTCCCGCGGCGTGTTCGAGGTGCTCGCTGCAAACGGCGACTCTGCGCTGGGCGGGGACGATTTCGATCAGCGCATCTATTGCTGGATACTGGAGAAGAATCAGCTCTCGGCGCTCAATCCCAAGGACACGCGCCTGCTTCTGACCATGGCCCGTGCCGCCAAGGAGCAGCTCACCGAGCATGACGAGGCCCGCATCACTGCAGTCCTTTCTAGCGGCGAGGTCGTAGATAATGTGCTGACTCTTGCAGAATTCGAGAGCATGTCGAAGAATCTGATACAGCGCACACTGCAGCCATTGCGGCGCGCGCTGCGCGATGCGAAACTCTCCGTCGATGACGTCAAGGGCGTGGTGATGGTGGGTGGAGCGACGCGCATGCCGCAGGTGCAGCGCGCTGTGGGCGAATTCTTCGGTCAGACACCGCTGACCAATCTCGACCCAGACAAGGTGGTGGCACTGGGCGCTGCAATTCAGGCCAATCTGCTGGCGGGGAATCAGGGCGGGGATGACTGGCTGCTGCTCGATGTGATCCCGCTCTCTTTGGGTCTGGAGACCGTGGGCGGGCTGGTCGAGAAAATCATTCCCAGGAACAGCACGATACCGACTGCGCGCGCCCAGGAATTCACCACCTACAAGGATGGTCAGACCGCGATGAGCCTGCATGTGGTGCAGGGCGAGCGCGAGCTGGTGGCAGATTGCCGATCGCTTGCGAAGTTCGAATTGCGCGGCATTCCGCCCATGGTGGCAGGCGCTGCGCGCATACGCGTGACCTTCCAGGTGGATGCGGACGGCCTGCTCAGCGTGATGGCGCGCGAGATGAGCTCAGGTGTAGAGGCAGCGATCGAGGTGAAGCCATCCTATGGGCTTAGCGATGCGGAGATCGCGCGCATGCTGCAGGATTCCACTCAGCACGCAAAGGACGACATGCAGGCGCGCGCGCTGCGCGAGCAGCAGACGGAGGCGAATCAGCTGATTGATGCGGTGCGCCATGCGTTAGACCTGGATGGAGAGCTGCTGGATCAGAGTCAGCGCGCGCAGATCGATGCGCAGATCGATGCGCTTGCGGATGCACTCTCATCCCAGGATCACATGGTCATCAAACGCGCCATCACGGCATTGAACGAAGCGACCGTCAGTTTCGCGCAGCTGCGAATGGACAAGAGCGTGAAGCGGGCGCTGGCGGGCAAAAATATATCCGATCTGGAGATCAAACAATGACGCAAATCATCGTATTGCCGCACGAGGAGCTCTGCCCCAATGGGGCGCTCTTCAATGTCGACCCCGGCATTTCCATCTGCGATGCGCTGTTGCAAAACGGCATCGAGATCGAACATGCCTGCGAGAAATCCTGCGCCTGTACCACTTGCCACGTCATTCTGCGAGAGGGATACGGTTCACTCGTGCCTGCGGAAGAGACCGAGGACGATCTGCTGGACAAGGCATGGGGGCTGGAACCCACTTCTCGTCTTTCCTGTCAGGCAATGGTCACGGATGCAGACCTAGTCGTCGAGATACCCAAGTACACCATCAACATGGTCAAGGAGGGCTGACATGAAGTGGACTGACGTGCGCGATATCGCAATCGCCTTGAGCGAAAAATATCCCGAGTTCGACCCGCGCACCGTGCGCTTTGTCGATCTGCATAACTGGGTGGTGGGTCTCGATGGCTTCGACGACGACCATGGCCGCGGAGGCGAGAAAGTGCTGGAAGCGATACAGGCGAACTGGATAGACGAGGCGGACTAGCACGCTATAATGCGGCCTTTTCCCTGGTGTAGAGGTTGATTATGGCAAGACTCTGGAAGCGCATTCGCAACAGCTGGCTGTATCTGGCTGGATTCCTGTTCTCAAGCTCGCTCATTGGCTTTGCGCTCTATCTGCAGTATGTCAAACACGAAGATCCCTGTCCGCTGTGCATGGTGCAGCGCGTGATCTTCATCGCCATGCTGGTGCTGTTCCTGATCGCAGCAACCCATGGTCCCAAGAGAACGGGAGAGCGCATCTACGCCGTGCTGATCAGTCTCTTTGCGATGTTGGGCATTGCAGTTGCGGGTCGCCATATCTGGATACAGCATCTTCCCAAGGATCAGGTGCCAGCCTGCGGCCCTGGGCTGGATTACATGCTGGAAACCATGCCGATGTCCAATGTGCTGAAATCCTTGATGCACGGATCGGGCGAATGCGCAGAGAAAGGCTGGACTTTCCTGGCGCTCAACATTCCAGAATGGTCGCTCCTGTGTTATCTGGCGCTCGGTTTCTGGGGGGTGCTGATCGCGGCGAGGGGAAAGTGATCAAACTTATTCTGAATTAACTACACCAACGCTTGTCATAACCCCGCCTGATGTGAGGGTACCCCAAAGCCTAGTGCGACGGCTGCCTTGAGCAGGAGATCAGAACTTGAACGAAAAGCGTTTTTAATGGACAGCCCCGAAACGGATGACGCATCCTGGGATCGCCCTGAGAAGGATCCCTTTATCGAATTCAGAATCAGGCGTAATACGCTGATTGCATTTCTTGTCTCGCTTCTTTTACACCTCGTGGTTCTGTTTGCTGTCGTCTCCAGAAAGCCGGTGGAAGCGGGCATCAATCTGCCGCCTCAGCCTCTGAGCGTGAGGATAGTGAATCTGCCCGCAAAGAAGCATATCATTGCGCTGAAGGAAGATCAGCCCAAACCGCAAAAGGCCGCAGTAAAACTGCCCAAACCCAAGGTCATCGCGGTGCAGAAACAGGAAGCGCCGCATCCGGCATTCAAGGCGCCGGAGCCTGGCGCGCCGACCGATCTGATGTCCTACGTCAAGGCCAAGAGGCAGCAAGCGCAGGCGCAGGAGGATGAAGCCGCTAGGGAAAACGCCGCTGCCCAGGGGCCGTCGGCGGATCAGATCAGGGATCAAATCATCAAGCGCAATCTGCAACACCACGGCACCAACGGCATTTTCCAGATACGATGGATTTCAGGAAGTACGGCTGAATTCAGCTTCAGGGGCTGGAAGAACGACTACAACAACTCCAGACTCGAGCTCATTGATGTGAAGGCGGGTCCTGACGGGAACATCGATCGTGCGATCGTCAAGGCGATGATCCAGATCATCAGGCGCGAATACAAGGGTTATTTCAATTGGGAATCCGAGCGCCTGGGGCGCGTCATTGTTCTGTCAGCCAAGCCGGAGGACAATGCGGGGCTCGAGGATTTCATGATGCAGGAGTTCTTCAGCGGCCAGGGCTATTACCAGCGACCCTAGGCAAGCTCAGCTCCCCCGGCAAGCAAGCCGGCGCATTCTGTCCCCAGTTCCTTCAAGGCGCGCGCTTTATATTCCGCGCATTCTTGCTGGCTTAACACATCCTTCCAGCTGCCATTGGTCCCTTTGTTGATGAAGGTTTCGGCGCCGCCATCCCAGAAAGCGCCTCCCAGCGGTACGCTTTTCGTCGCGTTTTTTTTCATCCAGTCAAACGAACATACAGGCTCCACACCACAAACCGGATTTCATCCGCATGCGCCTATTGCGCCGCAACTGGTGCAGAATTCGCAGCCGTCCTTCTTGATCAGGGTGGCATTGCCGCATTCCTTGCATGCCTTCCCGGCCAGAGATTTTATGCCAGCAAGTTTGACCTGCCCTTCAGGTATTTCTAGCACGCCCATCTGCTTCACAGGATAGCCATGTTCGTCCAGTACGCCCAGCATTGCGTAGCGATGTATGATCAGTTTGGCGACATAGGAGACCGTTGAAGGATAACTTTCCATCTTCACGCCGCCTGGCACGCGCGCCATGAAGTCTCCCAGGGGTTCGCCAAAGTTGAGCAGCTTGCGCAGCTTCATACCTATCCATGCGGGATCGATCACGCGCATATCCAGACTCAAGAGTTTGCAAAGGCCATCGAGTGCGCGTGGATAAACGCCGGAAAGCCACATCGAATAAGGTCTGCGCTGCTCGTCTGGCAATACCAGCTCTTTTAGTCCAAGCACGAAATCATCGCCACTACCTGCATTACTGACATCCACAGTCCAGCTCATCGTGCCATCCGTGCCGGTCTTGGGTTCCTTTTTCGCAAACAGCGCATCCATCATCGGCGTGCTCATGGAATCCTGAACCTCCAATGCTCCCAGCGCTTCCATGCGGTATCTGAGCATGTGTGCAAAGGCGGAAACCAGGCTCGGCATTCGGGTCATCGTGCCGTCAGGTGGCATGGGCATGTCGAATGCATCGTCGCCCGTCGTCTTCATCAGCATTTCCAGCTTCATGCGCACCCATACAGGGTCCAGCGTCCGCATGTCCATGGAAAGCGATTTCGCCAATGCGCCCAAACCTCTGGGTTGTTCCGATCCATTTACCCAGACCTCGAAGGGATGGTTTGCGCCTGTGCTGGAAGTGTGAGAAACGAAGACGACGAAACTGCCAAGTGGGTGTTTGACCACCTGAGACACCCAGCCTTCGCTGCCAGCAGGCAAAGAAGGGCGGCCTGGCCAGCGAAGCGAAGCCAGAGCGGGTTTGGGGGTGGCCTCCAGCACGATGCGCCTGTCCTGATCGAATACGAAATCCTGCGGCTGTTCTTCCTTGCTTGCAACGGATAGCACAGAACCAAGTACATCGTTGGGCCTATAGGTAGCAAGCCCTTTGAGTCCAGCGCGCCATGCCTCGGTGTAAAGATCCTTGAAGTCCTCGAATGGATAGTCGGCTGGAACATTGACGGTTTTGCTGATGGATGTATCGATATAGGGTGCGACTGCCGCGACCATTCTCATGTGGTCCAGTGCCGAGATTTTCAGCGCGGTGACGAAGGAGGGCGGGAGCGTCCTCGCGTCTTCATTCACCTTTCTGTATAGCCGCCAGGCGTGATCCTCGACCTGATAGTCCTTGGTCGTGCCGTCCATCATGCGCTTCTTTCTTGTATAGAACCAGGAGAAGGCAGGCTCTATGCCGTTCGAGGCGTTGTCTGCAAAGGCAAGCGAGATGGTGCCTGTGGGCGCTATGGAAAGCAGATGGCTGTTCCTGATGCCGTGCTTGCGCACGCGCTCCTTGATTTCCTCTGGCAGGCGCGATGCGAAACGCGGCGCGGCCAGGTACTGTTCTGTATCCAGCAGCGGGAATGCGCCGCGCTCCTTTGCCAGATCTATGGATGCCGAATACGCCTCGTCGCGCATGATGCGGGTGATCTCGGATGCAAAGGTGCGCGCAGCATCGGTGTCATAGCGCAGATTCAGCATCACTAAGGCATCACCCAGCCCCGTGTAGCCAAGTCCGATGCGCCGCTTATTTTGCGCTTCCAGTTGTTGTTCCTGAAGAGGCCATGCTGTCACGTCCAGCACGTTGTCCAGCATGCGCACGGAGACCCGGATTAGCTGAGTGTATGCGTCGAAATCGAAGCGGGCATGTTCTGTAAAAGGCTCCTTCACCATTAGGGTCAGGTTGATCGAGCCGAGGCAGCAGCATCCATAGGGAGGAAGCGGCTGCTCCGCACATGGGTTGGTCGCCTCGATCAGTTCGCAATATGAAAGGTTATTGTCCCTGTTCATCAGGTCTATGAAGAGCACGCCAGGCTCTGCGTGATCATAGGTGCTTTCTATGATCTGACGCCATAGTTCTCCTGCGCGCACCTTGCGATATACCCAGAGTCCGTCTTCACGCTGAATCGCGCCGAGATTTTTGAGCGCACCTCCTGGTTCTGCCTTGTGCACGAGCTCGAATTCCGCATCGTTTTCGACCGCCTGCATCAACGCATCAGTGACGCCGACAGAGATGTTGAAATTGCGAAGATCGCCCTGGTCTTTGGCATGGATGAATTTTTCGATGTCGGGATGGTCGCAGCGCAGCACGCCCATCTGCGCGCCGCGACGGGCGCCCGCTGATTCCACGGTTTCGCAGGAGCGGTCGAACACACGCATGTAGGAGATCGGCCCGCTTGCACGAGAGTGGGTGCCCTTGACCAGCGCGCCTTCCGGACGAATGGATGAAAAATCATAACCCACGCCGCCGCCGCGTCGCATGGTCTCGGCCGCCTGCTGCAGCGCATCGTAGATGCCCGGCTTGCCGTCATGAACGCCAGAGATTGCATCGCCCACCGGCTGCACGAAGCAGTTGATCAGCGTTGCCTGATTCGAAAGCCCTGCTGCAGAATTGATTCGGCCTGCAGGCACGAATCCTTGCTGCTGGGCCCTGAAAAACATGTCTTCCCAGTGTGCACGCTGGTCTGGCTTTTCCGCCATGGCAAGTCCGCGTGCAACCCGTCGTCTGACATCATCGGCAGACGATTCGCCCGCTTCTGCATATTTTTCAAGCAACACCTCGATGCTGATTTCCTGTGTCATCGTTCATCCTTGCCGTCACGGTTCAATGAGTCTCACAAGTCCATCCAGTCCCACGAAGTTGAGCGCGTAACTTGCCTTTTCGCGCACAACGGGTTTTGCGTGATAGGCGATGCTCACGCCCGCCACATCCATCATCTTAAGGTCGTTCGCACCATCGCCCATTGCGATCACCTGCTCTTTTTCAAGGCCGATCTCTTCGCGTATCTTCAACAACCAGTCCGCTTTCCCCTGCGCGTCGAGTATCTTGCCGAGCACGCGTCCTGTAAGTTTTCCGTCAACAATCTCAAGCGTGTTGGCATGCGCATGGTCGAGCCCCAGACGCTGCTTCAGGCGTTCTGTAAAGAACACGAATCCGCCTGACACCAGGAGCGTTTTGATCGCATTTTCCTTGAGCCTGGAAAGCATGAATTCGGCACCTGGATTGAGCCTCAGGCGCTCATCATACACGCGTTGTAAGGCGCTTTCATCGAGTCCTTCGAGCAAGGCTACGCGCCGGCGCAGGCTCTCAGCAAAATCGATTTTTCCCTGCATCGCTTCCTCTGTGATCGCGGCAACCTGAGGCTTCAGGCACTGCATGTCGGCGATCTCGTCTATGCATTCGATCGAGATCAGCGTCGAGTCCATGTCCATCACGACGAGACCGAAATCGGAGAAGCGCCTGTCTTCTGGCACGAATCCGTAATCGATGCGGCGTTCGAAACAGTATGAAGATATTTCGGGATGCGGTCTTGCATGGCGCAGACGCCAGTTCATCGGATCGATCTGGTCCATGCCGGATGCGCCGGACAATTCGGCCAGGTGCTCGATGTGATCTTTTTGGATTTCGTTTTCTGCAAGCAGGATGAGATTCATGTGTCACTTGAGTGAATTGAAAAAATTTTTGATCGCCAGCACGCGCTGTTCCAGGTCTTCGTGTTTCAGTTCGATGCGCAACCTGTCCTGGCCTGCCATCTTGATGTGGCGCTGGCTCTGGATCAGCGTGATGACCTTCATGGGATCTATGGGCGGATTCTCCACGAACTGGATCTGGATTGCGTCCGCCGAGGCATCCACCTTGCTGATGCCAAGCGGCTTGGCAAGTATGCGCAAACGGTGGGAATCGAGCAAGATCTGCGCTGCGTCAGGCAGCAGGCCGAAGCGGTCTATCAGTTCCTGGTGCATGTCGTCGAGGTCCTGCTGGTTCTCGCAGTTGGCAAGGCGCTTGTAGATCACGAGGCGCTGGTGTATGTCGCCGCAATATTCGTCCGGTAACAACGCAGGGCTGTGCAGGTTGATCTCGGTGGTGACGCCCAGCGGGTGCGCCATGTCGGGCTCTCGACCCTGCCTGAGAGAGGATACAGCTGCATTCAGCATGTCGGTATAAAGAGAGAAGCCGATTTCCTGCATCTCGCCGCTTTGCGATTCTCCGAGCACTTCGCCCGCCCCCCTGATTTCAAGGTCGTGCATTGCAAGGTAAAAGCCGCTGCCCAGCTGCTCCATTGCCTGAATCGCCTCGAGCCGCTTCTTCGCCTGCGAGGTCAACCCGTCCAGACTGTCCACCAGGAGATAGGCGTAGGCCTGATGGTGCGAACGACCGACGCGACCGCGCAACTGGTGCAGTTGGGCAAGACCAAAGCGGTCTGCGCGGTTCATGATGATGGTGTTGGCGGTGGGCACGTCTATGCCGGTCTCGATGATGGTGGTGCAAAGCAGGATGTTGAAGCGCTGCTGGTAGAAGTCGCGCATCACCGTTTCCAGCTCTCGTTCCCCCATCTGTCCGTGCGCCACGCGTATGCGCGCCTCCGGCAGGAGCCCCGCGAGCTTTTCCGCCATGTTGGCGATGGTGTCCACCTCGTTGTGCAGGAAATAAACCTGGCCTCCGCGTTTGAGTTCACGCAGCACGGCTTCTCTGATCACGCCGGCGCTATAGCTGCTCACGAAGGTCTTGATCGACAAACGCCTTTGCGGTGCGGTGGCGATAATGGAGAAATCGCGCAGGCCTTCGAGAGACATCGCCAGCGTGCGCGGGATCGGGGTTGCGGTGAGCGTCAGGACATCCACTTCTGCGCGCAGCGCTTTGAGCTTTTCCTTTTGCTGCACGCCGAAGCGATGCTCCTCGTCGATGATGACCAGACCCAGCCTGCTGAAGCCAACGTCCTTCTGGATCAGCTTGTGGGTGCCTATGATGATGTCGAGCTTCCCCTCGGCCATGTCCTTCATTGCCTGCGTCTGTTCCTTGGCTGAGCGGAAGCGCGACAGCTCCGCGATGCGCACCGGCCAGTCGGCGAAGCGATTGGAAAAATTCTGGAAATGCTGCTCTGCAAGCAGCGTGGTGGGCACAAGCACAGCGACCTGCTTGCCGTCCATCACCGCGACGAATGCGGCGCGCAGTGCAACCTCGGTCTTGCCGAAGCCCACGTCGCCGCAGATCAGTCTGTCCATGGGTTTTCCGGATTGCATGTCTTCGATCACCGCGCTGATTGCTGCTGCCTGGTCTGGCGTTTCCTCAAAGCCGAAGCCTGCGGAAAATTCCTCGTAATCGCGCGCAGTGAGCTTGAATGAGTGGCCCTTGCGGGTAGCACGCTGCGCATAGATGTTAAGGAGTTCTGCGGCGGTATCGCGCACCTGCTGCATTGCGCGGCGCTTGGCCTTGTCCCAGGCTCCCGAGCCGAGCTTGTGCAAAGGCGCGGATTCCTGTGCGCCTCCGCTGTAGCGGCCGATCACATGCAGTTGAGAAACGGGTACGTAGAGCTTGTCCCCACCCTGATACTCCAGAAGAAGAAACTCGTTCTCTCCTTCGCCTAGATCGAGGTTCACGAGCCCCTGATAGCGCGCGATTCCATGCTGTTCGTGCACCACAGGATCACCGACCTTGAGCTCAGAGAGGTCGCGCAGCATGCCTTCAATGTTGGTTTTCTTGGCCGTGCGCGCGGCGCGGTTGCGGGGCTGCGATGCATAAAGCTCGGTTTCCGTGACGATGGCAAGGTGATCATCGGGCAGCAGAAAGCCATTATGCACGGCACCCACGCAGAGCATGAATCTTTCGGGGCTTTTGAGAAAGGAGTGATAGTTTTCGCAGATTTCGGCTTTCAATCCATATTCCTGAAGAAAGCCTCCCATGATTTCTCGTCTGCCGAGGCTGTCGGCCAGAAGCAGCGTACGTCCGTCGAAGTTTTTCAAAAAGTCTGCGAAGGCCTGAATGGGAATTTCCGCATGGCGATTTACCGAGATGTCAGGAATCACGCTGGTATTGCACGCTGTGGCATTGCTGGAGGAAGATACAATATCCATGCGCGCGAAACGTTTGGCCGCGATGAAAAATGCTTCTGCACTCATGAAGAGATCGTCGACGGGAAGAAGCGGGTGCTGTGGATCACCCCTCAGGATATTGTAGCGTGATTGCGCATCTATGCTGAACTGTCTTATGGCTTCGTCCATGTCGCCATGCATGCACAGCGTCGCATTTTTTGGCAGATAATCGAACAGCGTGGCGGCCCTGTCAAAGAACAGCGGCAGATAGTACTCAATGCCGGCAGGAGCGTTTCCCTTGCTTACTTCTTTGTAGATTCTGGATTTGGAAGGGTCGCCTTCGAAGCACTCCCTGAATCGCTGGCGGAAATGCGCCTGACCCTTTTCGTCCAGAGGAAATTCTCGTGCAGGCAGAAGACGAATTTCTGGCACAGGGTACAGGGTCCGCTGCGTGTCCACGTCGAAGGTTGCGATGCTCTCGATTTCATCGTCGAATAGGTCTATGCGGTAGGGCAGCACGCTGCCCATTGCGAAAAGATCGATGATGCCCCCCCTGATGCAATATTCGCCTGGAGAGAGAACCTGTTGCACATGGCTGTATCCCGCAAATGTCATCTGTTCACGCAGGGCGGGCAGGTTGAGTCTTTCGCCTTTCTTCAGGAAGAAGGTAAAGGCAGCCAGGTATTCCGGTGGAGCGAAAGGATAAAGTGCGGTTGTGACCGGCACTACCAGCACGTCGCAAGCATTGCTCCTCACATGATGTAAGGTCGCAAGCCGCTCTGAAACAAGATCCTGGTGCGGTGAGAAGTGATCATAGGGCAGCGTTTCCCAATCGGGAAGGAAATGCACGCGCAGTTCTGGGGAGAAGAAGCGGATTTCCTCGGTGAGCCGCTGCGCTACGAGCGCATCCGAACTGATGACTGCCAGCGGAGACCTTCCTTTAGCAAGCTGCGCCAGCGCCAGCGCGTCGGATGAGCCAGCAAGGCGGGTGTAACGGGGGTGGGTGTGGTTGGATGTGAACAGCATGTGGATTGAAAACAGGATACCGATGGCGGGATTATAAACTCCGATCGTTCATCGGGGCTGCCAGCGCGAGCTTCATTCGATGTAGATTTTTGAAGCTCTGCGTCTGCCAGGGAGAGACTTCTGGGTGATGATTCCTCTTATCGCCGAAAGATCGGCGACCGGCAAATCGGGATAACCGTCATTGAGCGCATGCAGAAGCCATCCAGTCTCGTTCTTTATCAACTGGCGGAAGATGTATTCCTCGTTGTGAAAGGCCAGCACGTAGCTTCCTGCAATGATTCTTGGGCCGGGTTCGATCACGATGATCTCGCCTTCATTGAATTCTGGCACCATGCTATCGCCCAGCACCATCAGCGCGAAAGGTTCGGCATCGCCGCAGGAACTCTGGTTTGCCGCATCTGCGGAAATGGGAGTGATAGTCTTGTCAGTCATTTGTGTTCTCTAGCTATTTCTAGGGGCCAGCCCGGGGCGAAAATCCAGCACAGCCTTTATGTGGTTGCGCTGCTCTATTACAATATAATTATGACATCATTTTACGCATTGGTCCCCGCCGCAGGTTTTGGCGTTCGCATGGGGCATGAATTACCAAAACAATACCTCCCCATCGCTGGCAGGCCGATGATCTATCATGCCCTGAAGACGCTCTGCGATTGCGAAGAGATCGGGAGCGTGTTCGTGGTGTTGTCGCCTGATGATGGATTGTTTCACGGCTATGACTGGTCGGATTTTTCAGGCAAGCTGCAGCCCCTGTACTGCGGGGGAGAAACGCGCGCCGATACGGTGCTGAACGGGTTGATCGCTTCCGAACTTGAGCCGGACGACTGGGTGCTGGTGCACGATGCGGCTCGACCTTGCCTTACGAAAGCGCATTTGCAGAAGCTGATCGATGTATTGCGAGATGATGAAGTGGGCGGGATACTGGCGGTCCCTGTTGCCGATACCATAAAACGGGCTGACGAAAGGCAGCGCGTACTGCGCACAGAAGACCGCACAGGATTATGGCATGCGCAGACACCGCAGATGTTTCGCCTGGAGCTTTTGACGCTTGCCTTGCAGCGCTGCAAGGAGGTCACCGACGAGGCATCGGCAGTCGAGGCGATGGGACTGAATCCCCGACTTGTGGTAGGGGATGCGAGCAATTTCAAGGTCACCTATCCGCAGGATCTGATGATGGCTGAATTGTTGTTGAAGGAGAGGGCATGCGCATAGGCCAGGGTTTCGATGTTCATCAGCTTGTTGAAGGCAGGCGCCTTGTCATCGGCGGAGTGGACATTCCATTTGAAAAAGGCCTGCTCGGGCATTCGGATGCAGACGTTTTGCTGCATGCAATCTGCGATGCGTTGCTGGGCGCTGCAGCGCTCGGTGACATAGGGAGGCATTTTTCCGACAGCGACGCGAAATTCAAGAATATCGACAGCCGCATCCTGCTGCGCGAAGTGCTGCATCTGGTAAGGGATCAAGGCTACCGCATCGCAAATGTAGATGCCACCATCATCGCGCAGGCGCCGAAGATGGCGCCGCATATCCCCAAGATGATTGCTCACATCGCCGAGGATTTGCGGCTGGAGAAAAGCGCGGTCAACGTGAAAGCGACCACCACAGAACACCTGGGCTATACCGGGCGGGGCGAGGGCATCGCAGCCCAGGCTGCTGTGTTGCTGTTGGCAGAGTCATGAATATCATAGCGCTTGATACATCGACCGAGTATTGCTCGGTGGCACTATGGCGGGACGGGGTTGCCATTGCGCGCAACGAACTGGCGGGACAGAAGCATTCCGAGATGCTGATGCCCATGCTGAAGGATCTATTGAAGGAAGCAGAAATCGTGCTATCGCACTGCGACGGCATCGCTTTCGGTTCCGGGCCGGGTTCTTTCACAGGAGTGCGCATCGCATGCGGCGTTGCGCAGGGCCTCGCATTGGGGGCCTGCCTGCCGGTGGCTGGCATCTCTACCTTGCTCGCTCTGGCTGAAGGTTCTGGCCATGCGAGAGTGATCGCGGCGCAGGATGCGCGCATGGGAGAAATCTATTGTGCTGCATATGAAAAACAGGCTGAAGGCTGGGTGGCAGTAATCGAGCCCTGCCTCTGCAGGCCGGGAGATGCGCCAACAGTGTCTTGTGGCAACTGGTTCGGCGCTGGCAGCGGCTTTGCGGCGTTCAGTGAGGTTCTGCAAGAACGTTATGCGGGACAGCTGATAGGCATGAATGGAAATGCCGTGCCCAGGGCGGAACACATCGCGGCATTAGGCGCCTCGCAGTTTTCAAGCGGGCTGGGCGAGGACGCGGCTTTGGCTCGCCCGTTCTATCTTCGAGACAAGGTCGCTTTCAAGACTGCGGAGCGCGAGCAGATGGCGATAGATAAGCTTGGCAAATGAGGAGCATGCTGGTCTCAGACCTGGATCAAGTGCTGGCCATCGAGAATGCAGTGCAGGCCTACCCATGGACGCGCGGCAATTTTTGCGATGCACTGGACAGTGGCTATCTGTGCTATGTTGACGACATCGACGGCAAGTTTTGCAGTTATTCAGTGCTGATGGCGGGTGTTGGCGAGGCGGAGTTGCTCAACATTGCTGTGGCAGAGGAATACCAGCGCAAGGGGCTGGGACGCAAGATGATGCATGCGGTATTGCAGAAGGCGCGAGAGATGGGTTTCTCGCGGGTGCTGCTCGAAGTGCGCGTCTCCAACCGGGCGGCGATTGGGCTTTACCGTCTGGCCGGTTTTTCGGAAATGGGCGTGAGGCGCAATTATTACCGGAATGCGAGGCGCAGCGAGGATGCGATCGTGATGGAATGTGACTTACATGCAGGCAATGCAGCGGAGAATACGCTTGGATAGGCGAGAGGCAGTGTTGCGTGAGCTGAACCTTTATCCGATGTGGGTGCGGCGGGAAAGCGCGCCGGCGACTCTGCCGGAAGTGCTCCCATCTCACCTGGATTGGCCGGAACTCAAGGAAAAGGTAAAAGGATGCGATCTTTGCCTGCTGCGATCCGGCTGCACGCAAACGGTATTCGGTGTCGGCGATGAAAATGCGCAATGGCTGTTCGTGGGTGAAGGGCCGGGCGCCGAGGAAGATGCAAGAGGAGAACCTTTCGTGGGGCAAGCGGGCAGATTGCTTGTCAACATGCTGCTTGCCATCGGATTGAAGCGCGAAGATGTGTATATCGCCAACGTCGTCAAGTGTCGTCCGCCCGGCAACAGGCAGCCTCATGCAAGCGAGGTGGCGGCGTGCCTGCCCTATTTGAAAAATCAGATTGCGCTCGTTCAGCCCAGCATCATTGTGGCTTTGGGGAAGACAGCGGCATCAGCTCTGTTGAATACGGATCAGTCCATCGCCTCGTTGCGCAGCAAAGTGCATGATTATCAGGGCATTCCGCTGGTCGTGACCTTTCACCCTGCCTATCTGCTGCGCACGCCGCAGGACAAGGCTAAATCATGGCAGGATTTATGCTTGGCGGAAAGAACCACGCGGGCGCATGGGAACGCTGATTTTTGAGACCGGCTCTCTGAGATAGTGGTTGCCGACTTGAAGAAATGGCCTCGAGACGGGATATTCTTCGCGCTCCTATTTGAAACAGCTGCCACTAGACCTGATCAAGATAAACCAGAGTTTCGTGCGGCATATTGCAACGAACTCCACCGATGTCCTGATGGTGAGAGCCATCATAAATCTGGCGTAGAACTTCGATCTGGATGTAATCGCTGAAGGTGTTGAAACGGATGCACAGCTGGATTTTGAATCGACATGGCTGCATGGCCTATCAGGGCTATCTGTTCGGCAGACCGCTGCCGATTGTGACGCTTGAGGAGTGGCTTGAGCCGGGCTAGATTTTCCCGGAGTCCTGATCGTGCCCGTGTCGCTTGTACAGTGCGCTCATGATGCCTGAAAGCATCAGGCCGAATATCGTGATGATGAGGTAGATGCTTAGATCGAGTTTCATCATCAGCGCATAAAATCCCAACATCACGAAAATGCTCAGGTTCTCGTTGAAATTCTGCACCGAGATGGAGCTTCCTGACCCCATCAGCAGATGGCCGCGATGCTGAAGTAGCGCGTTCATCGGAACCACGAAATAGCCACCCATCGCGCCAATGATGATGAGCAGCATCGTGGCGACTATGCTGTTGGACACGGGTATCATGATCAGTACCATCAATCCCATTGCGATGCCGATGGGCAATACTCTGACGGAGTGTTCAAGCTTGACGGATCTTGCTGCCAGAATGGCACCGACGGCGATGCCTATAGCGACCCATGCGGTCAGCTTTGCTCCACTGGCCATGTCGTAGTGAAGCACTACCGCAGACCAGCTCAGCACAATCAGGCGCAGCGTCGCTCCCGTTCCCCAGAACAGGGTGGTTACGGCGAGCGATACCTGGCCCAGCGGGTCTTTCCATAGCAGTTTGAAGTTGTGCCAGAATTCGCCGAGCAGAAAGATTGGATTGCGGCTCAATGGCAAATGGTCCAGCGCCACGCGCGGAATGTACAGGTTGATCAATGAAGCGGAAAGATAAAGTGCGACGACGACCGCGATGGCAAGCTCTGGCGGGGTGTCTATTCCGGTGTCGATGAAGGGCACGTCCCACCACTGCAGCATGGGATTGGCAATAGTTGGGCTGATCAGCATGCCGCCTATCACGGAGCCCAGTACGATGGCGAGCACGGTAAGCCCTTCCATCCAGCTGTTTGCCAGCACAAGTTTTTCAGGCGGTAGATATTCGGTCAGTATGCCGTATTTTGCCGGAGAATAGGCGGCTGCGCCGAGACCTACCAGGCCGTAGGCGAGCAGCGGGTCGACGCCGGAAAGCATCGCGATGCAACCTGCGATCTTGATGTTGTTGCTGATGAACATCACGCGGCCCTTGGGAAGAGAGTCGGCGAATGCACCGACGAAAGGCGCGAGAACGATATAGGAAAAAATGAAGGCTTCCTGCAGCACAGGTGTATGCCAGCTCGGCGCATGCAGCTCCTTCAACAGGGCGATGGCAGCAAACAGCAGTGCATTATCCGCGAGCGCGGAAAGAAATTGCGCCGCAAGTATCGTGTAAAAGCCGAGCTTCATTCAGGATGGATGTGATTTATTCAAGGTGTTTTATATCACGAAAGCATGGCCCCTGCTATCATTACGTAATTCAAAAATCAGCGACCAGTCGCCATTCATGCCGCGCCCCATATTAGCCCGCATCGATCAGAATGCGCTTGAACACAATTTTCAGATTGCGCGTCGAGCAACGTCGGCGCGCATCATGGCAGTCATCAAGGCAAACGGCTATGGGCATGGATTGCTGCGTGTAGCTCAGGCTCTTTCGGGCGCGGATGGTTTTGCGCTGCTGGACATCAGGGATGCAATCGCGTTGCGTCAAGCAGGTTATCGCCAGACCATCCTTCTGCTCGAAGGCTTTTTTGGTGTGGAGGAACTCGAGCAGGTTGCTGAATATGATCTGGCCTGCGTGATTCACAGCGAATGGCAGATCAGGTGCCTTGACGCTTATCCGCGTCGCGCAACTTTGGATATATGGCTCAAGGTCAACAGCGGCATGCACCGCCTGGGATTTTCGCCTTTGGATGTAGCGATGGCGATGGAGGTATTGCGCAGCCACAGGGCGGTGCGTGAAATCACGCTGATGACGCATTTCGCCAACGCCGATGACGAGCGCGGTGTATCTGCGCAGTTCGAAACATACAACAGAATTGCGGCGAATTATCGAGTGACCCGTTCCCTTGCTAATTCAGCAGCGCTTCTGCGCTATCCGGAAACGCATGGAGACTGGGTGCGCCCCGGTCTCATGCTGTATGGTGCTTCGCCCTTTTCCGAGGTTTCGGCGGCTCAGCTGGGGTTGAAGCCTGCGATGACACTGAAGAGCCGCATCATTGCGATCCAGCATCTCGAGCGAGGAGATGAAGTCGGTTACAGTGGAAAATACCGCGCCGACAGGACGATGCGCATCGGGATCGTCGCATGCGGTTATGCGGATGGCTACCCGCGCCATGCGAAAAATGGCGCGCCTGTTCTCGTGGATGGGAATAGAACACAGTTGCTTGGACGTGTCTCGATGGATATGCTGTGCGTGGACTTGACTGCACTGCATGAAGCAGACACAGAATCTACAGTCACGTTGTGGGGGAAAGAGATGCCGATCGAAGAGGTTGCCATGGCTGCGGATACGATCAGTTACGAATTGATGTGCGCATTGACGCAGCGCGTACCCATCGTTGAGGACACGCCATGAGCAGCAGGCTGCAGCCGGTCAGGCCTGAAGACATCCCATTGGGTTTGCCGCTGGCATGGCATGTGTATGACAAGTCTGGCAACCTTCTGATGCGGGAAGGCGCGCTGATCGAGACGCAACGGCAGATAGATGGCCTTTGTGCGAAGGGACTGTTCAGGGAAAAGCTTGCCAGCCGGAGCCGCCTTGAGACACCGGCGAGAGCCGAATCTTCTCGTTTGAACAAGTCTGCGGAAAAGTCCATGCCGGCATCCCAGATCGAGGAGCTTGTCGATCTCAAGATAGGCATAGGCGATACGGTGCAACTGCAGGATGTTTCCTCCGACAAGCAGCGCTACTTCGTGAGGATGATTGGATTCTTGAACAAGCGCAGCGTGCTGGTATCGCACCCAAGGCAGGACGAGAAGCTGAGTTTCATCAAGGAAGGCGCAGGATTTCTGGTGCGCGGATTTGCAGGCACCAAGACATATGAGTTCAACACCAATGTTATCAGCGTTTGCCTCGCGCCCTATCCTTACCTGCATCTGGCATTCCCAGCGCAGGTCAGGTCGATCAACATGCGCGGCGCGGTGCGCATCAAGCTCAGGCTCGTGTGTTCGATCGAGTCTCAGGAGACCGGTGCCAAGGCTCCGGCCATGATAGAAGACATGAGCATTTCCGGGGCGCGCGTCCAGGCGGGAAAACCGCTAGGCAAGGTGGGCGAGACGGTGATGATGAGCCTGCGCCTGCAGGTCACAGAAGAAAATCAGGTTTTCATGATCACGGCTACGATACGCAATGTGCATCAGGAGCTGGATGCGCAGGCAGGCACCGAGATATACATGCACGGCATGGAATTCATACAGACTCAGAGCATGGATCTGACCGTGCTGCAGAATTACATTTACAAATCCATGCTGGAGAGTTAGCCATGTTGGGCGTGATCGGCGGTAGCGGTGTCTACCATATCGAGGGGCTGGAAAATGCCCGTTGGGTGAAGGCAGATTCAGCTTTCGGCGATCCATCCGACGAGGTGCTGCTGGCCACGCTTGCAGGGCAGCCCATCGCTTTTTTGCCGCGCCATGGGCGAGGACACCGCATATCCCCTACGGACATCAACTACCGAGCCAACATCGATGCATTGAAGCGGCTTGGTGTCACCGACATCGTTTCGGTCAGCGCAGTGGGGTCTTTGAGGGAGGATATGCCTCCAGGCACATTCGTCATCGTTGATCAGTTCATAGACCGCACCTTTGCGCGCGAGAAGAGCTTTTTTGGATCAGGGCTGGTCGCGCATGTTTCGATGGCGCACCCGGTATGCAACAGGCTGGGCGAGCATCTTCATGCCGCTGCAGAACGCATCGGCATTTCGGTTGTGAAGGGCGGGACTTATCTCGTGATGGAGGGGATGCAGTTTTCCACGCTTGCCGAATCCGAACTATACAGGAGCTGGCAGTGCGACGTGATCGGCATGACCAACATGCCTGAGGCGAAGCTCGCGAGGGAAGCCGAGATGTGCTACGCCTCGGTTGCGATGGTGACCGATTACGACTGCTGGCATCCGGATCACGACAACGTCACGGTGGATGCGATCGTCAAGGTGCTGCTGGCCAATGCGGACAAGGCGCGATCGCTGGTAAAGGAAGTGGCCGCGCATCGCGATGCTGATGCTGATACGTGCCCGTGTCGGAGCGCGCTGCAATATGCGATCCTCACCGCACCCGAAGCGCGCGATCCTGCAATGATTGAAAAGCTCTCTGCGGTCGCTGGAAGAATGTTGAATCCTCGATCCTGATTAAATCCTCAATCCTGATTTATCATGCCCATCAAATCACGCATACGCACCGTTCCGCATTATCCCCATCAGGGCATCATGTTCCGCGACATCACGACCTTGCTCAAGGACCCGGTGGGTTTGCGCACCACGATCAATGAGATCGCTTCCCGCTACAAGAGCATCAGGATCGACAAGGTGGCAGGAATAGAATCACGGGGCTTCATCGTCGGTTCCCCTGTGGCCTATGAACTGGGCACAGGCTTCGTGCCGATCCGAAAGCGCGGAAAGCTGCCTGTCGAGACGGTGGGGCGTGATTACCAGCTTGAATATGGAGTCGACCGCATCGAGATGCATGTGGATGCGATACAGAAGGGTGAGCGCGTGTTGCTGGTGGACGACCTGATCGCGACGGGAGGCACGGCAGAGGCTGCGGTGAAGCTGATCGAGGACATGGGCGGCATCGTCGTCGAATGCTGCTTCGTGATCGACCTGCCCGACATCGGCGGGCGCGCAAGACTTGAAAAGCATGGGCACAAGGTTTTCGCGCTCTGCGAGTTCGAAGGCGACTGATGAAGGTCAACGGCACTCCTTATCGCACTATCTTTGAAACCTACGACGGCGCAGTGGAGATCATCGACCAGACCCGCCTGCCGCATGAATTCGTGACCTTGCGTCTCGAGAATATGCGTGATGCCGAGCGCGCGATACGCGAGATGCAGGTCAGGGGGGCGCCTCTGATTGGCGTGACCGGGGCTTACGGCGTTGCGCTGTCGATGCGCCACCATGCCTCGGATGCGGCGCTCAAGGCAAGCTGCGACCTGCTGGTCAAAGCCAGACCTACCGCGGTCAATCTCAAATGGGCAGTCGAGCGCATGCGTACGCTGCTTTCATCCATGCCGGAAAAAGAGCGCGCTGATGCGGCGTGGCGCGAGGCAGAACGCATCGCGGATGACGACGTAAGAATCAACGAGTCCATAGCGCAGCATGGGCAGAAGATCATCGAGGACATGCATACCAGAAAAGGCTCTGCCGTGAACATACTCACGCACTGCAATGCGGGGTGGCTGGCGACGGTGGACTGGGGGACTGCGTTGGCACCCGTGTATGCTGCATTCGATGCGGGCATACCGCTGCATGTCTGGGTGGACGAAACGCGTCCGCGCAACCAGGGGGCGAGCCTGACCGCATGGGAACTTGCGCAGCACGGCGTGCCGCACACGGTGGTCGTGGACAATGCGGGGGGGCACCTGATGCAGAACGGCCACGTGGACATGGTGATCGTGGGGGCTGACCGGGTGACGGCGACAGGGGATGTCTGCAACAAGATAGGCACTTACCTGAAAGCCTTGGCCGCAGCCGACAACGGTGTGCCTTTTTTTGTTGCGATGCCGAGTCCGACGCTGGATGTAACCATGCAGGATGGCGTGAGCGAGATCCCCATCGAGGAGCGCAACGAGGACGAGGTGAACTATATGTCCGGGCTCTGCGACGATGGCGTGATCCGCCGCATGCGCATCACGCCCCTGAAATCATCCGCTGCGAACCCTGCTTTTGACGTGACGCCGGCAAGGCTCGTGACAGGCCTGATCACCGAACAGGGATTGGTGGCGGCGGATGCCGCAGCCATACGCGAACATATCATTCTGGAGAGAAGATGAAAGAAGAAGAACTGCGCGCGGAACTCGTGCGCATGACGAAGAGGCTTGATTCCATGGGGCTTAGCCACGGAAGCTCCGGCAATCTGAGTGCAAGATTTGAAGACGGCTTCCTGATCACGCCTTCCGGCTTTGGCGCGGAAGGGCTGACCGATGATGACATCGTGTATGTGCATCTTTCTGGAAAATCTTCCGGTCGCTGGCAGCCTTCAAGCGAATGGCTGTTTCATCGCGACATCTATGCAGAGCGACCTGAATTCAATGCGATCATCCATACGCATTCCAATGCGGCGACTGCGCTCGCGTGCCTGAGACGCGACATTCCTCCTTTTCATTACATGATGGCACTCTTGGGCGGAGACAGCCTGCGTTGCGCTGACTATGCGACCTTCGGTACCCAGGCTTTGTCGGACAATGCATTGCGTGCGATGAAGGATCGCAAGGCATGCCTATTGGCGAACCACGGCATGATCGCGGCAGGGAAGGATCTGGCAGAAGCGTTCAAGAACACTGTGGAGGTCGAGAATCTGAGCGAGCTCTACATGAGGGCGCTTTCCGTGGGTGAACCCGTGTTGCTGAGCCAGGATGAGTTTGCCGACGCGCTCAAACGCTTCGCAACGTATGGCAAACCCAAGGGATAAAAAAATGCCGCGCTGTTCCGGAGGGGGAGAACAGCGCGGACTTCGGGGGTGTGGTCAGCATTTTCCGGTTCTGAATTTGTCGCGTCAATGGCTTAAAACCTGCAATCCAACAGGCGGTCACGTATGCTGCATGACCGGCGATCCAGCGGGAATGAGCGGCAGCGCTGGCAGATGAACGGTAACCAAGGTTCATGACTTGCGTGAATTCAAAAATATGAAGAACTACTCATGCGACATCTTCTGCAAGGTGGTCGACAACTATGGCGATATCGGCGTTTGCTGGCGGCTTGCGCGCCAGCTTGCAAACGAGTTTGGTCTGTCTGTGAGACTGTGGGTGGATGATTTGAAAAGTCTCTCCATGCTCTGTCCGGAGGCAGACACTGTTCTTGATATCCAGAGCTGTCGCGGGGTGGAGGTGAGGCTTTGGAATGAGGAGTTTCCTGACGTTCAGCCTGCCGGACTCGTGATCGAGACATTTTCCTGCATGCTGCCGCAACCCTATCTCGCCCAAATGGATGCATCACATGTCTGGATCAACCTCGAATACCTTTCGGCAGAGAGCTGGGTGGAAGGCTGCCACAAGCTTCCATCCCCGAGGCCACCCCTGATCCGGCATTTCTTTTTTCCCGGGTTCACCGAAAAAACCGGCGGCCTGATACTGGAAAAAGGACTGTTTGCAAGAAGAGATGCGTTCTTGAAGGAAGGAGTGGAAAATTTCTGGCGCTCGAAGAACATCGCTGCCCCTTCTGATGACACCCTCACAGTCTCTCTTTTTCCCTATGAAAACTCGGCGCTTGAAGATCTGTTCGACGTCTGGGCAAGAAGTTCGAAAAGGATATTGTGCCTGGTGCCCGAGGGGCGCATCCTGCCGCAGGTCAAGGCGTATTTTTCAGGCGGCCTCGAGGTCCGCGGCAACCTGGAAATTGCCGTGTTGCCCTTCGTGGAACAGGAAAAATATGACGAGCTGCTATGGGCCTGCGACATCAACTTTGTCAGAGGCGAGGATTCCTTTGTGCGGGCCCAGTGGGCAGGCAAGCCATTGATCTGGCAGATATATCACCAGCATGACGGCGTGCATAGGGATAAGCTGGAGGCATTTCTTGAGCTTTACTGCAGGAAGCTTCCGGCGCATGCGGCCAGTGCGATGCGGGATTTATGGAGGGCATGGAACGGAAGTGGCGATTCAATGGTCTATGCGTGGAGTGAATTTTTATCCGCCCACGCTGAAATTGACAGGCGCGCTATGGCTTGGGCCGAGGAATTGTCGAAAAACAATCTTGCTTTGAATTTGCTGGATTATTTCCAGGAAATCGGTACAATGCGCGCCTTCAAATAGAAGGGCAGCAAACATGAAAACAGCACAGGAATTGCGCGCAGGCAATGTCATCATGGTGGGTAGTGATCCCATGGTGATCCTGAAGGCGGAATACAGCCGGTCCGGTCGCAACGGTTCGGTGGTCAAGATGAAGATGAAGAATCTGTTGACGGAGGCCGGCAAGGAAGCCGTCTACAGCGCAGACGACAAGTTCGACCAGATCATATTGGATCGCAAGGAGTGTACCTATTCCTATTTCGCCGAACCGATGTACGTGTTCATGGACGAGGAATACAACCAGTACGAGATCGAAGCCGAATCCATGGGCGATGCGATCAATTATATCGAAGACGGCATGCCATGCGAGGTCGTGTTCTATAACGAAAAGGCAATCTCGGTGGAATTGCCGAACACCATCGTGCGCGAAGTGATCTACACTGAGCCCGCAGTGCGTGGTGATACGTCCGGCAAGGTGATGAAACCAGCCAAGATCAACGGCGGTTTCGAGCTTCCGGTCGCGGCATTCATCGAGATCGGCGACAGGATCGAAATCGACACTCGCACCAACGAGTTCAAGAAGCGCGCCTGATATAACTTCTTGTATCGAAAAAGCCCGGCTTTATGCCGGGCTTTTTTATTCCCACATTTGCAACTTATTTTCTCTGTTATACACAAAACGTCGTGTTGTGCGGAACCCTCATGCTTTATGAATTTTTCATTAACTTGATGCAGTCCATTGAACTTATTTCGATTTTGAACAGTCGCATGACTGTTTTTATCATAAAACTGTAACGTCGTCAGGGTATGGTAGCCGGCGTGTTCAGTTGGTCCTGAATTCATGCCTTGAGGGCAGATCTATTGTGCGGAGGGCGAGATGTTCAAAGGAGAGGAAAAGTCCGAGTTAAAGCCGTTTATCAGCGAAGTCATGTACAAAGAGATGAAGGCAGAGCTGCACGAGCACCGCTATTATCTCGAGCAGAAAGTAGAGCAGCGCACTGAGCGTTTGCTGAAGCGCATCGCATCTCTTGAAGCATGCAATGCAACGCTTTGCGACAAGCTTGCAACAGCCCAACGGGAGCTGGCGAAGCTCAGGCAGGCAGTTCCTGACGATCAGATGATGCCGCTGCATGTCGTGGATGGGAAATGGAATGAACATCTCAGTGCGGCCTGAAGACGGAATGATTTTTGCGTGATGAATAAATTTCTGCAGGTGCGTAGAATGCGCTATGAGGAACTTTCTGCGCAAACTGCTGCCGCGCCACGATGCACTGAAGGATAACCGATGGCTCAGGCCATTTGGAAGCTGGCTGCAACAGCCTGATCTCTGGCATCTGCACAGGCGTACTGTGGCGGGCGGCGTGGCAGTGGGGCTGTTTTGCGGCCTGATACCCGGACCGTTGCAGATGATATCAGCTGCGCTGATGGCGCTGCTGTTTCGCGTCAACCTGCCTGTTGCACTGTTTACTACGCTGTACACCAACCCATTCACCATCGTGCCGCTCTATCTGCTGGCCTACAGGATGGGCATGCTGGTCAGCGGACATCCCTTGCAGAATATGCCGCATGCGTTTCCTGGTCTGAATGCTAACGGACTCTGGATCTGGCTGACCGGTCTTGGCAAGCCGCTGCTGATCGGTCTGCCGCTTCTGGCAATCAGCCTTTCCGTGATCGGCTATTTTGCAGTGCTGCTGCTTTGGCGAGCGATGGTGGTGATGAAGTGGCGGGCCAGGAAGCGGCGGGGCTAATGCAGTATGCCGTCGATCAGCTGCAGACTTTTCTGCATGCGTGATGCCAGTCCCAGATCGTGGGTGACGACGATGAAGCTTGTGCCCAGTTCTTCGTTTAGCTGTTGCATCAGGTCGAAAAGGTCATCGGCGCTTTTCCTGTCGAGATTTCCGGTCGGCTCGTCCGCCAGCACGCACACAGGCTTCGTGACCAAAGCGCGCGCAACCGCAGTGCGCTGGCGCTCGCCGCCCGAGAGTTCGGCTGGAAGATGGTGGAGGCGGTGAGCAAGCCCCACCCTAGCGAGCATCGCAATGGCCACGGGTTCTGCTTCCTTGCGCTTCATGCCGCGTATTAGAAGCGGCATAGCCACGTTTTCCACTGCGGTGAATTCCGGCAGCAAATGATGGAACTGATAGACGAAGCCCAGCGACTGGTTGCGTATCATGCCGCGCTGCACTTCGTTCATCTTTCCGACTTCATGTCCCAGTATCGCGACGCTGCCGCGGGTTGCGTTGTCCAGGCCGCCCAGGAGGTGCAGCAGCGTGCTTTTTCCTGAACCCGATGCGCCTACGATTGCGATGCGCTCGCCCATGCCAACTTCAAGCGTGACGCTCTTCAGGACGGGCACTTCAAGCTTGTCAAGCAAATAGGTTTTTCCGAGGTCCCGGCATGAAATCACGGTTTGCAGTTCTTCTGTCCTCTGTCCTCTTTCATGTGTCATCTGATCATTCATAGCGCAATGCCTCCGCGGGTTGTGTTTTGGATGCACGGTAGCTTGGATAAAGGGTGGCGATGAGGCTGATCAAAAAAGAGATGCCCGACACCAGCATGACCTCGTGGTAGCGCAGGTCGGAAGGTAGTTCGCTGATGTAATACACGTCCTTGGACAAAAACTGCACGCCGAAGAGGTGTTCTATGAATGGAACCACTACATCCAGATTTTTCGCAAGTACAACACCGGAGATGCTGCCAGCCAGCGTGCCTATCAGGCCGATCACAACGCCTTGCACGATGAAGATCTTCATGATGCTTGAAGGCGACGCTCCCAGTGTGCGCAGAATCGCAATGTCTGCCTGCTTGTCGGTGACTGCCATCACGAGTGTGGAGACGATGTTGAAGGCTGCCACTGCGACAATCAGGGACAGAATGATGAACATCATCTTTTTTTCCATCTTGACCGCGCTGAAATAGTTGCTGTTTTCGTGCGTCCAGTCATTGGCATAAAGGCCGTCAGGCAACTGGCGTTGCAGTTCGGCTGCGACAACGGGTGCTCTGTCTATATCCTTGAGCTTGGTGCTGATGCCTGTCACTGCATCACCAAGTTGAAACAGTTTTTGCGCATCATTGATGTTGATGAGAGCCAGGCTATTGTCATAAGGCGCCATGCCGATCTCGAAGATGCCCACCACGCGGAACTGCTTCAAGCGAGGCATCATGCCAGCTGGCGTGATGGTTCCCTGCGGTGCGATCAGCATGACCTTGTCGTTCATCCTCACACCCAGGGCGCGCGCGAGATCGGAACCCAGCACGATGCCAAACTCGCCGCTGCGCAGATTGGCAAGCGAACCCGCCTTGACCTTGTTTGCAAGTTCCGTAATCGAGATTTCGCGCTGCGGGTCTATGCCTCGCACCATCACTCCCTGCACGCTCTGGCCGTAAGATAGCATTCCCTGTCCTGATACATAGGGGGCTGCGGCAAGCACTTCGGGGTTGCGTTCGATTCTTTCCATTATGCTATTCCAGCCTTCCATGCGTCCGCCGTCGGCCACCACTTCGAGGTGTGGGGATGCACCCAGCATGCGCGCGCGGATTTCCTTCTGGAATCCGTTCATCACAGACAGCACGACGATTAGCGCCATCACGCCCAGCGCCATGCCCAGGACGGAGATCAGCGAGATGAAGGAGATGAAATGGTTGCGCCTCTTTGCGCGGGTGTAGCGCAGGCCGATGAAGAGTTCGTAGGGTTGCAAGATAAATAATCGCGTGGAACGGACAGACGATAGTTTGCCACAATCTTCCCGAGTATGACAGGCGTGGGAGATGCTAAACTTCCGCTTGTGAAACGCGTACACCTCATCATCGCCGACTTGTTTCTCCCCAATGAAATAGCAGCCAGCGCGGGGCTGCGTCTGCCAGCGCTGGAAAAGATCTTTGCGCGAGGAAATAGGCAGACCTGTCCGGCGATACCATTCGAATCCTTGTTGTGCGATCTCTTCGGATTTCCCGGGGGGATTGCGCCGGTTTGCGCGGCATTCGACGGGCTGGGTTCTGGCGCCTGGATGCGCGCCGATCCTGTGCATGTGCGGCTGCAGCGGGACCAGGTGGTGGTGATTCCCGATGTCGATGTCAGCTCCGAAGAGGCGGCGAAGCTATGCAGAAGCATCAACGAACATTTTGCAGGGCAGGGCATGGAGTTTTGCGCACCACATGAAAACCGCTGGTATGTGCGGCTCGATGCACCGCCTGACATAGAGACAGTGCCGATCTCGCAGGCCGCTTTCCGCGACATGCATGGCAATCTGCCAAGCGGGATTGAAGAGCGGCGCTGGCGCAAGTTGCATAATGAGATGCAGATGCTGTTGCATGCGCACCCTGTAAACGAGATCCGAGAGGAGAATGGAGAATTGCCCATCAACAGCCTGTGGTTCTGGGGCAATGGAGATGATGCGAAGATGGATCCCCATTTCAGCCATGCGAGCTCCGACGAGAAGCTTGCCGAAATGCTTTCATCTTCTGCGGGCATCCTTTTCACGCCATGGCTACCTCAATGGCAAGGCTCGGCAGGCGATGATGAACTGCTCATTTTCACGAGGTTGAGACACGTCCTGCAGCGCGGGGATTTTTCTGCCTGGCGAGAGACGCTGCAGGATTTTGAATCAAACTATGCCAAGCCGTTGTGGCAGGCGCTGCGCCAAGGCAGGATTGCAGGGCTGGATCTGACTGTCGTGGGCGGCGATCATCTTTATCGCCTGTCTCTGAAACGCAAGGATACTTGGGCGTTTTGGCGCAGCAAGAGGCTTTTGGATGCGGATGCATGGAATGAAGATTGAAGTTTTCGGCACCCGGAATTCATCCCCGGGCGCCGGTTTGTAGTATCATCGCGCCGCGATCGATGGTGCTGCCATCGAGAATAATCCATCTTAAAAACTGGCAACGAGCTAGGTATCCATATGAAAGTGACTTTCCTGGATTTTGAAGATTCCATTGCGGACCTGGAAGACAAGATCGAACAGCTGCGCAGCGTGCAGGATGATACTGCGACGCTCGATATCGTTGATGAAATCGATCAGTTGTCGAAGAAAAGCGAGGTGCTGCTGAAGGAGCTGTATGCGAAGCTTACGCCCTGGCAGATATCCAAAGTGTCGCGCCATCCGCAGCGCCCGTATACGCTGGATTACATCGAGCATTTGTTCACTGATTTTGAAGAGCTGCACGGTGACCGCAATTTTGCCGATGACAGGGCCATCGTAGGAGGTCTTGCGCGTTTCAATGGCCAGAGCGTGATGGTGATCGGCCATCAGAAGGGGCGCGACACCAAGGAAAAGATTGTGCGCAATTTCGGCATGCCGCGGCCCGAGGGCTACCGCAAGGCCATGCGCCTGATGCGTCTGGCCGAGAAATTCGGAATTCCCATCATGACTTTTGTTGATACCCCTGGCGCCTACCCCGGCGTGGGTGCAGAAGAGCGAGGTCAATCCGAGGCGATAGGACGAAATCTGTACGAGATGAGCGAATTGCGCGTGCCTGTCATCTGCACCATCATAGGAGAAGGCGGTTCGGGTGGAGCGCTTGCAATCGCGGTGGGAGATGCGACGCTGATGCTTCAATACAGCACGTATTCCGTGATTTCCCCCGAAGGCTGCGCATCGATACTCTGGAAGAGTGCTGACAAGGCGGAGGATGCGGCCGAAACCCTGGGCATAACCGCAAGCCGCCTGAAGGCGCTCGGCATCGTGGACAAAATCATTCCCGAGCCTCTGGGCGGAGCACATAGGGATTATCCTGCAATCATGCAGAGCATGAGAAAGGCATTGCAGGATGCGCTGAAAGCTGCCCAGGCCAAGCCCACCGATGACCTGCTGCGCGATCGTTTCAACCGCCTGATGAGCCATGGCAAATTCAAGGAAATCGAGCTTAGCTGATCTGGCGAATGACGTTGTTACAGTGCTGCCCGCCGGTAGTTCTATCCTGGTGGGTTTGAGCGGCGGAGTGGATTCGGTCGTGCTGCTTAATCTGTTGCACGATCTTGCACCGCGTTTTTCCTGGAAGCTAAGCGCCATGCATGTCCATCACGGCATCAGTCCCCACGCCGATGACTGGTCGAAATTTTGCGTGGACTTGTGCGCCGGTCTCGGCATTGCTGTCACGGTCAAAAGAGTGGACATTGCTCCCTTGCATGCACATGGCGTGGAAGCGGCTGCGCGCAAGCTAAGATATGCGGCATTTGCCGAAGAATTCTGCGATTACGTAGTACTTGCCCACCATCAGGACGATCAGGCAGAGACGCTGCTCTTGCAGCTTTTGCGAGGCTCAGGTATCAAGGGGGCGAGCGCGATGCCGATGGTCTCTGACGGTTGTGCGAGCCAGAAGATCGTTCGCCCCTTGCTGCATTGCACGCGCGATGAGATTCTCGAATATGCGCATGAACGCTCGCTGCAATGGATAGAAGACGAGAGCAATGAGGATGTATATTATCCGCGCAATTTTTTGCGTCATCGACTCTTTCCCATGCTTGAGAAAAAATTTCCCGCTTACCGGGAAACATTGTCCCGCAGCACCGAGCATTTTGCGGAAGCCAGCGAACTCCTGGACGATCTGGCGAGCATGGATGGAAAGGATGCGATATCCGGGAGCACATTGAGGATGGACGCATTAAAAAGCCTGAGTCATGTGCGCGCAAAAAATCTTCTGCGCCACTTCCTGCATCGGATGAATGCGCCGATGCCGCAGGCTGTACAGATTGATGAGATGTTGCACCAGCTTTTGACGGCAAGAAATGATGCCGATGTCTGCATCGAATTCGGCGGCTGGCAGATGCGGCGGTTTCGTGGCGTGGCACATGTCTTTCTCCGGCAGGCGGAGTTTGATCCGGATTACGTGCTGGCGTGGCAAGGGGAAGCGCGGCTCGTCTGGCCGGCAACCGGTATGTTGATCAATTTTCTTCAGTCAACTGGGCAGGGAATGAGCCTTGCGAAACTGAGAAGCGCTCCTGTCGCTTTTCGGTTGCGCCGAGGCGGGGAGGCATTGCGTCCCGCGCCAAGATCCGCAATCCGCAGCCTGAAGAACCTGTTTCAGGAGCATGGCATCCCGCCCTGGCAGCGCGACAGGTTGCCGCTGCTTTATTGCGGGGATGAACTGGTCTGCGTGCTGGGTGTTGCAATTGCTGTGGAATATCAGTGCAAGGAAGGCGAGGCGGGCATGAGGCTGGAGATGGGCTGATGATCAGCATTTCAGGAGTCATTCTGCTTTTTTGACCATTCGATCTGCTTCAATTTGATCAGCGGCTTTCCAGGGATGCTTCCAGCAGGCGGTTGGAGCTCGCGTATCAGGGGGTGCTTCAGCTCGTCATCGCTGAGTTCGGTTTTCGCTGGATACTTTATTTTTCCGGTGTCCTGGGCTGTTTTGACGGATTCGACCGGTGCTGGTTTGACGGGCTCGGGTTTGGTGGGAGGCGTGGCTGTTACGGGCTCAGGCTTGGCTATGGCCACTGGTTTGACGGGCGGGGTCGGTTTTTTGTCGGCTTGTGCTTTCTTTTCCGCTTTGGCGGGTCTGCCTTCGGCCTCAATTTCCCTTCTTCTCCTTGCGGCTTCGGCATTTATCTCGGCTCTGCGCCTTGCCATCTGAGTTTCCAGCATGCTGCGCTGGCTGGCGCGCGTCCTGTCAGACTTGACCTGAGCCAGTTCCTTCCTTAGTTCATCCAGCTCCTTTCTGACATCGTTCAATTCCTGAGACTGTTCTTTTGTTTCTAATGCAGCCTGAGCGGCAGCCTTCTGTTTGGCATCTTCCAGGGCCTGATTGATTGCAGCCCGTTCTTCGGCGATGCGTGCGGCTTCGGCCTGTGCCGCTTTCTGCTCTTCTTCCAGTCTGGTTTCATCCGCCTGGCGTTTGGCTATATTCTTCTCAAGTGCAGCGCGGTTCGCGAGATAGCCATTGCGCTCTTTTTCGTCGCTTGCATAATTGGCTGCCGTGCCATACCACTTTGCGGCCATCGCATCGTTTTGCGCAACACCTAATCCCTTCGCATAACATTCGGCCAGTTTGGCGTGTGCGATCGCATTGCCCTGTTCGGCAGCCAGCCGGTACCATTTGACGGCCTCGCCGTCATTCTGCTGCACTCCCAGACCTGCTGCATAGATTTGCCCGACCTGAAGCTCTGCGGATGCGTTGCGTTGCTTTGCGGCAAGGGTCAGCCAATGCAGCGCCTTCTGATAGTCCTGTGCTACTCCTGTGCCGTTTTCATACATCATGCCCAGATTGACCTGGGCCAGTACATAGCCCTGTTCGGCAGCGGCAAGATACCACTGCATCGCGACGGCATAGTCGCGCTGTATTACGCGGTTTTGAGAATACAGTGCGCCCAGATTGAATTGTGCAACCGGGTTGCCATTTTTTGCCAGCGGAAGCAGCAGTGTTACCGCCTTGACGTCATTGCCGGCCTCCTTGGCGCGCAGCGCTTCATCGAGCTCGCTGGCCTGCGCAACGGCAGTCAGCAATAACAGTATGATCAATATCCTCATGTGGCGAGCTCTTCAAGGCACGCTGCCGAGGCGTGCCTGGTTGATGGTAGTGCCGATGATCGTTACACCCAGATACCGGAATGCAGAAAGTCACCGCGCATCTGTTGATGATATCGGCAGATCCGGGAAAAACTTTACCGGCGTGCGGGAATGGAGAGGTTTTTATTTCAGTGTGTGGCAGGAAACACGGTTGCGTCCGCCCTGCTTGGATGCGTAGAGCGCCTGATCCGCCTCATCGATCAGTTGCTCATGGTTGGGCAGGTCGGGCCTGAATTCGGATACACCCATGCTGATGCTGACCTTGATTTCCCTGTTCTGGAAGAAAACGGGGGTTTCTTCTGTGGCAAGACGCACCCGTTCAGCAAGGATGCGCGCGTCTTCGAGGGATGTGGAAGGGAGCATGATGGCAAATTCTTCGCCGCCATAGCGGCCGATGATGTCCGTAGTGCGCAACATGCCGCCCACGCGCTGTGAAATGCTGCGCAAAACCTCATCTCCGCCAAGGTGTCCGTAGTTGTCGTTGACCTGCTTGAAGTGATCGAGGTCGAAAAGGATGAAAGAAAACGGTTCGCCATAGCGTTTCGCGCGGTCGAATTCGATGGCGATGTGTTTGTCGAGATAGCGGCGATTGTATATCCCCGTGAGGCCGTCCCGGTTGTTGCTCTCGCCCAGGGATTCCAGCGCTTCCTTGAGCAGCGTCTGACTGAAAGCGACGTCAGTCACATCCATCAGTGTGATGCACACGGCTTCGACTTCATTGCTTTCGTCCTTGACCGGCAGGAAAGTGCAGTTCTGATACATGAAGTCGCAGCCGCCGGTGATGGGGCGGTTATGCGGAAAACGGAACAGGTAGGGTCTTTGCTCCCATGAGGTGAAGGCAAAATTCTTGAGCAAGAATACGCTCTGGATTTTTTTTTGAAGCCAGTTTTCGGGCAGATCCGGAAAGCATGCAAACATGTTCTTTCCGATGACTTCGTCTTCGCTTATCTCGCTGTGCCTTGCCATGAAGTGATTCCACAGCGTGATCTCCATGTGCCGGTTGACCACAAAGATGCCGACATCGACCCATTTCACGATGAAATCAGGCAGATTTTGCGGTGTATTGGCCAATGGTGTCAGAAGGAGGCAATGAACTCGTCAAGCACGCCGCGGATTTTCTCGATGGTCTTTTCGGGCATCAACATGATGAGATGGGATACAAAATTCCGATTTTCCAGCGTGAAATTCACTTCCACCAGCAATGCATGAGTCCAGCTGAGTTTCTCGGGGTTGATCAGCGTTTCTGGCGGCACGTTAACCGCCATCAATGAAGGAGCGGAAAAGCGCAGTTCTCCGGAACTGTTTTCCGTGGAGATACCCTTCAACTGTTCGGTGATGCCGCCCAGGCATGCCCCGACCAGAATGTTGGCGACGTCGAGCAGCAACTCGGTCTCTGCAGCCTGATCCAGTTCATCAGCATGGCCCATCATCCCGGCAAGCTCCTTGCAGCCCGCCTGCTGGTAAATGACGATCGCCTCACCCAGAAGGTAGCCCTGGAAAGACTGCCTTGCCGCAGTCACTTCAGCATCGGTTCCGACGAGATTGCGTATGCTGTGCGCGACTTCGGTCAGCGCCAGCATGTTGATACGCGGCACGGAAAGGTTGACAAAGGCATCGAGCAAAGTGGCAAGCGATGCACCTGCCTGTCCCATGGCAATGTTGGTGATCTCCTGCAGGGCATCGCGCTGGTCGGAGTTTAGCGGGGCGATGCTCATAGTTCAACCCCGTATTCTCTCAGTACTGATTCGAGTATCTCAGGAGATACTGGTTTCTTGACGAAGGCCAGTGCGCCTAGCTTCTTTGCGCGCTCCTGAGCGATGGGTTGGATGTCTGCGGAAACGACGATGACGAAGCTGTCGAGACCCTCTTTCTGCAAGGTTTCCAGAACCTGATAACCATCCATTTCTGGCATGGTCAGGTCGAGAAACATCACATGGGCTTTTCCGGAGCGGTATGCGTGAAGCGCCTCGTGACCATTGCCTGCCTGAGTGATTTCGACGTTCCAGCTCGCGGGTAGAGACTTGATCAGCATCTTGCGAGCCATTGCTGAATCATCGACAACTAGAATCGGAGTGGTCATGGAGTTTATTGAAATCTTTATGTGTTAATTCTGACATATTTTTTTCAAATCAGAAACCCTATTTTTCATTGATGCCTTGTTTCGCATATTGCCCGGTCCGATTGCCATTAAGTGGGCGACACCGAAGGTAAAGTCTGATAGAATCCAAGGTCGCATTTCATTAAACTATTTGGAGAAATTACATGGCTGTCGAACGCACCCTGTCCATCATCAAACCCGATGCTGTTGCAAAAAATGTCATCGGTCAGATCTATTCCCGTTTTGAAGGCGCGGGCCTCAAGGTGGTCGCAGCTCGCATGATGCATCTTTCGCGCAGCGAGGCGGAAGGCTTTTATGCCGTGCATGCTGCCCGCCCGTTCTTCAACGATCTGGTGAATTTCATGATTTCCGGTCCGGTGATGGTTCAGGCTCTGGAAGGAGAGAGCGCAATTCTCAAGAATCGCGAACTGATGGGGGCGACAGATCCCAAGAAGGCGGAGAAGGGAACGATACGCGCGGATTTTGCTGACAGTATCGATGCCAACGCAGTGCATGGCTCCGATGCGCCAGAGACAGCGGCTGTGGAAATCGCGTATTTTTTCCCTGCGATGAACGTCTATTCGCGATAAGTTGAGCGAAATGCAACAAAACCTCCTCGATCTGGATGCGCATGCGCTGACGGCCTATCTTGCCGAAATGGGCGAGAAGCCATTTCGCGCAAAGCAGCTTTTGCGCTGGATATATCAGGCCGGGGAGTCGGATTTTTCGGCGATGACGGACATAGCGGCTGCACTGCGGGAAAAACTGTCGAACTGCGCAAGCATCACTGTGCCAGATATTTTGCGCGAGGAGCTCTCGGACGACGGTACGCGAAAATGGCTTTTGCATGTCGGAACGGGAAATGCGGTCGAAGCTGTGTACATTCCTGAGGAGAGCCGGGGGACGCTGTGCATTTCTTCGCAGGCCGGATGTGCGCTGGACTGCGCGTTCTGTTCCACCGGCAAGCAGGGTTTCAACCGCAACCTGAGCGTTGCAGAAATCATAGGGCAGCTTTGGTGGGCAAATCATCGCCTTGGCAAGAATGCCGAGGGCAACTGGGCGATCAGCAACGTGGTGATGATGGGCATGGGCGAGCCGCTATTGAATTACGCCAATACGGTAAGCGCATTGCGTCTGATGCTGGACGATCAGTCTTACGGGCTGTCGCGACGGCGTGTGACGGTTTCTACCTCTGGCATCGTGCCGGCGATGGACAGGTTGCGCGAGGAATGCCCGGTCGCATTGGCGGTGTCGCTGCATGCACCCAACGATGCGCTGCGCAATGTGCTGGTGCCGATCAACCAGAAATATCCGCTAAAGGAATTGCTTGCCGCCTGCACGCGATATCTGGAGCGCGCGCCGCGTGATTTCATCACATTCGAGTACGTGATGCTCGATGGCGTGAACGACTCGGTGCAGCAGGCCCGCGAACTGGCGGAGCTGGTGAGCGATGTGCCCTGCAAGTTCAATTTGATCCCATTCAATCCGTTCCCCAATTCTCCATACAAGCGCTCGAGGTTGGAGGCCATCGCACGCTTCAAGGAGGTGCTGATGCGCGCGGACATCATCACGACCACGCGCAAGACTCGCGGCGACGATATCGCGGCTGCCTGTGGACAGCTGGCAGGTCAGGTGCTGGACAAGACTCGGCGCACGAGCGCTGTTGCTGAGAGATAGAGGTGAAAAGATGAGGCTCCTCATGCTGGTATTGATGGCGGTTTTGCTCGCTGGATGTTCGGGTGAAACCATCAAGCAGACGCGCGACCGAGAGAGAAAAAGCGCGCAGCTGCACACGGAGCTGGCAGGCATGTATTACCAGCGTAATCAGATGGCCATTGCGCTATCCGAAATTGATCTCGCGCTGAAGGCGAATCCGAATTATGCGCCTGCCTATGATGTGCGGGGTTTGATTCATATGGCCCTGCATGAGGACAGGGATGCCGAGGAAAGTTTTCGGCAAAGCCTGCGTATAGACAGCATGGATTCCGAGACGCACAACAACTACGGCTGGTTCCTTTGCCAGCGCAGCCGTGAACAGGACGCACTCTCGCAGTTCATGGCGGCAGTGAAGAATCCTTTGTATGCCACGCCGGAATTGGCTTATCTGAACGCGGGGCTTTGTTCGCAGAAGGAAGGGAAGAATCAGCAAGCGGAAGATTTTCTGTTGCAGGCATTGCGCGCCCGTCCCGGCATGCCGCAGGCGTTGCTGGCGATGGCAGAGCTCAAATTCGGCGTAGGGGATTTTCAGGGTGCGCAGAAATATTTCGCACGTTTTGCAGGTGATGTCGGAAACAGCGAGAACATGACGGCTGCACAGCTCTGGCTGGGTATACGTATTGCCCGCCGCGTCGGGGACAGGAATGCGGAAGGAAGCTACTCCTTGCTCTTGCGAGGGCGCTACCCTGATTCGCATGAAGCGCAACTGCTCTCGCGCGGTGAATGATGGAAAAAGGCGATCATCCCGAAAACGAGCAGTCTGACCAGCCTTTGATCGGGCATCTGTTGCGCGAGCGTCGCGTGAGCATGGGCCTTGGTATCGAGGACGTGGTGGCCAAGATCAAGCTTTCGCACCGCCAGATCGTCGCGCTGGAAGAAAACGATTTTAAGGCGCTGCCCGAGATTGCCTTCCTGCGTGGTTTTGTGCGCAGCTATGCAAGACTGCTTCAGATGGATGAACAGGCATTGTTGGCTCACCTCCCCGAGGCGCAGTTTACCCAGGTGAGGACAGAGCAGGATCGCGTCGAGACTGAATTTCCTACGGCAAAATCGGCGCGCCGGCAGAATGTGTACCTGCTGCTTGCGGCGCTCATCGTCGTACTTGTGATTCTGGGATTCGTGCTGTGGCAGAAGCCGCATCATGAACCCGTCAAGCCCGAAACGACACAAATGACACCGCTTGCCTTGCCAGTGCCCCAGCATGAAGCGGCGCCTGAATCTGCGGTCGCGCCCCAGTCTGCTCCTCAAGCAGTTGCGCTCGTACCGCAGTCTGCGCCGCAGGTGTCTGCAGTCGAACCTGCCGTTCCGGTGGCCGAGTCTGCGGTATTGCCTGGCCCATCCGACGCAATGGCGACATTGCGGCTCGCGTTTGACAAGGAGTGCTGGGTGGAAGTCAGGGACAGGTTTGGCAGGACGCTCTCAAAACAGGTCAATGCGCCGGGCAGCGAATTGCGCCTCGAGGGCGAGGCGCCATTTACGCTGGTGATAGGTCATGCGCAGGCCGTGCATTTGTTTTACAGGAGCAAGCCCGTTAGTCTCGATCCTTACATCAACGCAACCAGCGATGTTGCGCGTCTGACGCTGGAATAAGGATATGGACGTTATCAAGCGTCGCCCGTCGCAACGGGTGCTGATCGGCAAGGTGATGATGGGCGGAGGCGCACCCGTCGTCGTGCAGTCGATGACCAATACAGACACGGCAGACGTGACAGCGACGACCAATCAGGTGCTCGATCTGGCTCGTGCAGGTTCAGAGCTCGTTCGCATCACGGTGAATACGCCTGAGGCTGCAGCTCAGGTTGCTAACATCAGAAACAGGCTGGATGCGCTGGGCTGCCATGTGCCGCTGGTGGGAGATTTCCACTACAACGGCCACCGCTTGCTCACCGAATTTCCGGACTGTGCAATGGCGCTTGCGAAGTACCGCATCAACCCGGGCAATGTCGGGCGCAGCCGCGAGCAGGAAGATCCTTTCACGATCATGATAGAAACCGCGATACGCCATGACAAGCCTGTGCGTATTGGCGTGAACTGGGGAAGTCTGGATCAGAAGCTCGTGGTGCGCATGATGGACGAGAATGCGAAGCTTGCCAGACCCAAAGATGTCAAGGAAGTTACGCGCGCTGCGCTGATCGCCTCCGCTTTGCAGAGCGCCATGCGCGCAGAATCGCTGGGACTGGCTAGAAACCGCATCGTGCTCTCGTGCAAGGTCAGCGAAGTGCAGGATCTGATTGCGGTATACAGGCAGTTGTCCATGGAGTGCGATTATGCACTGCACCTGGGGTTGACCGAGGCAGGCATGGGCTCCAAGGGCATCGTCGCATCGACTGCTGCATTGTCCGTCCTTCTGCAGGAAGGCATAGGCGACACGATACGCATATCGTTGACGCCAGAACCTGGGGGAGACCGCACGACAGAGGTGCGGGTAGGGCAGGAGATACTGCAGACCATGGGTTTGCGCGCTTTCGCTCCGATGGTTACCGCATGCCCCGGTTGCGGGCGCACCACCAGCAGTTTCTTTCAGGAGCTCGCACAAGGCATACAGAATCATCTGCGCATGCAGATGCCTCTCTGGCGAGAGCAATATGAAGGCGTGGAAAACATGACTGTTGCCGTGATGGGGTGCGTGGTGAATGGTCCTGGCGAGAGCAAGCTTGCGAACATCGGCATCAGCCTGCCCGGCACGGGGGAGTCGCCCGCTGCGCCTGTCTACATAGATGGCGAGAAGGCGATGACCTTGCGCGGCGACAATATATCCGAGGAATTCACCGGCATCGTGGACGATTACGTGGCAAGAAAATATGCGAGGAAGGAAGCATGTGGCGCGTAGCTGGGCTACAGGCTGCAAGTTGGTTAATCTATGAGCAATGAAACAGTGCAGGCCGTGCGCGGCATGAATGACATCCTGCCGGAAGAGGCGGGACTCTGGCTATGGTTTGAAGATGTGGTGCGGGACTGGTTGCATGGTTATGGCTATCGCAATATCAGGATGCCGCTGGTCGAGCCGACTGCACTTTTCAAGCGCGCGATAGGAGAGGTCACCGACATCGTCGAAAAGGAGATGTATAGTTTCGAGGACGCCCTGAATGGAGATCATCTGACGTTGCGTCCGGAAGGGACCGCATCCTGCGTGCGCGCGGTGCTGCAGCACAATCTCTTGTATAACGCGCCGCAGCGGCTCTATTACAGCGGGCCGATGTTCCGCCACGAGCGCCCGCAAAAAGGCAGATACCGGCAGTTTCATCAGGTGGGTGTCGAGGCACTGGGTTTTGCAGGTCCTGACATGGACGCCGAGCAGATACTCATGTGCGCAAGGCTTTGGAAGAAACTGGGATTGAGCGATGTCGCGCTGCAGTTGAACACGCTGGGGGATGCGGATGCGCGGCACAGGCACCGAGCCAAGCTGATTGATTATCTTGAAAAGCATGAAGACGTTCTCGATGCGGAAGCAAAGCGCCGCCTGCACAGCAATCCATTGCGCATCCTGGACAGCAAGAATCCTGCGATGCAGGAACTGATCGATGCCGCGCCCCGGCTGATGGACGAGTTGGACGAAGATGCTCTGGCGCATTTTTCTGAGCTGCAGGAGATTCTGAAGCGCCATGGCATTTCATACGAGATCAACCCGCGTCTGGTGCGCGGTCTGGATTACTATAACCGCACCGTGTTCGAGTGGGTCACGACGCGCTTGGGTGCACAGGGAACTGTCTGCGCAGGCGGCCGTTATGACGGGCTGGTCTCTCAGATAGGCGGAAAGCCCGCGCCCGCGATGGGTTTTGCGATGGGGATTGAGCGTCTGCTGGTATTGCTGCAGGAGGAGGGTAGGAAACCGACGGGCCAGGATGTCGACGTGTATGTGGTACATCAGGGAGAACTGGCCGGCAAGCTGGCGAGTCAGGTTGCGGAACAACTACGCGATGGTGAGCTTCGCGTGATACTGCATTGCGGAGGAGGCAGCTTCAAGTCGCAGATGAAGAGAGCCGATGCTAGCGGTGCATGCGTGTCTGTGGTGATAGGCGATGACGAGGCCCAGGCAGACGAGGTTGGCATCAAGCCCATGCGGGGCGGCGATCAGATGCGGGTGGGCTTGTCGAACATGCTTTCCAAGATCAATGAATTTATAGAGCGGGAGTAAAAAATCATGGCAGCACTGGATTTGCAGGAACAGGAACAGATCGACATGCTCAAGGCATGGTGGAAGGACAACAGCAACTGGGTGCTGGGCATCGCCATCGCCGCTCTGATTGCCGTGGTCGGCTGGCGCGGCTGGCAGTCCTATCAGGCCAGTCAGGCAACTCAGGCAGCCACGCTCTATCAACAATTCGTCGAGCAGCTTTCAAGCAACGACGCAAAAAGGGTAAACGATGCCGCTGCCGCGGTGATGGACAAATACGCAAGCAGCGCTTATGCGCCGCGCGCTGCGCTGATCGCAGCGCAAGTGAACGAGATGGGCAAGGATGCGGCGCGAGCCAAAACGCAATTGCAATGGGTCATCGATCATGCAAAGGAGGACGATCTGAAAAGCGTTGCGGTACTGCGGATGGCCTCGCTCCTTCTGGATGCGAAAGACGATGCGGGCGCGCTCAAGGTGCTCGAAGAAAAGCATCCTGCATCATTCGACGCCTTGTATTCGGACATGAAGGGCGACGTGATGGCGGCAGAAGGAAAGTCTGCGGAAGCGAAAGCCGCATACCGGCAGGCTTACGACAAGCTGGATAGCAAGAACAATTATCGCAACCTGGTCCAGATGAAGATGGACGCACTCGGGGCCGCAAAATGAAAGCATTAGGCCTGCTGCTGGTGCTGCTGTCCCTAAGCGGGTGTTCGACGATCAAGGGCTGGTTTGGCAAGGGAAAGACCGGGCCCGAACCCACGCCGCTGGTTGAATTCCATGCGACTGAAAAATTCGTCGAGCGCTGGCACAGCAAGGTGGGTGATACGGGTGGGCATGCGCTGCAACCCGCGCTCACCACCGATGCGGTTTATGGCGTGTCCGCGAAGGGTGAGATCACGCGTCTTGACCGCAAAACCGGCAGGGAAATCTGGCATGTGAACAGCAAGATGTCTGTGTCTGCGGGGGTGGGCGCTGGGGATGGACTGTTGCTGATAGGCAGCAACAAGGGCGAAGTCGAGGCATTTGGCGAAGATGGCAAGTTGCGCTGGAAGCAGATTGTTTCCAGCGAAGTGCTGAGCACGCCACAGGTGGCAGACGGACTGGTCATCGTGCGTACAGGAGATGGCCGCATTACGGCACTTAATGAGGCCGACGGCAAACAGCGCTGGTCCTATGATCATACCTTGCCTTCCCTGATCGTGCGCAGCCATGCGGGTGTCACGGTGCATCGTGGTATCGCCTATGTTGGATATGCGGGCGGCAAGCTGATCGCCATCAAAATCGCGGATGGTTCCGAAGCATGGGAAAACACGGTCTCCGAGCCCAGGGGAAACAATGAGATTGAACGCATCAGCGACATCACAAGCGACCCCATGGTCAGCGACAACGAGGTCTGTGCGATCGCATTCCAGGGGCGCCTGGCCTGCTATGACACGGATCAGGGAAGCCCGCTCTGGACGCGCGAAATCTCAAGCGACAAGGGATTGTTCGTGCTGCGCAAGAACATCTATCTGACGGATTCGCAGGGGACTGTAATGGCGCTCGACAAGGACAGCGGCAGCACGGTGTGGAAGAACGAAGACCTTCTGTTGCGCCAGGTTTCCATGCCCTTTGCACAGAATGACGTCGTTATGGTTGGGGACTACGAAGGTTACCTGCACGGCTTGAGCCGGGCAGACGGACATCTTGTCGCGCGTATCAGGCTGGATGGCAGCACATCAGGCGTGATACCCGTCGAGATGGACAATGGCATGCTGCTGGAAACGCAAGGCGGCATAATCTATTCTCTGTCCATACAATAGACAGGTTCGCGGAATTACAGGATCAGAATAATGTTGCCCACACTTGTATTGGTTGGTCGTCCCAATGTGGGAAAATCCACATTGTTCAACCGCCTGACGCGCAGCCGGGATGCGCTGGTCGCCGATCTGCCGGGGCTCACCCGGGACCGTCATTATGGCAGAGGGCGCGTGGGCGAGCGTCCATACCTGGTCGTCGACACAGGCGGCCTGGAGCCTGTAGCCAAAGACGGCATCATGTTCGAAATGGCTAGACAAAGCCGGCAGGCTGTAGACGAGGCGGACGCGGTGCTGTTCCTGGTGGATGGGCGAGCAGGCTGCATGCCTCAGGATCTGATCATCGCCAGCGAGCTGCGCAAGACCGGGAAACCGATACTGCTCCTGGTGAACAAGGCCGAAGGCATGGCGCGCGCCCGTGTTACCGCGGAATTTTACGAGCTAGGACTGGGGGAGCCCTATCCGATTTCTTCCGCGCATGGCGATAACGTCGAAGAAATAATCGAGATCGCGCTCGAGAGGTTTTCCGAAGTGGCTGAAGAGGAAACGGCGCAGGAGAACAAGCCACCCAAGCTTGCGATCGTGGGGCGTCCCAATGTCGGCAAATCCACACTGGTCAATGCGATTCTGGGGGAGCAGCGCGTGATCGCGTTCGACCAGCCGGGCACCACGCGCGACAGCATCTACATAGACTTCGAACGCAACGGCAAGCACTACACCATCATAGACACGGCAGGGGTGCGCCGCCGCGGCAAGATAGACGAGGCGATCGAGAAATTCTCCGTCATCAAGACCATGCAGGCGATCGAGGACGCCAACGTGGTGGTTCTGGTTGTGGATGCAAGGGATCAGATCACAGAACAGGATGCGCACGTCGCCGACTTCGTGCTGCAGGCCGGGCGTGCTCTGGTGCTGGCTGTCAACAAGTGGGATGGGCTGGACAATCACCAGCGCGAAATGGTGAAGAACGATATCGAACGCAAGCTGCATTTCCTGGGATTTGCAAAACGACATTACATTTCGGCGCTGAATGGAAACGGTATAGCTAACGTGCTGAAATCAGTGGACGAGGCCTATGAGGCCGCGATGGCCAAGCTTTCTACGCCCAAGCTTACCCGCGCGCTGATCGGCGCAATCGAGAAACAGGCGCCGCCCAAGGTCGGGCGCTTCCTGCCCAAGATGCGCTATGCGCATCAGGGCGGAAGCAATCCGCCGCTGATCGTGATACACGGCAGCGGGCTGGACAATGTGCCTGCAAGCTATACGCGCTATCTCGAGCGCACCTTCGCGGAAGTCTTCCGGTTGCAGGGCACGCCGCTCAAGATCCAATACAATTCGAGCAAGAATCCCTTCGAAGGAAAAAAGCCCAGGCCATTGACCGAGGCCGAGCAGCGCGCGGCACATAGGGCAAGGATACGCGGCCGCAAGCTTTACGGGAAACAATAAGCGTCTGATGTTGCACGGGAGGGCATGTGTCAAACGAGGCAATCATCACGATAGACAGCCAGCGGCTGCAGCCTGGCATGTATGTTTATATCGATCTTGGCTGGATGGATCATCCTTTTCCACTGAACCGTTTCAAGGTCAGGTCTGAAGAACAGATACGCACCATACGCGGGCTGGGTATAAAACATATCCGCTACAGCCCAGAGCTAAGTGATACGCTGCCGTTGCCGCTGGAAGAAGAAAAAGTTGCGCAGTCTTTGCCTTCCGAGCCTGTGACATCACCCGAGGTGGAAGCCATGATGGCAGAGAAGCGGGCGCGCAAGGAGCGCCTGCTGCAGCATAGGGCAAAGGTAACCGAGTGCGAAAGAAAGGTGGCCAATGCTGCACGTCTGATGCGCGGCATCAACAACGATATTTTCTCAAAGCCGCAGGCATGCATGGAAACGGCAAGCCAACTGATGGATGATTTTGTCGAGACACTGATGGGGGATAGCGGGAGCATCCTGTTTGCGCTGAACGACAAGTCGGCCGGCGAAGAGATCTATATGCACTCGGTCAATGTTTCCGTTCTGGCCGTGCTGCTCGCCAAGGAACTGAATCTGAGCCCGATCGAAATCAAGCTGGTTGGCATGGGCTGCCTATTCCACGATATCGGCAAGCTTGATATCCCGGGCAAGGTGACGATGAAGACAGATCCGCTTACTGCGGCGGAGAAGTCGTTGCTGCAGGAGCATACCAATTTCGGCCTGAAAATCGCGCGCAATGCGAAACTGGATGCCGGTGCATTGGCCATCGTGAATCAGCACCACGAATTCATCGACGGCTCAGGCTATCCGAACAGGCTGACACAGGACAAGATTTCACCGCTTGCGCAGCTGGTTGCCATCATCAACCTGTATGACAACCTCTGCAACCCGCTCAACCCGGCCAGCGCGTTCACCCCCCACGAAGCGCTTTCCACTCTGTTCACACAGTACAAGGGAAAGTTGAATGCGACGATGCTGCAGGTTTTCATCAGGTTCATGGGGGTTTATCCGCCAGGCAGCATCGTCAGTCTATCGAACGGCGCCATAGGCATGGTGATTTCAGTTTCATCCAGAAAGCCGCTCAAGCCGACGTTGCTGATCTACGATTCCGGCGTGCCCAAGGAAGAGGCGATAATACTGGATTTGGAGACACTGCCAGACGTGTCGATCGACAGGGGAATCCGACCCAGCCTTCTGTCACCTGACATCTTTGCGTATCTGAATCCAAGACAGCGCGCCACTTATTTCTTCGATGCCAGCAGGAAATAGTGCCACTTATGCGTGCCAGCGATAGGTTGGATCCGGACGACCGTTGATAGCGTCGAGCAGCAGTTCTGCGCTGGCAGGGGACATGGTCACGCCATAGCGGAAGTGGCCGCAGTTGGCGTAGAGATTGGCAAGATGGGGATGGCGCCCGATAGTTGGAATGTTGTCAGGCGATCCGGGACGCAAGCCTGCCCAGTGCCTTACCGGGGATGGCCAATCCGGAAACAGCGCTTGCACGCGTTTCAGGAGATGCTCCAGGGCCTCGGTCGTGGTGCTCTTGTCGAAGCCCACGTCTTCCAGCGTGCTGCCGACCAGCACATGGCCATCCTTGCGCGGGATGAAATAGACGCTCTCCTGGAGCAGGATGCTGGGAAACGGCGGCACATCGAACTTGAACAGCAGCATCTGGCCGCGTATCGGGCGCACCTCCATGCCCAGCGCATGTTCACCGAGTAGCACTTTGCTCCAGGCGCCGGCTGCGACAATGTAGGCACCCGCAACCAGTTTTCCTTGATTTGTGTCGAGCCCGCAGATCCTGTCGCCTGATGTCTCGAAGCGCAGCGCTTCATGCTGCTCGAGTATTCTTCCGCCCAGCATCTCGACTCTGCGGCGCAGTGCCTCCAGCAATCTGGGATTTCTCACCTGTGAGATGTCCGGCATGAAAAGCCCTTCGCCCTGCATGCCAGGCAACAAATCATCGAGCGAAACATTCTGCAAGCGGACCTGATGCTTGCTGCACCATGCGCTTGCTCGCTCACTCTGGAAGGGAGGGAGCAGCAGCATGCCGCATTTTTGGTATTCGGTATCTATGCCGGTGTCATCGAAAAGCTGGGCAGCGGTCTTTTCGAACATCCGCATGCTGCGCTCTGAAAGATCAGTGACCGCAACGGTATAGTCCCATGAACAAAGCGGGGAGAGTATGCCGCCGCCCGCCCAGGATGCTTCAGCGCCTGTCGCATTGCGATCGATGAGGACAACGTTGTAACCCTCCTCGAGCAGGGCGATCGCGCTGCTCATGCCGATAGCGCCGCCGCCGATGATCAAAAAATCCGTCTTCAAGCCTGCAAGGCCTTGGGCAGGGGGAAGGTGACGTTCTCGGTGATGCCTGCAAGTTCGGTGATATGTGCGGCACCGAATTCCTGCAGTCTCGCGATCACGCCCTGCACTAGCACTTCGGGAGCGGATGCGCCGGCCGTCACGCCTACCATGCGCTTTCGCGTGAACCATGCAGGATCCAGCCCGTTTGCATCGTCCACGAGATAAGCGGGGATGCCTACGTTTGCGGCGACTTCTCGCAGCCGGTTGGAATTGGAACTGTTCGGGGAACCCACGACGACGACCGCATCGCATTGCTTGACCAAGAGTTTCACCGCGTCCTGACGGTTCTGTGTCGCATAGCAGATGTCGTCCTTCTTGGGCCCGGTGATGAAGGGAAAACGGTTTTTCAGTGCGGCGATGATGTTGCTTGCGTCGTCCATGGACAGCGTGGTCTGCGTGACATAGGACAGATTTTTTTCATCATTTACCTTGAGATTCGCCACCTGCTCGGGAGATTCAACCAGATACATGCCCGAGTCTGCCTGTCCCATCGTGCCTTCCACTTCAGGATGGCCCTTGTGGCCTATCATGATGATCTCCTTTTCCTGCTTGCGCAGGCGGGAAACCTCGATGTGCACCTTGGTGACCAGCGGGCAGGTTGCATCGAATACGGTGAGGCCGCGGGTCTGGGCTTCGGCGCGAACGGCCTGGGATACGCCGTGTGCGCTGAAGATCAGGATGCTGCCCGAAGGTACTTCATTCAGGTCCTCGATGAAAATCGCCCCTTTGCTGCGCAGGCCGTCCACCACGAACTTGTTGTGCACGACTTCATGCCGCACATAGATGGGCGCGCCGTGCAGTTCCAGTGCGCGTTCGACGATTTCGATCGCCCGGTCCACGCCGGCACAAAATCCGCGCGGATTAGCTAACAGCAGATCCATGTTTTTTCTCCATGAGGCTTTGCCAGATCAAGAAGCCTGCGCCGCAAGTGATCGCGGAATCGGCAAGATTGAAGGCGGGAAAATAGTGTTCGTTCCAGTGGAACAGCAGAAAATCGATCACATAGCCGTAGTTGATACGGTCTATCAGGTTGCCCAAAGCGCCGCCCAGGATCAGGGAGAGCGCAAAGGGGAAAAGAATTTCGTTCGCGTGTTTCTTCAACAGCCATGTGATGGAAGCCGAGGCGATGATCGCTATCAAAGTGAAAAGCCAGCGCTGCATGCCGCCCGCATCGCTTAAGAAACTGAATGCGGCGCCTGTGTTGTGCATCAGAGTGAGATCAAACACGCTGAAGATCCTCACGTCTTCCTGGTTGGCAAAATGGCTGACGATCCAAAATTTGCTGATCTGATCGAGCAAGATGACCAATGCGGAAAGCGAGAGCCAGCGGCTAAGCATAGCTTCTATCCTCGCCTTCGCCATACAAATTGCTCACGCAGCGTCCGCACAGGGTGGGGTGTGCTGCCTCTATGCCGACATCCCCGCGGTAATGCCAGCAGCGCTCGCATTTTTCATGAAGGCTGGCGGATACATCCACCCTGGATTCTTCCTTGGCAAGATGGACGTTTGCGCGTGAAGTGATGAACACGAAGCGCAGATCGTCCCCCAGGCTTGCGAGTATCTCGTAGTCATAAGCCGATGCAAATACATCCACTTCGGCTGCGAGCGCCGAGCCGATAAGACCTGCCGAACGCGCTTCCTCGAGCTGCTTGTTGACGCGGTTGCGCCAGGTCTCTATGGTTTGCCAGGCGTTGATGCCGGATTCAGACATGTTCGATTCGGGCAATGCATGCCACAGTCCTTCGAACACGCTCTCTTCATCCTTGCCGTTCAGGATTGCCCAGGCTTCTTCTCCGGTAAAGCTCAGGATGGGCGAGATCAGCCGGGTCAGCGCATGCGTTATGTGATAAAGCGCATTCTGGGCGGAGCGGCGCGCGCGCGAATTCTCGCCTGCCGTATAGAGGCGGTCCTTCAGGATGTCCAGATAGAAGCTGCCCAGGGTTTCGGAGCAATAGCCCATCAGCTTTTGCACCGCAAGATGGAATTCATAGCTCTCGTAATCCTTGCACACTTCGTCTTGCAGTTTTCGGGTCAGATGGAGCGCATAGCGATCTAGCGTCAGCCACTGGTCGACAGGCAATGCATCGCGTTTCATGTCGAAGTCGGAGATGTTGGCGAGCAGGAATTTCAGCGTGTTGCGGATGCGCCGATAGCTTTCCACCACGCGCTTCAAGATCTCGTCGGAGATCGTGAGTTCGCCCGAGTAATCTGTTGATGCTGTCCATAGGCGCAGGATGTCGGCGCCCAGGGTGTCGAAGATCTTTTGCGGGGCGATCACGTTGCCTTTGGATTTCGACATCTTGTGGCCGCTGCCATCGACCACGAAGCCGTGCGTCAGGAGCGCGTCATAGGGTGCGCGACCGTTGATTGCGCATCCGGTGAGCAGGGATGACTGGAACCAGCCGCGATGCTGGTCGGACCCTTCCAGATACAGGTCCGCAGGAGATCTTAGCTTTTCTCTTCTTGCAAGCACAGACGCGTGGGTCGTGCCCGAGTCGAACCATACATCCAGTGTGTGCGTGAGCTTCTTGTATTGATCCGCATCGTTACCCAGAAGTTCTGCCGGGTCCAGGCTGAACCAAGCTTCGATGCCTTGCTGTTCAACGCGCAAAGCCACTTTTTCGAGCAGCATTTTCGTGTCGGGATGCAATTCTCCGGTTTCCTTGTGCACGAAAAAAGGCATGGGCACGCCCCAGTTGCGCTGACGCGACACGCACCAATCGGGTCGGTTCCTGATCATCGCCTCAAGGCGTGCACGGCCCCATGATGGATAGAACGCTGTTTCGTCCACGGCCCTGTTGGCAAGATCGCGCAAGGTAATTCCGCCTTGCTCGGCATGACGATTTTCATTCACCAAATTTTCGACGGCGCTATCCTGATCGCCTATCTTCCTGTTCCCCATGCCGATGAACCATTGGGGAGTGGAGCGAAAGATGATCGGCGTCTTGTGACGCCAGCAATGCGGATAGCTGTGTTGCAATTTGTTCAGGCAAAGCAGATGGCCATTTTGCTGAAGGACCTGGATGATGATGTCGTTCGCCTTCCAGACGAATACGCCTGCCAATGCGACGTCGCCGACAGGCGGAACAGAGGGCATGAATTTTCCATCGTCGCCTACCGGGTTGTCGGTCGGAAGATTGTATTTCTGTCCGACGAAATAGTCGTCCAGACCATGCGCCGGTGCGGTGTGCACAAGCCCTGTTCCAGAATCCTGGGTCACGTGCTCGCCGCAGATGATGGGAACGATGCGATCCTGAAAAGGATGCTGCAGCGGCAGCATCTCGAGCGCCTTCCCCTTGCATGTTCCGATAGATTCACCCTCGAGCTGGTAGCGCTCAAGGCAGCTTTGCAACAAATCGGAGGCGATCAGAAGAAACCCTTTCTCGGTTCTGACCAGCGTGTATTCGAAATCCGGATGTACGCTCACCGCCTGGTTTGCAGGCAATGTCCAGGGCGTGGTCGTCCAGATCACGGCATAGGCCCTTGCGGATCCTGGCAGTGAGATGTCGAAGGCGCGGCCAAGGCCGATCATGTCCTTGATCTCGAATGCGACATCGATTGCGCTGGACGTCTTGTTCTCGTATTCGACCTCTGCTTCTGCAAGTGCAGACTGGCAATCGAGACACCAGTTGACCGGTTTGTAGCCCTGATACAGATAGCCGTGTTCGTGTATCGCACCCAATGCGCGCATGATGTCTGCTTCGGTCTTGAAGTCCATCGTGAGATAGGGATCTTCCCATTCTCCCAGCACGCCCAGCCGCAAGAAATCCTTTTTCTGGCGATCGATCTGTTCCAGCGCATAGGCGCGGCAGAGCTCGCGGAATTCCCTTGCAGGAATCGATTTGCCGTGCTTCTTCTCGACCTGCAGTTCGATAGGCAAACCGTGGCAGTCCCATCCGGGGACATAGGGGGCATCGAAACTAGAGAGCGTCTTGGATTTGATGATGATGTCCTTGAGGATCTTGTTCACCGCATGGCCGATGTGTATGTCACCGTTGGCATAGGGCGGGCCGTCGTGCAGGATGAACTTGGGCAATCCCTGCTTGGCTTTGCGTATTTTCTGGTAATGCCGCAATGCGTTCCAACGTTGCAGCATCTGAGGTTCGCGTTTTGCCATGTCGCCGCGCATCGGAAACGGCGTGTCGGGCAGGTTCAGCGTCTTCTTGTAATCATTCATGTTGTTCAAACCATTTCTTTGCGTTTTTCACATCCGATGCGATTTGCCTGGTCAAGGCAGATACATCGGAAAATTTTTCCTCGTCGCGGAGTTTTTGCAGGAACTCCACGCGCAGATTCTTGCAATATATGTCCTGGCAGAATTCAAACAGGTGCACTTCGAGCACGGGCTTTGCGTCTTGTTTCAGTGTTGGGCGCACGCCCAGGCTCGCCACACCCCGAAGCACGCCGTAATCTGTCGCATGCACTTCGACCACGAAGATGCCCGACAAAGGCGGTCTGTTGTGTTTCATCTGCACGTTAGCGGTAGGATAGCCCAACTTTTTTCCGATGCCATCGCCGTGAACAACGCGGCCGCTGATGCTGTAGTGTCTGCCCAGATATTCGTGTGCGCGGCGCAACTGACCTGCTGCAAGCGCTGCACGCACGGCAGTGCTGGAAATGCGTACGTCGTCGTGCTTGATCGTGTGAACCGCCTGAACTTCGAAACCATGCTGCTCTGCGATCTTTTCCATCAGCGCAAAATCGCCTGCGCGCTTGCTGCCAAAACGGAAGTCGTCACCGATCAGCACATATTTTGCGTGCAGTCTTTCATGCAGCGCGTGTATGAAATAAGCAGCGCTCATCTGGGAAAACTCGGCATCAAAACGGCAAATATGCACGCGATCTATGCCGAGCAGCGCGAACATTTCGAGTTTTTCGCGAAGGGTAGACAGCCTTGCAGGCGCATCAAGCGGGGTAAAGAACTCGCGCGGATGCGGCTCGAATATCATCACCGCAGTCTTCAGTGAGCGCGCCTTTGCTGCCACCTTCAGTTCGTCGAGCAGGGATTGGTGGCCAAGATGCACGCCGTCGAAATTCCCGACGGTGAGCGCAACAGGATCGTGTTCAAGGCAATGGAGTCCGCGTAGTATCTGCATAGCGAGCAATTATACCGTGGGGCGTCGGGCATGTGTCATGCGTTTTCCATCGTGCGGCCACGCAGTTCGCGGGCTGAGTTTGCAAGAAAAGTCGGTTTAATTGCGTTGCCTATGGCTGGCTTGCCAGAATTCGCGGATTAAAGTATGAAGTGCAACGCCTGATACGAATTTGCGAGGGGATACGTTATGCAGCACAGCCAAAAAGCCAGAATACTGATTGTGGATGACCACGCCGTCGTCAGGAGTGGTGTTGCGATGCTGATCAATCAGGAGCCAGATCTTCATGTCTGCTGTGAGGCGGATGACATTGAGAGTGCGCTATCGGCCAGCCGTTCGTGTTCGCAAGACATGGCGATAGTGGATCTCTCTTTGAATGGAATGTCTGGCTTGGAGCTTGTCAAGCAACTGCAGCTCGAGTCCCCGGATCTGCCCATACTCGTGATGTCCATGCATGATGAAGCGGTCTATGCAGAACAGGCATTGCGAGCTGGGGCGCATGGATACATCATGAAGCAGGTAGCGACAGCAACCATGTTGAAAGCGATAAGACAGTTGCTGAATGGGGGGTTGTACGTCAGTGACCAGATGCGTTCGCGTTTGCTCAAGACAATTCGGGGAGGCAATGAATCTCCCTCTGCCAGCCGCCTGACGCCGAGCGAATTCGAGATATTGCACCTTATCGGTCTGGGGCTTGGCACCAGCCAGATCTCACAAAAACTTAATCGCAGCATCAAGACCATAGAATCACACAAGGCCAACATCAAGCGCAAACTCAACTTGAAATCAGGGAACGAGTTGATCCGTTACGCCTACAGCCTGGCAAACCAGCCATAAAAAACGAGCCTGATGTGCATTCAGGATCACTGACCATTTGTCAGGGAGATGCCTGACCTGTGGGAGTTTTGGCAAGAGGTTCAAATAAAAACGAAAACACTTTCTGACCCATGCCGCCTGCTTGCATGCTCTGGGCAAAGGAATGCCCGGAGTCTGGCAGAAACTCCACTGAATAAGGTGTCTGTATGCCCAGAGAGTCTGCCGCCTTTTTCATTGCAGCAACCCATTGTTGCGCCCGCTCAACGCGGGTTTCACCCTGCTGCCTTGTTATGCGAAGAGACTTGTTCAACGCCGGATCCTGTTTCACATCTTCTGCCCCCACAAAAACGCGGGTCGGAATCTTCAGGAATTGCTGGGGATCGAAAATCACGCCGGACAAATCTTTGCGAGACACTTTCAAACCATAGGGATAACGCAATGTCGGGTCTGGGAAGGTATACCAACCGGCCGCACCGATGGCCACTCTTGCCACTTTTTCAGGATGGGCCAGCGTGTAACGATGCACGAACTGTCCTCCGCCTGAGTAACCGAACAGATAGAGCTTATCTGTTCTGGCATGTGTCAGCCTTCCCACTTCGTCAACAATCTTGTCGAGTGTCAGATCGGCGCGCTGCCCGTGTCCATTGCGCCCCATGAATTGATAATCCGAGAAGGGCGGCTCTGAAAAGTACGGCGCGATCATCACCACCCCGTAATGCTCCGCAAGACCGGCATACATATATGCCTGTTCGATCGCATCGCGCGAGATACCATGCACCGTCACAAAAACGGGCGCATTCTCGCCGCCCTTGCTTGGAACATAAAGAAGATATGCCGGGCCGGAATGATCCTCCAGCGTTCTGATCATCATCACCCCGTTCTGGAGCGCTTCATTGATGTCCTTTGCCTGTGCAAGCTGGAGGCACAGGAAAATTGCGGCAAGCAAAAAAATGGCCTTGAATTTCCATGCGCTATCGAGACGGAGCCTCTCAGATGGTCCGAAGAAAGGTTTTAGCATAGCGCCACTTTACCTGGTTTCAGGAATTCGTTTGTAGGGCCATTGCCTGCCACGAGCGTTGAGTATGGGCCTTGCGCTACAAGGCGCCCTGATTCCATATGCCAGATGGCATCTGCCGAAGCCATCCTGTCGAGGCGATGTGTGACAAGCAAGACCGTTCCCGTGTAACTGTCGAGTACCCTGTCGATGACAGATGCTGCCTGAGGATCGAGATTGGAATCAGCCTCATCGAGCAATAGCAGACGCGGATTGCCCAGAAGCGCCCGGGCCAGCGCAATGCGCTGACGCTGACCGACAGACAATCCCACTCCGCCTTCGGATATTCGTGTCTGTGCGCCTTTGGGCAAGTCGGCTAGAAGCTCATTGATGCCGCACAGTTTCCAGATGCGCTCGATGTCCTGTTGAGGCGCATCAGGCCGGCGGTAAAGCAGATTTTTTTCGATGGTTCCCCGCAAAAGCGGTAGTTCTGAGCCGACCATCCCGATTGCGTTGCGCACTGATGCCAGGCTGTGAGCCGCCAGATCCTGTCCGTCGAGGCGGACCATGCCTTGGGTGGGGGCCATCATCCGCGCTGCGAGAGACAGCAGTGTGGATTTTCCTGCTCCGTTCGGGCCCACGATGGCAATGACGCTCCCGGCCTCCGCCACTGCGCTCACGTCCTTGAGCGCGTCCTGAGCCGAGACATGCTCGAACTCCAGCCTTCCGGAACCGGTTTCCAGATCCGGCGCCCCCCTTATCTCGTTCACGGTGGAGGGAGTACCCAGAAATTCCTCGATTTTCCTCAGGGACACCTTGGAGCCATACCAATATTCCTGAATACGTCCCATGTCACGCAACGGGTGGACCAAAAGGCCGATGATCGCCATTGCAGCGACCACGGTTCCCGGAGAGGCGTCGCCACGGGAAACTTCCCATGCGCCCAGCAGCAGAATGGTTCCCGTCGCTGCTGCTGCGGTGATTTCAGCCACTGCCGTGACTTTACCAGCTATTTTTGCCCGTTCTATCATTGCATCCTGGAAATGGCGGCCCTGCTTCACCAGCCGTCTGCGTTCACGCGCCATCTGCCCGAAAATCTGCACCACAGCAATGGAAGCAATCTTTTCGTTGACGTTGGCTGCAATGTGGGAGAGGCGCCGGCGAGACTCCTGTGTCGCCAGCTTAAGGCTGCTGCTCAAGGCCAGCGTAGCCACTGCACCCAAAATCAGCACTAAGCCGATGTCCAGCGCTAGTAATCCATCCAGAAATGAGAGCGCAATCAGCGTCCCTGACGTTACCACGCCGGCCACTGCAAGGCGAGCTATGCCCAGGCTTACCCATCTGCGCAAAGACACGAGATCCCCGACAAAACGCAAAGCCATTCCGCCGCGGCTGCGGGACTGCAATGCCCTTGGCGGCAGGGCGGCGAGATGGTCATACAGCACCATCCGGACTTCCAGTGCGTAGTCCTGCCCCATGCGTTCGGCATCGATCCGTTCAATGAGACGCAACCACGCAATCATGGCCGCTGCAATGGCAAGGCCAAGGCCGATCAGAAGCAATGGTTCAAGCGTGTCCAGATGCTGTCTTTTGATAAGATGATCGAATCCGTATCTCACCAAATAGGCAGTTGCTATCGTCATCGCAGCCTGCCCGAAGGCATTCGCTATCAGGCGAACCAGAATGGGCAAGCGGCGACTGTTAAGCGCCTTAGGGGCGGGCATTTCTCAAACCGCCATAACCTGATCGAGTTTATGGGTGTCATGAAGCAGTGCGACACAGGTATCCGGGTCGCAGAGCATGCGGGTGTGTATCACGGGCAGCCCCGTAAATTTTGCTGCCTCGCTTGCGGCCAGCGGCGAATTGGTCAAAACCCCGCTGACTGCGATAACATCGTGGCCCTGGCGCATGACTAGTTCGACCCCGCCTACCGCACCAGCCGAATCGCGGGAAGCAAAAAGGATGTGGTCCACACTGGACTTGAATATGGGTGAGGATAACAGAGCCGCAGTTTCAGACTGGAAAATTCCATCCGCAATTTCGAGGACGATGATGTCCACGCCTGCATGGGCCAGATGTCCAGTCAGAATGGAAAAAATCTCCTCCACCTTGTCGTGCGTAACCTTATAGGTAGACACATAGCCGGCATCGGTAAAGTCGTATGTCGGGAAAGCGCCTGCATCGCTCATCAACCAGACATCTTTTCCTGCACCAGTGCCGGTGATTTTGGCTGCACCCACCCTTTTGCCGCTGGATACCAGCCCTCTGATGAAATTGGTGAGGCTGGTGGTTTTACCCGAATTCATGGTTGTGCCCAATACAGCGATAGTCAATGGGCGGGCGCCTACATAATCGATGTGCGGTATTGCCCAGTCACCGATATTCATCACATTTCCTGAAGCATCTGCGAGCAGTCCAATGGGTGTGATTGCGGTTGGTTCTTTCATCGCGGAATAAGATGAAAGCACGACCCCTGCCATCCCTCCCGCCGCAACCAGATGGCATGGCCCCAGATCTTTTGGAACCTCAGCTTCAAACTGGTCTGGTGCATAACGGTTGCCATAGCATACAACTATCTCATCGCCAGCATACAAGGTTGACCTGCGTCCGTTGCGCAATTCGACGCCACCGTGCTGACCTATCATCTCGACCCGTGCAAGAACCATGTCTCCGGGGCGAGGCGAATAGCCCTTGTCGACAAGCAGATTTTCCGCCACGTCAAGGTTTACATTTCTCAATGTGTAGGCAACCTTTGCATGTTTTAAACGATTCTGTTGCAATGAATTCACTGTGTTCATGACTGTCTCCTCGTTGGCCTCTGTTTAAAGAGGAATATGTGTGCAAAATAAATAAGTTAGTCACATCTGAAACATGTTATTCGGAGAGAGAAATGGAGCCTATAGTGTCGCGGAGGATATTAAGGCAGGCAAAAACCCCATTTTAGTCTAGGGGAATCCACTAGGCGCAATAATCGGAAGGTTGACCTTCGGATGCTAGACAGGAAGATTGACGGTCACGCTGGTTCCGCCATCGGGCAGCGGGGTAATACGGGATGTGCCTCCCAGCAAGGAGGCGCGATATTGCATGGAACGCAGTCCCAGCCCCGCTTTGCTGTCTGACGACGGGCTAATCCCGGAGCCATCATCGTTGATTTCGAGCGTTATCTCGGTGGGCAATGACACTAGTTTCAGCGTGATATTCGTCGATTTTCCGTGCTTGATCGCGTTGTTGACAGCTTCTTGAGCGATGCGGAACAGATTGATTGCCACGAGTGGATCGTCGATCGCATGCTGACACTCGCATGTGAATTGACATTTGATGGCAAAAATATCCTCGGTATTTTTGGCGAAATTTTTCAACATTGACGGCAAATCCGCTTCTTTCAGTTCTACCGGATAAAGCCCGCGCGCCAGGATGCCCGTTTTTAAAATGGCTTCATTGATAAAGGCGGTGATCTTTGCAGCATCACTGGCTTCAGCACGTCCCGTCAGTTTTTTGGACAGCACTTCAGACATGAAGGCAACCCCTGTCAGAAGCTGCCCCACATCATCGTGCAATTCCCGTCCAATTCGCTGTTGAGTATCTTCGCTGATGCTGATAATTCGGCGTTCGGCCCTGTTTGCTCTTTCCAGTGCAACTTCCTTGGCCTTGATCGATGCCATATAAAGCATCGCTCCTCCCACCATCAGAATCAGTATGCTCCCAGATATTTCGAGGAGGAGGGCAAACCAGGCTGCATCCCGATTCAATGATCTGTATTCGAAAACATGATCTGATACATAAACTTTCATGCCATATTGGGCAATTCCCATTGTAGAAAACACATGAGGAGCATACTCATCCTGAAAACGCATCAAAGAGGGAAACTTTCTGTCTCCCCAGGAAGTTATCAGGAGAGCAGGAAAATTGCTTCTCTTGTAGCGCGCGATTTTTTTTTGCAAGGACATCTTGTCAATGTATGCGCCTGGAACCGCATGCATCAGCAGATGTTGATCGTTGGCAAGCACGATAACACCGTTTTCATCTGTGACAAATGCGTCAAGTTCTTTGACCAGAAAAGACAATTTCGGGACATCAATCTTAGTGACCACTGCTCCCAGGAAATGACCATCGTCAATTATGGGGGTAGAAAAATAGATGCCCGGTATATTCGTAGTCTTTCCAATTGCATACTGGATACCATGCTGTCTGTTCTTGTTTTCCCGGAAATAATCGCGATCAGCAAAATTTTCTCCGATACTGCTGCCAAAAGTATTCCAGTTGCTTGCAGCAATGCAGTCACCTGCTGCATTGATTACAAAGACGATGTCGGTATGCAGGCTGCCCCTGGCAAGAGCGAGGTAATGGCTGAGATCTTTTAGCATTGGATCATGCGTCCAGCGCTTTCTTCTTTCATCAATCGGCAAAGTCGAGGGAGTTATGTCCTTTCCGAATCGCAGGGTCGCGTTTCTTACTTCAGGTAATTTGGAGAGCAGGTCGGATATGCCATGCAAGTAATTCAAATTTCTTGCTATGCTGTCGGCAAGATCAGTGGCGCGCTCCCTGGAAAGTTCGGTTCTCTGTTTGATGGCCTCTTCAACACGCGCAAAATAAAAATTCCTTACCATCATCCAAGCCGTTATGTTCCACAGAATAATCAGGGCGATGATAGTCAGGGCAATTTTATGTTGATTTTTAGATAGCATTCGTTGCAATCAAGACTCTATTGGTTGGTTTGGTGGTGATTCTTTCATCTTATTGCATGCGCTTCATGAACGGCAATCGGTTCTGTCGTGTAATTCGTGGATTACACCCAGATCATGTGAACTCCATGGCAGCAGCCACTCGGTTTTTCGGTCATCTGAGCGCAGACTGCATGCTTCATGTTTTCCTGGCAGCCTGTCGGACTTATCACGCGAAACATGCGAAAATCACGGCTATCAAATTTGACGGGCATAGTCTTACCCCCTGTCGATGGGCTTAGTCCGACAGGCTGTTAGGAAAATTCTTTCTTTTTCTCATGGTTTATTAGGTTGGAAATAATCTTTCTCTGATGGTGTTGATAGAGAAATCGGGGCAGCATTTTTCATATTGAAAGATTTGATCAATTCAGCAGGTTGCCGAGATTGATCACTTTGGTTTTTCAACAGACACAAAAAAAGGAGATAAACATGAACGGGATTACCAGATTCAGGCCGCTTGGCAGTGAAATTGCGCGTTTTGATCCGTTTTTCGATATGGATAATATGTTCGATAGATTGAACAGGTCGATGATGTTTCCGCTGTTTCGTGAAGGTGTCGATATGGAACCGCAGATCAGAATGGATGTAAAGGAAGCGGATGGAAAGTATCTCATCCATGCAGACATTCCGGGCGTGAACAAGGATGACATCCATGTGATGGTTGACGGAAATCGGGTATCCATCACGGCAGAAATCAAGCAAGAAAAGGAGGCCAAGGAAGGAGAACGGGTGATACGCTGCGAGCGTGGCTATGGCATGGCATCGCGCACTTTCACGCTTGCAGATGAAGTGGATCAGGAGAATATACAGGCAAAGTACAACAACGGTGTGCTTGAGCTCATTCTCCCCAAGAAGACTGGGCTTACCAAAAAAGAGATTCCGATTTCATAGCGCCTGCGATGCACGGTTTTATGTAGAGAGGAGAATGTCATGCTAAAAACAATGCTGATGGTGTCCGTCCTGGCCGTTGCGGCATCTAACGTATGGGCAGATGAACAGGAACGCGCACAAGACCAGTTGCAAACTCAGGCTCAGTCACGGACGCGCATATATGGCAGTCAGCTGATGACCAACCAGGAGCGCGTCGAATACCGTGAAAGAGTGCGTGCCGCAAAAACGGCTGAAGAGCGAGAACGAATACGCCATGAACACCATGAACGCATGAAGGAACGCGCCAAGGAGCGTGGCGTGACGCTTCCTGATGAACCTCCACCCAGAGGCATGATGACTCCTGGAGGAGGCATGGGTGGAGGAGGGCGCTGACGGTTATCCGGAGCGTGTCTTTCTCGAGGGTGTCAAATTTCTGGAGCATCATCATGAACATGACAGTAAATGGCAAGACCATAGAAACAGATGTGGCGGGATTTCTCAAAAACCCGTATGACTGGAGCGATGAGGTCAGCGATATGCTCGTGAAAGAGTATGAAAAGTCCGGGCTCAGGCGTGTGGATGATACCTCGTTGGGTCTGGTTGACTACTTCCGTGAATATTATGAAGAAAACCATACGCATCCGACCATGAGTGTGCTGGTGAATACGCTGGGGAAACACCAAGGCCGACGCTTCAGCGACACATACGAATACAAGAAATTTCTCTATGAACTGTTTCCGAACGGTCCGGTACAGACGCTCTGCAAGCTGGCAGGTTTGCCGGATCCTGGCGTCGAGAATCAGAGCTGATTCTGACGTTTTTACCGAGTGGCCGTGCCTTTAGGAGGCGCGGCTTTTTTCATGGGTTCATCGCGGAAGCGTCATGCTGGCGAGATGCCAAGCAGCCTTGCAGTAAAAACCATTTCGACGGTAGTGGCGATAGTTCTCGATGAAACGCGAGAGCTGCGCGAATTTTTTTATCATGACATACTCCTTGAGCTTTATTTCATGGCTTGAGGGGGATGCGATTCTGGCTGTCTGTTCGTTAAATGGGTATCGGAGGAGGATGATTTTGGTATGAGGATACAGGCAACCAATCAAAAGAAAAGTCCGATGCTGACGTGGAGAGGCAGGCACCATGCCGCCGGGGTCAAATCGCGGTTCTGTACGGCGTTAAAAATTTGATTGCGCATCTGGTTTTTCACTGCAGAATCCAGTAAAGTGTGATTCCCTCGACTTACAAAAAGAGCAATAACATGAGTGCAAAAGGCCAGCAGTTGCAGGATCCCTTTCTGAACAGTCTGCGCAAGGAACATGTGCAGGTGGCAATCTATCTCGTCAACGGTATCAAGTTGCAGGGGCAGGTTGAGTCATTCGATCAGTACGTGGTATTGCTGAAAAACAATGCCGTTGTCCAGATGGTTTACAAGCACGCCATTTCCACTATCGTGCCGGCGCGGTCGATCAATATGTCCTTTGATGACGATACTGCCGAGTAATGAAGCAGGCAGGCGCTGAGTCGGCGTTGCTGGTGAGCATAGACTTTGGCGATGCGGATTATCGGGAGAGTCTGGAAGAATTGCGCCTATTGGCTAAGACGGCAGGCGTGCGTACGCTGGCAACCATAGAGGCCAGACGCTCGCGGCCCGATGCCGCACTTTTTGCAGGCAGCGGCAAAGTGCAGGAGATTGCTGAAGTGGTCGAGCGCATGGAAATCCCGCTGGTGATCTTCAACCATGATCTCACCCCTGCGCAAATGCGCAATCTGACCGCCAGGCTGAATGTGCGCGTCATCGATCGAACCATGCTGATACTGGATATTTTTGCACAGCGCGCACAAAGCCATGAGGGCAAGGTGCAGGTCGAGCTGGCGCAGCTCAAATATCTCTCGTCCCGTCTCGTCGGCATGAACACTGACATGGGGCAGCAGAAATTCGCGGTGGGCGCGCGAGGACCTGGCGAGACTCAACTGGAGCTTGACAGGCGCAAGCTTGACAGGCGCGTGCATCTTCTTAAGGAACGTCTCGAGAAATTAAGGGCGCAGCGCGATGTGCAGCGCCGGTCCCGCAATCGAGCAAATGTCTTCTCGGTCTCCATTGTCGGTTATACCAACGCGGGAAAGTCCACGCTGTTCAATCGACTAACCAAAGCCAACACGTATGTGGCCAACCAGTTGTTTGCGACGCTGGATACGACGTCGCGAAGGATGTTTGCCGAGGGGAAGGGCGAGATCGTGGTGTCAGACACGGTGGGCTTCATACGTCATCTCCCTCATGGATTGGTTGCCGCATTTCGCAGCACGCTCGAAGAGACCATACAGGCGGACCTGTTGCTGCATGTAATTGATGCCAGCAATCCCGGTCGCGATGACCAGATTTCCGAGGTGAACAAGGTGCTGGCGGAGATCGATGCGGGCGGGATCAGGCAGATTCTGGTGTATAACAAAGTGGACCTTGCCGACATGCAACCCGGGTTTGAGCGCGATGAGTATGGTAGAATTGCGCGCATTTTTCTGAGTGCCAAAAGCGGTGCAGGACTGGATGGACTGCGGCTTGCGCTGTCGGAGGCGCGCGATGACAAAATTGCGGCCGCGCAGATTGAAAACTAAACAAGCGAGAAAAGAGCCATGGGATTGAATGACCCGAAATGGGGCAATAAGAACGGTGGCCCGCCCGACCTGGATGAGCTGTTGCGTAAATTGAATGCAAGAATGTCCTCCCTATTGGGTGGCAAGGGTGGAAAGGATGGCGAAAACAAGAGCGGCATGCCGAAAATGAATGGCAGCGGCATCGGTCTGATCGTCGTCATCGTGTTGCTGCTCTGGTTGTCCAGTGGTTTTTATATCGTCGATGCAAGCCAGCGCGGCGTGGTACTGCGCTTTGGCAAGATGGTGGAAATGACAGAACCTGGTCCGCGCTGGCATATTCCATATCCGGTTGAATCGGTCGAAATCGTAAACCTGAGCGAGGTCCGCACTGTCGAAGTCGGATATCGCGATAACGTCAAGAACAAGATATTGAAAGAGTCGCTGATGCTGACCGAGGATGAGAACATCATCGATATCCAGTTCGCGGTACAGTACACGCTGAGCGATCCGGCCGAATATCTGTTCAACAACCGAAATCCTGACGAGAATGTGAGGCAGGTGGCCGAATCTGCAATGCGCGAAGTGGTCGGAAAAAACAAGATGGACTTCGTGCTGTACGAAGGTCGCGAACAGGTCGCTGCGGCTGCAACCAAGCTGATCCAGGATATCCTGAACCGGTACAAGTCTGGCATACAGATCAGCAAGCTGACCATGCAGAATGCGCAGCCTCCCGAACAGGTGCAGGCATCCTTTGACGATGCAGTCAAGGCAGGGCAGGATCGTGAACGGCAAAAGAACGAAGGTCAATCCTATGCCAACGACGTGATACCGCGCGCAAGCGGTACCGCAGCGCGCCTGATACAGGAAGCTGAAGGCTACAAGCAAAGCGTGATCGCAAGTGCAGAGGGCGATGCCAGCCGCTTCAAGCAGATTCTGGTCGAATATGAAAAGGCGCCTGTCGTGACACGCGAGCGCATGTACCTTGATGCGATGTCGCAGATCATGAGCAATGTCAGCAAGGTGATGGTCGATCAGAAGAGCGGAAACAGCCTTTTGTATCTTCCTTTGGACAAGCTGATGGAGGTGAGCCGCGCGCCGCTTCCTTCCGTGGATGTCGCGCCACAAAGCAAGACGGAACAACCTGCACCGGCGCAGAGTAATGACATTAATGCAGCTCAGCGGACCCGGGATTCGCTGCTGAGCCGTGATCGGGAGGCCCGATGAAAACCAGCGTTGCCAATGTGTTGATCGGTGCGGTCGTCGTGCTGATCATGTTGAGCCTCAGCATGTTCGTGGTGGACCAGCGTCAGGATGCCATCGTGTTCCAGTTGGGTGAAATCGTCAGTGTGAAAACGAAGCCCGGCCTGTACTTCAAGGTTCCGCTGATGCAGAACGTGAGATTCTTTGATGCGCGCATACAGACCTTGGATACCGGCGAGCCCGAACGTTTCATCACGGCCGAAAAGAAGAACGTGATGGCGGACTCCTTCGTCAAGTGGCGCATCATCGACGTCAAACAGTATTACATCAGCGTGGGCGGCGATATAGAGCGTGCCAATACGCGCCTGAAGCAGACGGTGAACTCAAGCATGCGCGAGGAATTCGGCAAGCGCACTATCAGTGAAGTGGTGTCTGGCGAACGAGAGCAGATTATGAATGTGTTGCGCAAGAAGATAGATGCGGACGCGCGCAAGATCGGCATACAGGTTCTGGATGTGCGCCTGAAACGCGTCGACTTCCCACCCGAGATCAGCGACTCCGTTTACCGCCGGATGGAGGCGGAACGCAAGCGGGTAGCCAATGAGCTGCGCGCATCGGGAGCTGCTGAAAGCGAAAAGATCAAAGCGGATGCCGACAAACAGCGCGAAGTGATATTGGCCAAGGCATACAGCCAGGCACAGCAAACCAAGGGCGAGGGCGATGCAAAGGCATCGGCAATATACGGCGCAGCATTTGGCAAGAATGCCGAGTTTTATGCGTTCTACCGGAGCCTGGAAGCATACAAGCAGAGTTTCAAGAACAAGAGCGACGTGATGGTGGTGGACCCCAGTTCGGCCTTTTTCAAGTACATGAAAAATCCCGGCAAGGAGGCCAGGTAGTGCTGAATTATTGGCTGTTGGGATTTGCAATGATGCTGGTGATAGAGGGACTGATACCTTTTATTTTTCCAGATGTCTGGCGCGCTACTTTTCAGAAACTGGTCTCCCTGTCGGATGGCCAGCTTCGTTTTATCGGCGTGACCGCGATGCTCTCCGGCCTGCTGTTACTGTACTGGATTAAATGATGCAAAACTGGTTGCTCCCGGAATATATACATGACATGTTGCCGGAGGAGGCGCAGCGGGTCGAGTCTATGCGATCAATGGCGATTGAATTGCTGCGCAGGAACGGCTATCAGCTGGTGTCGCCACCGCTTTTGGAATATGCCGAATCCCTGCTGATAGATGGCGAAGATGAAAAACATTTGACAGGTCAGCCGAATGACCGCGATTTGCGCACCTTCAAGCTTGTTGATCAGTTGAGCGGGCGCACGCTGGCACTGCGCGCAGACATCACACCTCAGGTCGCACGCATCGATGCGCATCTGCTCAATCGCAAGGGTGTTGCTCGCCTTTGTTATGCCGGCAGCGTCTTGCATACCATTCCAGCAGGTTTGAACCGTACTCGCGAGCTGCTGCAGATCGGTGCCGAGCTTTATGGGCATGCCGGAATAGAGAGCGATCTCGAGATTCAACAGCTTATGCTTCAAACGCTGGCGCTGTTTGGCGTGCAGGATGTACATCTGGATCTGGGACATGTCGGCGTCTTCAGCGCGCTGGTCTCCCATGCAAAAATCGATGCAAGGCTCGAGCGCGATCTGTTCGCGGCGCTATTGAGCAAGGACACCACGACCTTGCGAAATTTGACATCCTGCTTCGATGAACAGTCGCGCGTTGCGATCAATTCGCTCCCAGCGCTGTATGGCGATTGCAGCGAAGTGCTTGGCAGGGCGAGGGAGGTGTTGCCGTCATTACCCGAGATCGCTTCTGCGCTTGATGATTTGCAGATCGTTGCGGGCAAGCTGAAGCTGGCAAACATAGGCATCGACCTTGCGGATTTGCGCGGCTATCACTACCACAGCGGCATGGTGTTCGCCGCGTACCATGCCGGAAGTCATGATGCGATTGCACTGGGCGGGAGGTATGATGGCCTTGGCAGAAGTTTCGGGCGCGCGCGCGCTGCAACCGGCTTCAGCATGGATTTGCGCCAGATCTATCGACTGCTGCCAGCCAAGACCACAGAGCCTGCGATCATGGCCCCCTATTCTGATGACACTGCACTGTCGGATGCAATCCTACGCCTGCGTGCATCGGGAGAAGCAGTCGTGGTTTCCCTGCCTGGCAATGAAGATGATCCGGAAGAATTGCAATGCAACCGAAAGCTGGTGCTGCTTGAGGGCGTCTGGCAGATTGTTCCGATTTCCAATAACTCTTGATTTAAGGTTTCATGATGGCTAATAACGTCGTTGTAATCGGTACCCAATGGGGTGATGAGGGCAAGGGGAAGATCGTCGATTGGCTCACGGATCACGCGCAAGGCGTGGTGCGTTTCCAAGGCGGGCACAATGCCGGGCACACGCTAGTAATAGGCAGCAAGAAAACTGTGCTGCATCTCATCCCTTCTGGGATACTGCGCGAACATGTGATGTGCTATATCGGCAACGGCGTGGTGCTCTCGCCCGAGGCGTTGTTGAAGGAAATGGACGAACTGCATGAGGCCGGTATCAACGTGTATGGCAGGCTCAAGGTCTCGGAGGCCTGTCCCTTGATTCTGCCTTATCACGTTTCGCTCGACAGGGCACGCGAGATGGCCAAGGGCGATGCGAAGATAGGCACGACAGGGCGCGGCATCGGCCCAGCTTATGAAGACAAGGTGGCGCGCCGCGCGATCCGTCTGCAGGATATTTTCCATCGCGAGCGTTTTGCAGCCAAGCTGGGCGAGGTGCTCGACTATCACAATTTCGTGCTGAAGAGCTATTTCAATGTGGAAACCGTCGATTTCCATAAGACGCTCGACAACACGCTGTCTCTGGCAGAGCGCATCAAGCCACTGGTGATGGATGTCCCGCGCGCGCTTTATGAAGCAAACCGGGATGGCAAGAGCCTGCTCTTTGAAGGCGCGCAGGGCGCGCTTCTGGATATCGACCATGGCACTTATCCGTTCGTTACTTCGAGTAACTGCATTGCGGGTGCTGCCTGTTCGGGATCCGGCGTCGGCCCGCAGATGCTGAACTATGTGTTGGGGATAACAAAGGCGTATACTACGCGCGTCGGGTCGGGGCCGTTCCCTACCGAGCTCTACGATGCGGTGGACAAGTGCGATCCGATAGGTGAGGGCCTAGCTCGCCGCGGACATGAATTCGGATCGACAACGGGGCGTCCGCGACGTTGCGGTTGGTTTGATGCGGCGGCATTAAAGCGCTCCATCCAGATCAATGGCGTGTCTGGCCTTTGCGTGACCAAACTGGACGTGATGGATGGTCTTGAGACAGTGCGCATCGGCGTAGCCTATCGCATGAACGGCATGGACAGCGACATCCTGCCGGTGGGTGCGGATGCTTTGGCAAACTGCGAGGTGATCTACGAGGAGATGCCGGGCTGGTCGGAATGCACTCTGGGCGTGAGGAAGTATGAGGACTTGCCCAAAGCTGCCCGCAACTACCTGTCGCGCATCGCCGAAGTGTGCGGTGTTCCGGTGGACATGGTATCGACAGGCCCGGAAAGGGATGAGACCATCGTATTGCGGCATCCATTTGAGTGATGCCGCTGGCGGAGTAGATCAGGCGCCTGCTATTGATCCGGCTACATGAAGTTTGAAGTCCGTTCATCTTGAGTTTTTCGAAAGATGAATGGGCTTCGATACCTCAGCCAGCACGTGGTAATACTGTATCGTGCCGGCTCTATAGGCTCTCCGGCTTCCCGATCAGGTAGCCCTTCAGTCCGTCGACATAAAGGCTCATCAGTATGTCGCGCTCGGCGTTAGTCTCCACCGCTTCGGCAATCACACGTATGTCGAGCTCATGCGCAATCTTTGCGATGGACTGCACCATGAATTGATGTCCCTTGTTGTTGTCCACCTCTCGTATATAGCTTCCATCCAGTTTCAGGTAATGTATCTTGAGGTCCCTGAGATAGCCGAATGATGCAAATCCCCGTCCACAGTGATCGATACCGAATTCGCAACCGTGAGCCTGAAAGCGCGAGATAAAATTCTGCACGGTTTCTACGTGGTTCACGACATCGTATTCCTGGAACTCGAACATCATTTGGTTGGCTCTCGTGTCCAGCGCGCGGAGAATCGCCTCCAGTGTTGCGATAAAGTTGTGATCTGAAATGGAGTTCATGGACAGGTTGATTGCGAACCTGTCCTTAGAGTCGGCGATCAGTTTGGAAAGTGCCACTACAACCAGCCTGTCCAACTGGGCAGAGAAGCCAAGGTTCTCGGCCATGGGCATGAAGACGCCCGCGTTCAGGAGTTCGCCTGTCTCGTCGGGTATCCTGAGCAGGACTTCACGGTGCAGCATCTGTCCAGTTGCAGTGCTGATGGCTGTCTGGAACTGCAGCATGATGGATTTTTCCTCTATCACTTTCTTGAACAGGTTACGCCAGTCATCTGCGCCATGGATGCGAGGCGCTTTTGTTAACGCATCGTCGAGCCTGTGCCAGCCAGCCTCGCCTTTGGATTGAGCAGTACGCAGTGCCATGTCGGCTTCTGCTAGGAGTTTTCCGACGCTCATTCCTTTCCGATAGAGTGCCAAACCGACGTGCCCGATGCCTAGTGTGCTAACCTCTGCGACCCGGTGCAGCGCATCCACAAGTCGCTGTGCCATGCTTTCGGATGCGTCCGGATCGATATTGGGAACGAACAGCGCAAAGCTTGCTCCGGACATGCGCGAGATCACTGAGCCAGGTGCATCCTTTTCAATTTCCCGCAGTACCCCGGCGGTGCTGACCAGAATCTCGTCCCCAGCCTCAAATCCGTGCAGGTTGTTGTATTCCTTGAAGCGATCCAGCAGCAGCAGGAACAGCGTGCCACCATAAAATTTCTCGGGATCATGGATCTGATAATCAACTTGCGTGTTGAAATAATTTCTGTTGCCAAGGCCCGTTACCCTATCCATGTAGGTCTCGGCGCGCAGCTTCTCGGTCAGTGCAGCCTGCTCAAGGAACATCTGCTTTACCCTGATCGACATCCTGTTCATCACCTCGACCACACGGCGCAAATCCGTTGTCCAAGGCAACTTTTGCTGCACCGGGTATTCCCTGTTGCAGATCGCATTGGCTTGATCTTCGACAGAACGCAGTACATCGAGCATGAAATGCAAGACGATGAATCCCAGAATCAGAAATCCTGAGCCGACCAGGGAAATCCAGGTCAACTGATCGGTGCTGTTGCGCCATAATTGCTGATACGCCAATCCTGGATGGCTGCTGATGACGACGACGGCAGTATGCAGAGTGCTAGGCATGACGTACGCCTCTGCATTTGGCATGTTAAGCGGTATGAGGTCGATGAACCACCGAGGCACGCCATTTACCTGGACTGGGAATGTGCGCTGCACCAGCATCTTTCCATCTGCGGACTCGACGGTGATTTCCCGGAAGTAGCCGCGGTTAAACACCGTATCGACCATTGCGTTCATCGTCTTGAGATCGTTTTCATTCAGGGCTGAGGAGAGTGAAAGAGCAAGCGATGTTGCAGCATCCTGCGCCGACGTATGCATCTGATTGACTAGGTAGTGACGGGTGTTGTTCACGCTGATCATCGATACGCCTGCGAACATCAAGAAGAAAAGCAGAAGGATGGTCAACAGCAGTTGTCTTCTTAAGGTCATTGCATCTCCCCGGCAAAGTCTGGAATTGTCATATGTCGTTCACAGATTCGATCAAGCATTATTATCAGAGAGAATCGGCTTATGGACAAATCAAATCGATTTGTCAGGCATTTCAATTGACCTCCTGATGGCAACTCGGCTACGATTGCATGGTTTTTCCGATTTCACAGGGACAGCATGTGCCATTCATCAGACTGATATTTTTCCTGCTGTTCGTCACAGGAATTACCTGCGCGCAGGCAGAGGATAAGCTTGCGCTGAGCACATCGCTGGGGACAGTCCCTCTGGTCTATACGAACGCGCACAATGTTCAGCTGACCCTTCTGGAACAGAGCGACCTTTGGCAGCGTTTGAGAGACGGCTTTTCAATGCCTGCCATGGAGAGTCCGCTGATAGCCAAACATGAGCAATGGTATGCGAGCAAGCCTGAATACTTCGAGCGGATGATGGGGAGAGCCAGTCGCTATCTTTACTACATCGCAAGCGAAGTGGAGCGTCGCGGCATGCCGAGTGAAATAGCGCTTCTGCCTATGGTAGAGAGCGGTTTTAATCCCGGCGCGCGTTCTTCCAGCAATGCTTCCGGCATCTGGCAGTTCATGCCGACCACTGCAAGAAATTTTGGTCTCAAACAGAACTGGTGGTATGACGGCAGACGTGACATCGTCAGCGCCACACAAAGTGCGCTGGATTATCTTGAAAAACTTCACACGATGTTTGGCGACTGGAATCTCGCGCTTGCCGCCTACAACTGGGGGGAGGGCGCTGTGCAGCGCGCACAGGAAAGAAATCGCAGAAAGGGCTTGCCCGTCGACTACGAGAGCCTGAGGCTTCCAGATGAGACGCGCAATTATCTGCCCAAGCTCATGGCAATAAAAAACATCATTTCAGATCCGTCGGGTTATGGCCTGACCCTGTCAGACATTCCGAACAAACCCTATTTTGCGATCGTTCCAACGACCCAACATATGGATGTCAAGCTGGTCGCACAACTTGCGGACATTCCAAAGGACGAGTTTGTCGCACTTAACCCGGCGAATAATCGGCCTGTGATCTTGCATGACAACAGCGATTACATATTGCTGCCGGTGAACAAGGTAGAGACTTTCGAGAGCAATCTGCAGAATTACGACAAGCCTCTGGTCAGCTGGCAGCCCTATCATGCCAGGATGGGAGAGAGGCTGGATCGTCTGGCGCCGCGCTTCGGCCTCACGCTTGAAAAATTGAAGACTGTTAACGGCCTGTCGGCACGTGCGCGCATCAGCACCAACGAGACCTTGCTGGTTCCCGTCAGCGAGGTTTCATCAGATGAGGAATTTCAGCCTTTCAACATGCATCTTCAGGCCGACAGCCTCAACACCGTGGCGAGCGAAGGATTTGCTGTACGGGAAGGCGATACGCTGAACAAGCTATCACATCGCTATCATGTCAGCATAGAGACGCTGAGGGACTGGAATGCGGATTGGAAGCACATCAAACCCGGACAACGGCTGCACGTCGCAGGGGCTGGGAAACACCGCCATGACAGGCATGCGACCAAGATCGGCAGAAAGGAAACTCGCTCTGTCAGGCTAGCGCACCATGCGCTGGGTACGCGACTGGCGAGTCAGTAGGCTGATTCAAAAACATGCCTGTTTGAGGCATTCTTGATATTCCTTGGGTTTTTTCCTTTTCAATCAGACGGAAATGCTTCGAAGCGGTTGCTGATGGGGTTGTAGTGCAACAGTTCGCCTTTCTCCATGTCGAAGTACCATCCGTGCAGCGCCAGTTTTTTGCTGGCAACGCGTTCCAGTATCCACGGAAAAGTCAGGAGGTTGTCCAGCGAAACCAGTATCGCCTCCTGTTCGCAGGCTCTCGCCTGTTGATCCTTGGATTTGCCTGGCATTCTTGAGAGAACCCGGTTGCGTGCCTGGCTTGCAACCTTCATCCATCCGGAAATGAAACTGTGCTTTGGCTCGTCTTCGTCCTTCTGGTCCAGCAGCGATTTTATGCCACCGCAATGCGCATGCCCCAGCACGATGATGTTTTCCACTTCCAGATTGCGCACGCCATATTCAAGCGCTGCGCTGGTTCCGTGGAATTTTCCGCTGTCCTCGAAGGGAGGGACGAGGTTGGCCACGTTGCGTATGGTGAAAAGGTCACCCGGGTCGCAGTCGGTCACAATCGCCGGATCCACTCTGGAATCGCAGCACCCGACGACGATCGTCCTGGGAGATTGTCCCTGTTTGATCAAGCGCTCGAAAAGGTCCTGGTTTTTTTCATAGTTGTTTTTGCGAAACCGCACATAGCCTGAGACCAGCTTGTCGACATGGCTCTGCGTCAGGTATTTCAGCGCCAGGCGGTATTTTTCCGTGGTTTTTGCAACGACGTTTTCGGGTAATTCGGGGCTGGGGAACTTCTTGTCCCAGCCCGAGCTCTCAAGCCAGTCCCTGACGTATTGCTTGTCGAAGCTGGGGGGATTCTTGCCAGGCTCGTACTGATCCGCCGGCCAGAAGCGGGAGGAATCCGGCGTCAATGCCTCATCGATCAGATAGAGCTTCCCCTGACTATCCTGCCCGAATTCGAACTTGGTGTCGGCGATGATGATGCCCTGGCCGCGGGCATAAGATGCGGCTTCTTTGTATAGCGCAATACATGTGTCGCGCACTCTGGCTGCCAGATCCTTGCCAAGCATCTTTTCAGCTTCTTCATAGCTGATGTTTTCGTCGTGAGCGCCGGTTTCCGCCTTGGTTGAAGGAGTAAACAATGGCTCAGGCAGTTTGTCCGCTTCGCCCAGACCTTCGGGAAGATGAATACCGCAGACACTCCTGCCTGCCTTGTATTCCTTCCAGCCGGAACCTGCCAGATAGCCGCGCACGATCGCCTCGATAGGTAGCGGCTTTAGCTTTTTGACGACGATTGCACGGCCGGCAACCTGTTCGCTTTCGTTCTCCTGCACGAGCGATGCTGGGTCAATGCCGGTCAGATGGTTGGGAACAATGTGCTCGAGCCTGGCAAACCAGAAATTTGAAATTTCTGTCAAGATGCAACCCTTATCCGGAATGGGGGTGGGCATTACAACATCGAATGCGGACAGGCGATCGGTTGTGACGATCAGAAGGAGGTCCTTGTCCACTTCGTAGATGTCGCGCACCTTGCCGCGATTGAGCAGTTTCAGACTCTTGATGTCGGACTGGAAGAGTGCATTGTTCATATTAATTCCCGTAAAATATCGCCATGGAAATCACCTGCTACCGTGATCGCGAAATAGCCAGAGAACCCAGAACCCTGCCTGCTGTCACGTACAATCTGGCGCACACTCTTCTCGCAAGGACTGCAAACGGCTGTCTTATTATTCCTGTCCGCTCCATGCAATACCTCGCGATTCTGGATGATGAAGAACTCATCTTCCTGGATGGAGAGCGCAAATGCTGGATCAACATCGCATGGCAAAGATTCAAGCCGCAAAGCCGCAATTCGCTGAGCGATCCGGTTTCCTACGAGTCAGTTTACTACCAGACTGATGCCGCAGCCATCATGCCGCGTCTTCAGATCGAATTAACGCTCGCGCTTCAGAAGCTAGAACAGAAAGGAGGCGTGATTGCGCCTGCCCGCGTACTGAAATTTCCTGCTCCCTGACTATTCGTCGTCGCTTAACTCCGGATTCCATCCTTCTTTGCGTGCGCTGCTGATGGCTTCCGAGTAGATCCTCGTATGACGCTCTAGCAATTCACCGGTCAGGTGGCTGGGGAGATGCGCATAAGGCTCCCAGGCGGCATATACTTCCTCATAGAGGACCTGCATGCGTCCCATGTCCCAGCCGGAACAGGTTTCTGTCTCGGGTAGTATGCCAAAAACCCAGGCGTCGCGCACCATGCGGCCCAATGGGGTCAGGCCTGCGTGTACATCCTGGTCTAAGCCTATATATGTCTTTTCGTTCATCTTGTAAGTCCCGCATAAAGCAAAGGCAGCTTCTCAGGCAGGCGCTCGACATGGTCAACGACCATGTAGTTCCTCGCACCGAATATCCTTGACACATACTGGTCAGCTCGCGGGTCGAGTGACATGCAGAATGTATTGACCCCGCTGCGGGAAAGCTCTTCCACTGCTTTTTTCGTATCATAGCGCAAATACTGCGGGTCGCGCACGTCCACGTCCGCAGGTTCCCCATCCGTGATCACCAGAAGCAGCTTCTTCGAAGACTTCTGAAGCTTGAGGTAATGCCCGGCATGCCTTATCGCAGCCCCCATGCGCGTCGAGAGCTGGCCTGTCATCGCTGCGAGGCGTGATTTGGGTTGGTCGTCATAAGGCTGATCGAAATCCTTGTAGCGGAAGTATTCGACGTTGTGTCTGCCGTCCGAACAGAAACCGTGTATCGCAAAGGGATCCCCGATCTTGTCGATCGCATCGGCCAGGAGCACTGCGGCCTCGCGCTGCAGATCCAGCACGCTGTAGTCTTTTCCGCTTACCTTTTCGTTGGTCGACTCGGAAAGGTCGAGCAGCACCATCACGGAGATGTCGCGCATCTTGCGCACAGAGCGCATCATGATGCGCTGATCCGGCTGCTGCACCATGCGTATGTCTATCATCGAGCGGATCGCAGCGTTGATATCCAGCTCGTCACCGTCTTCCAGCTTGCGTATGCGGGTTACACCCTGTGGCTGAAGCGCGTCGAGCAGAAATTTCATGCGCTGAATTTCCCGTTTGTACTGCGCGGCAATTTTTTCTATGATCTCCAGATCACCGGTCTTGGGGCGCTTTTCCTGAACAGTAGCCCAAGTCGGGCGCTCAAGCTGGATCTGGTAATCCCATTCCGAATAGTGGTGCGGTGCGGAAACTGGCTCCTTGCCCTCCATTTCGTTGAAGGACTTTCCGCCGCTTTCATCCCCTATGTTTTCATAGGGATAAAGCTCGGTGGATAGCACCCAGATTTCCTGGGCATCGTCGCCTGCAAGTTCGGTGTCGATCTCGTTGGCCATCTCCATGACGCTGACGTACTTCCTGACCTGCTGGACAGTTTCATAGCCGGCCGAGGCCGCCTTTTCCATGTCGAATTCCTCGAATTCCCAGAAATAGCGGTTGTCGTCGAGATAGGGCGCTGTGAGTACGTCGGTGCGCGGATGGAAAGGGATGTGAAGCAGGGATAATTCATGCGCAAGCGCTACACCGATATCCCAGGAAAACTGGTTTTCCTTCAGGCGATCCTGTCCGGCTGCAAAAAGCTTGCGCGCATTGACGATTACAGGGTGGTCGTCCTGATAGGTTTCGTCTAGCAGCGCGCGGGCGATGCGGTTCAGATAGTCGCCGATCGAATTGCCCTGCGAAGACTCAATGATGTGCAGGCTGGACCAAAGCTGCTTTAGGCCAGGAAAGGCATTGATAGCCAAGCGTTCGACTCGCGCGTCCTCAATTGCAGAGATAACTGCCATCTGCAGGGTATTTAGACCTTCTGCAGAAATCGGCGTCTGAGTGTAAACCACATGCGCAGCGCAGTGCGCCGTAGCGGCTCGATAGAGCTCAAGTCCGGAAATGCGCACCTCCTCAGTGCCCTTCTTGATGACAAAGTCATCAAAAGCATCCGGGACATGCAGCAGATAATTCTCGATGTAGGGTTTGTAGCCTTCGCGCTTTTCGAAATCTCCCGAAGTCGGACGCATGAAGAAATCTCGCGCCCATAGTGCACGCAAATACATGTTGATGCGGCGCTGCACGTCCACGAACAGTGTGCCCTTGCGTTCCTGTTGGAGGATTGCAAGGGATTCCGGCGTTTGCAGTCCGAAATAACGCACCTGTTCCTCATAGTTGGTGCGATGCGCCTGAGCCCCCCAGTTTGCCCAGCGGCGCAGACCGCCCAGGGTGAGTTGGGAGAATAGCGTCTCCAGATTGTCCAGCATCGGCTTGACGCCGCGGGGTGCGTTGGCCAGGAGCGTGTTGATCAATTGCAGGTATTTGGAGAATAGCGTCGCATCGCCCAGGCGGTCGGCTGCTGTAGACGCAGTCGCGAGCACCAGTTCGATCACGGTGCCGCTGGTTTTGGACGACATCTTCATCGCGCTATAGACGAGGTCTGGGATAACATCCTCGCCTAGCGTTCTGGCGATGGCGGGGGCAGTCTCAATGTAGGTGGCAACAAGTTCGCTACCGCGGCCCAGTCCCTTCAAGGATACTGCACCTTCAAGGTAATTCTGCAGGCCGCGCGGACTGAACACGCGCGCGGCTTCCTGCCAGGCGGATTGCAGAATTTCCCGCGAATTATCCGACAGCTCGCCGAGAATTTCCTGATAATCTTCGAGATGGATAGACATGGCTCAGTTGGAGCCACCGAAGATGGCTCATTTGCTCCCTAGACCTTGTTCGTCGCTGCGATCAATTCGACGCAGCATTCTGACAATCAGAAATATGTGCTCACTGCAGCATCCAGCGCATCGCGCATGTCGGGATCGTCCGTGATAGGGCGCACCAGAGCTACGCGGCAGGCCTTGATCGGATCGACATGATTGGCGATGAGGCTGGCCGCATAGATCAGCATGCGCGTCGAGATTCCCTCATCCAGCCCATGCCCTTTAAGATTTCGTGCGCGTTCTGCGATGGAAACCAGCTTGCCTGCGACTTCAGCGGTGACGCCAGTTTCATGCGAGACGATCTCCGTTTCGATGTCGTGCTCGGGATAGCTGAAGTCCAGCGCGCCAAAACGCTGCTTGGTCGACTGTTTGAGATCCTTCATCAAAGACTGGTATCCCGGATTGTATGAGATGACCAACTGGAAATCCGGATGTGCCTTGATCAGCTCGCCCTTCTTTTCGAGTGGCAGAACGCGACGGTTGTCGGTCAACGGGTGTATCACCACCGTGGTATCCTGACGAGCCTCGACCACCTCGTCGAGATAGCAGATTGCGCCATAACGTGCGGCCAGAGCGAGGGGGCCATCCTGCCAGCGCGTGCCCTGCGCATCAAGGAGGAAGCGGCCGACCAGATCAGAAGCCGTCATGTCTTCGTTGCAGGCGACGGTGATCAAAGGCTTGTTGAGCTTCCATGCCATGTGCTCTACAAAACGTGACTTGCCGCAACCGGTTGGGCCTTTCAGCATCATCGGCATGCGCACGCTGTAAGCAGCCTCATACAACTCCACCTCGTCGGCGACCGGACGGTAATAGGGTTCCGCTTCGATACGATACTGCTGGATGATGTCGCTCATCTATGTCTCCATCTTTCAACACAAGGAAGGAAACGGTCTGCACTCAAACCGCTTTCGTCCGTACCCCGCCGATAGGCGGGGAATTGCATTGCTTATACCGTTTTGCCGCGGTAGATCACCATCGACGCACCCTGGCTTTGGGCGAAATTGTCATAGCCAACCAGACGAACGTGATTGTTCGGGTTTGCCCTGTGGCATGCTTCTGCTTCAGCCAGAACCTTGCTCACGTCGGTCTCGCCGAACATCGGCAGCTTCCACATGTACCAGTAGTTGTCCATCAGGTGCTCTGGCTCTGTGTGCTCGATCGCAGGGTTCCAACCCTTGTTGACGATGTACTCGACCTGTTTCTTGATCTGGTCGGCATTCATTGCCGGCAGATAGGAAAAGGTTTCGAACTTGCGGCTCGAAGGATCGCTCAGCCGACTTTTGTAATCCAACATTTCAGACATTGTATTCTCCAGTTTTGTTTGAGGCCCGGCGCATTGCGCCGGGAGATTCATCACTTGTGAGCGACGTCCAGCTTGTCGACGGTGTCGAACTCGAACTTGATCTCTTTCCATGTTTCCATGGCGATCTTGAGTTCAGGGCTGTTCTTCGCTGCTTCTGTCAACACTGCCTTGCCTTCCTTCTCGATGGCTATGCCGCGGTTGCGCGCTTCAACGCAAGCCTCGAGTGCTACACGGTTGGCTGCAGCACCTGCTGCATTGCCCCATGGATGGCCAAGTGTGCCGCCGCCGAACTGCAGAACGGAATCGTCACCGAAGATGTTGACCAGAGCGGGCATGTGCCATACGTGGATGCCGCCGGAAGCGACAGGCAATACGCCAGGCATCGAACCCCAATCTTGATCGAACATGATGCCGCGGGAACGGTCTTCAGCAGTGAAGGAGTCGCGCATCAGGTCGATCCAGCCCAGGGTCGCGCCGCGATCGCCTTCCAGCTTGCCCACAACGGTACCGGAATGCAGATGGTCGCCGCCGGAAAGGCGCAGGATCTTGGTCAGCACGCGGAAGTGGATACCGTGGTGCGGATTGCGGTCGATCACAGCGTGCATCGCGCGGTGGATGTGCAGCAGGATACCGTTATCGCGACACCAGTTTGCAAGCCCCGTGTTGGCGCAGAAGCCGCCGGTGATGTAGTCGTGCATGATGATCGGTGCGCCAAGCTCTTTCGCATATTCGGCACGCTTGTACATCTCTTCGGGTGTTGGGGCAGTAACGTTCAGATAGTGACCCTTGCGCTCACCGGTTTCGCGTTCTGCCTTGTGGATCGCTTCCATCACGAAGTCAAAACGCTGCCTCCAGCGCATGAACGGCTGGCTGTTGACGTTCTCATCGTCCTTGGTGAAGTCCAGACCGCCACGCAAGCACTCGTAAACGGCGCGACCGTAGTTCTTCGCGGACAGGCCAAGCTTTGGCTTGATCGTGCAGCCCAACATCGGGCGGCCATACTTGTTCATCATGTCGCGCTCGACCTGGATGCCGTGAGGCGGGCCGCCGCAGGTCTTCACGTAGGCGAGCGGGAAGCGCACGTCTTCGAGACGCAATGCACGGATCGCCTTGAAGCCGAACACGTTACCGACCAGCGAAGTGAACACGTTGACCACGGAGCCTTCTTCGAAAAGATCGATCGGATAGGCTACAAATGCATAGAAGCAGGTGTCGTCGCCAGGAACGTCCTCGATCCTGTATGCGCGACCCTTGTAGTAATCGAGGTCGGTCAGAAGGTCTGTCCACACAGTTGTCCAAGTACCTGTTGAAGATTCTGCTGCAACAGCCGCAGCTGCCTCTTCACGATCCACGCCAGGCTGAGGTGTAATCTTGAAACATGCAAGAATGTCAGAATCCAGCGGTGTGTATTCTGGCATCCAGTAAGTTTGCCGGTAATCCTTTACACCGGCGTTGTAGGTCTTGACGGCCATAGCAACTTCCTTTTTGTCTGGTTAATCAGATGTCTTCCTTCATTAGGAGAAGACCTGTAGCCCTTTTGAGCATGTTGTTACTATATACAAAATAAACCATAAGTAATAATTGTATTTTCTTATGCAGATCATTTACCATGATCAATGGTTTATTCAGGATGAAAGTCATGATCAGAAATGCGACACTGCGCCAACTGAAAGTCTTTGAGGCAGTTGCGCGCAACTTAAGCTATACGCGCGCTGCAGAAGAGCTGCACACCACGCAGCCTACTGTATCCATTCAGCTCAAGCAGTTGACAGACCTCGTGGGGCAGCCGCTTATCGAACAGACAGGGAAGCGCGTGTCATTAACCTTTGCTGGGGAAGAGTTGCTCAAGGTGTGCCGAGGCATTTTCGATGGGCTTGCCCACTATGAAATGCTGCTTGCCGACATGAGAGGGGTCAAGGCCGGGAGGTTGAAGCTGTCGGTGATCACGACCGCAAAGTATTTCGTGCCGCGCCTACTCGGTTTATTTTGTCAGCGCTACCCTGGTATAGACGTTTTGCTCAATGTCGACAACAGGGAGCATCTTTTGCAGCGCATGGCAGAGAATCAGGACGATATTTATGTATTGGGGCAGCCACCCGAACACTTGGATGTGGAGGTAAAGCCCTTTCTTGAAAACCCGATAGTGGTTCTCGCTGCGAGCAGTCATCCACTTGCCGATGTAAAGAATATATCACCCAAGCGTCTGGCCGAAGAGCAGTTTCTGATGAGAGAGGCTGGCTCTGGTACACGCCTTTCCACCGAGAAATTTTTTGCGGAAAGAGGTCTGAAGCTCAAGGTTCGCATGGAGTTGGGAAGCAATGAGGCGATCAAGCATGCGGTTGCTGGGGGTCTCGGAATTGCGGTTCTTTCCGCGCACACCTTTGCGCTCGATCGGATTGAAAATGAACTCGCAGTGCTGGATGTGGAAGGTTTTCCGATACGCCGCCACTGGTATCTGACCTATTCCAAGGAGAGGCCGCTGTCAATTCTTGCACAGACTTTTCTCGAGTTCCTGCAAAAGGAAAGCCAGGCGTTCAGCGAAAAATACTTGCTTGGCATAAGCGGATTTCCTGATCGCAATAGTCCTTCGAACATTACACACGCGAAGAAGAAACGGTAATACTTATTTCTCAGGGCGGAGTTCGCGTTGTATTTTTAGTGCTTCTTCCCGTGCTGCCATTGCGGTCGAAGCAAGGCATGTGTAGTGTCCCATTTTTCGCCCAGCACGAGGCTCGCGCTTGCCATACAGATGCAGTTTGGCGCGAGGGCTTTTCAGAATCTCTTCCCAATGAGGCTCACCATTCTGCCAAAGATCACCCAGCAGGTTGACCATCGCAACAGGTGACAATAGCCGTGTATCACCCAGAGGTAATCCGCACATTGCACGCACCTGCTGTTCAAACTGGCTGGTGACGCAGGAATCGATGGTGTAGTGCCCGCTGTTGTGGGGTCTTGGCGCAATTTCATTGACCAGAAGTTTGCCCTGGCTGATGAAAAATTCGACTGCGAGCACGCCGACATATTCAAGCTGTATGGCAATCTCACGCGCTATATTCTGCGCTTCTTGGATTAGCTCTGGACTCACGCATGCGGGGACGACAGTGATGTCGAGCACGCCATTTGCATGCGAATTTTCGCTCACGGGATAGACTGCTATCTCATTGTCGAGGCCGCGCGCAAGTATCACGGATACTTCGGTATCGAGATGCACCTGGCCTTCAAGCACACAAGTTTCGCGCTTCATGATGTTCCATGCGGCCAGGGCCTCGCGCAAATCCTTGGCTTTTGTCTGGCCTTTTCCGTCGTAGCCGAATCGGCTCACCTTGAGGATCGCAGGCGATCTAATCATTTCGAAAGCATTGATCAGGTCATCCTCGCTTTGCACAAAGGCAAATGGCGCGGTTGGAAACCCGTGATCGCGCAGAAACGATTTTTCATAAATCCGGTTTTGAGCAGTTGACACCGCCAACGGTCCGGGACTGACGACACAGTGCAGAGCCAACCTCTCGAGCGTCGATGCCGGTATGTTTTCAAACTCTGTGGTAACAGCAGCGCATTCGCGAACAAGACGATCAAGCGCACATGCATCTTCATATTCTGCAATAAGATGTTCGTCGGCGATCTCTCCCGCAGGGCTTAGCGGATCCGGGTCGAGTACGATTATCCGATAACCCATGGTCCGTGCAGCAAAGATGAACATGCGGCCCAACTGTCCGCCACCCAGCATGCCAAGTGTAGCTCCCGGCAATATCATTTTGGCAGTTTCATCGCCTTGACCTTGGCGACCTGTTGCTTGCGGAATTTTCCAAGTTTGCGAGCAAGGGTTTCATCGCTGTTTGCAAGCATTGCAGCAGCGAAAAGAGCCGCATTTGCGGCTCCTGCTTCTCCGATTGCGAAGGTCGCAACCGGAATTCCCTTGGGCATCTGAACGATAGACAGCAGGGAATCCAGCCCTTTGAGTGTGCGAGATGTCACAGGAACACCGAGTACAGGAACCGTAGTTTTTGCGGCAAGCATTCCGGGCAGATGAGCTGATCCTCCAGCACCTGCGATGATGCATTGTAATCCTCGCTCTGCGGCACTCTCTGCATAGCTATACAAAAGATCCGGCGTGCGGTGGGCAGAAACGACTTTGGCTTCGTACGGAACAGCGAAGTCTTCCAGCATCTGTACCGCGTGTTGCATGATTTTCCAGTCACTGTCGCTACCCATGACGACGCCAATCAATGGTTTTTTCACGGGTGGCTTTCGCTTTTGACTATCCATAAATTTTCGCTCTGTAATGACAGGAAATGCTTAGTCTGGCCAAACCCGATCTGAAAGCATAGGAATACGAGCAGGCTTAACTATCTTGGCTGGACTGCGGGTTTGAACTTTGTCCGCTATTGTAGCTGGTTTTTCCTCAGGTTTGTTTTCCTGAACCTTGACCTTGCGCATGCCGACAGCAAGTTTACTGGATGTTTTGCTCATGATTTCAATAACTCCTTTATGATGGATTCAATCTCGCATACAGCTGACTTGCCTCGGGGGCCAAGTCCATACACGCTAGTTCCCTCCATTGCAGCATTTCGATAAGCTGCACGCCGCGCGATTCCGGTTCGCAAAGTCGGAAAGTCAAATTCTGCGAGAGCTTCGTGCATCGATTTTGAAAGCGAATTGCGTGCGTCAAGCTGATTCAGTACTACAAAAGCTTTTAGGCGTGGATTGTGTTTTTTTGAACGATGCACTTCATCTGCAATATCTATGCTGGCCCACAAATCTATGGGGGATGGCTGAATCGGGATCAATGCAATGTCGACGTTACTCAGCACTTTCTGCACTGTTTGTGTCTGCAGTGTGGGTGGGCAATCCAGCACAAGGTAGCGATGTTTTTGCATACCCCTGAAGATTTCCGTCAGATCGGATTCTTCCTGGACATGCTGCACTTCTGGCAAGTCACCTCCTTCGTTTAGACTCGCCCATTGACTCACTGATCTTTGCGGATCAGTATCCAGAATGACCGTGCTACCGCGCTGATGAAGGCCTGCTGCCAGATTCAGTGCCAGGGTGGTTTTCCCTGTGCCGCCTTTCTGGTTGGTGATCGCGATTCTCAAAGGGGGCATCAGGCACTGCCAGCAGACAGATTGTCGATTTGGTGCGCTAGCGCTACGTGCGACGGCGAGATTTTTTCACCATTCGCATCGATAGTCACGTTGACGTAGTTTTTGCCGAAGCTCAAATTAGGGTAGATCTGGGTTTGCTCGGAAAGCTTGGCTACGTCATCGAGAAACCGCCTGGTTTCGGCGTAGCTTCCAAAATCAAAACGCTGGCTTAGCGTCGGTGGCAAATCTTGCCTTAACCATTTCGGAATAGGATTGTCGCCATCACTCATGTTTCAGCACCTTGGTTTGGTAAGTCAGCTTCCATTTTGTTCAGTTCTTCTCTGTGCGTCAACTCGTCGTTCAATATCTTGGCGAACAGGGACTGATGCTCGAAGTCTCGCACACGTATGCAATATTCTGTTGCCTCTTCATATAAGCGTATTGCTTCCGACTCCAGGACAAGATCGATAGCTATCATTTCACTCAGATTTCTACCAAGCCTCACAGCCGGCAACTGAGTGGCGTTGGGTGGCGTGCCAAGTTTCAACAGTGCATCGATCAGACTTTGCACATGTTCAAGTTCCTCGGTAACGTCCTGGCGAAAGTGCGCGCAAAATTTCTCCATTCCCCATTGGTCGCATATTCTTGACTGGGCCATATATTGTTGAACTGCGGCCATTTCATGGCCCAGTGCCCGGTGTAAATATCCCAATAGCCTTGGATCCCTTGCCATGATGGGTCCTGATTATGAGACTATGGCGCTTACGTCGCTATCTCTTCCTGATGCGTTAGCGCTGGGCTTGGCAGGCAGGATGTTTTCGACTTCGCTGTGTACACGCGCGATGATGTGAGCGGCGACGAGGCCATCGCCTACGCGCTCGCAGGCATCAGCACCTGCACGCACGGCTGCGTTGACCGCACCTGTTTCG
>JAJXTH010000050.1 GCA_021783995.1 Pseudomonadota bacterium
CACTTCTATATTTTCAAAGATACCATCTCATCCAACTTATTGAACGAAATAGCCCCAAAAACCAAGCGCCTACACTCGTCGATTGTTCAATCCATTTTTAAAGAACGTTCGCTGCTACCGCGAAGAGGTGCGCATTATAGACATTCATTTCTCCGCGTCAACATATTTCCGTAATATTTTTTAAAATCCCTGAACGGAGCCACGTTTCAACTACAATACGAACCGACATGAAAGGCCAGATCACACTAGGCATCGAATCCTCCTGCGATGAAACGGGCATCGCGCTCTACCAGCTCGGGCGCGGCCTGCTTGCGCACGCGCTGCACACCCAGGTAGCGATGCACAGCGAGTACGGGGGCGTCGTGCCCGAACTCGCCTCTCGCGATCATGTGAGGCGCGCAGTGCCGCTGATACGCCAGGTGATGAAACAGGCCAACGTGGGACTCGATCAGATAGACGGCATCGCCTATACACAGGGACCCGGCCTGGGCGGCGCACTTCTGGTTGGCGCGAGCATCGCCAATTCGCTGGGCTTTGCGCTCGACATACCGACGATAGGCATACACCACCTCGAAGGCCATCTGCTTTCACCCCTGCTGTCCGATCCCGCACCGGAATTTCCCTTCGTAGCACTTCTGGTGTCCGGCGGACACACGCAGCTGATGCGCGTGGAAGGCATTGGCCAATATGAGCTTCTGGGCGAAACCGTGGACGATGCCGCAGGGGAGGCCTTCGACAAGAGCGCGAAACTACTCGGGCTTGGCTATCCCGGCGGCCCCGCACTTGCAAAGCTCGCTCAATCCGGCAATCCTGGAAAATACAAATTGCCCCGTCCCATGCTGCACAGCAACAGCCTCGATTTCAGCTTCAGCGGCCTCAAGACTGCGGTCTTGACGCTGGTCAGGCAAAACGATTTGAGCGAGCAGGTGCGTGCAGACATCGCATGCGCAACTCAGGAAGCGATCATCGACGTGCTGGCGCACAAGGCGCGTGCAGCGCTTGCGCAAACAGGGCTTACCCAGCTCGTGGTCGCAGGAGGGGTGGGCGCGAACCGTCTGTTGCGCGATAGACTGACAAGAGACATCGAAAAGCGCGGCGGCCGCGTGTTCTACCCGGAGCTCGAGTTCTGCACAGACAACGGCGCGATGATCGCCTACGCCGGAGCGCTGAGGCTCGCTGAAAACCAGGGGAGCAAGGATTACCGCTTCGACGTCAGGCCCCGCTGGAATCTTCAGGAGATCGAAAGCCGCTATCCGCGCTGACGCCTGCGCGGCGCGGCAGCGCTGAACTCCTGTCCTCTCAACACTGCGATCTGCTGCAGCATGGGAATGACCACTGGCTCCAGCCTCTGGCGCATCAAAGTCCCGCTGGCCGTGCTGTGTGAAAGGATAGGCAGCGCAACGCGACTGTTCATGCAGGCAAGCATCAGCATCGCCCGCACCTCCTTCTCATATTCCGGAAATTCCCTCAGGAATCCACCAGCAGGCGTTGCAGCATCCATGCAGGATGATTCCGCGCTCGCCACAGCCTGCTCGACCGTGTCATTTCCGCAGGTCTCGAGCACGGATAAAAAATAGCCTGACAGCGCATTAAAAAGCGCATACACCACATCCCTGTCTGCGGGGTAGCGCAACAATGCCTCTGCAGTCTTAAGAAAAGCCTGACCCTTTGCCGAAAGCACGCGTTCGAGCTGCACAGCTACAGGATGATTTGGATCAAGCTTATCCCTTACAGATACCCAGTCAGCTCTGGGCTCTGCATCCAGAGGCAGACTGTCCGGCATACGCTCCAGAAATCCAACGTGATAGGCGTTGTCGATGCCGCCCCTGTTCCACAGCTTCTGACGCACCTCCGCATCAACGAGATCCGCCTGGAGCACCAGCCTCACCGTGTCAATGATGGTATGCGGACTGTTCTCGAAAGGTAGATGCTCGACGAGATAGGCAGCCAGCACCTTCCCCATCTTTCCCTGCACAACGCATTCGCGCTCCAGCATGCGGCGCGCGTTGTCCGCCACCGGCATCGCCCACCATGCACGTCTCGCAAGCTCATCCGTCAGCCCGTTGGAATATGCGACCGACACGACGGCCTCCGTTTCGCCCAGCAGCAACAGGCAGTCCAACCCCTTGTTGCGCGCCTGCCCCATGCGCGTCCAGCCATGCAGATAGACAGGGTATCCGCCGGGGGATCCCGTTGCGCTGCTCGCCAGCATCTCGCGAACCCGTCTCAGATACTGCTCCGGCCGCCCTGTCGGGTGCAGCCTGATTGCGGCCTCCCCTCTTCCCGACAAGCCGTATACGACCATCGCGGATTCATCTATGCGCACAGCCTGAATGTCACCCGCCATCATCACGTTGAGCCGCAATTCATCTTCTGGTGCAAGTTCGGACATGTCTGCCTCTAGTTGAGCTGTATGCGCTGCCCCCAGGGAACTTGTGCCTTCCCTTTGACCAGCCACAACACTGGAAAATTCGGTTCATGCAGAGGAAACTCGCCTTCCGCATCGGTGAAATACAAGAGCAGATCGGGCGTGCGGTTCTGCCTTGCGACCCAGTCGAAGACAGGCCTGAAATCGGTGCCGCCCCCGCCTTTCACACCGCTGGGCAGGCGGAATTCCTCCCACGGCTCGAACAGCCATGGCCCTTCTTCAGCAAGCATGGCATCGCAGGCATGCAGTGTGATGCGCGCGCGCAGCTGTCCCTTGATCGCATTGACCTCGCTCATGAACTCGGCCATCTCCTGTTCGGATACCGAGCCGCTGGTGTCGAGCACCACCGCGATGTCGGCCTCGGCGCTCCTGAGAGACGGCAATATCATTTCCCCTTCCCGCCTCGATGGACGCATGTAGCTGTAATCGTCCCGCGCATGCTGGGTCATGTAGCGCGCAAGCAAGAGACGCCAGGACAGCCTGGGCTGCAACAGCTCCCCTATCATGCGCCCCAGCATCCCTCCAAGCTTGCCTGCCTGCCGAGCCTGCTGGGCTGCGCCCGCAAGCCTCTGCTGCCACTGTTCGGAGAGCGATTCTTCTTCGGCCTGGGTCAGAGGCCTGGGCTTGGGTGCACCCTTTGCTTCTTCATCACCCCCCCCTCCTTCGCCTCCATCATCCTCACCTTCGGATTCTCCGCCTTCATGCTGCGGCTCCTCTTCAGGCTCGTCGCTTTCGTTTTCGTCTATGCAGGGATAGATCTCCTCGGCCGTCATGCCATCAAAACATTCCAGCACAAGCGTGCCGGGAGGCGGAATGAGCCCTTCCTTCACCAGCAATGGGTTTACCGCATGGTCGCAGGCGATGTCCCATCGGTAGCGGTTTCTGTGCTGGCGGCGCGCAAAATGCAGGAGCGCACAGTGCAGCGCCTGATTGGCGAGCAGAAACTGCGTCTGCTCCACGCTCAACGCGTCGATGTAGGCAGGATTGTAGTAGAGCTTGCGCGCATCCGTGTATGCCGTCTGGCACCACTTCGGGTCAGCCGGAACCATGGGAAGACGAAGTGCCAGCGCGCCCAGAAATGGCTTGTCCAGAATCAGCCTGGTCCTGGCTGCCGCGAGCTTGTTTTCCGTGTCCTCGGATCTGTCCATCAATAAAGCATCACGTCGGCCACCGAATTGGCCCATGCGGAAAACTGAGGCACCGAGAAGAGCTGCGATCCGATCGCGCGATGCATGTCAGATACCAGCATCACGCCCATCTCGCGCAGCGGGAAACGGCCTGCATAATCCAGGATGCACCCGTATATTTCACGCGCATCGCTGCTGCCCTTGGCCCGCGCAGCGCGGCCCACCAGGGCGGATGCGACCGCATACTGAAGATCGATCTCCCGCGGCACGGGAACATCCTCGCCTCTCAATATCGCATCGAGGTCTGGCATGCGATCCAGATTCTCGACGAAGGCGTTGAGTTCAAGCCCTGCCGCTGGGCCCACGCAAGCCTGCAGGGTAGCCAGAAGCAGAGGTGTGCCGCCGAATTTCTGAAGCGCGCGATGCGCAAACTCCCAGGAGCGCGGGCTCGGAAAAGCCACAGGGTTGTGAGCAGGATCAAAATCGAAAAGGCGTTCAGGCCGGAAGCGCAGAAAACCGATCAGGCGCTCGTCCATATCGTTTTCATAGGCCCAAGCTACCCAGTCGTCAAGATTCGTCTCGACCTCGAAATGAGAGAAACGGTTGGCCAAGGGTGCCGGCATGGCATAGGTCACGCCACGATCCCCCTGCCGGTTTCCGGCCGCGAATATCGCCCAGCCCGGTGGCACCTCGTATGCGCCCAAGCGGCGGTCGAGTATCAGCTGGTAGGCGGCAGCGGAGACACTGGGAGGAGCAGAAGTGATTTCGTCCAGGAACAGGATGCCAACATCCCCGTGGCGGCCGGCATCGGGCAGCATCGCGGGAGTCGCCCATTCCACAGTGCTGCCGACGCGAAAGGGTATGCCGCGCAAGTCTGATGGCTCCATCTGCGACAGGCGTATGTCTATCATTGGTGCCGCATGGCGCGCCGCCACCTCGGCTATGATCTGGGACTTTCCGACACCGGGTGGACCCCACAACATGACGGGTGTGTGGTGCCCGCAACTGGCGCTGGTGAATTCCCGATCAAGTACCGCCTGAAGATGTGCCGGACGCATGGTCACTCCAAAAGCAAAGACTGAATATTACCATATCATAATACTCAGGCTTGAACAGTCTGATTACTGGACGCCCTTCCTGCCGATGCGGGTTTCGCTTCCCTTAAGCAGATTGTAGATGTTTTGCTTGTGCCGCCAGATCAAAAGCAACGACATGAAGGCGCATGCAGCTATCAAAAGATGAGGCAAACCCAGCAGCGCCGCATAGATGGGCGCACCGACTGCCGCAGCAAGGGCGGCCAGTGAAGAATAGCGGAACACCAGTGCCATCGCGAGCCAGGTCATGAGCGCAGCCAGCCCCAGCCATGCGTTGAGAGCCAACAGCACCCCAAGCGCTGTTGCCACCCCCTTGCCCCCCTTGAACCCCAGGAATACCGGGAACAGATGACCCAGAAACACGGCCATTGCAACCAGTGCGACCTGAGCCTCATTCAATGAGAAATGCATCGCCAGCATCACCGCGCCCCATCCCTTGGCCGCATCGCCAAGCAAAGTCAGCGCTGCAGCCAGCTTCTTGCCGCTGCGCAGCACGTTGGTCGCGCCCGGGTTCCCCGATCCATAGGTGCGCGGATCGGCGATGCCGAATGCGCGGCTCGTTACAACTGCAAAGGAAACCGAGCCCAGCAGATAGGCCGCAGCAACAAAAATCAGAGTCGACATCTGGAATACCTTAAAATGCGCAAATAATGAATTTTACTTGAACGTGTATCAACCTCCAAAATTAACCATACTCGTGCTTATGGGCACGGGCAGCACCGGATACTCAGCATGGACATCATCTTCATACGCGAGCTCAAAGTCACCACACTGATCGGCATCTACGAGCGCGAAAAACATGTGCCGCAGACCCTGCAGATCGACCTCGAAATCGCAATGCCCAATAGCCGTGCATGCGTGAGCGACGACATCAACGACGCACTCGACTATGCAAACGTCGCAGCGCACATCCAGACTGTCCTGAGCGAAGGACACTTCTCCTTGCTGGAAACGCTGGCAGAGCACATCGCGCAAATCATCCTAAAGGATTTCGCCGCACCCTGGGTCAGGGTGAGCGTGGCGAAACTGCAGGCCATTCGTAACTGCAAAATGGTGGGAATCTGCATCGAGCGAGAAAGGCAGTGAAACCGGGAAGCAGAGAGACAGCTGAACGGGGGAAGATTCTGAAACACAACACATTGACCATGAAGCACATTTACATGATCCCCGATTTCTCAGAAAAAATCGCAAAATCATATTGACAACTCGGTTTTATTCACAAAGCCAGACAGTTTCTGGGTTTGCGCCAAACGCTCCGTCATCAAATGTTCACACTTGCCTCAACACTTTGATTTTAAGAAGAATATTTTCTGACAAAAATTAGGCAATCCAGGATGAAGCCTTATGGACCGCTGCCTTGGACGCGTAATCACCAGCCTTATCAACAGAGTTATCCACAGCTTTTGTGAACAAACAGAAATATTCTTTTCCCTCTAACGATTAACCCGTTTCTGTTGAAGAAGGACCTAAAAAACGAACCCTAAATTGCGAAGTGACATTCACGCCAAAATCGCAGAGGCAGAAAATCCTCGGACCCACGCTCTGACAGGCGGGGCCTGTCGCAAGTGAAATCGCAGCTGATAACGAGTAATAAAGTCTGTCGCAGTCGATTTTATAATTCTTGATTTTATTTGACTAGAAAATTGGCGAAATGATTGAAAAGTAAGTCGAAGTCATAAATTCTATCGATAATTTTCACTATTGCTCCGGCCCCATGAAGTTTCAAGCGGCAGCATATTTGACCCTGGGGTCCTGAAAGTAGCTCATCACCCGCCCGGGTGATTTTTCCAGCATCGCCATGTGCTCGTTGGCCGCCTCGCGCAG
>JAJXTH010000051.1 GCA_021783995.1 Pseudomonadota bacterium
GCTGCGATGAGCGACAACGAAACGCTGCTGAACGGGGACGGATTCGTCGCGGAATTCCTGTTCACCATGCCCGTATTGCGAACCGGCCTCTATTTCATCACGCTGGCGCTGGCAGAGGGCGACCAGTTCAACCATGTGCACCACCACTGGATAGACGAAGCCTTTACCATCAGCGTTTCAACTCCCGCCCCTGTCATAGGCATCATGGAAGTCGAGTGCGAGGCGAGCATCGATGTCATCCCGGACGCGGCAGTAACGGCAATTTCTCCACGGTAAAGCCGGCATTCAACCGCAAAGCCTAACAGCCTATCTGCTATCCATATGACGGACAAAGGCAGCAGGATCGCTGCGCACCAGTTCAAAGGCGCGGTCCAGGAATGCGTCGCGGCCTCCCAGCGTCTCGTGATAATGCCGGACGACGAGATCGGCACGGCCGGAGTAGAGATCGAGCATGGGCAACGGCATCTGACAGCCTTCGCAGATCGTCCCCTGCCTCACAAAATCATCCACTGTAACCATGGCCTCGAGTTTTCCGGAATGTCGCAATGTTTCGAGTAGCCTGTGGCCGGCCACGTCCCGGCGCGATGCCCGCACCGCCTCGCCGTTCCATATATCGCCGAAACGCGAATTCCTCGGGCCCACGAACCCGAAATCCCAGTCCGATTCCCACGGGGCGCAGCAGGGCGAGACGCTCCCGTCTGCGTTGATGACAGAGTAATAATAGTGCCAGGCACAGCTCTGCTCTGAACGACTGCTGATGGTCCTTGGATCGAAAGGCGCTGCACGCTGCTCGAAGAATCCTTCTAGCACTTCTCCCTCGCGGTAACTCGGCAGGAATTCTGCGCGCAGCGATTCGGACAGAGCCGCTTCACGCCGCACAAACTCGATTCCGTGATCTTCCGAGAATTTGCGCGCCTCCTCGATTTCGGATTCGTTGAAGCGAAAAACCAGGAAGTTCCAGACGATCTGCGTATCAAGTCCCATGCGGTCGCGCATGGCCGCGATCCTCGTCAGGTTGTCACGGGCAAGCTCAAAGCGCCCCTTGACCCTGTAACGCCCATAGCTTTCCTGACTGAAGCCGTCGATCGACGCTTCTATCCTGTCGATGCCCGAACCCAGCAGCTCAGCCATGAACGGGTCGCCAAGCGGCAAGGAAAGATTGGTGTTGGTGTCAACGGCGATGTCCCGCCGCACCAGCTCCCGTATGAAGTACGTCAGATCCTTGTTGAGCAGCGGTTCTCCCCAATTGTAGAGGTGAACAAAAAACAGCGTGTCGCCCAGTTCGTCCAGCACTGCGTCGAACACTTCCCTGCCGAGCAGGCCGCGAGGGCGGTATGCGGTGCGTCCATGCCCGACTTTCCCTGCATTTTCTAGCCCTGTCGGACACATCGGGCATTGGAGCTGGCAAACGGAAGCCGGGTCGAGCAGCAACACGAACGGTCGCGAACGAACCTGTTCGGCACGCATTATTCGTTCGTAGTGCGCCAGCAGAAAATTGTCGAAGGCCAGGCGCGTCTTCTTTCTTGGCAGGAGCGCCATCAGCTTGCGGGCCTGCGGGCGCTGATGATGTATGCGTAAAGCAGCGGCGCATCCGGATCGACCTGCCTCAGTCCCGGCCAGTAATAACCCAGCGAGAGTTGCGGCTGGTCGTGCACGCGCACCTCCTCAAAGCCAGCTTGTGCAAGGCGGCTTAGAATATCGGCCTCGCAGTACACGCGCATTTCCAGCGTTGCGCCTTCCCCGCCATGAAAGACGAGGTTGTCGTAGGCCTGCAGTCCGCCTGCTTCGTCGCGATTGACGAGGATTTTTTCGCCGCGAAACTCCAATATTTCCCATTCGTGCAGACCGGGAAAATGTTCTATCGTGTGTTCGGTGCGCGTATACGGCACGCTGAATATGAGGCTGCCGCCCGGTTTCAGAAGAGCCAGCAGATTGTCGAAGCCCTGCTGCAAGGGTGGCAGGATGTGCTCGAAAACGTCGGTGCTGATCACAAAGTCGTGCATGCCCAGCTGCGCCGCTGTCGGATTCTGGATATCCAGCCTGGGGGAGCGGTCATAGAATGTGTTCTTGTAGCTGAACTTCTTCTCGAGCAGGCCCGCATACCCCGCCCAGTCGCTCATGCCAAGGCCGGCGATATTTGCGCGACGAGTCCAGTCTCGCAGGGGCAAATCTCCTGCGCCCACAACGTTCGCGAGTACATGGACGATGCCCCGGAAACGCGCATTCGAGCCGCATTTCCCACAGAGCGCCAATTCGCGGTGGAATTGTTTGCTTTCGAGCCTGTTTTTTGTGCCGCAGATGTTGCAGCAATATTCGATGACTTCGGGCGCTTCAACGGGCAGCTTCACTGCGTAATCCTCGGAATCGGTGACTCTGGATTATAGTGGCTGTGGATGCCGACACAAGATATTTTTGGGTATTCGTAACCAGCTTCGTCGATGATGTTCCTCGAGGCATGCGGAATGTATGTGGCCATGGCGTACTCTCTTTCATGGTTCCACTCCATAATCGTTGGAACGAGCCGCATCCAGATCGCATACCCGGTCGAAGATAACGGTTGCAAGATGCGAACAGACGGCTTTAACCGTCTGCCAGTCATGCCAGCGAGGATCGAGGTTTTTGTATTCGCTGAGTTCGGTTTCTTCCAAGTCATAGGGTAGCGCGTTGGCAAGCTGGACTTGCAACTGCTGTAGCGGGGATTCGCCACTCTCCTGCTTATAGAGTCGGTCGAATGATTGCAGCGCTTGGGCAACACTCTCATCGCCCATGTGATCGGCCAAAGCCACGAAGTCGAGGTAATCTCGCGTGGCGTTGCGCCTGAGGATCAACACGCCCTTGATGCGCAGAATCTCACCTTCGGTCGGAACCGTAATTCGCACACCGTGGTAGTCCACAACTGTCGTTTCCAGCGGTTCGTCTCGGATAAGCTGACGAACACCAGTTTCGATGCCATCGAGACTGCCAAGGATTTGCACGGGGCGCTGCACGCGAGCCGTTTCCCAACCGGCGACTGACTCAAGTTCCGCCAGCACTTCATCGAAACGATGGCGCAGATCGGTCAGCACATGGTCGGCATCACGCGAAAAGCGATGCTCGGCATGGATCGCGGAGGCTGTTCCGCCGACCAGCACGGCATCCGGCAGGATGCGCTGGAGCCGCGCGGCAGCGGACAAGACGAATTCCCAGTCAGGCAGCGGTGCGGTGTTCTTCGGCATAGTGCATCCAGAAGTGATGGCGTTGAGCGTAGGGATCAGAGGCGTAAGGACGGCACACACGCTCCACCTTGTCGAGCAAGGTGCGGTCTGACAAAGCCGCCTGGCGCAGTTCAGCCCAGTCCTGCCACCGGCCGCGTGAGATCACGTCGTCAATAGCGGCGAGAGTGTAGCGTTGATGGTTGAGGTGGCGATGAAGCATGACAAGCAACACATTTTTACGATTTTTGATAATCGCATCTTATGTGAACGGGAGAGACAAAAGCAACACGATTTTGCTATTGTTAGTCGCTGATGTTTTGCATTCATTATGGGCTTGCCCAACCCACTTTTACGAATATCCATTTTCAACATGGAAATGCAGCCTTCGTGTCAATATAATAGCCGGGCAACCGTCTTATGCAGGCCAGCAGACTTGTCGCAACCACCCCTGGAAATAACACTCCCTCGGATGGCCAGGAAGATGCCAGCATCAGGCAATGCAAATTTCACATCACACGGACCAGACAAAATGAGAGCGTTGATTTGCGGTGTGTCGGGACAGGATGGCGCTTATCTTGCCAGGTTCTTGCTCGACAAGGGATACGAAGTCATCGGCGCATCGCGTGATGCCACGACTTCCCGCTTCGACAATCTCGAGAAACTCGGGATCAGGAAGCAAGTCAAGACGGCCTCGATGGCGATGACGGACTTTCGCAGCGTCCTGCACACCATAGGCAAATACTCCCCCGATGAAATATACAATCTTGCCGGACAGAGCTCGGTCGGGCTCTCCTTCGAACAGCCCGTAGAGACGATAGAGAGCATCATCACCGGAACGCTGAATTTACTGGAAGCGATCCGCTTTTATGGCCACCCCGTGCGCCTTTACAATGCGGGCTCAAGCGAATGTTTCGGCGACACAGGCGTCAAGCCGGCGACCGAAGAAACGCTGTTTCTGCCGCGCAGTCCCTATGCGATATCCAAGGCATCTGCACATTTCCTGATTGCGAATTACCGTGAGTCGTATCGTCTTTATGCCTGCACCGGCATACTTTTCAATCATGAATCTCCGCTACGCCCCGAGCGCTTCGTAACCCAGAAGATCGTGCGCACTGCCGCCAGAATCGCCAGCGGCAGCGATGAAAAGCTGGTCATGGGCAACATCCACATACAACGGGACTGGGGATGGGCTCCGGAATATGTGGAAGCCATGTGGAAAATGCTGCAGCTCGAAAATCCGGAAGACTTCGTCATCGCTACCGGAAAAACTGTGAGCCTGGAGTATTTCATCGCGCATGCATTCGAATTCTTCGATCTGGATTACAGAAACTACCTGGAAAGCAACCGTGAATTCTACCGTCCAAGCGACATCCATATTGGCATGGCCAATCCCGCCAAGGCAGAGGAACGCCTGGGCTGGCGCGCCAGCATAGACGCCGACGGTGTCATAGAGAGGATGTGCATGGCTGCAAAAAACAACGACCCCTCGATCGGCCCATGAAAACGCTACTCATTTCTGTAACGCCTTGTTTCACTTTGTTACTTTAGTATTTTTGATGGCTAAAAAAAGATTCTTTGGATTATAATCGCATCACCCATGTTAATTACCGTACCCAATGCAGCCAACTGTCGATGAATTAACCCCACCCTCAAGGCCGGGCGTTGACGAACAAAGCGACAATGTATCTGCGGCATCCCCGGACAAATCCAGAAACGTCCAGATCAACCTGCGCAAGATTCCCCTGCTTGCCCAGCTGACTGACGAAGAAATGGGCAGGGTTAAAAAGGAACTGCGCATCAAGCGCTATACGCGACGCGAGACCATCATACAGAAAGGCTCTACCGGCGACAGCCTGCTGTTCGTGCTGGCCGGAAAGTTACAGATTATCGACGTGACTGACGACGGGCGCATTGTGAGCCTGAAGACGCTCGCGGAAGGAGAGTTTTTCGGGGAGATCTCGGTCATAATGAACACTCCGCGCTCGGCCTCGGTCGTGGCCTTGAGCGAGGTTCTGGTCGCTCTTCTTCCGAGTTCGCTCTCGATGCATCTGTTCACCAGCTCTCCGACTGTAGCCAGGCACATGCTGCAGAACCTGGCCGCGAAGATACAGCTAGACTCGCAATTCCGCTCGCTGCTCGGCATCAACAACATCTCGAAGCGCGTATACTCCTTCCTGGAACTGATGAAGGAGACCAAGCCGGGCAACCTCGTGGTGATAGAGAACCTGCCCACCCACCAGGACATCGCCAACATGATAAATACCAGCCGCGAGACGGTGACGCGCTCGATGGTGGTGCTGGTCCAGCAGGGCATAGTACAGAAGGACCTGCACAGACTGATCATCAGGAAACCCGAAGCCTTGCAGGAGCTGGCAGGAAACAAGCCCGCCTAGATCACTGGCGCGTCTTGGGCAGGGCGGCGTTCAACGCAAAAGCATAGGCAGAACGCGCCTTCCGTGCAATCGAGAGCCGGAAATGCAGGTTCTGCAGTTCGGCGTCCACCTTCTGCAGGTTCAGCACCTGATCCAGAATACTCCTGTCCAGATCGGAAATCTTGTATTCAACATCGTCTATCGCAATCCTGTCAGACATGCCTTTTCCTTATGCATTGGAAGGCAGAGCTGCCTTGAGTTCTGCTGCATACGCATTGCGCGCGGTCTGCGCGATCGCGATCAGGGCCTGCAGGCGCTGTATCTCGGCATCCGTCACCTGCAGGCTCAAGAGCTGCGCTCTTGCCTCCTCGCTCAAGGCATCGAATTTGTAGGTGATTCCATCCACCGTCACTTCCGTCATGCTTATTCTCCCTGTTGCAGCCCTGCGGGGCCGGTTCATCAAATGTGCGATTATACCCGTTTCATGCAGCGCCGAAGTATAATCCCGGCATCAATCCATACAGGGAATGCCATGTCCAAACTCATCGCCATCAGCAGGGAAACCTTATCCGACAAGTCCTGGGCGAGGCCTGCGGGCTACGGCTTCGCAGCCGGGTTTGCGACGATACCCGTGGTCGCGGCAGAGCTACCCAGCCTCGTGCCAGCGATGCCGCTGGGCTTCATAAGAAGCGGCGACACATTCGACCTCGTCGCGATCTGCTCCCTGAGTCCCTCGGCCAACCTGTTTGTCGCACCCGACGGACGCTGGCTGGGAGGCTACGTTCCCGCCGTGCTGCGCGG
>JAJXTH010000028.1 GCA_021783995.1 Pseudomonadota bacterium
CCTGGCCTTCGCTTGATCTTGGACAGCACAAGGAGGCACGATCTTGGAAAACCACAACAACCCGTCCAGAACCCGCATCAGATCAAGGGGGAATTCATTCGGATTCGGCTATTTTGGACAGCAGTGTAAATGATTCGTAACTTTATTCCCTTGACAGATTAGGATGATAGTCCAATCCTTCAAGTACCTTCACCAGAGCCAATGACTGTTACTTGCTAGCATTCAACACGAAATCCACCTTAGGCCAAACATCAGCAGTGTCACACCAATTCTATTTGCACCTTGCGCCCGACCAAAGCAGCAGCGCGCTGCAATGTCGAAAGTGTTACGTCGCGCTTAGGGTCGAGCAAGCGATCCACTTGCGAACGGCTGGTCTTAAGCATCGCAGCCAGACGTGTCTTGCTTAACGATTGCTTTTCCATTGCTTCGGTTAGCTGCCATACCACGACTTCCTTGATGGCCAGTGCCTGGGTTTCTTCGTAGATACCTTCTTCCTTGAGGAAATCGTCAAGGCTTGATCCAATATGCTTACTCATGATTACAATTCCTTTTGGCGTTTTTTCGCTAGGCCAAGTTCATCGTCTGGCGTCTTTTGCGTTTTCTTGATGAAGCCGTGCAAAGCCACCAATCTGCCTTTGTGCAAGCATACCAACACGCGCGCAATGCGGTTGCTTGGCAGGTCTGTACGTATTTCCCATAAACCATGCCCCATCGGGCGGCATAACGGCATGCCCACCGGCCAGCGCCACTGCGCCCGCATAAGGTCTTGGCCAATGGCGTGCCGATCTGGTTCATCCAAATCCTTCAGCCACTCGCGCACTGGCTCGTTGCCACCATTGCTTTTGTAAAACTGAAGGGGCGTTTTTTGTGTTTCATTTTCCATTTATAACCTTAGCGCACTTGTACCATATAAGGTACATATTTTGCAAGTGAATTTTGCTTGTCTTGTTGTGATTTTGCGCCATCCTTCCACGCAAACACATTCTCAGACAATTGCATCGAACGCAAAACGCTGCACATGCGCACCTACTTTTTGAGCGCGCCGGCTCTTCAAGTAGCGTCCCATAACCAAGCGAACAGTCTCATTATGAGACAAGCATAATTATACTTATAATCCTATATAATTTCTATGGTTAAATTTAATCTACTGTCGGCCAAAGGTCACTTTTTAAGGTGAAAAATACTTGAATTGAGCAGGTAATTTTGGTTATTAAATGACTCAATATGATGTTTTTATATACTAGCTTAATATTTTGAAGTTAAAGACATCTCGCTTTTTATCAATTAGTTAAGCTCATTATGCCGCTGTTCAACACTTAGCGTCCAGATGTTTGCTTGGATTCCGAAGCCGAGGGTCGTGGGTTCGACTCCCGCCGAGCGCGCCATCGCCTTTATGACCGCCATTTCGATGTTGAATGTCTAAACTTGAGTGAAAGAATTTCATTGATAGCCTGGTCATTTCATGCTCTAATATAGAGCTAATGGGCGGTTAGCTCAGCGGTAGAGCACTGCCTTCACACGGCAGGGGTCACTGGTTCGAACCCAGTACCGCCCACCAGAACAATAGCCGGCATCGCTTCAAGGATTCAGCATCTTCCGGCTGACTGTCACCAAACGCTCTGCAAGCTTGGCGACAGTCTCCCGATGCCGGGCTTCCTTGAGCGCCCCGTCCGCCTCGAACGCCTCATGGGCGCGTGCCAGAGCGAACTGCTCGGACAGCACCAGAACATCGAGCGTCTGCAGGATTTGCCTGAGATGTACCAGCCCTCTCAGGCCACCCAGGCCGCCAGGCGATGCCGATAACAGCAGCGCGACTTTGCCATGATATGGCGCCAGCCCACTCTGACTGCCGTCCTGACGCGATACCCAATCCAGCGTATTTTTCATGAGCGAGGAAACTGATGCGTTGTTCTCCGGAGAAGCCAGCAAGAAAGCATCGTGTTCCATGAACAGGCGCTTCAGTCGCCTGCAATGCTCGGGCAAGCCATCACGCTCTTCAAGATCACCGTGGTACACGGGCATTGGGAATTCATCCAGATCGATCAGTGTCACTTCCGCGCCAGCATCACGGACGGCTTGGGCAGCCACGCGCACCAGCTGCTTGTTCAGCGAGCCGCGCCGTGCGCTTCCGGAAAAAGCAAGAACTCTCGGTAATTTCATTTTTGGTCGCTCCTGTACAGATTGATGAAAATCCGACGCGCCGATGTCCGATGTCCGGGAAAACATGGTCAACGGCATAACTTCCCGGCGATTCCGGCCACGCGCAGACCATAGTGCCTGACCGTTTCTGGATCGCCGAATGGATTCACGTCCACCCCCAAATCGGAAGCAGTCTAAGACCCAGCATGCTTGTCTACGCTAAGCGGCCCGCTGCCATGAACGACGACAACAACAGGCCACCCATCATGGAAACGTTCTTCATGAAATGTATCATCTGATTTTGCGCCTGGTCAGCGGCAACGGCCCAGAAGTCGTGAAAGATCAGCGCGGCCATTGCGGTAAAGAAAAGCATTGCCGCAGCTGCGATGCGCGCATTCCATCCGATGACAAGCATGACTCCACCTCCCAATTCCACGATGATTGCGGCGATTGCTGCGAACTGCGGAAGGGGAACCCCTTTGCTGGCAATAAAACCTATCGTCCCCTCGAATCCTGTTATTTTGCCAAATCCCGAGAACAGAAAGATGAATGCAATCAGAAAACGGCCGATCAGCGGTCCATAGCGTTCCAGTGTGTCCATGTATTTTCTCCTCGTGTTGAGCTGCAAAAACCAGCAACCGCATCTTAAACAATCCGCATTTGCAGATAAACACCGCAAACAAGCATTGACAATCCCATAAACGGAACAATATGGACTCCGAAAAATCCAACCAATTGCCGGCAACGCCAAATTCCGAAGACGTGCCGCGCGCGGCCCGGATTCAGGCTGCAATGACGCTATCGAAGGCAAGATGGTGCATGCATTCACGCAGTATGAGCAGGGCAGCAGCAACTTCTCGCCCATGAGGCAGCTCCCCAGCCGAAACAGGCATGCCGAGCGATCTCGAAGCAAGCTTCTGGAACAGCGCTTCGACTTCGCTACGCGCCAGAACAGAACCGGCTGCGTCCAGACCCGGCAACACGCTGAGCAAGGCATCCGAGACCACAAGGTCTCGGTCAATGCCGGACAGGCTGGATTCCGCCAAAGCGTTCTCGACGAAATCGATAGCCCGCTCAAGCTCGACAGGCGTCGGAGGATCGTGGCGCAGCACCGAACTCGCAAGGTTTATCGGCCCAACCGGCAACGCGACGATCCGGCCATCGTCGAATTCGAGCCGCGCAGACTGTTCCTGCAGTTGCAAACGAACAGGCGGCAGACTCATGTCGTGCATTCCAGATAACCGGCCGCACGCAGCATCACACTCGCGTCGATGCCATGCCCAAGATTCGGCAGCATGTCCAACGTCACCGTTCCACCCAGTGCGCGCCATTGCGCAGTTCCGTCGACTGCAAGCGTCGCTGGCATCACACGATCCTGCTCGCCGTGGAGAAGATGCAGCACGACGTTTTTTGGCGCAATACGCGGAGGCTGTGCAAAGCGGCCGGCAATCGCGATCACATTTGCGGCAACAGGCTCAGACTGCTGTGTCGACTCCAGCGCCATGATCGCACCTTGCGAAAAACCGATCAAAGTCGTTTCAGTCGCGCCGATGCCCATCTCGCTCTGCCACGCGCGCACAGCTCCGACAAAGCGCGGCATCGCTGCAGCAACTCGCGCCGAACGATTGACTTCAGTCACGTCCTTTACCGAAAACCATTGCCAGCCCTGACCAAAATCAGAAGGATCAGGCGCGCGCACGCTAACAATACAGGCCTGCGGACACCCCGCAGCAAGAGCACGTCCCAGCGGACGCAAGTCCTCCGCGTTCGATCCCACACCATGAAAGAGCAGCAGCAGTTTCGATGCCGCCGTTGAATCGCCTCGTTGAATGAGAAGGTCTGCGTTCATGGGCTTTGCTCCGTCAGATGATGATTGCCTGTGAATTTGGCTGATTATCGGCGAACACTCATTGAATGTCGACCCGCAAAATTCCCTGGCTAGTCCTGATCGCTTTCGAAAAATTGATTTATGTGCAATAATCACATAATCATGACAGAGAGCCCAAAATCAAGACGTGGCGGCCACAGGCCGGGCGCCGGAAGAAAGCCCGGCACCGGCGCCTACTCCGAACCCACCAAGCCGATCAGGGTACCTGAAAGCCAGATAGATACCATACTCGATTATCTCTTGGCATACCGGAAAAAAGCGCCTGCTGCCCGCCCCATTGCATCCAATACGCCAAGGAGCGCGATACCCGTGATGTCTCACAGAGTACCGGCAGGCTTCCCAAGCCCCGCGGACGATTATGTGCAGGACAGAGTAGATCTCAACGAGCACCTGATATTGCACCGCGAGACATCCTTCATCCTCAGGGTATCCGGCTGGTCCATGATGGGCGCAGGCATCCATGACGGGGACGAACTCATCGTCGATCGCGCGATCGACCCCATGGACGGTCATGTCGTCGTGGCGGTCATCGACGGAGAGCTCACCGTGAAGCGCCTCAGGAAATCCGGAAAGACAATCAGGCTCGTTGCGGAAAATCCCGAATATCCGGACATCGGGTTCAGCGATGGCGAGGAGCTCGTCATCTGGGGTGTAGTCACCAGGGTGCTGCACAAGGTATGAAAATCGCGCTTGTCGATGTCAACAACTGCTATGTGAGCTGCGAACGCGTCTTCAACCCAAGGCTCGAAGGAAAACCGGTCGTCGTGCTTTCCAACAACGACGGCTGTGTCGTGGCAAGATCGGCTGAGGCGAAGGCGCTCCGCATTGCCATGGGAGAGCCCTGGTTCAAACTGAAAAACCTGGCCAATAAGCACGGCATCATTGCCCATTCTTCCAACTACGCCCTGTATGCCGACATGTCGAACCGCTTCATGTCCATCCTCTCCAATTTCGCCCCGCATATCGAGATCTATTCGATAGACGAATGCTTTCTGGATCTTTCAGGATTTTCAATGGACCTCACGGAATACGCGCAGGAGATCAGGAAAAAAGTATGGCAATGGGTGGGCCTTCCTGTCTGCGTCGGAATAGGGTCGACCAAGACGCTATCCAAGCTCGCAAACCATGTTGCAAAGAAGAAGCCCAAATGGAACGGCGTGTGTGACCTTACCGCCCTTCCCTCCGTCCTGCAGCACCAGCTCTTCTCAGGAATCGACGCAGGCGAGGTCTGGGGAGTAGGCAGGAAACTGCAGGAAAGCCTGAACGCCATCGGCATAAAATCTGTTCTCGACCTGATTAATGCAGGCCCCGTCTGGATCAGGAATCGCTTCAGCGTAACGCTGGCACGCACGCTCTCGGAATTGAACGGCATCCCTTGCATCGAGCTCGAGGAAGCCGCGAGCAAGCACCAGATCATGTCGAGCCGATCCTTCGGTCAGCCAGTCAAAACGTTCTCCGATCTCTCGGAATCGATCACGCTTTATGTTGCAAGAGCCGCAGAGAAGCTGAGACTTCAGGGTTCGGTCGCAGGCGGGATACAGGTCCATATCCGCACCAACCCCTTCAAGCCGGATGATCCCCAGTATTCACAGGGAGTCATCATGCCGCTGATGGCCCCTACCGACGACACCTTGAAGTTGAATCGTGCCGCGCTAGCCGGATTGAAGCGAATCTACAGGCCAGGACATGCCTATGCCAAGGCAGGCGTCACTCTGGTCGGACTGTCGACAAAGCATCAGCACTCAGCCGATCTTCTCACCGACTGCGATGCAATCGAGAAAAGATCGATGCTCATGAAAACCATGGACGCCATCAACATGAAATACGGCAAAAACACCCTGGACCCAGGCATCTCCGGAATAACGGAGCGCCGCGCCTGGTCGATGAAGCGCGGCAACAGGACACCTGCCTACACTACCGACTGGAACGAGCTACCGATCGCACTGGCCTAACCGTCTTCAAAAAATTTGCCGGCAGCCCGGTAATCTGATAGCCTACATCTTGGCAGGCAGATGCACCAAGAAACAATGAAAAATTCCAATCCGTTCAAGGAAGAAGATCTAGCCGCACAGGATGCCGGCCAGACGCACATATCGTGTGAAGATCAGCAAAGGCTGCTGGATCTGCAGCAGTCGATACTCGAATCGATTGCGGCCAGCTACGATTCCAGGGATGTGATTGCGCAGATATGCCGACTCGGCGAAGGCCTGTTGCCGAATTCCGTCGCATCGGTCATGCTGCTGGACGAAAAACACGAATTTCTGAACGTCTACGCAGCACCCAACGTTCCGCCTGAAGGCATCGCGCAGCTGAACGGCCTCAAACCCGGGGCAGGAGGCGGATCCTGCGGAAACGTGATCTACAGGCAGGAACCCCAATACGTCAGCAACACCTACACCGATGAACGCTGGAGTGACCTGCGCCAGCTTGCCTACAATTTCAACCTGTGTTCATGCTGGTCCGTCCCGATCTTTTCCGCAGACAAGAATATCATAGGCACATTCGCCCTTTCGAGCTTCGAGCACCGTTCCCCCAGCCCTTTCCACCGCAAACTCCTCGAAATTGGTTCTTCCATCATAGGCATAGTTCTGGAGAGAAACAGAACGGCAGAGTCGCTGACCGAAATGTCTTCGGAGCTCGTTAAAGCGCGCGCGCTGCTGCAACAGGTCATAGACACCACGCCTGTCCGCGTTTTCTGGAAGGACAGGGAGAGCAGATACCTGGGCTGCAACCCCGCTTTCGCAAGGGATGCAGGCAAGCGCGATCCTTCCGAGATGACCGGACGCGACGACTATGCGATGAGCTGGGCTGCCGAGGCAGACCGGTATCGCGCCGTCGACAGAGAGGTGATGGAATCGGGCGAGCCGCGCCTGAATTATGAGGAATTCCAGATCACGCCAGACAACGACAAGGTCTGGCGCAGGATTTCCAAGATGCCGCTGCGCGACGAAGAAGGCAGCGTGTTCGGCATGCTCGGCGTCTACGACGACATCACGGAACGCAAGCATGCGGAAGAACTTCTGCGCGAGAGCGAAGCGAGGTATCGCAGGCTGGTCGAAAATTCGCCTGACACCCTGTATATCTTTTCGAGCAAATCCGGCGGCATCTACTACAGCAAGCGCGTCGAGGAACTCCTGGGCTATCCGCTGCACCATCTGTTTGCAAACCCGCTCCTCTGGAATGACTCCATACACCCGGACGACAGGGAAAACATCGCTCAAACCATAAGGAATACCGGGGCAGGCGATCAGTTCGCTATCGAATATCGCCTGCGCGACGCGCTTGGCAACTGGAAATGGGTTTATGACCGCTCCATCCAGATGACCGAGAAGGACGGTGAGATCCTGATCGAAGGGCTAGCCACCGACATCACAGAACGCAAGCGCAACGAGGAGCGCCTGAACCTCACCGCACGCGTGTTCGCCAACACGCTGGACGGCATACTGATCACCGACCAGGGACTCAACATCGTCGAGATCAACGATTCCTTCACCCGCATCACCGGCTACAGCAGGGAGGACGTCATCGGGAAAAGGCCGAACATCCTGGCATCCGGACAGCACAACGACGCATTCTACGCTCAGATGTGGGAATCCATAGACACCTATGGCCATTGGGTCGGCGAAATATGGGACCGCAGGAAGAGCGGCGAGGTGTATCCCGAGATGCTGACCATCTCCACCGTGAAGAACGAACAGGGCAAAGTGGTCAGCTATGTCGGCGTGTTTTCCGACATCACCCATATCAAGCATCACCAGAAACAGCTCGAGCAGGCGGCGCACTACGATGCGCTGACCGGCATCCCCAATCGCCTGCTGCTCGCCAAGCTGATGAAGCAGGCGCTGGCGCATGCAAAACGCAGCAACACGCTGATGGCGGTATGCTATCTGGATCTGGACGGCTTCAAGCCGATCAACGACAGCTTCGGGCACGACACCGGCGACAGGATACTTATCGAGGTGGCAAGACGCATCGAGAAGGAGATACGCGGCGACGACACGGTGGCACGCCTGGGCGGCGACGAATTCGTGATCCTTCTGGTCGGCATGGAGAATCCTGAGGAATGGGCGCACAGCGTAGAGCGCCTGCTGGCAGCTATCGCCCGCCCGATAGAATCGCGCGGCCGGTTTTTTACTCTGAGCGCGAGCATAGGCCTGACGCTGTTCCCCATCGACGACGAGGATGCTGACACGCTTCTGCGGAACGCAGACCAGGCCATGTACATCGCAAAGCAGTCCGGCAAGAATCGCTATGTGCTGTACGACTTCGAGTACAGCCGGCGTTTCCGCGCACAGCAGATAATGCTGGAGCAGATCGCCCACGGGCTGGCGAGCGACCAGTTCGAGCTTTACTTCCAACCCAAGGTGAACCTGCGCACCAGAAAGCTGATCGGCGCAGAGGCGCTGATACGCTGGAATCATCCGGAGCGCGGCCTGCTCACGCCAGCAGAATTTCTTCCTGCGCTGGAAGGCACTGACCTGGACATCAGGCTCGGAGAATGGGTGATCGACAAGGCGCTCAGCCAGCTCGAAAAATGGCGGCACTCCGACATGAGACTCGAGCTCAGCATCAACATTTCGGCTCACCACCTGCAATCCAAAGACTTCGCAGAAAAATTGAAACAGCAGCTCGAACATCATCCCGGACTGCCGCCGCAAAGCCTGCAAATCGAGATACTGGAGACCGCAGCGCTCGAAGACCTGCAGAAAGTCACTGCGATCATCGATGAATGCCGCTCGTTCGGCATAAGCTTCGCGCTGGACGACTTCGGAACAGGCTATTCCTCGCTGACCTATCTCAGCAATCTGCCGGTCAACACGATCAAGATAGACCAGTCGTTCGTGCGCAACATGCTGAACGATGCGGGCGATCTCGCGATCGTGCAGGGCATCATCGCACTGGCCAGGACGTTCGGGCTCGGCATCGTCGCCGAAGGCATAGAGAACGCGGATATCTACCAGAAGCTGCTGAAGATGGGCTGCGAGATCGGCCAGGGTTACGGCATCGCCCGCCCGATGTCTGCTGCCAAGCTCGAAGGGTTCAGGTTTGACATGCTGCACGAGGCTTGAGCGGCCAGACTTCCGACATCTCTATCATGTCCCGTTCGCTGCGCAAGACGGTGCTTGCCCAATCCGTGCTGAGCTGCCTGCTCAACATGCGATCAACGGCATCCCTATCGACATCGCGGCAAGCCTGGTCGGCGGCTGATCAGTTTTTCTCGAGTACGGGGAAGAAGAGCAGGCCCGAAGCCGCGACAGCCGCAAAGCCCGCGCCTGCCAGAAAAGTGAACGGTGCGCCGAATCTGCTCCAGAGAAACCCTGCGATCACGCTCGCCAGAAGCAGCACGACCCCGCTCACCAGATCGAAGATGCCGAAACCCGTGCCTCGCAAATCCGCAGGAACCGTGTCTGCAACCAGCTTGGATAGCAACCCCTTGGTGAGCGCCATGTGCAGACCCCACAGCGCGGCGCCCGCGAACAGCAGCGATGGCACCAAGGCCAGCAGGATGTCGGCCGCAATCAGCAGCGCAAGTCCTCCCAGCAGCAGCACGCGCGGACTTAAGCGGTCTGCTGCCGCACCCGCGGGATAGGCTGCCATGCTGTAGCAAACGTTCATTGCGACCATCACCAGCGGAATGTATGCGATCCCGAGCCCGACGCTTTGCGCGCGCAGCACCAGGAACGCTTCGCTGAAGCGCGCCAGCGTGAATGCGGCGCCCAGCAGCACGACCATCCAGTAGCGCAAGGGCAAACGCCTGACATCCATGATTGAGAGCATAGCCCCGTTGGGCGACGATGCCCTTCTGGATTCTCGCACATAAGCCAGCAGCATCACCGACAGCACCGCGGGAACAACGGCCAGCCACATCACCGATCTGATCCTGTCTTCGTACAGCATCATGAATGCAACCGCCAGCAGCGGGCCCAGCAGGGCGCCGACCGAATCGAGCGCCTGGCGCAGGCCGTATGCAGAACCGCGCAAGCCGGGTCCTGTCATGTCTGCGATCAGCGCATCGCGCGGGGCTTCGCGTATGCCCTTGCCCAAGCGGTCCACGAAACGCGCGGTGAAGACCAGATAGATCGAACTGGCAAGGGGAAACAACGGCTTTGAAATTGCGGAAAGACCGTAGCCCAGCACCATCAGCATCTTGCGCCTGCCGAGATAATCGCTTAGGGTGCCCGAAAAGACTTTCAGGATTGCCGCTGTTCCCTCCGCAATTCCCTCGATGAGTCCGACGGTCATCATCGACGCGCCCAGCACGCTGACCATGAATACGGGAAACAGGCTGAATATCATCTCGGATGAGGCATCCATCAGCAGAGACACGAAACCCATTACCCAGATGCCCGACGGCAGTGCGCGCCATCCCCTGGAACCTGCGCCACTCTCCGGCCGCGGCATTGGATCTCTCGGCGCTTGTGTCATGACGGAAACCGCACGCGCAGCAATGCACCCTGACCGACTTCTGCAGCCTCTATCGTTGCGCCGTGCTGTTCAGCGATCCCCCTTGCGATCGAAAGCCCCAGACCGCTGCCCTGCATCCCGCTTCCCTCTATGCGGTAGAAGCGCTCGAAGATCCTGGCGCGCTGTTCAGCCGGGATGCCCGGTCCTGTGTCGCGCACCTCCAGAACGAGGCTGTCCTCTCCGCGCAACAGCGCGACATCGACCTTGCCGCCCGGAGGCGTGTAGCGGATCGCATTGTCCAGAAGGTTGCCGAGCAGTATCCTGAGAGACTCTTCATGCCCGCTCATCCATTCCTCTGCATCCGCATCGATTCCCAGGTCTATCTTCCCGGAAATGGCCAGCGGCGCATAGTCGCCAACCACCTGCCTTGCAAGGGCTGCGAAATTCAATCGTTCATGGACATGATGCGCATCCGGTTCGTGCCGCGCGAGCGTCAGAAGCTGGCTCACCAGATGGGATGCACGCTCCATGCCGCTTCTCAGCTTGCCTAGTGCTTCCCCTCTCTCGACAGGATCATGCGCCTCTTCTGCAAGCTGGGCCTGCAGCATCAATGCGGCAAGCGGCGTGCGCAGCTCGTGCGCCGCATCTGCGACAAATTGTCTCTGCTGCGCGATGGATCGGTTCAGCCTCTCGAGCAGTCCGTTGATCGCGATCAGCAGCGGCCGCACCTCGTCAGGAACCGCATTCGGGTCCAGCGGATTCATCGCAGAGGAATCGCGCAGCTCGACTTCCGCCTTCACGGTAGCCAGCGGAGCGAGACTGGCTCTTACCGCCATCCACACCAGGAATACCAGGAAAGGGATCATCACGGCAATCGGCAAAAGCATGCGCAGCGCGATTCCCATCGTGGTTTCCCAGCGCGCCTGCTCGGGCTGCGCTGCCTGTATCACGCGATCAGCAGATGCGAGCCGGAATACGCGCCAGCCGCTGCCTGTTGCATCGCGGATATCAGAAAGACCCTGCGCAGCTGACAGCGGCAACCTGGCGGAGCGATCCGTTGAAGACACGAGCCTTCCATGCATGTCCCACATCTGCACAAGAAAATCGTTGTCTTCGATGCTGCTGTCATCCCTGCTCTCTATCGCCATGACGCCAGACGAATGCTGCATGGAATATGCGATCTGCCTGAGCTCGTAGTCGAGCATCTCGCCGACCTCTTCCTGCGTCTTGAGGAACGTGGCGATTGCAGCGCCCATGCCTGCAGCAAGCAGCCCGCCCAGAATCCAGACCAGCAATTTTCTACGCATCGGCATCATGGATCATTGCCACCCTGTAACCCGCTCCGCGTATGTTGAGTATGGCCTCTGCGCCTAGTTTGCTGCGCAGATTGTGTATGTGCACCTCCACCGCATTGCTGCCCACCTCCTCCTGCCAGCCATAAAGAGCCTCTTCCAGCTCGGCCCTTGAAAAGACAGCACCCGGTTTGGCCATCAGTACGTGAAGCAATGCGAATTCCCTCGCGGAAAGATCGACAGGAATGCCTTTGAGTGTGGCAGCATGCTTCACAGGATCGAGCGTCAGCGCACCATAGGACAGGAGCGGGTTTGCCCTGCCGTTTTTGCGCCGCAGTATCGCATGCACGCGGGCGAATAGCTCATTGAGGTCGAATGGCTTGACAAGATAGTCATCCGCGCCGCTGTTCAATCCCGAAACCTTGTCATCCACCGAGTCGCGCGCCGTCACGATCAAAACCGGTATGTCGTTCTGTTTCCGGCGCATGTCTTCGAGCAGTTCGAGACCGCTTTTTCCAGGTAGCCCAAGATCGAGGATCAGGAGATCATAGACATCGTGGCCGAGCGCCAGATCTGCGGATCTCGCTTCACGCACCCAGTCGGCTGCAAACGCAGCCTTCTTCAGGCCGCGCTGCATCGCATCACCTATCATCGCATCGTCTTCGACGATCAATATCCGCATCGCAACCTTCAGAATCAGTCTGGATTCGCGCCTTCGGGTGCATTCTCCAGCACGCGTCCGGTTACAGCATCCACGCCAACTTCCTGCGTCACCTTGCCGTCCCTGATGTCAAAGGAATAGCGCAATCCGCTTCCGCCCTTTTCCTTCTCGAGCTCTTCATCGACGATCTTGCCTGGATGCGCCTTGAGCGCGATGGCCCTGGCCTTCTCCATGGTCACTTTCGCATCCTTGCCAAGCTCCTGTCCGGTATAAGCTTCAGCGGTCAGAGCGAAAACCATCATCATCAAAGCGACAGTATACTTCTTCATTGCAATCTCCTTAAGTTGGGCGCTACCGAAATGAGCACCATGAAAAGCATCATACAGAGGCGATACTTAAGGCAGACTTATCCTTTTTGACTGCATCAGATCGAAAAGGACAGGCATGATGATCAGCACCAGCGGCAATTGCACCAGCAGCCCCGCGATGATGGTCACGGCCAGCGGCTGCTGCATCGCAGCCCCTTGGCCTACTGCCAGCGGCATCAGCGTGAGGATGGCGGCAAGCGTGGTCATCGCAATCGGACGCATGCGGTTTTTTCCTGCCAGTATCAGCGCGTCGCGGTGCCCGGCCTGGCCCAGCAGCAGACCGTATTCGGAAAAATAGAATATCGCCACCTCGGTGACTATGCCGACGATCATGGTCATTCCCATCATGGCCGAGATGTTGAGCTCGATGTCCGCAAGCCACAATGCAACGAACACAGCGGAAAGCGACATGACAGGGATCATTATCACGGACAGCGCAATGCGGAAACGTTCATACAAATAAAGCAGAAGCAGGAAGACCAGCGAGACTGCGGCAGCAAGCACCGCACTCAGGTCATGGAACGCAGTCTGCTGCTGTTGATATAGGCCTCCCAGCCTGTAATAGACGCCTTGCGGCAGCATTGCATCCATCACATGTTTCACGTCTTTCATCACCGATCCCATGTCTCGGCCATTGATGCGTGCGGTGACCGCCACCATCCGCTTCAGGTCATCGCGGTTGATCTCGGGTTGCCCCGAGATGGCCGATATGTCAGCAACGCGCTTCAACGGAAAGACATGCCCGTCAGGCGCGCGCAGTTCCAGTTCCGAGAGTTTCGCATCGGTATTCCTGATGTCAAAAGGGGTCCACACGCGCACGCCTATCATCTTCGGGCCGCTCTGTATCTCGGTGGCGACCGTCCCTGCAAGCCGCGCATTCACCATGTTTGCCACAAGGCCCGGGTCGACGCCTTCCAGCGCGGCGCGCGCGCGGTCCACGCGCACACTCAGCGCATCCCCCGCGGGATTGATGCCGTCCTTCACATCGACCACGCCGGGGATTTTCGAAATGGCGTCAGCCGTCTTCCTCGCAAGCCTTGTCAATTCCTCCTGGTCGTCCGAATAGAGCTTCACCTCTATGGGTTGCGGCACAGCCGTCAGGTCCCCGATCAGATCCTCCATCAGCTGTGCTAGCTCGATGTCCAGCCCTGGCACCTGTTTTTCGATCCGGCTGCGCATCCGCTCCATGACCCGTTCGATCGGCGCGCGCGGAAGGGGCTTCAGGCGAATGAAGAAATCCCCCTGGTTCGCTTCTGTAAGCCCTCCCCCCAGCTGCGCGCCGGTGCGCCTCGAATAGGTGTCGACATCGGGATCGGCCTTGATGATCTCCTCTACCTGGCGCAACAGCCTGTCCGTTTCCGCGAGCGATGTGCCGGGTTTGCTTCTGTAGTCGAGGTTGAAACCACCTTCGTCCATCACCGGCATGAATCCCGTGCCCACTTGGCGATAGGCAAGAGCTCCCGCCAGTATTAACGGCAACAGGGCTGCAAGTATCCACCATGGACGATCAAGCAGCCTTTTCATCAGCGCATCATAAGCTTCATGCACGCGTCCGGTGAAACGCCCCTGCACCTCCCTGCAGTCCTTTACTTTCAACAAGCGCTCTGACAGTATCGGCACCGCAAACCAGGTCACGACGAAGGATATGAAAAGGCCGGATGCCATCGTCAGCGAGAGCGCCTTGAAGAATGCACCGGTCACGCCGCCAAGGAAGGCAAGCGGAAGGAAGATGACCAGGGTTGCCGCACTGGAACCCGCCAGCGGGCGCAAAAACTCCATGGCTGCCGGCATGATGCGCTGCGGCATTTTGCTTTCGGTGATGCGGCGCATGATCTGTTCCACCATCACGATGGCATCGTCTATGATCAGGCCCACTGCCGCCGCCATGCCTCCCAGCGTCATGATGTTGAAGCTCATGCCCAACCAATGCAGGAGCAGAACTGTCATCGCCAGCACGGAAGGCACGACCAGAACGGCGATCAGCGTGACCTTGATGTTGCGCAGGAAGAGATAAAGCACGATCGCGGCAAGCGAGATGCCCGCAAGCATGGCGTCGCGCACACTGAGCGCGGAGTCCATCACCAGCTCGCTCTGATCATACCAGTTGGCGATCTTCACCTCGCTCGGCAGGCGCGACTTGAACGAATCCAGCTGCGCCTTGATGTCTCTTGCGATTTGCACGCTGTTGGCATTAGGCTGCTGGTAAATCTGAAACAGCACCGCATCCCGCCCGTCCGCATTGACCTTGATCCATTGCGGCGCAACCGACATCCCGACTTCCGCCACATCCTTCAGCCTGATCATGCCCTGCGTCTTCAGCAGGATATCGCCTATCTCTTCTGCATCGCGAAGCCGCGCATCGGTAACTGCGAGATAGAGCTTGTAGTGATCCTCCAGCCTGCCTACCGCGGTAATCACATTGGAAGCCGTCAGCGCGCGCGAGACATCTTGCATCGACAGGCCATATGCCTGCAGCCTGCCAGGATCGACATTCACATGGTATTCCTCGAGTTCCCCCCCCACCACCTGGACGCGCGCCACCCCGTCGACGGATGAGAGCAACGGCCGGATCTCGTATTGCGCAAGATCGCGCAGCTTGGCAAGCGACAGCCTGTCTGAAGTGATGCTGTAGGCGATGATGGGAAATACGGTCGGATCCATGCGCCTCGTCTCCAGCCTCGTGCCGGCGGGAAGCAAAGGCATGATCTGTGAGACGGCCGCATTGACCTCAAGCGTGGAAGCGATCATGTCAGCACCCCAGTCAAAATTGACCGACACGTCGGCAGTGCCACGGCTCGTCGTGGAACGCACGTTCCTCACTCCAGGAACACGGCGTATCGCCTCCTCGACCGGCACCGTGACCTGCATGATCATCTGCTCCGCCGGCCTGTCTCCCGCATCCAGCGTCAGGACCACCCTTGGAAAATCGACAGAAGGAAATAGCGATACGGGCAGCCTGTATCCTGCAAAGATGCCGCCTGCAACAAGCATGGCCAGAAAAAAGAGAATGGAGCGGCGATGAGACTCCATCCACCCTGCCATCCTCATCGCTTCGCCTCGCGCACTGCCATGCTATCTTCCAGTTCGTAGTTGCCAAGCGTCACCACCGGTGCATTTTGAAGCGCATTTTTAACTTCGACCCAGCCCTGATCCTCCAGCCCGGCCTCGACGCTCACCCTGTGCGCCCGTCCAGCTTGCACCTGGAAAAGATATGCACCCGCATCATCCTTCAGGATGGCCGATCTCGGCACGGCGATCGCCTCGCGCAGAGGTATCGCGATGTCTCCTCTGACCTTTAGTCCGGGCAACAGCATTCCCCCCTTAAAACGCACCGTCACGCTCACCAACTGGGTTTGCGGATCGACCTGGCCCGCGATCTGCGCGACCTCTCCCGTCACATCTTCCTTTTTGTTGAAGACGGATGCGAGATGCACCTTCATGCCCATAGCCAGCAAGTTCCGGTCATCCTGCGCTATGCCCATGCGGACCAGCAGAAAGTCCGTCCTGGTCACCTGAATCAGATTGGTTCCGGCAGAAAAACGGTCCCCCTCCGAAAGAACAACCGAAGAGACGACACCGTCGAACGGCGAGAGCAGTCTTTCCTTCTTCTCCCCATTTCCCATTTCGCGCTGCATCTTGAGCGCGCCTTCCGCATCCTTCAGGCTTCTGTCCGCGGCTTCCACCTGCGAGCGCGTGGCAAGCTGTTTCTCAAACAGGGACTTCACCCGCACAAGCTCGCCTCGCGCAAACTCAACCGCATTTTCGGCCTGGCTGTATGCGAGCATTCCCGATGGGTCCGCGCTGACTTCAAGAAGCACCGTCCCCCTGGAAACAAGCTGTCCCTGGCTTGCAAGCAGCCTCGACACTCTTCCTGCCCTGGGGTAATTAAGGTTCATCGCGGCGCCCTGTTCCGGCACAACCGTTCCATATCCGGATATTTCGCGATGCATGACCATCTTTCTCGGTAACGCCGTCTCCACCAGCACGCTTCCTTCCGCCAGAGCCAGATTGCACAGCAGCATCATTAATACTGTATATATTGTTTTTCTCACTGCCCTGCCCTCCCTGTCCCCGCATCACTCCCCAGCAATGTGAGGAGCGCGATCCTGTTTTCCATCAATGACTGCTGCAGCCTGGCGACTTCGACATGCTTTGCGATGCGCGAGGACTCGAGGACTGCAAAACCTGTTCCATCCAGATCGCCGCTTGCAAACGCCTGCGCTGCGCCTGCCGATGCGTCATCCAGTACACGTAGCCCCGCTTCGCTCGCCTTCAACTGAGCGAGCATCAGTCTGCTGTCCACCATCAGCTGCTTCACCTCAACATAGGCTGCATTGAGCCTCGCCTGGTATTCGTCGCGCATTTTCTGCCGGGTCGCCTGCTCTATCCTGATGTTGCCGCGGTTTCCGTTCAGAAGCGGCAATCCAAGCGCAAGGGAATATCCGTACATGTTTATGCCGACGTTGTCCCGGCTGCGCGTGAAAGCCAGGTTCAAAGGAGGGAACTGCGCGAGTAGAGCCGCGCGGTAGCGTGCATCCTGGGCCGCAAAGCCTGCCTTGAGGGCCTGCAGATCCGGCCTGCGCTCGGCAAGATGCGCCAGTGCCTGCTCAATTCCCGCCTCATCGGGCGCATCGACGTTTTTATCCCGCACGAGCCTCAACTTCGCGTCCGGCTGCAGCCCAAGCAGCGCATTCAGATCGGCGCGCGTCTTGGCTTGCAGGCGCTCGAGTTCACTTTCCTGCCTCGCCGCATCCTGCCACGCCGCGAGCGCCGAATTCACGACATCGCCTGCAACCAGCCCTTTTTCAGAACTTGCCTTGCGATAGCGGTCCTCCAACAGGTTCCGATTCATGGTAAGCCAATGCAGCATTTCCTCCTGATCCACGATGCGCGAGAAGAGCAGGCGCGCCTGTGCGATCACCTGCCACTCCTGCCAGAGCAGATTCAGGTCTGTCTTCCGGTTTTCAAGTTTTGCTGCGGAAGAGATCGCAGACTTGGACACAAACCTGCTGATGTCATACCCAAGCCCGACGTTGTATGCCTTCACGGTGCCTGGTATCGACTGCATGGGGAAGTCGTTGCCGAAGTTGAGCTGCGGGTCTGGCAGCAGCCCTGAGGAATATGCCTGTGCATGCGCGATGCCAGCGTCGTCCCTGGCAAGCATCAAGGCTGGGTTGTTGGCGACGGCCAGCATCGCCACCTCCGTCATGTCCAGTCCATCCGAAGGATCGAATCTGTGCACTCGCAAGGCATGCTTCTCATCCACCTCGAGATGCACTGTTTTCAGGGTAACCCGGTCCTCGAGGTGCATGGGTTGGTATGTCTCGCATCCCGAGAGAGCCAAAAGGAAAATCGCCCAATGCACCCGTTTCATTTTTTCATCCCAGTCATTCCGGAAAATTCCCGGCCATATCAGGTTTCCATCTTGCCTTCGGGAGGCTTAAAGAAAACTTAAGGAAGCGCAGGGAAAGTGATGCGCGAAGTGCGCGACAAGGTCATTGCCTTGCAGGAGGATAACTTGCAAAGCAGTCGGTATTCTTTCCGCCTGTCTTTGCCTTATATAGCAGGGAATCTGCGATCCTGATCGCATCGTCCAGATTGGCGCGCGGAGAGTTGCATGAAACGACACCCATGCTGAAACTCACCGGCCAGTTGTTCTTCTGCATCTCCTGAAGCAAGGCTGCCCTGAACGCATCGAACATGGACCGGGCGCCGGTCTCGTCCGTTTCGGGAAGCAGGATCGCGAACTCGTCCCCGCCCATGCGTCCCGCCACGTCGGATGCACGCAGCGATGAGGATATCTTTTCGCCCAGGACGCGCAGCAGTTCATCCCCCTCCTTCTGCCCGGACTGTTCGTTCACATTCCTGAAATTGTCGAGATCGACGCATGCCAGCGTGATGTTCCTGTTGTGGCGCGCAGACACGCCGAACAGCTTCTCAGCCTGCTCGGTAAATCCGCGCACGTTGAGCAACCCCGTCAGATCGTCGGTCCTCGCCAGCATTCTTTCGGCATTCAGGTGCATCTTCAGACGATGCAGCAATTCGCCTGTGAGCAGGAACATGCACAGCCTGACTGCCGCATTCCAGTATGGCGCAAACACATTGGCATAGGGATGCTCGAAGATCGCATCATCTATGATCAGCCACAGAGCTGCCGAGAGCAAACTGAAGAATATGCCGGTGTGGCGCCCGCCATACCAGGTCGATATTGCGATGGGGAGAAGAAAGAGGATGGATATGGATATTTCATATCCGGTAAGGGCGTCGATCCTCGCAATCAGCGCTGCAAGCAAAAGGCAAATGATGACGATCCCTGCGTACGAACGCCTGCCAAGAAACGCATCGATTCTATCAAAGACCAAGTTCACCGCCATTCCGTTAGCAAATGACCACGCAGACGCATTATAACCGATATGAGTGGTGCGGCATATTCGTCCCTACTCAGCTCAGCTCCTTGACGATGTGCTGCTGCCTGCGGCTGATCGCAAGCATTTCGGGCAACCCCTCAAGCCTGACCATCCAGCCTTCGCCTTCTTCGCCTGACACTTTTTCGAACCCCTCTATCCTGCTCTTTGCCACCAAGCAGTTGCGGTGTATGCGCACGAAACGTCCGGCAAACTCCTTTTCCAGCGCGGTGAGCGATTCTTCGATCAGATACTCGCGCTCCAGCGTGCGCACCGTGATGTATTTGAGCTCGGCGCGCAGATAGAGCACCTCCTCTATCGGCACGAGGTGTATCTTGCCGCGCTCGTGTATAGAAAGATTGCGGCGCGGCTCCGGCAGCAGCTCACGAAGCACCTCGTACTGCACGGGCACTGCGCTGCGGGCGCGCGTCAGCGCATCGAACAGTCTGCCAAGGCGTATCGGTTTGAGCAGGTAGTCGATCGCATGCAGCTCGAACGCCTTGATCGCATATGCATCATAAGCCGTGGTGAAGATCACCACCGGCGGATAAGGAAGTTTCTGCAGGTGCTGCGCGAGTTCTATTCCGTCCATCTTCGGCATGCGTATGTCGAGCAGCACCACGTCCGCCGGCTTCTCGGTCAGTCTGTCCAGCGCTTCCTGGCCATTGCCCGCCTCCCCCACCACGACCAGCGGCAGCTGGGCGCTGCAATCGCCCAAGAGCTCGCGCAAGCGGTTGCGCGCAGGCGGCTCATCGTCCACGATGAACACGCGCAAGGCAAGTTCTTTCACGCTCTCGTCAGCCATTTTTCATGTAAGGCAATGAAATTTCCACCCGATAAAAATCATTCCCACTCTGAATATGATAGCTTGCCTCCGCATCAAACAGCAAAGCCAGCCTTTCTCTTATGTTCTGCAGCGCGATCTTGTTGCCATCGTGCGTCTTTGCTTCACCATGCGGAGCACATGGATTGTGTACCGCGATCTTGAGAGAACTCCCATGGCGGCGCAACATCACTTCTATGCAGCCGCCTTCGACAAGCGGCTCTATGCCGTGATAGACAGCATTCTCGAGCAATGGCTGCAGCATCAGCGCCGGTATCAGAGCATCTTCCGGCATATTTTCCATCTCCCATTTGACACATAGCCTCTCCCCCATGCGCAATTGCTCGAGCGAGAGGTATTGCCTGCACAGCCTTATTTCCCTGGACAATGGCACGAGATCCTTGTCATCCGCCATCGCCACGCGAAAGAGATCCGCCATGTCCTCCAAGGCGGTCTCGGCCTGCCTTGGGTTCGCGCGCAATATGCTGAGCACTGCATTGATCGAGTTGTAGAGAAAGTGTGGCCGGATGCGTGCTCGCAGCACCTGCAGGCGCGCATCCTCTACGGCTCTGGACAGCACCCTTGCCCTCAGGCGAAAATACATCAACAGCAGGGTGCACATGAATACGCTTATGAACTCGCTGCGCAGCAAGTCAAAATAGGGTTCCACGCCGGGATCTGCAAGGTAGAGGGTTCGCCCCATGTAGCTGATGAAGAACGTGACCGCGGCGACCAGTATGTTCACTGCCCAGACTCCTCGCCAGTAGCTGAATCTTTCGAGCAAGGGCTGACCTATCCAGAGCAGAAGCAGACTGCTCAGCATGACGGGCGCCAGCAGCGTGGTTCCCTGCATGATCTGCGGCAGCATGTCCTTCCATCCAGAAGCCTGAAGGATCGCGCCTAATAGCGCCAGCGCATTGCCCAGCACCAGCGCGCGCAGCACCACACCGAGGTTGCGGAAGTTCGGCAACGCGTCGGTCTGCGGATTTTGTTTTATACTGCGCGCTTGATTCATTGCGGCATCTCCCTGCCTCAACCCCAAGGATACTCAAAAGCAAGATGGCACAAGATAATAACATGTGGTCGGGCCGGTTCTCCGAGCCTGTCGCCGAACTGGTCAAACGTTACACGGCTTCTGTCGACTTCGACCGCAGACTGGCACCCTTCGACATACAGGGTTCTCTCGCCCACGCGCAGATGCTGGCCGAATGCAGCATCATCTCGGATAAAGATCTTGCCGACATCAGGCGTGGACTTGGCCAGATAGAGGCCGAGATTGCATCCGGGGACTTCGCATGGTCGCTGGATCTTGAGGATGTGCACCTCAACATAGAGAAGCGCCTGACCCATCTCGTGGGAGATGCGGGGAAGCGCCTGCACACGGGCCGTTCGCGCAACGATCAGGTCGCGACAGATGTCAGGCTGTATCTCAGAACCGCGATAGACGACCTGCTCTCGCTCATCAAGGCACTGCAAGGCGCGCTGCTGGATCTCGCAGAAAAGCACACGCGCACTGTCATGCCTGGCTTCACCCATTTGCAGATCGCCCAGCCGATAAGCTTCGCGCACCATCTGATGGCCTATTGCGAGATGATGGGCCGCGATGTGGAGCGACTGAAAGATGCGCGCCGTCGCGTGAACCGCCTGCCGCTGGGCGCTGCGGCGCTGGCCGGCACGAGCTATCCAATAGACCGCATGCGGGTTGCAAGCCTGCTTGGATTCGAAGGCGTCTGCGAAAACTCCCTTGATGCCGTTTCCGACCGCGATTTCGCGATCGAATTCACCGCTGCAGCAGCCCTGATCATGACGCACCTGTCGCGTTTCTCCGAAGAGCTGATTCTGTGGATGAGCCCGATGGCGGGCTTCATAGACATCGCAGACCGCTTCTGCACAGGTTCCAGCATCATGCCCCAGAAGAAGAATCCGGACGTGCCCGAACTTGTGCGCGGCAAAACGGGCCGCGTGAACGGACATCTGATCGCACTGCTCACGCTGATGAAGGGCCAGCCTTTGGCCTACAACAAGGACAACCAGGAAGACAAAGAACCCCTTTTCGACACGGTCGACACGCTCACCCAGACGCTGCGCATCTATGCCGACATGATCACGGGCATCCGGGTCAAACCGGAGGCAATGCGGCGCGCGGCGCTGCAAGGGCATGCGACAGCAACTGACCTTGCCGACTATCTGGTCAGGAAGGGACTGCCCTTTCGCGACGCTCACGAAGCCGTCGCACTCGCGGTGCGCCATGCAGAACAGAAGGGATGCGACCTCGCCGAAATCAGCCTTGTCGAACTGAAGGAGTTCTCTGCACTTATCGGGGAAGATGTCTATCTCGTGCTTTCCCTGGAGGGCTCTTTGGCCTCACGCAACCACATAGGCGGTACCGCGCCGGAACAGGTGGAAGCCGCGATTTCACGCGCAAGAACGAAGCTCGCGGCGCCATAAAAAAACGGGCAGCCTGCTGGCCGCCCCAAAGGAGGAGAGTTTAGAAAATCGGACGGTGCGATTTCCTGCACTCGGTCCGACTATATCCCCGCCTCATTGCCTTTGAAATATGGAAGAATATCTAGGCAATCCGGCCTAGGCAGCCAGGTCGCCAAGCAGCTTTTTGAGCTCTCCGCTCTGGTACATCTCGGTCAGGATGTCGGAGCCACCGATGAACTCGCCCCTGACATAGCATTGTGGAAGCGTGGGCCAGTTGGCGTATTCGACCAGTGCAGGGACGAGCTGAGGGTCCTCGAACACGTTGACAGCCAGCACATCCTTCACGCCCAGCGCATTCATGATGCGCACGACGTTTGCGGAGAAACCGCATTGCGGAAACTTGGCCGTTCCCTTGATAAAAAGGACCACCGGATTTCCGGTAACCTGCTGATGTATGCGTTGCTGTATGTCTGTGCTCATGATAATTACCCGAATTAAATTGTCAGGTATTATTGCAGAATGGATCGGCGCGCGTCAAGCGACCCATGCTCACCCGCTCCATGCCGGAAAGATCCCTGACTGACGAGACTTCTTCAAGCCCGGACCGGCGCAGCAGATCGCGCACGCTTTGCGCCTGGTCAAAACCGTGCTCGAGCATCAGCCAAGCCCCAGGATTCAGATGGCTCAAGGCTTCCGCAGAGATGCGTCTGATGTCGTCTAGGCCGTCCATGCCTGACACCAGCGCGCTTTCAGGCTCGAATCTCAGATCCTTCAGATGCGCGTCATGCGCTTCGACATAGGGCGGATTGGATACGATGAGCTCAAAGCGCTCATCATTCAATTCCGAAAACCAGTCGCTCTTCAGAAAACGCACGTTGAATGCGCCGAGCCTCCTTGCATTTTCAATCGCCACATCGAGCGCGGCTTCAGATGCATCGAGCGCGACCACTTCCAGCTCCGGTCTTGCAAGCGCGATCGAGATCGAGATCGCGCCGCTGCCCGTGCCCATGTCCAGCACGCGCCGCACGTTTGCTTCATCGATACGCTGCAATGCAAGCTCGACCAGGAGTTCGGTGTCCGGCCTCGGAATCAGCGTAGCGGGCGTGACTCTGAAGACATGCCCGAAGAATTCGCGCTCCCTCAGAATGTATGCGATGGGCTCCCCCTTCAGCCGCCTTTCGATGTACCCTGAATAGCGACTCGATTCATCGCCGCTCAATATCCGCTCGGGATAGGTCATCAGGTAGGCGCGACTCACGTTCAGCACCGCCTGCAGCAGGCACCGGACTTCGATTCCAGCCTCTCTCTCGTCGAGCCCAAGAACATCCTGCAGGCGCTTCCCATCCTGCCTCAATATCTCGCCTATGTTCACGAAACAGCCCCTGCGCGCAATGCCTTCAGTTCGGAAAGACAAAGATGGGTGAATGCGAGCCCCACATAGACTGGCAGAAGAAAACCCACCAGCGGTATCAGCTGCAAGAGGCCTGAAATGGCGCCAAGCAGATAGAGCCTGCCTGAAATACGCCCGATCAGAAGACCGTACTCCTCCCCGCTTGCATGCTCGTATAGCGCGTCATATCTGAAAAGGCGCTGGTTCAGGTAGGCCATCAGGGCGATGGGCAGTACGAGCGCGAATGGTGAAATGAGCCAGAGAGGAAGGGTGATCACCCAGCCCGCGCAATAAACGAAGGTCGCGATCAGCGCATTCCACAAGCTGCCAGTAAAGCTTCCTCCCTTCTTCACTTCGAGCTCCGGATAATGCTTCTTCGCGACATGGTTCACCATCGCGGGCATCCCGAAAGTTGCGGTGATCAGAAGTGCGGTCACATAGATCGCGGGAAAGAGCAGGAGCGCCAGCAGGATGCCGATGAGGTAATGCGCTGCGACGGCCATGAACCCCTGTTCCAGCCACTGCTGCATCGATGTCGATTGCAGCATTCCTGTGAGGCTGCTTACCCAGCCTCCCCAGAAGAAAATCGCAACGCCCAGCCAGAGAACCGTCGCGACAAGCAGGGGCCAGATCACCAGTATGAGCATCCTGGGATGAAAGAAACTCCCCAGCGCAGCGGCCAGGGCTGAAACGACATGCCTCATGAGGGCTTGCGCCCGACCGAATGGCAAAATCCCTGTTGCAGGTTATAGGGCGGAACCCATCCCAGCTCTTTGCGTATTCTGCTGCTGTCGATCTGAAGAGAACCCAGAAGGCGCGACACCTGTCCCGATTTTCCGATAATGCCGCCCATCAGTTTCAGAAGAAATGCCGGGCAGG
>JAJXTH010000029.1 GCA_021783995.1 Pseudomonadota bacterium
GAAAAAGAATCAGCCTTGGGCAGCTGACGTCACTGCTGCAACAGAAGGGTAATCCTGAACATACGGTCGTGACGATCATCGCGGAGGCGACCACCTCGACGCAGAGCCTGATGCATGCGATGGATGCATGCCGACTGGCGGGTGTCACGCAAATCGGGCTTGCTGCCCAGAAGCAGCCATGAAACTGACGAAGTCCGCGCTGCTGGCTCTCGCAATCGAGGGGCTCATGATCGCCGGGATGGTGTTCGTCGCCGCCAAGAAGCCGGCCAAGGCCGAGACGCCGGAACCGGCGGTGATGCTGAGCTTTCCGGAGCCCGTGAAGCCCGAGGCGCCGCCGGAAAAAAAGATCGAGCCGCCGAAGCCTCAGCAGCACAAAGTGGTGCATGAAGCGCTCAGAGAGAAGCCAGAACCTGTTCCAAAGATAGAGGAGCCCAAGCCGGTTGCACAGGCGGCCCCGGTCACGCTACCGGCAAAGCCTGTCGAACCGCCCAGGCCCGCTCCCCCTCCGACGGTTTCGGAAAGCTTCAAGGGCGAGGTCAAGGCGGCGGTGCAGGCGGCGATGGTGTACCCGCCCTCCGCGCGCATGGCGCACGTCGTGGGCAAGACCAAGGTGGCCTTCGTTTATCAGGACGGGCGGGTGAGCAATCTGTCCGTGGTGGTATCGAGCGGCTCCGGCATGCTGGATGCGGCCGCGAGGCGCGCCGTCGAATCGGCAGCTTACCCGTCGCCGCCCGTCGAATTCTCCGGCAAGCCCCTGCAGTTCGAGGTGTGGGTGCGATTTTTCCTGAACGACACGATTGAGAACTGAATTTTAAGCCTGCATTAAGCATCATCAAAATAAACTGTTAGGCAACGCGCAGGAATGTGCAGACCATCAAGTGTCGATGCACTTGCGTAATAGAAAAGAGGTCATATGGGTTTCGCACTGTCAGGACAAAACATAACGGCTACACGAACCATGGGTTATGGCGTGATTGCCAAACTGTTGCATTGGAGCATGGCTGTTTTAATTTTGATTTCCCTCTGTGCGATCGAATTTAAAGACCTTTTTCCCAAAGGCGCGCTTCGTCATGCAGTAGTTGCCTGGCACTTTCAGATGGGACTCTGTGTGTTATTGCTGATAGGAGTGCGAATTGCATGGCGCATCAGAAATCCTGCTCCGCCTATCCTACCTTCATTGTCAAAAATACAGTCATTGATGGCAAAAATGGCTCACGCTGTATTGTATGCCATGATGTTGATCTTGCCGGTCCTGGGTATTCTGGCTAGGCAATCAAGGGGGGACGACGTGGAATTTTTGGGTCATGTTTTGCCAGCATTTCTCGATGAAGATAGCGGATTGCCTTATGCCCTGAAGATAAAAAGTATACACACTTATTTGGGCGATGTTTTGATGTGGCTGATTGCGATGCATGTGTTGGTCGCAATCTTTCATCACATGGTGCTACGGGATAATACCTTGCGTCGAATGTTACCTTAAATCGCGAATCAATTTGATCCGGTAATCCCGGCTATGCCGGAGGGCAGATGGGATTTTGTGCGCATTTGTATCGATGATAGGACGAAGACGAAAAATCATGCGGGAATAGATCTGACACCAGGAGAATCAGGTCAGGCGGCATAGGTGGTCAGATGAACCTGTGGCGCTGACCGGCTACCTTAAGGTAGCCAACAAGGGTAGGGGCTGCGTAAGCGACCCCGGCAGGCCGCTTTGGGCGGCTCACAAAATAAAGCCTCGGGTTTTTCCGGGGATACTTAACTTTTTGAAAGGAAAAATTATGAACATCAGAAATATAGCAATGATTAGTGTATTGATGGCAGCATCTGTTGCGTCACTTAACGCTCAGGCCTACAGTGGCAGCGAATACGAGAAGGATGCCAAGATTTCTCTTCAGAATGCACGCGATATTGCGCTCAAAGCTTATCCGGGAACCGTCGTTGATCAGGAACTGGAGCATAAGCTTGGAGGCAGCGGACTTCGATATTCGTTCGACATTCGCGCTCATCATGTCACCCATGAAGTGGGTGTTGATGCGCAAACAGGTGCCGTACTGGCAAACACCAGGGACTCAGACGAATAGTGTTTGTCTGTTGACAACGATTGAAATGTTTGTTGGGTGTGCGTGCTGCACGACAGTCGAGATATCCCGGATTGGCTTTGTAATGAAGCCTCAGTGTAAAGCATCGGGACAAGATTAGGGCGTGTGCAGTATGATTCGCAAATGATTTGCAACCGACAGGGAGAATGAAATGGGACTATTCGATTCAATCGTGGCGCAGGCTGAAGGTGTATTGACCAATGCAATCGAGGATGTGCATCCTGGGCTGGTGCAGGAAGTGCAGGGGTTGATCAATGGTGCGGGCGGTCTTGAGAATATGCTCTCCACTTTCCGTGAGAAGGGGCTCGGGGAGGCTGTCGAATCCTGGGTGGGCACGGGGCAGAACCTGCCCATCTCCAGCGAACAGATTCAGTCGGTACTGGGGAATGAACAGGTCGAGGCGATTGCGCAGAAACTGGGGTTGTCCGGTTCAGATGTCGCGCAGAAGCTGGCTGCATTGCTTCCCCAGGTGGTCGACAAGCTCACGCCGAATGGACAGTAGCCTGAAGGCAATCTTCTGGAAGAAGGGCTGGCACTGCTGAAGGGGTTGGGCGGAAATATCTGAGACGGGCTACATCGAGTTCCATTTGGTGCAGTAGCCGTTAGGGGATATTTCGTCATCTCCCGGAATGACTCGGCATCGTCCCAGGTCCTTGTCTCCCGGGATGAATTCGAGGCAGCTCGAGCAGTTCATGCCTTCCTTGGGCTTGCCCTGATACTGGAACTCAGCGCGCACGCTGGAATTGGTTTGCGCGCTGGCTTCCCTGGCAAACAGAAAGAGCAGCGTGGCTGTCTTCAGAAACTGTCTGCGTCCCCTGTCAGACATGGCGTTACTTCACCGCGTTTTTGAGTTGCTCGAGGATCGCGGGATTCTCCAGCGTCGATACATCCTGTGTGATCTCCTCGCCCTTTGCGATCGCGCGCAGCAGGCGGCGCATGATCTTGCCCGAGCGCGTCTTGGGCAGGTTTTCTCCGAAACGGATCTCGTCCGGTTTTGCGATCGGTCCGATCTCCTTGCCCACCCAGTTGCGCAGCGCATCGGCGATCTCGCGAGCCTTGTCTTCTTCGGGACGTGCACCTTTGAGAACGACGAATGCGACGACCGCTTCTCCCTTGATCTCGTGCGGCTTGCCGACCACGGCTGCTTCGGCGACCAGAGGATTGGCGACGAGCGCGGATTCGATTTCCATCGTGCCCAGACGATGGCCTGAAACGTTGAGCACGTCGTCTATGCGTCCCATGATCCAGAAGTAGCCGTCTTCATCCCTGTGAGCGGAGTCCCCCGCGAGATAGGCGCCGTGCATCTCTGCCGGAAAGTAGCTCTTCACATAGCGCTCGGGGTCTCCCCATATGGTGCGGATTTGCGACGGGAATGGGCGCCTGATCACCAGGAATCCGCCGTGCTGGTCGTGCACTTCTTCCCCGGCCTCGTTCACGATGGTGGCCATGATGCCGGGCAGAGGCAGTGTGCAGGTTCCCGGCTTGATTGGCATCGCACCCGGTAGAGGGGCGATCATGTGGCTGCCGGTTTCGGTCTGCCACCAGGTGTCGACGATGGGGCATCTTGCGTTGCCCACGGTGTTGTAATACCACATCCAGGCTTCCGGATTGATCGGTTCTCCGACTGAGCCCAGGAGGCGCAGGCTGGAAAGATCATACTGTTTCGGCAGTTCCCCTCCCAGCTTGATCAGCGAGCGGATCGCGGTAGGCGCGGTATAGAAGGTGGTGACCCTGTGGTCCTGTATCATCTTCCAGAAGCGCCCCGCATCCGGGTAGGTCGGCACGCCTTCGAAGATCACCTGGGTTGCGCCCATCGCCAAAGGGCCGTAGGCAACATAGCTGTGTCCCGTGATCCAGCCCACGTCGGCCGTGCACCAGAAGATGTCGCTTGCCTTGTAGTCGAACACCCATTTCATGGAGAGCATTGCGCCCAGAAGATATCCTCCGCTCGAGTGCTGCACGCCCTTTGGCTTGCCGGTGGATCCCGAGGTGTAGAGGATGAACAGGGGGTGCTCCGAGTTCACCCAGGCAGGTTCGCATTCGGCGTTATGTTTTGCGACCAGCTCATGCCACCACACATGGTTTGCGTTATTCCATGCGATATCGCTGCCGGTTCTCTTGTAGACGATGACGCTGTGCACCGATTCGCAGCCGCCGAGCGCCAGCGCTTCGTCCACCGCAGGTTTAAGGGGTATCGTGCGCCCACCGCGCAGTTGTGCATCGGCAGTGATGATGGCGCTGGCTTGCGCATCGACGATGCGCTCGTGCAGGCTCTTTGCGGAAAATCCGCCGAACACGACCGAATGGATCGCGCCTATGCGCGCGCATGCCTGCATCGCGACCACCGCTTCTATGCTCATGGGCATGTAGATCACGACGCGATCGCCCGTTTTGACACCGCGCGATTTCAGGCCGTTTGCAAACTGACATACGCGAGAATGAAGCTCGCGATAATTGATTCTTGTGACTTGTCCGTCGTCCGCCTCGAAGATGATCGCTGTTTTTTCGCCGTTTTCGGCGAGGTGTTTGTCCAGACAGTTGTAGGAGACATTCAGTTCGCCGTCTGCGAACCATTTGTAGAAGGGCGCATTGCTCTCGTCAAGTATGCTGGTAAAAGGTTTTTTCCACTGCAGCATCTCTCTTGCCAGTCTTGCCCAAAAGCCAGTGTAGTCGCTTTCTGCCTCCTGGCATAGCGCCTGATATGCCTTCATACCGGAGACATTGGCTTGCGCTGTGAACTCGTCGGATGGATTGAAGACGCGATTTTCGTGCATGACTGACTGGATGTTGGACATTGCGAACTCCTGGGTTGGCGCAGAAACTGGAAAATTGATGTTAGTTTTTTTAGGCGCTTCCTGTCAATCGCCGTCATGTGTCAGGGCGCCTTGAGGTGTGAGGTCAATAAGCAGATGCAGGGCATTTTGATCTCTTCAAATTTTGAGGGCAGGGGTTTTTACGGTATCATTGGAACCTATGACCAAGTACATATTCATCACCGGCGGCGTTGTCTCGTCCCTCGGCAAAGGGATTGCCGCGGCCTCGCTTGCCGCAATCCTGGAGTCGCGCGGGCTCAAGGTCACGATGCTCAAGCTCGATCCGTACATCAACGTCGATCCGGGCACGATGAGTCCGTTCCAGCACGGCGAGGTCTTCGTCACCGAAGACGGCGCGGAGACCGATCTGGACCTCGGTCACTACGAGCGCTTCATTTCCGCCAAGATGAGGAAAGCCAACAATTTCACCACGGGGCAGATATACGAGAGCGTGATTCGCAAGGAGAGGCGAGGAGAGTATCTGGGCAAGACGGTGCAGGTGATCCCGCACATCACCAACGAGATACAGGCTTTCGTCGAGAGGGGGGCGGCCGCCTATCACGGCGACAAGGCGGATGTCGCGATCGTCGAGATCGGCGGCACGGTGGGCGACATCGAGTCGCTGCCATTCCTGGAAGCCGCACGCCAGATGGGATTGCGCATGGGGCGCAACCAGGTGGCCTATGTGCATCTGACACTGGTGCCCTATATCGCCACTGCGGGAGAACTCAAGACCAAGCCCACTCAGCACAGCGTGCAGAAGCTGCGCGAGATAGGCATATTCCCGACCGCGCTGCTATGTCGCGCCGACAGAAGGATACCGGACGACGAGCGGGCGAAGATTTCGCTTTTCGCCAATGTGCGCGAAGACGCGGTGATCTCGATGTGGGATGCGGACACGATCTACAAGATTCCGCAGATGTTGAACGATCAGGGGCTGGATCGCATCGTGTGCGAAGAGCTTGGGCTCGACCTGCCGCCTGCCGACCTTTCCGTCTGGGCGAAGCTCGTGGATGCGCTTGAACATCCGACGTATCAGATCACCATAGGCATGGTGGGTAAGTATGTGGAGCTCACGGAATCCTACAAGTCCCTGATCGAGGCGCTGCGCCATGCCGGCATACATACGTCCACACGCGTGAATATCGAATACGTGGATTCCGAAGTTCTCGAGTCGAGGGGCACGAAAAGCCTCGAGCATTTCGATGCGATCCTGGTGCCCGGCGGTTTTGGCGCGAGGGGGACGGAAGGGAAGATATCCGCGATCCGTTATGCCAGAGAGAACAAGGTGCCCTATCTCGGCATCTGTTTGGGCATGCAGCTCGCGGTGATCGAATATGCGCGTGATGTTGCCGGAATGAAGGATGCGAACAGCACGGAGCTCAATCCTGAAACCGAGCATCCTGTGGTGGCCTTGATAACGGAATGGAAGGACAGGGATGGGCGCGTCGAGACGCGCAGCAGCGATTCTGATCTGGGCGGCACGATGCGTCTTGGCTCTCAGCGCTGTCCCGTGATGCAGGGCACGCTGGCGCATCGCATCTATGGCGATGAGGTGAACGAACGGCATCGCCACCGCTATGAGGTGAACAACCATTATGTGCCGGAGCTCGAGAAGACCGGTCTGATCATTTCTGCGCGCACGCCGACCGAGAATCTGCCGGAGATCATGGAGCTGCCTGAGAACATGCATCCGTGGTTCGTGGGGGTGCAGTTCCATCCGGAATTCACCTCTACGCCGCGCACAGGGCATCCGCTGTTCATCGCATTCGTTTCTGCAGCCTTGCAGCGCCAGCAGGCTCTTCAAACACATTAAACAGGTGGCCTCGTGAAACTATGCAACTTTGAAGTCGGGCTTGACCGCCCATTGTTCCTGATTGCGGGTCCCTGCGTGATCGAATCCCAGCAGATGGCGATGGATACGGCAGGGGCACTGCAGGAGATCTGCCGCGAATTGAACTTGCCTTTCATCTACAAGTCTTCGTATGACAAGGCGAACCGCAGCTCAGGAAAGTCTTTCCGCGGATTCGGCATGGACGCGGGACTGAAGATACTGAGCGAGGTCAGGTCACAGCTCGGCGTGCCTGTGCTGACCGATGTGCATAGCATAGACGAGATCGAGCCTGTCGCATCGGTCGTGAACGTGCTGCAGACACCGGCTTTTCTTTGCCGGCAGACCGATTTTATCCAGGCCGTGGCGAGCGCGGGCAGGCCGGTGAACATCAAGAAGGGGCAGTTCCTTTCCCCCTGGGACATGCAGAACGTGGTCGAGAAGGCGAAGGAAGCAAGTGGTCAGGACAACATCATGGTGTGCGAACGCGGCGCTTCATTCGGCTACAACAACCTTGTGTCCGACATGCGCTCGCTTTCCGTGATGCGCAACACCGGGTGTCCCGTGGTATTCGACGCAACGCATTCCGTGCAGTTGCCCGGTGGCCAGGGGACTGTGTCGGGCGGGCAGCGCGAATTCGTGCCGGTGCTGGCGCGCGCGGCGGTCGCGGCAGGTGTTTCGGGACTTTTCATGGAGACGCACCCCAATCCGGCCAAGGCGTTGTCCGACGGGCCGAACGCATTCCCGCTGGGTCATCTCAAGGCGCTCCTGAATACGCTGATGGTGCTGGACGATACGGTCAAGAAACAGGGCCTGATCGAAGAGAAGATAGATTTGAAGAATTGTTGAAAGATTAAGTGGTTAATTTTGGATAAGGATAAACGATGAGTGCAATAGTTGATGTGATCGCCCGCGAGATACTGGATTCTCGCGGCAATCCTACGGTTGAGGCGGATGTGCTGCTGGAATCAGGCGTGATGGGGCGCGCTGCCGTGCCGTCCGGCGCATCCACCGGAACGCGTGAAGCGATAGAGCTCAGAGATGATGACAGGCAGCGCTATCTGGGCAAGGGCGTATTGAAGGCGGTCGAATATGTGAACACCGAAATCGCCGAAGCCATCATAGGGCTTGATGCCAGCGAGCAGGCATTCATAGACCAGACCATGCTTGAACTGGATGGCACCGAAAATAAGTCCAGACTGGGCGCAAACGCGATTCTTGCCGTTTCGATGGCGGTCGCGCGTGCGGCCGCAGAAGAGTCGGGGCTCCCCCTGTATCGCTATCTGGGCGGCTCGGCGAAGATGCAACTGCCTGTGCCGATGATGAACATCATCAACGGCGGCGCGCATGCGAACAACAACATCGACATGCAGGAATTCATGATCATCCCGGTGGGCGCGCCGAGTTTCCGCGAGGCGCTGCGTTATGGCGCTGAGGTTTTTCATGCGCTGAAGAAGCTGATAGACGCAAAAGGCATGCCCACGACCGTGGGCGATGAGGGCGGCTTCGCCCCCAATCTGCCGAGCAACGAAGCAGCGTTGCAGCTGATCGTCGAAGGCATCGAAGCCGCAGGTTTCGTGCCTGGCAAGGATGTCTGCATCGGTGTGGATTGCGCAAGCTCCGAATTCTACAAGGATGGTCTGTACTGTCTCGATTCCGAAGGGCTGAAGCTGACTTCCGCGCAATTCACCGACTATCTCGCAAGCTGGGCGGACAAGTATCCTCTGATCAGCATCGAGGACGGCATGGCTGAAAACGACTGGGGCGGCTGGAAGCTGCTGACCGATCGTCTGGGCAAACGCCTGCAGATCGTGGGTGACGACATCTTCGTCACCAACACCAGGATACTTCGCGAAGGGATCAGGCAAGGCATAGGCAATTCGATTCTGATCAAGGTCAACCAGATCGGCACGCTGACCGAGACATTCGAGGCGATAGAAATGGCCAAGCGCGCGGGATACACGGCCGTGATCTCGCACCGTTCTGGCGAGACCGAGGACAGCACGATAGCTGACATCGCGGTTGCGACCAATGCGCTGCAGATCAAGACGGGATCGGCTTCGCGTTCAGATCGCATGTCCAAATACAACCAGCTTTTGCGCATAGAGGAAGATCTGGGTGCGGTTGCTTCCTATCCCGGAATCGGCGCGTATTACCAGTTGAATTAAGGTGGCTTGAGGATTAGCCATTGCACCAGCGCCCCGGCTTGAGTTCCGGGGCGTTTTTTCATGAGCTGATATGAAGATAGTCACGCTGATACTGATCGTTCTGCTGCTGCTTTTGCAGTACCCGCTATGGCTGGGGCGCGGCGGCTGGTTGCGGGTATGGGATCTGCATCGCCAGGTCGCTGCGCAGCAACAGGTCAACGCGCAGACGGCAGAACGCAACGCGACACTCGATGCTGAAGTGCGCGATCTGAAGCAGGGCACCGAAGCGATCGAGGAGCGCGCGCGCAACGATCTTGGCATGGTAAAGAAGGACGAAATCTATTACCAGATACTCGACGCTGCCGCCGTACCTTCCGTTGCGCCTGCCATACCGGCTGCTAGTAGCCCAGCGCCCTCGCGCCCTGATAAAAAACGAAACTGAAGAGCCAGGCAAGGGCGAGAGACCAGCCTATCGAAAAAAACATGAAGCCCGTGCTCTTCGATTCGCTTTTCAAGGTCGCGATAGTCGAGAGGCAGGGCGTGTAGATCAACGTGAACAGCATGAAGCTGTAGGCTTCAACCCAGTCAAGCTGATGGGACAGAGCGCCCGTAAGCTGAGATCCCGAAAGGCCATAGATCACCGCAAGAGAACCGATGACGATCTCCTTGGCGACGAAGCCGAAGATAAGCGCGACGGTAAGTTGCTCGTTGATGCCGATGGGGGAGAAGAAAGGGTGCAACGTGTGACCTATGATGCCCGAGATCGTTAGAGGGCTCGCGGGCGGGGCAGATGGGGGGAGATGAGTCAGGAGCCAGACCAGCACGACACCTGCGATGATGAAGGTCGTCGCTCGATTCAGGAAATGTCTGACTTCAAGCCAGCCTCTGAGCGCCATCTGGCGCAATGTCGGGAAGCGGTAGGGAGGCAGCTCTAGCACGAAAGGCTCGTTGTTGGCGAACCTGCCCTTGAAAAGCAGCGCGGTGAGTATGGCAGATGCGAAGCTGAACAGGTAAAGCGAGAAAAGAACCAGCGGCGCAGCATGGGATGAGAAAAGCGCGGCGATGATGAAGATGAACACTTGCAGACGCGCTGAGCAGAGAGAAAATGGAATCACCAGCATCGTGAGCAATCGGATCGCGCGCGAGCGCATCACGCGCGTTCCCATCAACGCAGGAACATTACATCCGAAGCCCATCAGAAGCATCACGAATCCCCTTCCGTCCAGCCCCATTCGCGCCATCAGGGCATCCATCAGGAAGGCAGCCCGCGACAAATAGCCACTGTCCTCGACGATCGCCATCAGCAAGAAGAAAAGCACGATCACGGGCACGAAGGCTGCGACCGTCGCGATGCCGTTGTACACACCATCCAGAAGCAGTCCCTGCAGCGCCTGTGGTAGACCAGAAAGCAAGGGAGCAAGCAGGGCTTCTCGCAGCCAGGAGAGGCCGGATCCGATGCCAGTCTGCAAAGGCTGGCTGAAGAAGAAGATACCCTGGAACAGGAGATACATGATGGCGAAGAAGATCGGCAATCCGAGAACGGGGTGCAGCATCACGCGGTCCAGTCGTTCGGTGAGGCTGTCAGGCAATCTTGCCGGAATCTGAACTGTCTGCTTCAGCACGTTGGCCATCTGTGTTTCGATCTGTTCGTCGATTTCAAGCTGGCTTTGCAGTTCCTCCCTCATGCCGGGGGTGGGGTAGCGCAGTGTGCGTGAGATAGCCTGCAGCGCCTCGGGATATCCCGTGCCGTATTTTGCGCTGATCTGGAAGACAGGCATTTCGAGCAGGCGAGACATTTTCTCGGTATCGATCGTGATGCCGAACTTCTTGGCCTCGTCGTTCATGTTGAGCAGCACGACGATGTTGATGCTGAGCGCCTTGAGCTGCAGCAAGAGACTCAGCTGGCGCTCGATCTGGCTGGCGTTGAGTATCACCAAGGCGAGATCGGGCACATTGTCATGCAGGAAGTGACGCACCACCTGCTCGTCGTCGGAGTAACCGTGCAGATCGTAGATTCCTGGCAGATCGATGATTTCCACCATGTCCGAACCGAGAAGTATCTTTCCGCTGAGAAGTTCGACCGTGATGCCTGGCCAGTTTCCCACCCTGGCAGCGCCGCCTGTCATGCGGTTGAACAGCGTGGACTTGCCGGTATTGGGCATGCCCAGCAAGGCGATGCGCTTCATGGCTTGCACACCTTGATTCTGCCAGCCTCGTTGCGCCTCAACAGGATGTCGGTCGTGCCTATTCTCACCTGCAGCGGGCCGGAGAAGCTGGCTTTCCTGATGAGCTCTATCTGTTTCCCGCTGCGGAATCCCAGCGCCAGCAAACGCTGGTGCAGCGCTTCTTCGGCATGGATGGAGACGATGGTGGCGATGTCGCCCGTTTGCAGTGAGGCGAGTGAGTCGGACATAAAATGGCTCTTTAACTTTGGGGTGTCATTCTACAGGATTCGCGGCTTGGCACGCGTTGGATTTGGCGGGCGAAGCGATTCAAGATGCGGCATCGGCATTATCGAAAAAGCTGGAGATGCTTTCAGAATCTTTGAACTAGGGTGTTGTCTTCTTGAAGCTGGATGGCCATAGACGCGCATGTCATCCCGTCGTGAGCGGGGCGGTGTATTTGCCTTGCCCGTTAGGTTAGAATGGGAGCTTGTCAATAATCGAGAATCAAAATGATCAAGGGCAGTATAGTCGCAATCGTAACCCCCATGCTTGATGATGGAAGTCTGGATTTGCCGTCGTTTCGCACACTGATCGATTTCCACGTTGAGCAGGGGACGGATGGCATCGTGGTGGTAGGCACGACGGGCGAGTCCCCTACAGTGGATGTTGAGGAACATGAGCTTCTGATCGCCGAGGCGGTCAGGCATGCAAAGGGCCGCATACCCATCATCGCCGGAACCGGAGCGAACTCGACCAGGGAGGCGATCGAGCTTGCAGAATTCTCGAAGCGCGCCGGGGCGGACGCATCGCTATCGGTCGTGCCCTATTACAACAAGCCGACCCAGGAAGGCTTGTACCAGCATTTCAGGGCGATTGCGGAAGCGGTGGACATGCCGCACATCCTCTACAACGTACCTGGCAGAACGGTGGCGGACCTGGGAAACGACACGGTGCTGCGCCTGGCCGAGATTCAAAACATCGTGGGCATCAAGGATGCGACGGGGAATATCGAGCGCGGTAGCGATCTGTTGCAGCGCGCCCCTGCTGATTTTGCAGTCTACAGCGGGGACGATGCGAGTGCGTTGGCCCTGATGCTGTTGGGCGCACAGGGTTCGATTTCCGTCACGGCCAACGTTGCGCCCAGGTTGATGCACGAGATGTGCATGGCAGGACTCAATGGCGATGTAGCGCGCGCGCGCGCGATAAATTTCAAACTGCTGGGCTTGCACCGCAAGCTGTTTGTCGAAGCCAATCCGATTCCTGTCAAATGGGCAGTTTCCCGCTTGGGGCTGATGAAAAACACCCTGCGCCTGCCTTTGACGCCCCTGTCCCCTTCGATGTTCGGCGTGATCGAGCAGGCCATGCATGAAGCTGGCGTACTTACACAATAATCAGGAAAGAATATGAAAGTTTTGCATCTGGGTGTCAGCGGGTTTGCTTTGGTTTCTCTGGTGGGATGCAGCGCGATGGGGCTGGGCAGCAAGCCAGTCGATTACAAGGCCGGTGCAGGACAGGTGCAGTCGCTAGAGATGCCGCCGGGTCTCACTGCTCCGGTTACGGACGATACATACAAGGTGGAAGGCGCTGAAGGCGAATCCGTTGCGACCTACTCCGCCTATGCCAAGGACAAGAGCGCGCCAGCGGTAGTGCAGAGTAAACAGCAGGCGCCGACAGTGCTGGCTCCTGTCAAGGGCGTGAGCATAGAACACGATGGTGAGAAGCGTTACCTGAGAGTTGACGAGTCTGCTGAACGCGTCTGGCCTGTTGTCGAGTCATTCGTTCGCGACGCAGGCTTCAAGATGCAGAGTGAAGATCAGTCGGCAGGCATCATAGAGACAGATTGGGAGGAGAACCGGCCCAAGGACAACAAAAACAGCGGCATCCTGACCAAGATATTCAGCGGTTTCTTCTCGAGCGGCGAGCGCAATCGCTTTCGCATCCGTTTGGAGCGTGTGAAGGATGATGTCACCAACATCTACGTCACCGAATATGGGCAGGAGGAGGTGCTGGATTCGAGCGGCATCACGACATCATGGAAGATGCTGCCGAATGATCCTGAGCTTGAAGCCGAGATGTTGCAGCGCCTGATGGTGCAGTTTGGCGCCAATCCGGAACAGGCTGCTGTCGCAACGACGAAGGGAGCGCAAGCTTCTGGTGGCGCGAATCTTGTTCAGATCTTCGATGGCAGCAGCATCATCGTGATCAATGACGCTTTTGACAAGAGCTGGCGCAGGGTCGGGCTCGCGATCGAAAAGACAGGCCTGGTCGTCGAGGACAAGGACAGGGAGAAGGGCGTCTACTATGTGCGAACGCCGCTGGCAAAGAGCAGCTGGCTGCAGAAGCTCGAATTCTGGAAGGATGAGGATGCGGCTCAGCATTTCCGTGTGAACGTCAAGGACAACGGCGCTTCATGCGACGTTTCCATGACCGACGCGAATGGCGACAGCAGTGCTGAGGCGCGCAAGCAGCTGGAAGTCATCTACAAGCACATCAACCAGTAGCCTCTGTGTGACATGAGGTTCGCATCTTTGGGCAGCGGCAGCGAAGGCAATGCGTTGCTCGTCTGTGTCGGGGAAACCTGCGTGCTGCTGGATTGCGGATTCAGCCTGAAGGAAAGCGTTACGCGCATGGCGCATCTGGGCGTGATGCCTGATCAGTTGAGCGGCATTCTGGTGACGCACGAACACGGAGATCACATCGGCGGCGTCGCGCGTCTGGCGCGCAGCTTCGATCTTCCGGTATGGCTCACGCACGGCACGCTGAGAAGCCAGCCCAAGGCATTTTCTGGCATCCCGATGATTCATGAGATCGATCCGCATGGCGTGTTTTCCGTAGGCGACATCGAGATATTCCCCTTTCCGGTTCCGCACGACGCGGTAGAGCCCGTGCAATTCGTCTTCGGGGACGGGAAGAGCCGACTGGGGGTGCTGACGGATGTGGGCTCCAGCACGCCGCATATAGAAGCGATGCTGAGCGGCTGCGATGCGCTGGTGTTGGAGAGCAATCACGATGTCCGGATGCTGATGAACGGGGATTATCCCTACAGCCTGAAGCAGCGCGTGGGCGGACGCTTCGGGCATTTGAGCAATCAGGAGTCTGCAGACATCCTGACAAGGCTGGATACCCGGCGGTTGCAGCATCTCGTCGCTGCCCACCTAAGCAGCAGAAACAATACGCCCGAGCTTGCAGTCGAGGCTTTGAGTTCGGCGCTGGGTTGCGAGAAGAGCTGGGTCGAAGTGGCGACGCAGGAAACGGGATTCGAGTGGCGGGAAATCGCTTGAACAGGATAGGGGGCGAGCAAAAAAAACCGGCTTGCGCCGGTTTTTTTCTGCTTTGCGCCTGAAATTACTTGGCGGCAGGAGCTGCGTCTGCTGCGGGAGCTGCTGCGGGAGCGGAAGCTGCGTCTGCTGCGGGAGCTGCTGCAGGAGCGGAAGCTGCGTCTGCAGCAGGAGCTGCAGGAGCGGCAGGTGCAGGTGCTTCAGCAGCAGGTGCAGGTGCTGCTGCAGGAGCTTCAGCAGCCTTTTCGCCACAAGCAGTCAGAGCCAGAGCCAACAAAGCGGCAACAAGTGCGGATAATTTCATGGTCGTTTCCTCGATTTACGTTGATAAAGAAAAAATCTTTTCGACTTAACCTTTGCTGGTTTTCAAAGTCAAAGTCGCCGCATTCTAACAGCAAATAAAAAAAAATCCAGTATTAGTCGGCTTTTCTGTAGGTTTTTTTACAATTTTGTTCAGCTCGGTACGTTCAGGCGGGAGCGAGATATCCGTCCTCGTACCATCGATAGAGCATCTCCGTCAGTTCATCCGAGAACGAGCTCATCGCGGGCAGTTCGCGCAGGTCAGCGAGTTCGCGCAGAACGGAATAGTCCTCATTTGAAACCGATGTCGATTCGCCATTCATGAAAACGGTATCGTTGCTGCAAAGCAACTGGCTTTTCAGGTCCAGCACCAAACCGCGCACATTCAGCAACGATATGAACTTTTTGAAGCTTAACGGGCGTTCGGGCGGATCGAAATAGACATGCGCCTTGGGCTCACTGAGGTAGCAGCCCAGGAAGTTTGCGATGTCATCCTGATCCCAGCGCACTGCGCTGATCGCCGATGCGACCTGTTTCAGCATGGCGCGGCTGATCTCCGATGGATGTTTCTGGGCCTTGAGATCGGGGTCGGCGTACATGCCTTCGACGTTGATCCTGTCCTGCAGATAGATCAGGAACTGTTCTGCAAGCTCCTGGTAGGCAGGCGTGCGAAAGCCGATCGAATAGGTCATGCAGTCGTCTTCGGCGATGCCGTTGTGCGCGCAGTGAGGAGGCAGATACAGCATGTCGCCAGGAGCCAGTACCCATTCCTGTTCAGGCTTGAAGTCCTTCAGGATGCGCAGAGGCGCGCCCTCGATCAGTGTGCGGTCCTCCTGGGTGGAAATTTGCCAGCGCCTGTGCCCCATGCCCTGCAACAGAAAGACATCGTAGGAATCGAAATGCGGTCCCACTCCGCCGCCTTTTGGCGCATAGCTGATCATCAGATCGTCCAGGCGGGCGTGCGGAATGAAACTGAAATTCTTGAGCAGGTCCGCGGCCGGTTTCAGGTGTAGATTCACGCCCTGAACCAGCACGGTCCAGGAGCTTTTGTTCAGGCCTTTGAAATCCTTTGCGGTGAAGGGTGCATGCTTGAGCGCATATTCTCCCTGCCGGCTCGTCACGATGCGCGCCTGCACATCCTCCTCGCAGGCCAGTCCGATGAGTTCATCGGGGTTCAGCAGCCCTGAAAAACCGGGCAGGGCGCCGCGTATCAGCAGCGGTTTCTTTTGCCAGTAGTCGCGCAGAAATTCATGGACGCTCAGCGGACCCAGCAGTGTGGATGGTATTTTCATGCGGCGCATTATAGCGCCTGGGGCCTTTCATTCCGCAGAGCGCAAAAATTTAATTAGCTGATGGAACGCAATGCGTTTAAAATGACCAGAAGTTTTTTAATGCCGTCTGTCGACGCGCCAACATGGGAAAATTCCAATGAAGATCGAAAAAGACTCTGTCGTATCGCTGCGTTATGAATTAATCAACACGGGCGGAAATGGCGAAATCATCGAGAGGGTCGATGATCCGATCAGCTATTTGCATGGTGGCTATGACGGCATTTTTCCGCTGGTCGAAGAGGCGCTGCACGGCATGAGCGTGGGCGACCAATGCAGCGTCACGCTGAAGCCCGAAGATGCGTTCGGCGAATACGAGCATGAGCTGGTCGAAGTCGAACCGCGCAGCTCATTTCCGTCAGACGTTGCTGTCGGCATGCAGTTCGAGGGCGGCCCTGAAGACGCGGACGACGAGGATTTCGTGCTTTATACGGTCGTGGATCTGACGGACGACGAAGTGACCGTGGACGGCAATCATCCTCTGGCGGGAAAGACGCTCACTTTCAACTGCACTGTCACTGGGGTGCGCAAGGCGACCGAGGAAGAGCTGGAGCACGGCCATGTGCACGATGAAGGCGGCCATCTGCACTAGATCGCAATCTTTCTTTCAGCCATCCGGCAACCTGGGTCACGCCGGATGCTGAAACGGCTGGCGGCTTGGGCATGTCCCAGAGCCGCAGCAGATCTTCCCGGATTTCGCCCCTGAGCAGTGCGCCATGCGCGATCTCGGCGCATCTGCCATGCTGCCTGAGCCATGCAATCAGCGCGGGTGATTCAGGCCAGTCGGGGCGATCGACATAAAGCACGGGAATGCCGCTGCATGCCGCTTCCACGAAGCTGCCATAGCCCGGCTTGCAGATCAACGCATCCGAACTTGCCAAAAGATCGCCAAATGAAAAAGGCAGGGATTCGATGGCGATCGCATCGGGATGCCTTGCCTGCCAGTCGGCCTGCACCAGATAGCGCATGCCTCGAGGCCAGGCTTCTATTGGCAACCGTCCGGAGATACCGCCCATGCTGACTAGCACCAGCCTTTCATCTTCGGAGAGTTTCAGCAGCCTGTCGAGTTCATCGCGAAGGTTTTCGCCGATCTCGGCAACAGGTTCGACTGGAATCAGGTTGGGCAGATCCCGCATCTCCATGCCGGGCGTGGCGCGCAGGAACGCGTTCGCGCCGAGGTAGCAGGCCTGTATCTGCGCCGCGATGATTTCATCCTGTTCGGACAGGATGCAGCAGTGCCTGTAGATGTCGGACCAGTTCAAGGAGCAGAACGCTGCGCAGGGTATTTTGGCAAGCAAAGCCCCAGCCAGAGGCAGATAGCCCACGTTGGACAACACGAAGTCGGCGCGCAGTGTTTCAAGCAGCTTCGCTTCATCCTCCGCGCGCATCGTCCAGTCAGAGTGGAAGGCGCGATATGCGGCGCGGCTTTTTTCTGCATCGACGGAAAGTGGCGATGTCATCGCCATGCCGATGTCTCCCTCGCTTTGCAGATGAACAAAGGGCACGCGGATGCGCGATTCCAGATGCCGTTTTGCGACAGGCGAGCGCACCGTGATGTTCAACCCCGGGAGGAGTTCGTGCAGCGCGTTCAATACCGGTGCGGTCTGCGCGACATGGCCGAATCCGTGGCCGGAGATGGAGACGACGAGGTGCATGAGGGAGAAAGGAAAAGGAAAGCATCATTTTACACCTGTGAATGCTAGAATCCGGCCCATATCTTTCCGGAGGAAGAGCATGCAGGGAATCAAGCGGACGCCGCGGCTCGATGGCGATGATGCCGATGCCAAACGCACGGAAATTCTGGAATATTTTCTTTCCACCTTCGATTGCTATGAGCGGTTGTTCGATGTGCTGTCGTGCGACGAGGCCTATTTCGTGAAGCCGATTCCGCTGCGCCATCCGCTGATCTTCTACCTGGGACATACGGCCACCTTCTTCGTCAACAAGCTCGTGCTTGCAGGGCTATTGCAAGAGCGCATCAATCCCCAATTCGAGTCTGTCTTCGCGGTGGGCGTGGACGAGATGAGCTGGGATGACCTTGACGATGCGCATTACGACTGGCCCAAAGTTTCCGAAGTGATGGCTTACCGTAAAAAAGTCAGAAGCTCCGTCGAGAACCTGATCAGGACCCTGCCTCTGACATTGCCGATAGGCTGGGACCATCCCTGGTGGGCGATGCTGATGGGAATGGAGCATGAGCGCATACACCTCGAGACTTCTTCCGTGCTGATACGCCAGCACGCGCTTCAATACGTGAGGCTGCATCCTTCCTGGCAGGCATGCTCAAGATCTGGAGTTGCGCCGCAAAACGAGCTGGTCGATGTACCTTCAGGCGAGGTTGCAATTGGCAAGGAAAGGGATGCGAAAACCTACGGATGGGACAACGAATACGGCTCCCATGAAGCTTTTGTTCCTGCGTTCAGGGCCAGCCGCTACCTCGTCTCGAACCAGGAGTTCCTCGAGTTCGTGGAATGCAAAGGCTATTCAAATGATGCGCATTGGGACCAGGAGGGGCTTGCATGGAAAAATTACAGCCGGGCCCAACATCCGACCTTCTGGATTGAAAACAGCGAGGGCTGGCATTTGAGGCTGCTGACCGAGGTCGTTGCAATGCGTTGGGACTGGCCGGTCGAAGTCAATTTCCACGAGGCGAACGCATTTTGCAACTGGAAGAATGGGCAAGCCGGAAGACCCATACGCTTGCCCACCGAGGACGAATGGTACAGGCTTTACGATTATTGCAGGCTCGAAGAAATCAAGGAGGGCAGGCCTGCCAATGCCAACATTCATCTGGATCATTGTGCTTCGTCATGCTCTGTGAGCGAATTCCGTCAGGGCGGGTTTTACGATGTGACGGGCAATGTCTGGCAGTGGACCGGCACGCCTATCTATCCCTTCGATGGCTTCGAGATTCATCCGCTTTACGACGATTTCACGACGCCTACTTTTGATGGGCGCCACAGCCTGATCAAGGGCGGCTCCTGGATATCTTGCGGCAACGAGGCGTTGAAAAGCGCGCGCTATGCTTTCAGGCGCCACTTCTTCCAGCATGCGGGATTCCGCTATGTGGAAGGCGAGGCTGCAAGCCTTCACGTCTCTTCAAACTACGAGACCGATAGACTGCTCTCCGAATATGCAGAGTTTCATTACGGGGAGGAATATTTTGGCGTCGCCAATTTTCCAAAGGCGCTTGCAAAAATCGCAATCGATGCGATGGGGGGGAAACTGTCGCGACGGGCGCTGGATCTGGGGTGTGCTACCGGGCGCGCGACCTTCGAGCTTGCGCGGCATTTCGATCGCGTCACAGGCATCGATTTTTCTGCGCGCTTCATCGGTTTAGGGGGCGAGCTTGCAAGGAGCGGCACCCTGCGCTATCAGCTTGCCGAAGAGGGGAGCCTGGTCAGCTACAAGTCGCGCAGTTTGCATGAGCTGGGCCTCGATGAAATGCGCGGCAAGGTGGAATTCTTCCAGGGGGATGCCTGCAACCTGAAGCCCATCTTCTGCAATTACGATCTGATACTCGCGGCCAACCTGATAGACCGCCTTTACAGCCCTGCAAAATTTCTTGCAAGCGTGCACGAGCGGCTCAACATCGGGGGGATGCTATTGATCGCATCGCCCTATACCTGGCTCGAGGAACACACCAGGAGCAGTCAGTGGATAGGCGGATTCAAGAAGGACGGCGAGAGTCATACCACGCTTGATGGGTTGAAGGAATTGCTGTCCCCGCACTTCAGGATGATCGGCATGCCGCAGGATGTGCCTTTCGTGATCAGGGAGACAAGGCGGAAATACCAGCACAGCGTTTCCGAAGTCACCCTCTGGGAGCGCATTGCATGAGCCTCGATTTCGACAGGCTGATCCCGAGAAGCGGTACGAACTCCTTAAAGCACGACGGCCGTCTTGGGCAGTTCGGAAGCGCTGATGTGCTGCCGATGTGGGTTGCGGACATGGATTTTGCGGCACCCGAAGCGGTGACGCGGGCGCTGATTGATCGCGCAGCGCATCCAGTTTACGGCTACAGTCTTTATCCGGATGGCATGTTTGATGCGCTCGCCTCATGGCTCAAGAATCGCCACGGCTGGGAAGTCGGGCGCGACGAGATCGCAATGGTGCCAGGCGTCGTGCCATCGCTCTATGCGGCGGTGCTGGCATTGACCAAACCGGGAGATGGCGTGATCGTGCAGCCGCCAGTTTATCCCCCGTTCTTTTCTGCGGTGACGACCAATGGCCGCAGGCTGCTCGAGAACCCGCTCCGCATGACACACGGCCGCTACGAGATGGACTACGATCATCTGGAGCAATGCTCCAGGAATGGGGCCAGGCTGATCCTGTTTTGTTCGCCGCACAATCCGGTAGGCCGCGTGTGGGAAAGGGATGAACTCTTGCAGTTGCTCGAGATCGCGAGGCGGCACGATATCGCGATACTCTCCGACGAGATACATGCGGACCTGGTTTATCCGGGAAAAAAACACATTGCACTCGGGACTCTGGCAGACGATACAGACCAGCTGATCACGGCGGTCGCCCCAAGCAAGACGTTCAACATTCCCGGGCTGGGTCTTTCCTGCCTGATCGTACGGAATCCGGAACACCGGCTTGCGATCCGCAAGGCATTCGACAGCCTGCATGCAGGCAACGCAAATCCCTTCAGCATTGCGGCCTTCGAGGCGGCATACCGAAACGGCAAGGATTGGCTGGACAGCCTGCTCGTCTATCTTGCCGGCAACCGGGACTGCGTGAGGGAATATCTGGCAGATCATTTGCCGGGCATAAGCATGACAGAGCCCGAAGGCACCTATCTACTCTGGCTGGATTGCAGGAAGCTCGACATGAGCGATGATGAGCTGCGCCGTTTCTTCGTGCATCGTGCGCACGTCGGGATGAACCCAGGCATCAGCTTTGGCGCTGGAGGCAGTGGTTTCATGCGCATGAACATTGCAGCACCGCGCAGCGTGATTCTCGATGCGCTTCAACGCATCTCGAGGGCCTGACCGCTGATGCCCCGCAATCCGCCGCCCGTCTGTTTTTTCTTCCGCCGGGCAGGCTGAACTTATCCGCCACGCGGGCTTGGTCCTTCTCTTATGTCTCTGATAATCTGCCAGCTCGGTCAGGGAGAAGAAATGAAATATCACAACGGACATCTGCACAACGATCTGGATGACATGCTGTGCATCAGGGCGAAAACCCGCAAGATGGACTGGAAGGAATGCGCGCCGTTTCTCATACTGGCAGCGCTTATGGTGGGACTTCTGATCAACGGCCTGAGCTCATAGCCTCACGAGTTGGGCGCTTCCTTCAGCCAGTCGGTGTAGAGAGACCATTCCGGGTCGGGCTGGCTGTCGTATTCGATGCGGTATCCGGGATGCATGTCTTGCAGGGGCTTCAATGCTTCCTGAAGATGGGCATCCTCGCCCGAGTAGAAAAAGTATTCATACTTCCCGGCCGATATCGCGCGGCGCACATACACTGCCCACCCGTTGCCGAATTCCGATGCGAGCTTCAGAAGATCCTCCTCGATTTGCGCGAGCGCATCCGTTTCGGCGAGATTCCAGAAGCCACCCTCCGTATCCATGCGGCACCATATGCCAAACCACGAGAGATTCGGCAATTCCTCTCCTGGCAAGTTTCCCGCAAAGCGATCGTCCTGCAGGATCTGGAAGGGCTCTCCGATGAGAGTCGTGTCAAAAAGTTGCCAAGCCATAGTGTTCCCCGAATTTTCAGCCTGTCTATTCTACGCGATGGCGGGTTCCTCGGGGTCTTTGGCAAAGGATCGCTCCCAACCTGTAGAATATGCGCATGAAGACGAGAGCTACATTGTTTTTGATCCTGTGCCTGCCTTTGTCCGGCATGGCGACTACATTTTTCTTCCCGACGAACCACCCGAACTATGTTTCCGGCGATGCGCCGAAGTGGCTGCGCGATGGCCATGGGCACGATGGATATGTCACCGTGACGACGGAGGTGATCCCTGCCAGCAGCTGCGTGCCCCTTTCAAACCATGGTTTTTGGGGAGGGGAGAATACGCAGCTCGTGCTGGAAGTCGAGACCAAGGGATTCAAGGGAAAGCTAGACGGAAAGGAAATTCCGATCGCCACATTCGACGGGCGAGACAATGGCACGCAATGCGCAACCCTGAGCACGCTGCCTATCAATGTTGTGCCGCTCGCGCCGCTTGGTACTTTCTCTGCCTTCAATCCTGGCGACTTGTCCCTGGTCTTGAATGTCAAGAGTGCGACCGATTCAAAACATGATTTCATCGGGTCGGCAAAATTCCTGCTTGGCGCTGCGGCGATTGTGGCAACGGGAGGGTCTGCTGCGGCGATAGGCGGCGTTACGGCCACTGTGGACAATCCCGTTCTTTCCGAGGCGCAGTCAAGGACGAATTCCTTGACGAAGGGCATGGTGAACAGCAAAACCAGGATGAGCCTCACCTGGCTCAAGCTGCGCAGCGGCATGAAATCGATCGAGATTCCGGTTTACAGGGCGGAGAGTAGCCTGGCCGACTCTGCAGACAAGAAGATCTCGCAGCTTCAGAATGGCGATCAGGCTGGCAGGACGATGCTGTTCACCGTCAGGTTTACGTTCAATTTCGTGAGCAGCGTTTTTGACACGGCCTCGTCTGATGCGAGCGGCATACCGAATCCTGACAGCATTTCCCCCTCCAGCGTGCTGAACTACCAGATGGCGGGAAGCCCATATGATTTTCTCCAGGTGCTGGACGATGCCTCCCCCAGCCTTCTGCTGACTGTTACGGGAGCCCATGGGCATGAACTGACCGAGGCATGCGGGATCGCATCGGGGAAACTCAAGAAGCTGGGGTTGAGCAACATCGACATGGCGATCGTGATGAAGTCATTCATGGATGAGGCCAAGGGCGGAAGCGACTGGTACAGTAACCCTGCAACAGTCAAGGATTGCTTTGCCCAGTTCCCGGTCGTGGAGTCCTATCTGGAAAGGCTCTATGGGGCTTCTACGCCAAGATTCGTGATAGGCGATGTGCAGGATGGCGTCGGTTCTGCCTATCAGGGATGGCGCGATCTCGTAGGCCCAGTCCTGTCGAATTTCAGGAGTGCACTAACGGCCCAGCAGAATCGCGCCGATGTGTTAAAAAGTTTCAATGGCAGGCATGACATCAAGCTCTCCTTCTCTCGGGATGTCGCGAGTTGGCCTGCAGCCGTTTCAACCGATGGCTATCCGGGGATAGAGACGCTTGCTAACAGGAATGTCAGGACGATCGGCTGTTTCATCTACAAGGATGCGGGGAATCTGGATATGCATCATCCGGGAGCCTATTTCATCATGGAAGACGCGGACGAACATTTTTGGCGAAGCTTTGCTGCATTTGAAGACAAGGGCAGGATATCCGGCATCGAGTTTTCATCGCTTTCGCCAGACTGGGAAAACTATTTCGAGTCCTATCACTATCCCGGCGGCGAGTGTGCCGGCATCCTAGAGAGATACAAGAGAAAAGTGCTGGAAAGTATGAGCCAGGGAACGGCTCCCGCTTCACCCTAATCCTGCCGAGTCTCAAAGCTGCAGGACGAGTATGGGAAGGTGCATGCGGCTGGCTTGAGTTTGCTACGATTTTTAAGGAGAGATGATGCGCATATTGCATACCATGTTGCGAGTGACGGATCTGGAGCGTTCCATCGCTTTTTATGTCGATGTACTCGGCATGAAACTGTTGAGAAGGAACGATTATCCTGCGGGGAAATTCACGCTGGCGTTTGTGGGCTATCAGGACGAGAAGGATGGCGCAGTGCTTGAGCTTACCTACAACTGGGGTGTTGACAAATATGAGCTCGGCACGGCCTACGGGCATATCGCGGTCGAGGTCGATGATGCTGCCCATGCGTGCCAGATGGTAAGGGAAAAGGGCGGCCTGGTGATCAGGGAGGCAGGCCCCATGCAGCACGGCACGACCGTGCTTGCGTTTGTCGCCGATCCGGACGGCTATTACATCGAGTTCATACAGCAGAAGGGCTAGGGAAACGCTGAATAATTCGCCACGCAAGAAAACCCAGCGTGCAGTTTTTTGGATTTTTGGGTGAAATCTGGCATTTTCGGCCTGAATCTCGGTATTTTTTGCATTATTTTCCCCTATTTTCGTT
>JAJXTH010000030.1 GCA_021783995.1 Pseudomonadota bacterium
TGAGATTTACAACGTGATGCTGCCGACGGTTAAACAGGCAGCGTGAGAGCAGCGGGTGATCCACTTAAAAATCCGATTCCGCTGTTCAAACAACCGGAGCCAGCTCTAGGAGCATCCGAGATGAAGATTACGACAATTGGTATCGACTTGGCAAAGACTGTATTCCAGATCCACGGTATCGATGAGCGCGGCAAGGTCGTGGTACGCAAGCAATTGAAGCGAGCCGAGATGGCGACGTACTTCGCCAATCTGGAGCCGTGCCTGATCGGCATGGAGGCGTGCGGCAGCGCGCATCACTGGGCGAGGAAGCTGGAGGGCAACGGACATACGGTCAAGCTGATGGCACCTTAGTTCGTGAAACCCTATGTCAAGACGAACAAGAGCGACATGGCCGATGCGGAAGCGATCTGCGAAGCCGTGGATAGGCCGAACATGCGCTTCGTCGCGCTGAAGACGGTAGAGCAACAAGCAATCCTGTCGGTGCATCGAGCCTGGCAGGGATTCGTCAAAGCCAGAACGGCCCAGGGTAACCAGATACGCGGATTGCTATCCGAATTTGGCATCGTGATTCCGCAGGGAATCTGCTCGATCACCAAGAAAGTGCCGGAGATACTGGAGGATGGTGAGAACGGCTTGCCAGGCACGATGCGCAACTTGCTGGAACGGTTGACGGAGAACCTGAAGGAAATGGATCGTCAGGCCAAAGAACTCGAAGTCCAGATACAGCAGTGGCACCGTGAGCATGAAGCGAGCCGCAAGCTGGCGGAGATACCCGGACTGGGACCGCTCACGGCGATCGCGATCGTGGCGACCGTTGGTGATGCACGGGAATTCAAGAATGGCCGACAACTTGCGGCCTGGCTGGGGCTGGTACCGAAGCAAAACTCCAGCGGCGGGAAGCAGACCCTATTGGGTATCAGCAAACGCGGCGACACTTACCTGCGTACATTGATGATCCACGGCGCTCGAGCAGTTATCCGATTTGCAGAGAAGAAGGCAGAGCCGGAAAGTTGGATGAGAAAGCTGATGGCCCGGCGCAACAACAACGTGGCGGCGGTTGCCCTGGCGAATAAGAATGCTCGCATCGTGTGGGCGTTGCTGGCCCATGATCGCATGTTCCGCCCCGATTACACACCGACAGCCGTCGCTGCCGGCATGTAATCGAGGCGGTTGAATAAAACTGGTTTTAACGAGTTATAAGGAGCACGACCACCGATTGCACAGGCAATCATGACATGATGGCGAGACTGGTCAGACCGTGAGTGGCGAAGCCTGGAAAATTGCAAGCACGTAGAGTGCGTTGAAGTGATGAGGTGCTATCAGCGGATTCCATCAGGGACAGAAGCCGTGGGCTTCACACGAAGTCCGGATGTATGGCTGCAATCTTTACCTTCTCAAAATCAGTGATTGAAAGCTTGGCAAAAGTGGGCGTACATGTATGCAATTTTGAATAACGCCGATTGGTGGGCGGGATGCGGTAGCATCCATGCCTTTTTGACCGGCCAGTCGAAATTGCAGAAATGAACTACACGCACCTCACCCGAGAAGAACGATACCAGATTTATGCCTTGAAGAAGGCAGGACATAGACAAAGCGAGATAGCCTCCGTGCTCAAGCGAAACTCCGCCACCATCAGTCGAGAGCTAGCCAGAAACACTGGTGGGAAGGGCTATCGCCCAAAGCAGGCGCATGGTCTTGCGACGAAGCGCCGCGCGACGAATGCGCGGACGATAGATGATGCAACCTGGGAGTTTGCTCAGGCCAAGTTGCGGGAAGACTGGAGCCCCGAGCAAATCAGCAACCATGTGGACATCAGCATCGAAACCGTGTATCAGCGGGTCTATACCGACAAGCGCGCTGGCGGCATGTTATGGCAGCACCTGCGCTGTCAGAAGCAACGCCGGAAGCGCTACGGCAAGCATGACCGGCGTGGCATCATCCCCAACCGCAAATCCATCGAAGAACGCCCGGCCATCGTCGAGGAGCGCAGCCGGATCGGCGACTGGGAGGCCGACACCATTATCGGCAAGAATCACAAACAAGCCATCGTCAGCCTGGTCGAGCGCAAGTCGGGCTACACGCTGATCCGCAAGTTGGAGCGCAAAACTGCCCGGGCGGTCAGAAAGGCCGCCGTCTCACTTCTCAAGCCGCATCGGGATAAGGTGTATACGGTAACCTCGGACAACGGCAAGGAGTTCGCCGAACACGAGCGAATCGCCAAGGACTTGAAGGCCGACTTCTACTTTGCGCATCCCTACGCATCCTGGGAGCGCGGAACGAACGAGAATACGAACGGACTGATCCGGCAGTACTTCCCTAAGAACAGGGACTTCACCACCATCACACAACGGGAGATCGACCAAGCGATGAAACGATTGAACAACAGACCAAGAAAGCGACTTGAATACCTGACGCCAGCTCAGGTATTCTTTAACTCAGGCGTTGCACTTCAAATTTGAATCCGCGCGAAATTAAAAAAGGAATGGCATGAATAATCTACGTAGCCGCAATTTTGTAGTCTTATCAAATTCGGATTTTGCAATAGAAGGAACATTTAACCTGTTGGATATTCGATCTTCTCTGGGGCATGGCTATATCTATTCTGGATACGCTAATTTCACTTGGCTCATTGGACTCGATGGACAAAAAAATCTTTGTTTTTGGCTTGGCGATGGATGCAGATGGAATATTTTTAATGAGGAAAAATTAAACTTTGTCTGTGAGGTCGGTGTTACTTACAAGTTAGCAATATCAAGAAAGTCAGACGAGCTGATTTTCGAGATTGATTCGCGATTCGTAGGAAGCTTATTTTTACCTAAGAATTTCTATATCCAGAGTAGCCATTTGGGAATTGGATCGCTGAAGGGGGTTGTGCAATCATGGAACTTTGATATTTCATATCCTCTTATCTCGATTAGCGACCACAAATATAATACGCATAGCGATAAGGAGTTTCGCAACAAAATTCATTTGTTGTCGATGTTTTATGGGGAGAAGTACTGCAAATGGCTTGGACAGACGATGTTTCCATCGTTGATGCTTCATGGCAATCTGCCATCTCTTCAAGGCGCGGCGATCAGCCACCGTATATATTGTAGTGAAAATGAGTTGCCATTACTGAATGAGCATGTCGAAAACTCACGAAAATTGGGCATACAATCTATCATAAACACCCAGATCATTCCGCCCTTCGGTAACCAAAGAGAGGCTTTGTTTATGGCATTGGTTGATGCGATTAATTCTGCCATAGCGGATGACGCCATTATTGTAGTTGCTCCTCCTGATCATGTGTTTGGTTTTGGGCTGGCCAATGTTATAAACACGATGAAACCATACGAATATGTTGTTTGTGGCCATCCAAGAGTCAACGAACGTCTTGCACAGCTAATGATTCCTAATTTTTTGGATAAGTTGAAAAAGGATAATGTTAGATCCAATCGGCCGTTGGTTTCACTTGCCATGAGTGAAATGCCTCATCCTATGGTTAGTCATGGATTGTGCACCATGGAGCCATATTGGCATGGTTTTGAAAATAGCGAACATTATTCAATTTTTTTTAAAGAGCCACCTCCTCTTTGTTTTCATCCTCACCCTGACATGTTCTCTATCATTTTGGGAGAGACATGGTTTGGAAGGTTTGAGACTTTAGATCACGACTTGGTCGATTACGCCTTCAGTAAAAAGAGATTGAGGATTATTGATGACAGCGAAGAGTTTTTTTGGGTTGAGCTGACAAATGAAAATACCTATAACCCGACAATAAAGAATGATTATTACAGTGATGCAGCTAAACGATTATTCCATCGTGAGCTCAAATGGTATAAAAATAATTCTGACGCCCTTCCATGATTTCAGATGTATACGTTTCCTGCTTAAATCTGCAATGCAAGTCAGTTGGAAGAGATGCAATGGAAATCGAGGAATGTGCCTCGTTCTCTTGAGTTAATAGTCTTTAAATAAGACAGGGATTTCCTGCCTATTCATGTTTTATCGCGATAAGGTAGTCGTGGATAATTTGTTGTGTGTATTTAAAGTATGAAAGGCTTAGTAATCTATGACAACTAATCTCTGTTACGCCAATGCGGATACGCCAAGGCCCGGAGAAGACTGGGGACAACTATCCGATGCAGGGAGGCTTTCTCTCGTGAAAGAAAGCATGTCTTTATCTTTGCCGGATCTGAAAGACATGCTTGTCATTGAGGAGGCAAGGCAGGATGGGCAGGTGGTCGTAAGTTTGACTAGTCATGTTCCTGCCGACAAGCGCGGAACGCTGCTTTTGGATTTTGAAGGGTTTCTGAAGGAAAAAGTCGATCCTGGATTGGTCGTCTGGCTGGAGCCGCTGGGTGACCGCAGTTCGCTGCGCAATCTTCGAGGCATCGAGGTGAAATCATGAGTGCTCCTGTTCAAACGCGCGAAGGCGAATTGATACTCGACTCGCACAAACTGTCCTATCACATGGACAGGGTGATGGCTTGGGAAGCGGGTGAGAGGATCGCGCCGGTAAGCGTGGACATGTCGCTTACGCGCGCATGCGGGGCAATGTGCTCCTTTTGTTATGCGATGATGCAGGAGTCGCAGTCTCGCAGCAGCATCAAGACGGCCAATGCTCTTAATCTGCTGGATGACTTTGCCGAAATTGGCATACGCAGCGTTTCGCTTGTCTCAGATGGAGAGAGCACGTTGTCGCCAGCCTATGTGCCATTCATACAGCATGCCTCGAAACTTGGTATAGATGTCGGGAATGCGACTAACGCATGGGAATGGGGGCCCGAAAAGATCGAACAGGTTTTGCCCCACCTGACATGGGTGCGCTTTACCGTGGCAGCCGGCAAGCCGGAAGCCTATGCTTCCATCATGTACAAGGGGAAGGAACATACACAGGTATTCGATCGCGCAATCGAGCACGTACGATATGCGGTTGAACTGAAGAAGAAAAAGAATCTGGGAGTGACGCTGGGCATACAGATGGTGCTGATGCCGCAGTTCAAGGATGAAATCATACCTTTTGCCAAGCTTGGACTTGACTTGGGCGTGGATTATGCCGTGATCAAGCATTGTTCGGATGATGAGCAGCACACCCTGGGCATAGATTACAGCCAGTATGAAAGCCTGCATAATCTGCTCACGCAGGCGGAATCGATGAGCAATGAGCAAACGAAGATCATCGTCAAATGGGACAAGATCAAGGATGGGGACAAGCCATCCTATAAGCGGTTTTATGGGCCACAGTTCTTGTTGCAGATAAGCGGCAGCGGTTTGGTCGCGCCTTCCGGGATGTTCTTCAATGCAAGATATTCCAAGCTGCATATCGGAAATTTCACGGAAGAGCGCTTCATCGATATATGGAAATCCGAGCGTTATTGGAGAGCCATGAATTATCTCGCCTCTCCTTCTTTTGATGCACAGACCATGATGGGCACGCTGCCGATACAGCATTATGTGAGCGTGGCGCTAGACAATCATGCGAAAGGCATAGAGCGCATACGCCCCGGAGGCGAGAAAAAACCGCTTCATGTCAATTTCCTGTAAGCAGAGAGCTGTCCATTACAAAATCGGCAACTAGAGGTGTCCTTATGACCTTGTCGCAACTTGAATTGCCCGCATCCTTGAATTATGTCGGGCTTTTTCTGACCTTAGAGTGCAACCTGAGTTGCAGCTATTGCATCAATGATCCAGAGCAGAGCGGGCAGCGCAGCGTCCTTTTTCCGATCAAGGTCAAGAAGCAGCGCAACAGTCTGACACCTGAAGAATGGGTAGTCGCGCTGAACAGGATCCCTTTTCGGGAGGATCTTCCGATCACCCTTCAGGGCGGCGAACCGATGCTTTACTGGAAGAAAAAGGGATTGGGCGTGATTCTGTCCGATACGACCCATTACTTCGACCTCCTGACAAACTTTGCACTGAAACCTGAAGTGTTTGTCAGCCACTTGAATGGGCAGCAGGAAAAACTTAAACGCAATGCTCCCTATCCTTCGATTCGCGTGAGCTATCATGCAGACGAAATGAATCGCACCTGGCAGGGAAAGGGTTTTTCCGAGCTCGTCGAGCGTTGTGCCTCCTTGAGTAATTTCGGATTTCGCGTATCGCCAAACAAAGCGGAGAGTGATGTCGGGATATACATGGTGGCCCACCCCCAAAACCATGTGACTGATGAGATGAAGGAAGCCTATGACGGGCGAGTTCCCTTTGAAACAAAGGAGTTTTTAGGCGTGGAAGATGGAAAGCTGCATGGTCATTACCTTTATCCCTTTTCGACCGACCTCATCTCATCCAACATTCATCCACATACTTTGCGCTGCGAATGCAGGACGACTGAGCTTCTGCTTGACCCCTTGGGCTTTGTTTGGGGTTGTCATTACTACCTTTATCAGAGTTGGGTTGAAGGAGGGCCGGTCAGGCAATTTGAAGTGCTGGAAGTGCATGGATTCCGTTTTTCGGAGTTCGGCGAAAAAATATTTGCAGATCACAAGCTGGTTCCGGTAGGGCATATACTGGATCCGGAATTCACGATGAAGGATCTGGAAGCATTCCATGCATGCGAACAGTATGGGCGTTGCATCGGTTGCGACACCAAGATCAAGAACAACCGTTTCCAGAGCTATTACGATCATGGGATACCTCACACCTCTGTCCAGATACGCAACATCGAGATGCCGGAAAGCCTTTATGAAAAAATAGAAAATCTTGAACAGGCCAGGCAGTTTTTCAAAACGGAAGCGAGTTGAAAATGCATATGCCTCTTCCTGCAGAAGACGACAAGCGAAAACGCGTTCTCATCATCAAGCCTGGGTACAGCGAAACGCTTGATCCGGACGACAGCGGCGTGGTCAGCCTGGGTGACATCCTTCGTACCACGGTGATCCTCCACCTTTATCCGCCCGATCAATACCATGTGACCTGGCTGGTGGACAAGAAAGGCATCGCGCTGTTGAAAGGCAATTCGCACATACACCGCCTGCTCACTGTCAACCATTTCACCCCGCACCTCCTGCTTTCGGAATGGTTCGACATCGTGATCAATTTCGAAAAGGAGCCTGGAATATGTGCTGTTGCAGACCGCATTCCGGCTTGGCGGCGATACGGTTTCAGGCTGGACCCAAAGACACACATGGCCGTTGCCTATGATTATGCGGATGAGGCGCTCAGTTTTACTACCAATTCTGCCGCCAAGCGCAGCAAGGTAAAGTCGTGGTCGAAGATTTTGTATGAGATGCTTGGCCAAAAATATACAGGGCAGCCTTATCTTTTGGGCTATGCCCCGAAATCTGAAGTGTGCTATGACGTTGGATTGAATCACCTGATTGGCAAGAAGTTCCCGCTTAAACGCTGGCCAGAAGAATACTGGAAGGGTCTGCATGATGAGTTGTCGGGGGAATTTTCCGTGTGCTGGCAGCAGGGCGACAACGACATCGAGGATTATATCGAATGGATTGCGAGCTGCCGCGTGATTGTCACCAACGATTCGCTTGGCCTGCATATTGCGCTTGCATTGGGAAAACCGGTGGTCGCTCTGTTTGGGCCGACCATTGCAACTGAAGTGTCTGGCAGCCATCTGGCCAAGGTCTTGCCGCCACTAACCTGGGATTGCATACCTTGCATGGATACCAAGTGCTACAGGAATGATCCCTGCATCGCGCATATTTCCGTTGAAAGCGTGAGCAAGGCTGTTGCAGGATTGTTGGAAGGACAAACCGTCATGGAAGGTCCGGTTAGATGAAGAACGACATCGAAGCGCTGTACCGCGACATGCTGCGTATCCGCCGCGTGGAAGAAGCCATCGCAGATCGCTATGCCGCACAGGAAATGCGCTGTCCTGTGCATTTATCCATCGGCCAGGAAGCGGTAGCTGTCGGCGTTTGCGCCGCACTGGAAAAAAAAGACGGTGTGTTCAGCAGCCATCGCGCTCATGCTCACTATCTTGCCAAAGGCGGGAGCCTCAAGGCGATGCTGGCTGAAATCTACGGCAAGGAAGAAGGCTGCTGCAAAGGTGTGGGTGGGTCGATGCACATGATCGATCTCGAGGCGGGATTTCTGGGTGCGGTGCCTATCGTAGGGGCAACCGTGCCTTTGGCGGTGGGTGCTGCATGGGCCGCAAGGCTGCGCGGAGAAGACAAGGTGATCGCGGTTTTTTTCGGTGATGGCACATTCGAGGAAGGTGCAGTCTTCGAATCCATCAACTTTGCGGTATTGCACAGACTGCCGGTTTTGTTTGTCTGCGAGAACAATCTCTACGCCTGCTATACGAGGTTATCCACAAGGCAGGCGGATCGCTCCATACACGGCGTGGCGGCATCTTGCGGATGCAATACCATGAGCTTGGACGGGAATGATGTGCTCGCCGTCTATGATGCGGCAAGAAGCGCGGTTTCCGACCTGAGAAATGGCAGCACCCCGTATTTCATCGAATGTGCGACCTACCGCATCAGAGAGCACTGCGGCCCAAATATCGACGATGAACTGGGCTATCGCCCCAAAGATGAAGTGGAAGAATGGAAAGCGGCCTGCCCGGTGGCGAGACTGCAGAGCAGGCTGGATATTCAACCCCGTGACAGGCTGGCTGATATGGAGCACGCGATAACTCAGGAAATCGAAGAGGCATTCGCCTGCGCTTTGGCAGGAAAGACCCCCAATCAGACAGATCTTGAAGGATACTTGTATGGTTGAGATCCGTCAGATCACCCAGGCAGAGGCGATACGCGAAGCACTGGAACAAGCGATGCTGGAGGATGAGCGGGTCATGCTTATCGGGGAAGGAGTGCCCGACCCAAAGGGGATATTCGGTACGACCTCCGGTCTGCAGGAAAAATTCGGCAATTCGCGCGTGTTCGACATGCCTTTGGCGGAAAACGGCATGACCGGCATATGCATAGGCGCAGCCATTTCCGGCATGCGTCCGGTGATTGTGCACCAGCGCATCGATTTTGCGCTGCTTTGCATGGATCAGCTTGTCAACAATGCGGCCAAATGGCGCTACATGTTTGCAGGCCAGGTGAATGTGCCACTGGTGGTCAGAGTGATCGTCGGGCGAGGATGGGGGCAGGGTCCTCAGCATGCACAAAGCCTCCAGGCGATGTTCGCGCATGTGCCGGGGCTCAAGGTGGTGATGCCGTCCAGCGGATACGATGCAAAGGGCATGTTGATAGCCGCTATCCGCGACAACAACCCGGTGATCTATATCGAGCATAGGTGGCTGCACGGCATTTCGGACGATGTGCCTTGCGAGCCTTACTCTGTACCGCTGGACAAGGCAGTGATCCGCAGAAGCGGCAGGCATGCAACCGTTGTGGCATTCTCATTCATGGTTGTCGAAGCGCTTCTTGCCGCAAAGGCGCTTGCTGATCTCGGCATCGATGTCGAGGTGATCGATGCAAGATCGGTTCGGCCGCTTGACATGGAAACCATCGTTGAGTCTGTCAAGCGAACGGGTGCTTTGATTGTCGCTGACACGTCGTGGAAGACAGGTGGAATAGCCGGGGAAATTGTGGCTGGCGTGAGCGAAACGGCGTTTGGTTTCTTGCGCCATCCACCTTTGCGCGTTGCATTGCCAGACTTGCCGGCACCCACATCGCACCATCTTACCCGCGACTACTATCCGGATGCACTCTGTCTTGCCCGTGCCATCGCAACCCACCTGGGCTCAGATGTGACCGATGCCGATCTTGTCAGCCGGCTTTTTAGAACCACACCACACGATGTCCCCCAGCGGGAATTTCGTGGACCATTTTGAGGATGATGCCAATGTCAGACCGCTATGCGATAGATAGCCACAAACTCATGTATCACCCGCAGCGGGTGGCGAACTTTCTCGATGCACATGACGACTGGGAGAAGATGAAAACGGTATATCCGATTTATGTGGAGATATCGCCAGTCGGAGCTTGCAATCACCGCTGCACTTTTTGCGCGGTCGACTATATCGGCTACAAGCCGATCAGGCTGTCTTTGCCGGTGATCGAAAAGGCGCTTGCAGAGATGGGCGAAAATGGAGTGAAGAGCGTGATGTTTGCCGGAGAAGGCGAGCCCATGCTGCACAAGGAAATCGACCGCATGGTGATGGCGGCGCATAAGGCGGGCATAGATACGGCCATGACGACCAACGCTTCGGTTCTTTCCGATGCCTTTGTCGAAAATGCGCTGCCGCTGATGTCGTGGATCAAGGCCTCCTTCAATGCTGGCACGCCCCAGACCTATGCAAAAGTCCACCAGACCAAGGAGAGCGACTTCAATCGTGTGGTATCCAACTTGAAGCGCATGGTGGAGGCGCGCAATACGCATGGTTATTCATGCGTGCTTGGCGCACAGATCGTGCTTTTGCCCGAGAATGCAGCCGAAGTCGAGACGCTCGCTCGCATATGCCGCAATGAGATCGGCCTTGATTATCTGGTGGTCAAGCCCTATTCGCAGCACACCTTCAGCAATACGCATGTCTATGAGGACATTAGTTATCAGGGCTATACAGGGCTGCAAGCAAAGCTTGCTCAATTCAACACAGACAAGTTCAACGTGGTCTACCGCGAAAACACGATGAAGAAGCACGACGAGGGGGAAACTACGCGTTACAAGAAATGCCTGGCCACCCCGGCATTCTGGGGGTACATCATGGCGACAGGCGCGGTGTATGGTTGCAGCGCGTACCTGCTCGATTCGCGATTCGATTACGGGAACATCAACGAAAAATCCTTCGGCGATATATGGGAAGGTGAAATTCGCCGCAGGAATTTTGATTACGTGCGCAATGAACTGGACATACGCGAATGCCGCTTGAATTGCCGCATGGACGAAGTCAATCGCTATCTGGACAGGCTGGTGAGAAAAGATGTCCAGCATATCAATTTCATCTGACCGATGCAGCCTATGACCTCATATCTTGCTGATACGGAAGCGGTAAAGCAGGCCGTATTGCAGGCCATAGATTGCCATCGGTCAGGGAGGCTGGAGGATGCTGAGCGCTTGTATAGAGGGATACTGCAGGTGGATTCTGCCAACGCTGAGGTGAACTACCGCCTTGGCGCTTTGCTGGTTGAGACCAGGCAGCCCAGCCTTGGATTGCCCTATTTCATTTCTGCACTCAATTCGGATCCTTCGCGCCGCCAGTACTGGTTGGGTTATGTCGATGCGCTGTTCCAATCTGGGAAGCCAGAAGAAGCAAAGGAGGTACTTGCCTATGCAAAACAGCATGGATTGGACGGAGACGAAATAAATGCATTGGCTGGGCGGATCGAAGAACAGTTGCAGGATGTTCAAAGCGTCATTGCCAAGAAAAAATCGCCGCAAGCAACAAAAAACGGAAAAGCCAAACAGAAAACACATCGGCACAATGATTCAGCTCAAGCTTTCATCAATGCATTGATGTCTTCATTCAATGAAAGGCGCTTTGCAGAATCATCAAGCATGGCGCAGGAAATGACAAAGAGATATCCCCACCATGGGTTCGGCTGGAAAATGTTGGGCGTGACGCTTAGCCAGATGGGAAAGAAGGCAGAAGCTTTGAATGCCTTGCAAAAAGCGGTGAAGTTGATGCCGGCCGATGCGGAAACCCATCACAACCTCGGCCTGGTATTCAACGATTTGGCTCGGCTGGAGGAAGCCGAGAAAAGTTATCTTAAGGCATTGCAGATCAAACCGGATTATGCGGAAGCACATAACAACATAGCAACTTTGTTGCTGGACGAGAAACGCTATGCTGAAGCCGAAATGCATTTGAACAAGGCGATATCGCTGAACCCTGATATTGCTGATGTACATTACAACTTGGCCAATATGCTAAAGGGGATAGACAGACTGGAAGAGGCTGAAAAAAGCTATAGACATGCGATCCGGTTAAGGCCGGATTATGCGGAGGCATATATAAATCTAGGCGTCGTGCTGATGATGCTAAACAGGTTGGAAGAGGCGGAGTCCTGCTGCAGGAAAGCGATAAACATCAAGCCTGATTTTGCGCTGGCGCACAACAATCTTGGCATCATCCTGAACGACATGAAAAGGCTTGATGAAGCAGAGGCCTGTTACCACAAGGCGCTTGAGATCAACCCGAATTCTGCGGAGATATACAACAACTTGGCATGCGTATTGCGCAGACCGGATGACGCGATGGAGTGCTTGCGCTTGGCGGTAAAAATTGAACCGGATTACCCACAGGCATATAACACGATGGGTAATGTGGAGTTGATGCGAGGCAGACTCGAAGAATCGGCTGCATGCTTTAGGACGGCCTTGGAGTACAAGCCAGATTATGCTTTAGCGCACAGCAATTTGATTTATGCGCTGGATCTGATGGACAGTGAGGATATTCAGACCTTGCAGGCTGAGAGAAGGCAATGGGATGCAGCGCATGGCGCTCCTTTTTATCGCGACTGGACGCATGAGAACAAGCCCGATCCTGAACGCAAGCTGCGCATAGGCTATGTTTCGGCAGACATCAAGGACCATTCGGCAACGAAGGTTTTTGGCGGGATGCTGGTCAATTTTGACCGCGAAAAATTTGACGTATATGCCTATTCCAATTTCAAGGGAATGGATGACAGATCCACGCAATACTTCAAGCAGCATGTGACGGTCTGGCGCAGTATCGTCGGACTGTCTGACGATGCTGCTGCGGAATTGATCAGGCGGGATCAAATCGACATACTGGTGGATCTTTCCGGCCACAGCGCAGGAAACCGCTTGCTTGTGTTTGCCAGGAAACCTGCGCCGATTCAGATCACCGCATGGGGTTATGCATCGGGCACGGGGATGCAGGCGATGGATGTGTTCTTCAGCGATCCGGTAATGGTGCCGCACCATGAGAAAAAATATTATGCCGAAGAAGTCAGGTATCTGCCCTGCGTAGTGGGTGCTTTCTACAATGAAACTTTTCCTGATGTAAATGAATTGCCAGCTTTGGCTGACGGTATCATTACATTTGGATCGCATAACCGCCTGACCAAGTTGTCTCCTACAGCCTGCCGCGTATGGGCCGAAGTTTTGCTTTCTGTTCCCAACAGCAGATTGATTTTGAAATCTCCGGAAACGCAGGATCCTGCGACGAGAGAGCGGGTTATGGGGTATTTCACAAGGGTAGGAGTGGCTGCAGAGCGCATCATCATGCAGGGAGGCACGACCTGGTATGAGCATATGAGAGCCTACAACCAGATCGACATCGCCCTGGATCCTTTCCCGCATGGAGGGGGCGTGACCACGGTGGAAGGATTGATGATGGGCGTGCCGGTGGTGACACAGATATGGCCTACGATGCCGGGGCGGGTGTCTGCGTCGATCATGACATCATTGGGCCTTCCTGATTGGGTCGCCGAAAACTCGGACCAGTTTGTTGAATTGGCTGTCAAGAAAGCCAGTGATTTGCAGGCATTGTCCGGACTCAGGCAGCAGCTCAGGAATATTCTGACTTCATCTGAGATGGGCAATACGGCATCTTATGTTCGTACTGTTGAACGAGAGTACCGGACGCTTTGGTGTGAATGGTGCAAGAAAAGCAAGGAAGATATGAAATGATGCATACAGATATTTCCGATTCGATAACGCAGCATTTGCAGGAGGCGATTGCGCATCATCAGGCGGGGAAGCTGGACGAGGCAAAGGCGGAATATGAATCGGTCCTGCGATCAGTCCCCGATCATCCAGTGGCAAACCACAACATGGGGGTATTGCTGGCTGGCAGCGGAGATGCGTCCGTCAGCCTTTCATATTTTATCGCGGCGCTGAATGCTGATCCTGCCCAGGGGCAGTACTGGCTGAGCTATATCGATGCGCTGATGAAGGCGGGGCAGATGGAAGAGGCCAGTCAGGTTCTCGAGCTTGCGAGGCAGCATGGATTGCAGGGAGACAAGGTCGAGGCGCTTGCAAGAAGCCTGGAGAAAGAAAATCAAAAACTGGCTGGGCCTAGCGATCAGGAGATGGATGCGCTGGTGGCCTTGTTTAGTCAAGGACAATATGAGCGTGCAGCGGTAGAGGCGAGGAGGCTGGCGGAAAAATTCCCAGACCAAGGATTTGTCTGGAAGGGGCTGGGGGTTTCGTACAAGGAGCTTGGGAGAATCGAGGAAGCGCTAGAGCCCATGCAGAAGGCAGCGGCGTTATCGCCTTTGGATGTCGAGGCGCATTACAACCTTGGCGTTGTTTTGCAGGCGCTGGGACGTCAGGATGAAGCTGCGTCAAGCTACCGTAAGGCGCTCGAGATTAAGCCAGATTATGTGGATGCGCTTATCAACCTGGGCGTCTTGCAGCATGAGGCAGGGCAACTTAATGAGGCTGAGCGCAGCCTGCGCCGTGCGTTTGAAATCATGCCCCAGAATGTTAAGGCGGTATTCAATCTTGGTAATGTTCTGATGGAGTTGGAACGGTATCAGGAGGCGGAACAGATCTTCAAGAGTGCTGTGCAGTTGCCTGGTAGTGAAGGGGAGGCGTATTTCGGATTGGGCAGGGCACTCAAGGGCCAGAAAAAATTGAATGAGGCGGAAACCGCGTACCGCCAATCACTCGCGTTCAATCCGGACAACGAAAGCGTGCATTACAACCTCGGAAATCTCTGCAAGGACTTGGAACGCCTGAATGAAGCAGAAGCAAGCTATAGGAGGGCGGTAAATATCAAGCCTGAATTAGCGCTTGCACATTACAACCTTGGTCATATCCTAAAGCGTATGGATAGACTTGGGGAGGCGAAAGACAGCTATCGTCGCGCTATCGAATTAAATCCGGATCATGCTGAGGCGCATTGTGGTTTAGGCATGGTTCTAAGCGGCATGGGTAGCTTGAAAGAGGCTGAGATCAGTTGCCGGAAGGCTCTAGATATCAATCCGAATTATGCGGATGCACATTGCGTACTGGGCGTCATTTTTTTAAACGCAAAAAAACTGGGAGAAGCAGAGGCCAGTTTACGCAGGGCATTGCAGATCGAACCGGATTTTTTCGAGGCTCACAACAACCTTTCGCTCATTCTAAAAGAACAGGGGAAGACAAATGAAGCCATAAGCAGCTGTCTGAAGGCACTCGAGATTGACCCTGAGAGTGCTCTGTCACATTGCAATCTAGGCATTCTCTTTCTTGCTATTGGACAAGTAAATGAATCCATCAATTGCTTTCGCAAGGCGTTACAGCTCAAGCCGGATTATGCGCTTGCACACAGCAATCTGATATTTTTGCAGGATCTGAATGCCAAGATGACCGTATCAGAATTACAGTCAGAGAGAAGGAATTGGGATGCGGTACACGGTGCGCCATTTTATGGAGAATTGGCACATGAAAACCAAGCTGATCCTGAACGAAAACTGCGCATAGGTTATATGTCCGCGGACTTCAGGATACATTCGGCCGCCTTTGTGTTTGGTGGCATGCTCGTGAATTATGATGCCGGTCAGTTTGATGTAATCGCATATTCGAATTTTGCAACGAAGGATTTATTGACTGAAAGGTTTCAAGAAAGTGTGACGTTATGGCGAGATATAGCCGGCATGGCAGACGATGAAGTGGCGCAACTGATCAGGGAGGATGGGATAGACATACTGGTCGATCTCTCAGGACACAGCGCAGGAAACCGTCTTTTGGTGTTTGCCAGGAAGCCCGCGCCGATTCAGATCACGGCATGGGGATATGCGCATGGCACTGGGATGCGTGCGATGGACGTTTTTTTAACTGATCCGGTAAGCGTGCCGATTGAAGAGCAAGTGTACTATGCAGAGCGGATCAGGTATCTGCCCTGCGTGGTGGGATATTTCAAAAACGGGGAAACGCCATCGGTGAATGATTTGCCTGCATTGTCCGGGAAGGGGATTACTTTTGGCTCATTCAACAGGTTATCCAAGAATTCGGAGGCAACCTATCGCGTCTGGTCGAATATTCTGAAGGCATGTCCTGAGAGCAGGATGGTAATCAAGACACATGAGCTGAACGATGGTGGTACTCGGGGGCGTGTGATGTCGTATTTTACGAGTGCAGGGATTGATCCGGAGCGGATAATTTTACAGAGATGGTCGCCGAGACATGAGCATATGCAAGCCTACAATCAGATCGACATTGCGCTGGATCCGTTTCCTCATGGAGGAGGGGTAACTGCGCTGGAAGGATTGATGATGGGTGTGCCGATGGTGAGTTTGTGCTGGCCTACGACGTCCGGACGGGTTTCAGCTTCTATTCTTACAGCGTTAGGCTTGACGGACTGGATTGCAAGGACGGAGCAGGAATACGAGCAACTCGCAATAAAGAAGGCAATGGATTTGCAATCCTTGTCAGCGCTCAGGTGCGAATTGAGGAATATTTTTAATCTGTCTGTCATCGGTGATCAACTGGCATACACTCGGAGTGTCGAACGCGAGTACAGGTCGCTGTGGCGTGAATGGTGCGAAAAAAATCGCAATTTCGAAGCAGAAAAATGATGTATACGGATATTCCCCAATCGACAGCGCAGCATTTGCAGGAGGCGATCGCGCATCATCAGGCGGGGAAACTGGAAGAGGCAAAGGCGGAATATGAATCGGTCCTGCGGTCGGCCCCTGATCATCCAGTGGCGAACCACAACATGGGGGTATTGCTGGCTGGCAGCGGAGATGAGTCCGGCAGCCTTTCATATTTTATCGCGGCGCTGAATGTTGATCCTGCCCAGGGGCAGTACTGGCTGAGCTATATCGATGCGCTGATGAAGGCGGGGCAGATGGAAGAGGCCAGTCAGGTTCTCGAGCTTGCGAGGCAGCATGGATTGCAGGGAGACAAGGTCGAGGCGCTTGCAAGAAGCCTGGAGAAAGAAAATCAAAAACTGGCTGGGCCTAGCGATCAGGAGATGGATGCGCTGGTGGCCTTGTTTAGTCAAGGACAATATGAGCGTGCAGCGGTAGAGGCGAGGAGGCTGGCGGAAAAATTCCCAGACCAAGGATTTGTCTGGAAGGGGCTGGGGGTTTCGTACAAGGAGCTTGGGAGAATCGAGGAAGCGCTAGAGCCCATGCAGAAGGCAGCGGCGTTATCGCCTTTGGATGTCGAGGCGCATTACAACCTTGGCGTTGTTTTGCAGGCGCTGGGACGTCAGGATGAAGCTGCGTCAAGCTACCGTAAGGCGCTCGAGATTAAGCCAGATTATGTGGATGCGCTTATCAACCTGGGCGTCTTGCAGCATGAGGCAGGGCAACTTAATGAGGCTGAGCGCAGCCTGCGCCGTGCGTTTGAAATCATGCCCCAGAATGTTAAGGCGGTATTCAATCTTGGTAATGTTCTGATGGAGTTGGAACGGTATCAGGAGGCGGAACAGATCTTCAAGAGTGCTGTGCAGTTGCCTGGTAGTGAAGGGGAGGCGTATTTCGGATTGGGCAGGGCACTCAAGGGCCAGAAAAAATTGAATGAGGCGGAAACCGCGTACCGCCAATCACTCGTGTTCAATCCGGACAACGAAAGCGTGCATTACAACCTCGGAAATCTTTTCGCTCAACAGAGAAAAATGGACAAGGCTGAGGAGTGCTATCGGCAAGCCTTGTCTTACAAGCAGGACTTTGCAGAAGCAGGCAATAATCTCGCGTTGACATTGAAGGAAAGAGGTGCTCTGGATGATGCCCTGCTCGCTTGCCGATCGGCATTATCTATAAATCCTGATCTTCAGGAGGCACACAATACTTTAGGTTTGATACTCAAGGGAAAAGGCCGTCTTTATGACGCGAAGAACAGCTTTTTGCATGCGCTCGATTTGAACCCCGATGATGCCGCTGCGCTCAACAACCTGGGTAACGTATTAAAGGATACAGGCGATCTTGATCAGGCAATCGGATGCTATCGGCGTGCTACAGAACTCGATCTACAGGATGTTTCGGCTCACAGCAATCTGATATATACGGTTTATTTCCATCCCGCATATGATGAAGAAGCAATACGGGAAGAAGCGGAAAAATTCGCAAGTTCCCATAGACCACTTGCCCTGATGTCTCACAAGGATCACGACCGAAATCCTGATCGGCGCTTGCGCATTGGTTATGTTTCACCGAATTTTAGGGATCATTGCCAATCTTTCTTTACTGTCCCGCTGCTATTCAATCACGACCACGGCAATTTTGAGATTTTCTGTTATGCGCAACTGTTGAGTCCTGATGAACTGAGCCAGCGTCTACATGGATATGCGGATGTGTGGCGGAATACGCAAGGCATGAGTGATGCTCAATTGGCAAAGATGATCGCAGCAGATGGAATAGACATTCTTGTTGACTTGACGATGCACATGGACAAGGGAAGGACCATGCTATTTGCGGGCAAGCCAGCACCGGTCCAGGTTGCCTGGCTTGCATACCCTGGAACCACCGGCATACCGGGGATCGACTATCGGCTGACAGACCCATGGCTTGATCCAGTGGAGATGGGAGATGGACGCTATGTGGAAAAGTCCATCAGGCTTCCCCATACGTTCTGGTGCTATGATCCTCTGACATCCACGATTCAACCCAATCCACTGCCTTCGATGAGCGCAGGTCATGTCACTTTCGGCTGTCTCAACAATTTCTGCAAGCTTACAGAAGGCACGCTTCAGAGCTGGGGAAGCGTCATGTCCATCGTTCCAAATTCCCGTCTGTTGCTGCTCTCGCCTTCGGGGTCTCATCGCCAGTGCGTTCTGGATACTCTTAAGGATTGTTCAATCAGCCCGGATCGTGTGGAGTTCGTCGAGACGATGTCCAGAAGGAAGTATCTGGAGACCTATCACCGGATCGACATCTGTCTGGATACGCTGCCGTACAACGGGCATACCACAAGTCTCGATGCGTACTGGATGGGCGTGCCTGTTGTGACGCTGGTTGGGGCTACCGTGGTCGGCAGGGCAGGGTGGAGCCAACTCAACAACCTGGGCCTGACCGAACTTGCAGCCTTCGATGAAGAATCCTTCGTGAAGATTGCAGCAGAGCTTGCGAGCGATTTGCCAAGGCTAGCTCATCTTAGGCAAACGCTAAGACAACGCATGGAATCGAGTCCCCTGATGGATGGCCCTGGGTTCGCAAACGCGATGGAGTCGGTTTACCGAAAGGTTTGGCAGGACTGGTGCGACGGGCGCTGATCTATGTAGCCTTTACCACACGGTTCTTGCCCGTACGTTTGGCCTGATACATCGCCTTGTCGGCGCGCCCGATGACCTCGTCCTGAGGTTCGCCTTCCTCGCGTTGCACCACGCCCGCGCTGAAGGTCACCAGCACGCGCTCGTTCTCATGCAGGAAGAAACGCTTGGTGAGCTCTCTTTGCAACCTTTCCACGATGCCAGCGGCTTCCTCCAATGAGATATCAGGCAGGACGATGACGAACTCTTCTCCGCCATAGCGAGCTACCGCATCGGATGGTCGCAGGGTTTCCCTGATAACATTGCTGAGATGGACGAGTGCCTGATCTCCGACATGATGTCCCATGCTGTCGTTCATCCGTTTGAAATCGTCTATGTCCAGGAGTGCCACGCAAAGAGGCGCATGGTTGCGATCGACACGAGTGGACTCGCGCTCGAATGCGTCGTCCAGCCCGCGTCTGTTTAATACGCCGGTCAACTGATCCTGATGGACGAGCTCGCTGATCTCGGAAAGCTCCTGTTCCAGCTTTGCGATCCTGGCTTCCGCTTCCTCGACCTGACGGCGCGTATCGAGCAGCTCTTCGTGCGAGCGCAATGCGTTTGTCTGGATGATGCGCGTGTCCTGCATGATGTCTTCGAGCAGATTGCCTAGCTCGTTGAGGTTGTTCGTTTTCGCGATCTTCTCGCTGTATCCCTCGATCTTCTTGTGATAATCGCCCGTGCTGGTGGTGATGGCGCCCAGACGGTCGATGAAGGTGGTCATCAGGTTTTTTAGGGTCGATTTCGCATCCGTCAGGCTCTTCTTCAAGAGGCTCTGTTTGATGATCGCCTCCCTCAGGCTGCGTTCGGCATCCGCGATCACATGCTTGTCCAAAGGCTTGCTGATGATCTCGTTCAGCGCCTTGATCTGACCGTGCAGCCATTCCTCGTCTTCGACCATCTCGCCGACGTTTTCGACGAGCAGGCGCAGAAGGCGAACCAGCCCTTCCTGGATGCGGGTCTTGTCGGTGCCGCGCAATTCGACCTTGAGCCATAAGTGGCGAAGCTTCTGCTGAAGCTCGTTGATCTGCTCTGTCGTTCTGATGAGCCTCACCTGGGAACTCAGCTGGCGGATCTCATCTGATAGTTCCGGCTGGGCGCTAATCGTGCTCTCCAGCGTTTGCGCGAGGAGCTCTGCAAGCTTGGAAATGATTTCGCCTCCCTTGCTTAAAGGCAGCGAAGGAGCAGGGGCCGGCGAAGAAGCGACGGGAGAAGAGGTATCGACCGGAATCGCATCGGCCAGCGTCTCGGCCATTGGAGACGCAGACCAGGAGCGGATGAGGTTGTGGAGTTTTTCATAAAGCACTTCCGGTTTGGACGAGAAACGCGCAATGACAGTCTCAACACCTTCCTTCTTTCGCGTCGTGGTCAGCCCCCTGTGCGGGAGATCGATCTGGCGCAAAAGGTTCTTGATCAAAACAGGCCAGGATTGCGCATCTTCTCCACCTTTGGAAGCAATCTTTTGGGTCTCCTTGATGCACTGATCCCAGTCTTTTTCGGAAAGCGCCTTCTTGAGCGCAATTCCGGATGGGGAAAACTGATCATTCGAGAGCAGATGTTCGGCCAGATTTTTCAGCACCTCTTCAGCGCCATCGGATGCTGATGCCGGTTCCCCGCTGATCTCGGCAAAAATCTTTGCATACTGATCCGGCGTCGGAGAGAGCTTGCGCTGCGCCAGAAGCTTCAGGGTTTCGCGTGCAATTTCGGATGGACTCTTCATTTTTCAGACTCTTCGAGTTTTGATCTAGCGCCTCATTCCTGGGCATCGACCAGATGGTGGCTGATGGCATAGTGTATTGCCTCAGCATTGTTGGTAAAACCCATTTTTGCCAGCATGCGGCCGCGATACACGCTGACTGTCTTTGGGCTCAGGCTCATGATCTGCGAGATGTCGCCAAGCGACTTCCCAGATGCCATCAGGCACAGGGTCTGGTATTCCCGGTTTGAAAGGGTCTGGTGCATCAGCTCCCTCGACTCTCCGATCAGATTGTTCAGGAGCTGTTCCGCAAGGATCTCGCTGATGTATTTTTTTCCGCTGATCACCTGGCGGATCGCCTGTATCAGCACATCGGCAGCGCTTTGCTTGTTGATATAGCCCACCGCGCCTGCCTTCAGCGCGCGCACCCCATAATGGTCCTCCGGGTACATGCTTAAGACGATGATCTTGAGATCGGGCTGCTCCAATTTGAATTGCCTGAGCACTTCGATGCCGTGCTTATCCGGAAGGTTGATGTCCAGCAGCATCAGGTCGAAATGCTGCGCGCGAAGCATCGCAACGGCTTGAGCGCCGCTGGCGGCTTCTCCTGCGATATTGAGATCGGGATTGTCCTCGAGAAGTTGCTTCAATCCCTTGCGGATCAATGCGTGGTCGTCAACGACAAGAATGTTGATCATATTTTTTGCAAGTAACAATCTTTCCTGGTTGGGTTCACCATTTGCCGATTTTACCCCAAGTCTGGGCGCGCGTTGCCATTTGGCGTTCTCGCGGCTACATTACCCGCATGAAGAATCCTGATACGCTTGGCAAATACAGAATCATCGGGGAACTGGGCCGGGGCGCGATGGGCGTCGTTTACGAGGCGATCGATACGCTGATCGAGCGCAATGTCGCTATCAAGACGATCCTGAAGTCCAGCATCGATCCGCATGAGTCGGAAGATGTCTTTTCCCGTTTCAGGCGCGAGGCAAAGGCGGCCGGCCGCCTGTCTCACGAAAAGATCATCGGCGTCTATGAGTATGAAGAAGACGACGATATGGCCTATATCGTGATGGAACTGGTGCGCGGCAGGGCATTGTCCGATCTTTTCGACCAGGGCGCATTGCTTCCGATCGCGGAAGGGCTGCGCATCGTGATGCAACTTTTGGATGCGCTGAGTTATCTGCATGCGCATGGCATCGTGCACCGAGACATCAAGCCTGCGAACATCCTGCTGACGGAGGACCATCAGGTCAAGCTTGCCGATTTCGGCATCGCCAAGATAGATTCATCGGAGCATACCCATGCTGGCGTCGTTCTGGGCACGCCGACTTACATGGCGCCGGAGCAATTCACAGGCATCGATGTCGACACGAGGGCGGATCTTTATTCTGCGGGTGTGATCCTCTACATCGTGCTGACCGGGGAACGCCCTTTCGTGGGCAGCGTGATTTCGATCATGCACCAGGCAATGCAAAGGGAGGCGACGCTACCTTCCGAACTCAATCCGGATGTCACCGAAGAGCTAAACGAAGTGGTCAGAAAGGCGATGGCCAAGCGCGCCGATGACCGCTTTCAGAGTGCCGGTGAATTTCTGGCCGCATTGAAAATTGCCGCGCGCACATTGCCTGAATCGAATCAAGCAAGAGTCAGGATGCATCGAACCGATGAGAGGCATACCAGGGACCTGACGCTCGAACTGCCCGCACATGCAACGGGTTCATGGCGCGAGGAGGACATTGCCGCATGGCAAACCATTTCGCATAGCCACAATCCTGCCGATTTCACGCGCTACCTTGTGGAATTTCCGGATGGAGGCTATGCCGAGCAGGCAAAGTCCCGCATCTGGTCTCTGGAAAAAGCGGAAGTGACTCAGCGCATGAATCCGGTGAAACCGGATGACATTGCCTTTGATCGCACCAAACATGAGCGCGAAGAAAGGGCGCTTTGGGTCAGGCGGCTGGCAGAGATCAGAATGGAAGTCATGGAGGTCCAGATAAAGGAAGAGGAAAAGCGGGCGGAAGAACTGTTTCAGCAAATGAATCGTGCAAAGGCTTTGACTGATGCCAAGGCAGTGCGAGAAAACCTGTTCGCAAAACGGGTCGCAGACAGGGAAGAGGCCCGCGAATTTGAACGCAGGCTGAAAATGGAACAGAAGCAGAGGCTAGAAGAAATCGCGAAGCAGAGAGGACAGCTACGCTCAGTCATGGAGTCAAGAGAAGCGCGCGCCGAAGCAGAGGCCATTGCAAAATCAAAGCGTGAAGCGGCTGAGCTTGCGGCCAACAACGAAGCGCTCGATGCAGCAAAGGATCGCGCCGAGATTGCCGAACGCATGAAAAAGGAGGTTGAAGAAAAGGCGGCTCTGGAGCAGAAACAGTTTTCCAGAAAGATGCTGCTGGTCGGCTTATTCCTGTTCGTTTTGATGATAGGCATCCTGTACGGGATTTTTTCTCCTGCAAGATAGCGCTTTGATCGGACAGAATTTTTGTGACAGAATTTTTGTTGATTCAAATCCAATACCATAGTAATATGCTCGGGCATGCGGCTTGAAACCTATCCCCCTTTGAGCCGGGTGTGCAGATCCCCCTGCTTAAAAAGTCCTCCGGATGGGTATCCGGGGGATTTTTTATTGAAAGCGCGGAAACTATCAATCCGCTATAATCCGCGACCCTGAATTTTTAATGCATCCCATGACCGTGCTGCTTTGGATAATCGCATCCAGCCTTCTGGGCGGAG
>JAJXTH010000031.1 GCA_021783995.1 Pseudomonadota bacterium
GGTGCATCCTTACCCGCCTGAGCGTTTTGCGTTATGACCCGAGGCAAGAGCCTTGTGCGGTAGTTCCGCTCGCAGGGATCTGTGCGGGGGGTGCTGGGCAACCAGCATTCCTACCGCGACCAGTTGACGGCCAATTACATATAAATTTCGCTTACAATCAATTAGTTAGTTGCTAAACCCTTAACTGCTCCGCATCCGTCAGAAATGGTCACGTTTATACGTACAAACATGATGTTACAGTTTTACGCGGTCTTCAACTGCGGTTTTTAGGATTATATTTTCAGGCGAATGCGTTTGCCAGGACAGCCCGAATGGTCTGTCCTGACACGGATGATCAAAGCAATGGGACGATCAGCAACGCGACGATGTTGATGATCTTGATCAACGGGTTGATCGCGGGGCCTGCGGTGTCCTTGTAAGGATCGCCTACGGTGTCTCCCGTCACGGCTGCCTTGTGGGTCTCCGAACCCTTGCCGCCATAATTGCCTTCCTCGATGTATTTCTTGGCGTTATCCCAGGCGCCTCCTCCTGTGGTCATCGAGATGGCGACAAATATGCCCGTGATGATGGTGCCGACGAGCACGCCTCCCAGGGCTTGTGCGCCCAGCGTGAGGCCCACGATGACCGGCACTGCGACAGGAAGAAGAGAGGGAATCAGCATTTCCTTGATCGCTGCCTTGGTCAGCATGTCAACGCAAGTCCCATATTCAGGCTTGCTCGTGCCTTCCATGATACCTTTAATTTCCTTGAACTGGCGGCGCACCTCGACGACAACCGATCCTGCAGCGCGGCCGACTGCCTCCATGCCCATCGCGCCGAATAGATAGGGGACCATGCCGCCGATGAAAAGGCCGACGATCACCATGTGATCTGACAGATCGAAAAGCATCGCAGTATGCTTATGCGCTTCCAGCGCATGGGTATAGTCCGCGAACAGCACCAGCGCCGCAAGGCCCGCTGAGCCTATGGCATATCCCTTGGTTACTGCTTTGGTGGTGTTGCCCACGGCATCCAGCGGGTCGGTGATGTTGCGTATTTCCTCAGGCAAACCTGCCATTTCGGCGATGCCGCCGGCGTTGTCGGTGATGGGGCCATAGGCGTCGAGTGCGACGATGATGCCGGTCATGGACAGCATTGCGGTGGCAGCGACGGCGATGCCATAAAGCCCTGCCAGAGAATAGGCGCCCATGATCGCCATGCACACGGCGAGCACAGGAGCTGCTGTGGATTTCATCGACACGCCGAGACCTGCAATCACATTGGTGCCGTGACCTGTGGTGGAGGCCTGTGCGATGTGGCGCACCGGCGCATATTCGGTGGCGGTATAGTATTCGGTGATCCAAACCAGAGCAGCGGTGAGCAAGAGGCCGATCACGGTAGAGCCATACAACGCATTCACGCTATAGACGCCGTTGCTTCGCATGATCCAGGAGGTGAGCGGATAGAAGGCGACCAACGCCAGCACTGCGGATACCGCAAGCCCGCGATAGAGCGCGTTCATGATCTTGCCGCCTGGTCTTGCCTTGACGAAGAAGGTGCCGATGATGGAGGCGATGATGGAAAATCCGCCCAGCACCAGAGGATAGATCACTGCGTCTTCGCCCGCGTTTTGCATCAGGAGCCCGCCCAGCATCATCGTGGCGATAATGGTGACCGCATAGGTTTCGAACAGATCGGCAGCCATGCCTGCGCAATCGCCGACATTGTCTCCCACGTTGTCGGCGATGACAGCCGGGTTGCGCGGGTCATCTTCGGGTATGCCTGCCTCTACCTTGCCGACCAGATCCGCGCCGACATCCGCGCCCTTGGTGAATATGCCTCCGCCAAGGCGGGCAAAGATGGAGATCAGCGATCCGCCAAAGCCCAACCCTACCAGCGCATGTGTTGCTTCTGTCAGGGTGTCTCCATTATGTGTCAGAAAGGCGTAATAACCCGCCACCCCCAGCAGTCCCAGGCCTACCACCAGCATGCCGGTGATTGCGCCTCCTTTGAAAGCCACGTTTAATGCGGCATTGAGACCATTTTTGGCGGCTTCTGCGGTGCGGACATTGGACCTGACGGATACGTTCATGCCGATGAAGCCGGCTGCACCCGATAGCAGCGCGCCGATCGCAAAACCTGCAGCAGTTTGCCAGCCCAAAGCTGCGAAGATGAGGATGAACAAGACGACTCCTACGAGTCCTATGGTGATGTATTGCCGGTTGAGATAGGCGGTCGCGCCTTCCTGTATTGCGTCTGCGATGCTTCGCATCTTTTCACTGCCAGTCGGTTTGTCAAGTATCCACTTGATGGAAAATATGCCATACAGGATTGCCATGGATGCGCACAACAATGCAAAGCTCAGACCGACTGACATGATTGCCTCCTCTTGAAGTTGAACCGCTATTTTTCTACGTACCGCTCCTTTTTCTGTGCCCAAGTTTTTGACAATTTCAATGATAACAGTATTAGCGTTAAATGATGCAGCTCAGACCATATTTATTTCCATGGCATTTAAATGGCTATCCGGCGAGAACTGCGGCACCTGCGGCCGCGATCTGGCCATCTTCGAATGAGCGTACGCCGCTGATGCCCAAACCGCCTGTAATCATTCCGTCGAGATAAAGCGGAACACCTCCCTCGGCTGGTATGACGCCAGGCAGGGAAAGATGTATCAGGCGCCCGTTCAATACCGCATCCTCGGAAGTCTTGGTCGGACGGCGAAAGGCGATCGCAGCGTGCGCCTTGGCGATCGCTGTCTCGACGCTGCCGAACTGGGTGTCGTGGCTGCGTTCCAGATACAACAGGTGCCCGCCATCATCCACCACAGCGATGACCACGCGCCAATTGTTGCGCGCAGCTTCATCTTGTGCGGCTGCGGCAACGCGCTTGGCATCCTCGAGTGTGAGCACGGGTTTTTTGGTCATGCTGCGCCCAATGCCTTGAAGATCTGTGCCTTGATCTCGTCCACGCCTCCCACTCCTGCTATCTTGACCATCCTGGGCGCGCCAGCGGTCCCTGATTTTCCCCATGCGCTATAGTATTCGACCAGAGGCTTGGTCTGGGCATGGTACACATTCAGTCGCTTGATCACGGTCTCTTCAGCGTCATCGGGCCTTTGCACCAGGTCTTCGCCGGTGACATCGTCCTTGCCTGCCACTTTGGGCGGGTTGAACACGATGTGATATGTCCTGCCCGACGAAGTATGCACGCGGCGCCCGCTCATACGCTTGATTATCTCACTGTCTGCCACGTCGATCTCAACCACATAATCGATAGGTATGCAGGCCTCTTTCATCGCTTCGGCCTGCGGGATCGTCCTTGGGAAGCCATCGAACAGGAAGCCGTTCTTGCAGTCTTCCTCCTTGATTCGTTCCTTGACTAGATTGATGATGATCTCGTCTGAAACCAGGCCGCCTGCATCCATGATGCTTTTGGCTGCCAGACCAAGCGGCGTGCCTGCCTTCACTGCTGCGCGCAACATGTCGCCGGTGGAGATTTGCGGGATATTGAATTTTTCCTTGATGTAATTGGCTTGAGTTCCTTTTCCAGCACCTGGTGCACCGAGCAGTATGATACGCATTCCTTATTCCTCCTTGGTTAAGTTGTAAATTGGAAATGGTGATACATGGCAAGCGGGATGCCTGTTGGCATGACAGCCTGCTATTTGCTGCCTTTTTCTGCTGCAAAGGTTTTACTGATTGCCTGCAAATCCTCTTCCGTGTCGACGCCGCCCGGTGGTGCATCATCTGCGATGAAAACGCCAATTTTGTAGCCGTGATAAAGCACGCGCAACTGTTCCAGCGATTCGTGTTGTTCGATGATGGCGGGCGCCAGTTTTCCATATGCACGCAAAAATCCTGCGCGGTAGGCGTAAATGCCGATGTGGCGCAACGCGGACAGGCCGCAGGGCAAGCCGGTGCCAGCAGCAAACGCATCGCGTGGGTAGGGTATCGGAGCTCGGCTGAAATACAGCGCATTACTGTTTTTGTCCAGCACGGTCTTGACGATGTTCGGGTTGCGAAAGTCTGTTTCACTGTGTATCGCATGGCAGGCTGTGGCCATCGCGCATTCGGAATGATCGTGCAAATGGCGGGCTACGGCGTTGATTAGGCTTGGCGGGATCAGCGGCTCGTCACCTTGCACGTTGACCACGATCGCGTCATCTGGCCACCCTTGACTTTCAACCACCTCGGCGATGCGATCCGTTCCGCTCGCGTGTGCCTCTTTGGTCATGCAAGCCTTGAAGCCGTGTTCGTGAACCACGTTTGCAATCGCGTGATGGTCGGTGGCGATCCATATCTGCTGCGCGTCACTCTTTGCGGCCTGTTCGGCAACGCGCACCACCATGGGTTTCCCGGCAATGTGTAACAGCGGCTTGCCGGGCAGGCGGGTCGAAGAATGACGTGCCGGGATGACGACGTGAAATCCGACCATGTCAGAGCGCTTCGGCTTCTTCAGGCGTCAGCTTGCGCGCCTCGTCAACCAGCATGACCGGTATGCCATCGTCGATTCTATAAGCCAGCCGGTCCGGTTTGCAGACCAGCTCCTGTTCTGTCTTGCGGTAGATCAGCGAAGACTTGCACAAGGGGCAAACGAGTATATCAAGAAGTTTTGCATCCATGAGTGGCAATCTTTCGCAGTATGTGGTTGAGCAAGGATGGATCGACTTGTGCATCGACGCGCAATACCCAGTAACGATCGTCAGCAAACGATGTGCATTTTACCGCATCTTTTTCTGTCAGGAGTAGCGCATCGCATTCATCGAAGTTCAAATCATCTGCTTTGTAGAGATGATGATCGGCAAAGGCATGCGGCTTGAAACTCAGCCCCATAGTCGCTAGGTATGAAAAAAATCGCTGAGGATTACCGATGCCGGCAGCAGCATGCAGGCGCAATCCGCGAAACTGTTCGGCGTTTGCGATCATTTCAGGATGGCGCAGATTGTAAAAGATGTTTCCTGAGAGTTGCATCGCATATTGGTTTCTTGCCTTTGGAAAATCCTGTCCGCCATTGATTACCACCGCATCGACTGTATTCAGCCTCGTGACTGGCTCGCGCAGTGGCCCTGCGGGGATCAGATGGCCATTGCCGAAGAGACGAGTACCGTCGATGACTGCAATTTCCATGTCGCGCTGCAGGCGGTAATGCTGTAAGCCGTCATCGCATAGAAGCACATCGCATTGCGGATCAGAAAGTAATGCCTGCCTTGCAGCGGCGACTCTGTCTTTGCCTACCCACACCGGACAGATGTTGCGCCTTGCCATCAGCAGCGGCTCGTCGCCCACCTCGTTTGCCAGGCTGCTTTTCATGACACATTGTTGAGCGCGATTACCGCCATAACCCCGGCTGATGATAACCGGTCGGTAGCCTCGTTCAATAAGTTCTTTTGCGATCAGAAGGGTGAGCGGGGTTTTGCCTGTTCCCCCCACGGTGATGTTGCCGATGATGACCACGGGTACGGGTAATCTGAACGATTTGAAAACGCGGATGCGATAAAGCAGGCGTCGCAGCGAGGACAATGCGCAGAAGAACAGGCTTATGGGAAGCAGAATCAGATGGAGTGGGCTTAATCGATACCAGTATTGTTCAAGTCCGGTCATGCCGATATGCCTCCCAAAGCCGGCTTCGCGCCCCCTGCGTTACTTGGCCTCGTTCTGCGTGGCAAAGGTGATGCGCCCGAAACCTGCCTCACGGGCCGCTTCCATGACATTGATGACGGCCTGATGCGGCGTTTTGGCATCGGCATTGATCACGATGACAGGATCCGTTTGTGCGCCTGCTGCCTTTTTGATCTCTGCAGCAAGGGCCGCAACACCGCTGTATCGGATCGTGCCATCGTTGATCGCGTAATGCTCGGTGGCATCGATGGAGACGTTGATGGGCTTGGCTTCAGAGGCAGCGGGCTCTCCGCCTGCTTGAGGCAAATTGATCTGCAATTCGGAGAATTTTGCATAGCTCGTAGTGACCATCATGAAAATCAGAACTACAAGCAGTACGTCTATCATCGGAATCAGATTGATTTCCGGTTCTTCGCGAGTGCGTCCACGTCGGAAATTCATCGTTAACCCTTGCGCTGACCGTGAACGATTTCAACCAGCTTGATCGCCTGTTGTTCCATTTCTATTGTCAGGCTGTCTACTTTTGCCCGGAAATGGCGGTAAGAAATCATGCTGGGCACTGCAACGATCAGGCCGAATGCGGTGTTATACAACGCTACAGAAATGCCGTGCGCCAGGATAGCCGGAGTGTTGCCGGAAGCAGTTTGTGATCCGAAAATTTCGATCATGCCGACTACGGTGCCGAACAATCCCAACAGTGGGCTGATCGAAGCGATGGTGCCCAGCGTGGTGAGAAAGCGTTCCAGATCGTGGGTTGCGGCGCGACCTGCTTCTTCTACGGATTCTTTCATGATTTCCGGAGAACTTTTGATGTTTTTCAACCCCGCGGCGAAAATGCTGCCTAGGGGCGAGTGTTGTGCCAGTTTTGACAGCATAGCGTCGCTCACGCCGCGTTGTTTGAGCTCCTTGATCACTTCGTCGAGCAATGAAGGCGGGGTAACTCTGCTGCTGCGCAGAGATATCAATCTTTCAGTGATCAAGCCGACTGCGATGATGGATGCAATTATCAAAAACCAGATTGGCCAGCCGGCAGCTTCTACGATTGCTAACACAGGTATTCTCCAAAATATGATGGTGATCCGCGATTCTCCTGCTCCAGGATTGCAGCAGGATGATTCTGGATGCCTTAAAGCTGCAACTTTATCGTGTCGTTGGCAGTTGAGCAAGATTTCTAAGGCATTTCTTCAATTATCATGAGGTAATTCCTAGTAATAAAAAGCATAATCTTGCTTTCCCACATTATCTGTGGATAACTCTGTGGATGAGGTTGTTGATGCGGGGCTGTAAGCGGCGATTTGAAAGGGTTGCCAAGTCTTTGCCTGTTTTTTGATATTTAATTTTTCTTATTTTATTCAAGGTGTTGTTGTAAGTGTTATGATTGTGTGACGAAGAATGCAACGCCAGGCTGCAAAATTCCTGGGTTTGTGAATAATTATGAATTGTCAATATGGCTGCCACATTTTTTTTGAAAGAAAATCAGCGCGTTCTTAGCGTGTCCGAACTCGCTCATGCAATCAATCAGTTGCTGGAAGGGGCTGTACCTTTGCTGTGGGTTAAAGGTGAGATCAGCAATCTGGTAAAAGCGACTTCAGGTCACTGGTATTTTGCGTTGAAGGATGATCAGGCGCAGGTGCGCTGCGTGATGTTCCGTCACAAGAACATATTGCTGGATAATGCATTGGACCATGGCGCGCTGATCGAAGTGCTTGCATCGGCCACTCTTTATGAGGCGCGAGGCGATTTTCAGCTGGTGGTCGAGCAACTGAGGCCGGCGGGTCTGGGCGCTTTGTATGAGCAGTTTGCAAGACTCAAACAGAGGCTTGAGCAGGAAGGATTGTTTGCTTCAACACGCAAGCAACCTTTGCCGCGTTTTCCAAAACGCGTAGGTGTTATCACGTCCATTCAGGCTGCTGCGTTGCGCGATGTGCTATCCACACTGAAGCAGCGCTTGCCCAGCGTTCCTGTCGTGATTTACCCTGCGCCAGTGCAGGGATCGGGGAGTGCGGAGAAAATTGTGCAGGCCATTGGTCTGGCGAACAGCAGGGCTGAATGTTCTGTGCTGATACTCTGCAGGGGAGGTGGAAGCATAGAGGATCTTTGGTCATTCAACGAGGAAGTTGTGGCGCGAGCCATTGCGGGGAGCAGAATTCCCATCGTCAGCGGTATCGGTCACGAGACGGATTTCACCATCGCCGACTTTGTTGCCGATGAGCGTGCACCCACGCCGACAGCAGCTGCACAGCGGGTCGTGCCTGATCGGCTTTCGCTGCAACAGGGACTGCGCGACTTGTCGCAGCATCTGATGCGCCCGATGCGCAACCGGTTGCATGTCACCATGCAAACGCTGGATTATTTGCAGCGCCGCATCGTGCATCCTGCAGAACAGTTGCAGCGCAAGCAGCAGTCACTCGACTTGCTGCAGCAACGCATGCAGCGCAATTTTGAACATCTGCTGCAACAGCAGCAATGGCGGCAGGAATCATTGATCCGTCGCATGCTCGGCGCAGGCAGCGATTTTCACCGGTTGCAGGATAGACAGATCCATATGCGAGGGCGTCTGATAAATGCGATGCACATGTTAAACAATCAGCGGCAGGCAAGGCTCGATACGCTGATGCAACATCTCGGTCTGCTTAACCCCGATCGGGTGTTGGCGAGAGGCTACAGTCTGGTGAAGGACGAACATGGCCGCCTGGTAACGAATGCACATAGCCTCAATGTGGGATCCGAACTCGGTATCGTATTCGGCAAAGGCTGGGCGCGCGCAAAGGTTCAGGAAAGGGGAGGTTAGCCCGTAGCATGGAATTGATGGATAATCTGTTCAGGATCGACTATACATCTTGAACTGCAAGGAGAACAAATGAAGCTGAGCCAGTGGCCGACCCCTTATTACTATCAATTTGAAGAGGATCTGACCAGCTTCGACAGCGAACCCTGTCTTGTGATTTCCAGCGATGAGCAGGAGCATTTCGGCGACCTGATACAGTTTTCTCCGGAGGAAGGCATATACAAGATCCAGACCTTCAATGGCCGGCTGACCGCGCTGAAAGCGGAGCTCATCAATTATCTTCGCCTGCTGCACCCGGTGCACCTGAAAAGAAATGCCAGCCTGATAAGTGAGATAAACGAGGAGATATCGGCTGCTTCTGAGAAGCAGCAGTTTTCCATCGCGTTCATGGATGGCAATAATCTGGAAGGGGAGACGGTAGGTTACACGATCGATAAAACCGGGCTGTATCTGTACATTGTGCATACGGAAGATACGATCATACGCGGTTTCATTCCGGCTGTTTCAATCAAGCATTACCAGATAGGCAAGAAAATTGGCCAGATGCTGCTTGAGGAACAGATTGTCACACACCAGGATATCGACTCAGGGCTGGAGCAGCAGGAGAAATTGCGCAACAAGCTGCTGGGGGAATACCTGACCAGTGAGCAGATCGTCACACCTGAACAACTGGTCAGGGCGCTGGGGCGTCAATCCGGAACGGTTCTGAGGCTTGGAGACATGCTGGTCCAGGAAAAGCTGATCACACCGGAAATTCTGCAGGAGGCACTCGAGAAACAGCGCAAGAACAAGAAAATCGCATTGGGCGAGATACTTGTCAACATGGGCGTGGTGAACAACGAAATCATACAAAACATGCTGGCCAAGAAGCTGGGCATTCCTTTTGTCGATGTCCGCAAGTTTCAGGTGTACGCCAGCACATTTCATATGGTACCGATCAGCTTCACCGAAAAATATACCATACTGCCTCTTTACCATACCGACCAGACACTGGTCGTCGCGATGGAGAATCCGCTGCTTTGGGAACCTCTGAATGAGCTGCGAGTGATAACCAATCTCACCGTTGTGCCGGTTCTGGCTTCACGGGAAGATATCCTTTTTGCAATCAGAGAACTCAAGGATTCCAAGGCGAGTAACCAGAAAATAGACGAGCTCGCAGTCGGCATGTCGTTTGCATCCGACGACGAGGATTTCAGCGAGGAGGGCGTCGCAGAAACGGACAATACGCTGGTCGGCTTGGTCAATAAGATGATGCTCGATGCTTATGGCCAGGGCGTGTCGGACATACACATCGAGACTTATCCAGACAAGCGCAATACGCTGGTTCGATTCCGCAAGGATGGAATGATCAGCAAGTATTTTGAGTTTCCGCCGACCTTCCGAAGGGCGCTGATTTCCAGAATCAAGATCATGGCGAAACTGGATATTTCCGAAAAGCGCCGGCCGCAGGATGGAAAGATAGAACTCAAGCTGAGTCATGAAAAAAAAGTCGAGTTTCGCGTCGCTACCATTCCGACTGCCAATGGCCTGGAAGATGTGGTGATGCGCGTTCTGGCTGGCGCAAAGCCCATTCCGCTCGAAATGCTGGGATTGCCTACGACCATGCTTGCAAGGGTCAAGTTGCTGGTTGAAAAACCGTATGGCCTGTTCTTGATCTGCGGGCCGACCGGTTCGGGAAAGACGACCACGCTGCACTCTGTGCTGGGTTTCATCAATTCTCCCGATCGCAAGGTATGGACGGCCGAGGATCCCATCGAAATCACCCAGGATGGATTGCGACAGGTACAGGTCAATTCCAACATAGGCTGGACTTTTGCAGCCGCCATGCGCAGCTTCCTGCGCGCCGACCCTGATGTGATCATGGTGGGCGAGATACGCGATGCGGAGACAGCCAAGATTGCGATTCAGGCATCTCTGACTGGCCATATGGTGTTTTCAACGTTGCACACCAACAGCGCTGCGGAAAGCATGGTGCGACTGCTGGACTTGGGCATGGATCCATTCAATTTCTCTGATGCGCTGGTTGGCATATTGGCGCAGCGACTGGTGCGCTGTTACTGTGATGCCTGCAAGCAGCCTTATGCGGCCTCAAGCGATGAAATGACTGCGCTGGCTGAAGAATATTGCCTGGACACGCACTTCGATCCCGCTGAAACATTGCGGCAGTGGAAGCTATCCCATCCCGACGCAAGACTCTTTGCAGCCAAGGGATGCCGTGAATGCGGCGGCACCGGATACAAGGGCAGGATCGGTCTTTATGAATTTCTGGAAGCGACTCAGTCGATAAAAAAGCTGATTCAGCACCAGGGAAATGTCGAGTCATTGCAGACCGAGGCGCTCAACCATGGAATGCGCACCCTGAAACAGTATGGCATCGAACTTGTGCTTGCGGGTAAGACGGATATTTTGCAGATCAGATCTGTATGCAATTAGCAGCCACAGAAATTTGTATCCTCGGCATGGCGCAAGTTAGAATCTGTGCTTTTTTAGGCATAGTCTCGTAATCATGGAATCCAGCCAGTTCACCGTTCTTATCTCATGATGAATCGAATTTCCGATAGACATGCTTGGTGGCTTCTGGCTTTAGTCGCACTCATCTGGTTTTCCAATCTCGAATACCGCACGCTGATCAAGCCAGACGAGGGACGCTATGCCGAAATCCCGCGCGAGATGGTGGCAAGCGGCAACTGGGTTACGCCCAGGCTCAACGATCTCAAGTATTTTGAAAAACCCCCGCTGCAGTATTGGACCACGGCGACAGCCTATGAGCTTTTTGGCGAGCACCAGTGGACTGCCAGGCTCTGGACAGGCTTGACCGGATTTGCGGGACTGCTGCTGGTTTGGTTGACGGGCCTGCGTCTTTTTGGCCGAGAGGCTGCCATTTATTCTGCGCTATTGCTTTCCGGCAGCATGCTGTATGCAATGATGGGGCACATCAACACGCTCGACATGGGGGTGACGTTCTTCATCTCGCTCGGCATATTTTCGTTTTTGTTGGCCCAGCAGGAAAATGCCGGCGCAGAAAGATGGATGCTGCTGGCCTGGGCAGGGCTTGGTCTTGCCGTGCTTTCCAAAGGGTTGATGGGCATCGTTCTGCCGGGTGCTGCGGTGTTCCTCTATTGTCTGGTGCGCCGAGATTTCAGCGTGCTAAAGCGCATGAACTGGCTGAAGGGGCTTGCAGTTTTCTTTGCGATCACGGTTCCCTGGTTTTATCTCGTGATCAAGGCGAACCCAGAGTTCTTCGACAAGTTTTTTATCTATGAGCATTACACGCGCTTCATGACCAAGGAGCTCGGGCGGTATCAGCCCTGGTACTATTTCGTGCCCATCCTGGTCGCAGGCGCGCTTCCCTGGACTGCGCTGCTCTTCGATGCACTGTTTCACATCGGAAGACCTTCAGGCTCTGGAAAGAAACCCTTTCATCCGGCGCTTTTCCTTTTGATCTGGGCGGTGTTCATCTATTTTTTCTTTTCCATATCGGACTCGAAGCTGCCTTCCTATCTGCTGCCGATGTTTCCGGCAATGGCGCTGCTGATGGGGCGACGTCTGGTCGAGATAAGAGAGCGGTTGCTGTTCTGGCAGGTAACAGCAGCCCTGCCATTCGCTCTTGCCTTGCTTGCCGTTTCCTTCAGCGTTTCTAGATTTGCCGACACGCCAAACCAGAAGGAGCTTTACCCGCACTATGAAGCTTGGCTGGTATCCGCCTCACTGATTTTGCTTTTTGGCATCCTGACCGGAATGGTGCTGCTCTTGAAAAAAAGGAAGCTGCCTGCGGTGATTCTCATTTCTATCGCCTCATTGCTTGCAACGCAAATAGGCGTGTCCGGCTACAATACAGTCGCCAGGGAGCGCTCTGCCAAGCATATCGCAGAGGCAATACGCGCTGAAATCAAGCCGGATGTCCCTTTTTATTCGGTGTTGACATACGAACAGACGCTGCCTTTCTATCTCAAGCGCACCTTTACGCTTGTGCAATATCAGGATGAAATGGGGTTCGGCATCAAGCAGGAGCCATGGCGCTGGGTGCCGACTCTCGCGGACTTCAAAAAGGTCTGGTCAGGACAGCCAAAGGCTTATGCGATCATGCAGGTGCAAACTTATCCGATACTTCAACAGATGGGGCTAAGTATGAAGATCATTTTTGAAGACAGGCAGCACATCGTGGTCGAAAAACCGTGAATCTGGTCAGTTTTGCCTTGATATTCGCCGGCGTGATGCTCAATGCGACAGCGCAGATATTGATGAAGGCGGGGACCAATGCGATAGGGCGCTTCGATTTCAGCGTCGAAAACATATTGCCTATCGGTCTCAAGCTTGCAACCGAGTGGCACATTGTCGCTGCACTTTTCTGTTATGCAGTGAGCGTGGTAGTCTGGATACTCGCGCTATCGCGCGTCCCGGTGAGCATCGCGTTTCCGATGCTTTCCATGGCCTATGTGGTCAATGCGCTGGCGGCAAAGTATTTTCTGGGTGAGGAATTCAGCCCTGTCAAGTTGATTGGCATGGGCGTGATCATCTTGGGCGTCATCATCATTTCGCGGGCATAGAATGAATAATACTTTTTTACCTTTTTCGAGGCCGACCATAGACGAGGAGACCATCGCCTCCGTCGCAGACACCTTGAGATCGGGTTGGATCACCAGCGGTCCAAAGGTCCTCGAATTCGAGAAGCGGCTCTCCGGATATTTCGGAGGAAGGCCAGTGCGCACCTTCAATTCCGGTACCTGCACGATGGAAATTGCGCTGCGCATCGCGGGCATAGGAAAAGGCGATGAAGTGATCACCACTCCCATCTCTTGGGTGGCCACCGCCAATGTTATCCTCGAGGTGGGGGCGACCCCGGTATTTGCGGACATCGATCCCGTTACCCGCAACATCGATCTGGACAAGGTGGAGGGGGCGATCACTAAAAGAACCCGCGCGATCATTCCCGTCTATCTTGCGGGCAAGCCCGTCAACATGGACAGGTTATATGCGATCGCAAACAAACACAATCTGCGAGTGATAGAAGATGCTGCTCAGGCGATAGGTTCATCCTGGATGGGCAAGCCGATAGGTTCTTTTGGGGACTTCGTCTCCTTCAGCTTCCAGGCCAACAAGAACATCACCACCTCGGAAGGCGGTTGCCTTGTGTTGAATAGCGAAGCGGAGGCGGCGCTTGCGGAAAAGTACCGGCTGCAGGGCGTTACGCGCAGCGGCTGGGACGGCATAGAGGTGGATGTGCTTGGCGGAAAATACAACATGACCGACATTTCAGCCGCGATCGGTCTTGGACAATTTGCAAAGCTGGATGCGATCACGGCGCAAAGGAGTAAGCTTGCGAAGCGCTATTTCGATCTGCTTGGCGATGATTTCGAGAAAAAAACAGGCGGGCAGCTTCCTCCAAAGGACTTCGGGAGCACAAACTGGCATCTGTTCCAGATCGTATTGCCTGAACGCATCGCTCGCGCAACATTCATGGCAAGGATGAAGGAAAGCCACAACATCGGCATCGGCTACCACTATGCGCCCATCCATCTCTTCAAGCTTTATCGCGCGCTGGGATTCAAGGAAGGCATGTATCCGATAGCCGAGAACATAGGCCGCCAGATCGTTTCATTGCCGATGTTCTATGCGATGAACGAGAAGGATGTCGAGCGGGTGTGCAGCGCAATATTTGATGTGCTGGGATAGCATTTAGCCCATGGTCTCACAGATAAGTGGTCGGCAGCGACTGCGTGGGATGGGTTTGCGGGATCGAGTGTGCATAGATCGATGCGGGGTGCAAGACCGAAGATATGTAGTAGCCTGCTAGACTTGCAAGCGCAAGAGCGGGCACGAGATCGTAACCGGCGGTCATCTCACTGATCATCACGACCGCCGTGAGCGGGGCGTGGGTCACCGCTGCGAGAAAGGCGCTCATGCCGACCAGTGTATATGCTGTCATCGATGCATCGGGCAGAATATGCTGAACCGCGCTTCCTGCCAATGTGCCCAATGCCGCTCCGACGAACAGGGTTGGTGTGAATACGCCACCGACAGCACCAGATCCTGAGGTCAATACGGTGGCGATGACCTTGAGCACAAGGATCAGAAGTACGCCTTGCCATGCCCATGGTTGATGCAGCAAGGAATTCACTACCGAGTAGCCATTTCCCCATACTTCGGGGCTGATCGCTGAAAGGCCGCCTACGACTAGTCCTGCTAGCATCATTTTTAGCCAAAGAGGAAGGCGCAGTGCAAAAATATTCTGATGCGCATAATTCAATGAGGATATAAACAACGGGCCTAGCAATCCGGCGGTAATTCCCGTTGCAACAACCAGCAGCAGCTCTGGCAGGCTTTGCAGGTTGCCTGGTGTTGCAGCAAATATCGGACCTACGCTGCTGATATGGCGCACAACAGAGTCGGCAATGGCTGCTGCGAGAAGAAGCGGGCCAAAACTGCCTACACTGATGCCTCCAAGGACGATTTCGGCGACAAACAGGGCGCCTGCAATCGGCGTATTGTACGCGCCTGCAAGCCCTGCCGCTGCGCCGCAGGCTACCGCAAAACGCTGTTCTACGGGTGTGACATTCAGGATTTTTCCCAGCATGTTTCCCGACAAGGCGGCAAGCTGCACCATGGAGCCTTCGCGTCCTATCGAGCCGCCTGATACCACGGTGGCTGCAGAGGCGGCGGATTTAAAAATTGATGTGCGAAAGGGAATTTCACTGCCAGCAGTGATAGCCTCCATGTAATCAGCGCCACTCTCCTTCCCTCTGAGTAAGTATTGCAGCATGATTCCGGCAATTAGCCCCCCCAATGCCGGTGTGATGATCCTGATTTCTGGTGTGAGGCGCGCCGCATCGGCTACCAGCCCTTGATTTAGTCCGTAGATCGCTGTTTCAAGCCAGATCAGAAGCTGGTGAAACGCGAGCACAGCCAATGCGCCTAGAATGCCGACCATGACGGCAAGGCCGAGCATGCGCAGCAACTCCATGTTGCGCCCATAGGGAACATTGGGGTTGAGGTCGTGATCTTTTTCTTCAGCCATGATGATTTATTTCGATCCAAAGAAATGCTGCCTGATCAGATCATTCAGCATGAATTCCAGAATTTCGTCCGATGCGTGGGATATTTCCTGGTAAAGCACATGTGCCTTGTCGTGGAATATGCGCAGCAACTCCGGGTCGAATCGCTTCCCGCTTTCAGGCATCATGAGCTCCATCGCCTTTTCGAATCCGAACGGCTCCTTGTATGGACGTCTAGACGTGAGGGCGTCAAATACGTCGACTATCGTGAATATGCGCGCATTCAGAGGAATTTCATTTCCAGAAAGCCCTTTCATGTATCCGCTGCCATCGAATTTTTCGTGGTGAAATTCTACTACCTCTCTTGCGCCGGTGAGCCATTTCGATCTGCGGATAATGTCGGCTCCAAGCAGCACATGAGTGCGCATGACTGCAAACTCCTCTTCGGTCAGACTGTCAGGTTTCAGCAAGATATTGTCCCTGATGCCGATTTTTCCCACGTCATGCAGAAATGCGCCTGCAATCAGCTTGCGGATTTGCATGCTGGAAAGTCCGAGCAGTTCGGCGAACCGGATCGCATAAAGCGTGACGCGGTAATTGTGGCTGTTGGTGTCGGAATCGCGCTTTGCAATGGCACTGCCCAGCACATCCATCAGCTCGATATTGCCGTTCAAAAGATCAGAGGAAAGTTTAACCAGGCCCTTGTTGAGCGAGATGATGATGGGATAGAGCATGATGGATGTGATCATGATCACCACGACGACCAGAAGCAAAGTGCCAAAAATATCGATCTCGACGTTGTGCAGGGTTTTTTCATCTACCTGGTAGACGCCCTTGAAGTAGCCGGTCAGTTCTCCATGGTTGTCTTTTAAAGGCAGAACCACCTGCAAAAAAGATTTCCTGCCTATCAGATATTGCTTGTAGCGCATCGCATCTTCAAGTGGATATGTCTGAAGAGAGCTGTTCAGTTTTTTTTCGAGCGCTTCGTTGTCGGGCCTCGATTCATGCAGGATCAGGTTCTTCTGTGCATCGTAAAGCTCTATGACGACGAAGTGTCGCTTTAAAAAATCATCTGCACTTTTCTTCAGCTCGGTTTTATTGCTGGCGCGATCGAATGTATCCGTGAAAAACCGAGACTCAACCTTTGCAAGGTCGAATACAAATTTTCCGACTTTTTGCAGTTCCAGGTAATAGACGATTCCACCCAGCGTCACGGACAACAGTATCCATCCGATGATGAGGCGAGTGACGACGAGCTTGTGAATATTGCCCATGTTTCATTCCAGGACCATGTGCTTATGGGCTGACTTGGGAAACAGCACGGCACTCTCCTCGATTGAGTGGCTTTGAAAAGTCAAGCAGAACAGCCTGCACTGCGCATGAAACAGAACTTCCATGCACTGAAGAATATCGCGCTCGGATTGTACTGAAGCTATGGCCCGATCGTCTATCATGAAATTAAATTAATCGGCCTGAAAATTGCGCATCCGGAGCTGATTTCGCGAACCCAGTCCCATGCGGTAGAATGCCGCCCCATGAATACCATACAGCTATCCGTGATCGTTCCAGTCTATAACGAGGAGCAGGGCTTGCAAGCCCTGTTCGATCGTTTGTATCCTGCGCTTGACAAGCTTGGGGTTGCTTATGAGGTTCTGTTCATCAACGACGGCAGCCGTGATCGCTCTCCTGCCATCTTGCGAGAGCAGTTTCAGAAACGTCCGGACGTGACTCGGGTCATCCTGTTTCAGGGGAATTTTGGTCAGCATATGGCAATCATGGCAGGATTCGAGTTTGCCCTTGGACAACGCATGGTGACGCTGGATGCGGATCTGCAGAACCCGCCCGAAGACATTGCAAATCTTTTGGCAAAGATGGACGAGGGTCATGATTATGTCGGCTCCATCCGAAGGCAGCGTAATGACAGCTGGTGGCGACATGTCGCGTCGCGCGCAATGAACAATCTGCGTGAGCGTATCACGCGCATCAAGATCACGGACCAGGGCTGCATGCTGCGTGCCTACGACAGAAAAGTCATCGATGCGATCAATAGCTGCAAGGAAGTGAACACATTCATTCCTGCCCTCGCCTATAGTTTTGCACGCAATCCGGCCGAAGTGGTAGTCGGACACGAGGAACGCGTAGCGGGCGAATCGAAGTATTCTCTATACAGCCTGATCCGCTTGAATTTCGATCTGATGACGGGGTTTTCGGTCGTGCCGCTTCAGATGTTTTCCATGCTGGGCATTGCGATTTCGGTTCTTTCCGCTTTCTTCGTGGCGTTTCTGCTGGTGCGCCGCCTGATTCTGGGCCCGGAAGCGGAAGGCCTGTTCACGCTGTTCGCTATCGCATTTCTTCTGATCGGCATCACGCTTTTCGGGATCGGTCTTCTGGGCGAGTATGTCGGCCGAATCTATCAGCAGGTCCGTCATCGGCCGCGCTATCTGGTTGAAGCCGTGCTTGAAAGCGGAAATGCTGGATCGGTGGCCGGGGAATGAGGATAAATCCCGCATCATCTGCCGTTGCCTATGCCTATCACAACGTGGGGGTGCGCTGTTTGTCAGTACTGCTCGCGCATGATGTGGATGTCAGGCTCGTCGTGACGCACAAAGATAATCCCGCAGAGAACATCTGGTTCGATAGTGTGGCTGAGCTTGCAGAGCTTCATGGCATCGAGGTCATCACGCCGGACAATCCTAATGCTCCTGAAATAGTCGAGAAGATACGCGCATTGCAGCCGGATTTTTTCTTTTCTTTTTACTACCGGGAGATGTTAAAGGCACCTTTGTTGGCAATCCCGAAAAACGGCGCACTGAACATGCACGGTTCGCTTTTGCCCAAGTACCGTGGCCGGGTGCCGGTGAATTGGGCGATAATCCGCGGAGAAACCGAAACGGGCGCGACCTTGCATTACATGACCGAGAAGCCTGACAATGGCGACATCGTCGCGCAGACAGCCGTTCCCATATTGCCAGACGATACTGCATTGCAGGTTTTCCAGAAGGTGACAGTCGCGGCGGAGATGGCGTTGAACGGTGTGCTGCCTGCATTGCTTGAAGGCCGTGCGCCGAGAGTCCAGCAGGACTTGAGTCAGGGTGCATATTTTGGGGGGCGCCGTGCGGAAGACGGCGTGATCGACTGGCAGCAATCGGCCAGGGATATACACAATCTGGTGCGCGCAGTAGCACCTCCTTATCCGGGAGCAACGACGCATCTGATGGGTAAGTCGATGCGGATATTGCAGACGCTTCTTGAAGCAGGCGATGCGCAGGGAAAGCCTGCCTTCTATGTGGAGGGCAGACGAGCTTATGCCGCATGCGGACAGGGGTTGTTGCAGGTGGTCCGGTTTGAACTGGATGGACGAGAGATCAGCGCGGCGGATTTCGCGAGCCAGTATGGAACGCAAAGATTTGAGTTTAATTGTTAAGGAAGTCACCATGAAAAAAGTATTGATACTCGGCGTGAACGGTTTCATCGGCCACCATCTTTCCAAGCGCATACTGGATACCACGGACTGGGAAGTGTATGGCATGGACATGAGTTCGGACCGCATCTCGGACCTGATCGGAAAACCGCGTTTTCATTTTTTCGAGGGCGACATCACGATCAATCGCGAATGGGTCGAATACCATGTCAAGAAGTGCGACGTGATCCTGCCGCTGGTCGCGATCGCAACACCTTCGACCTATGTGAAGCAGCCACTGCGCGTGTTCGAGCTCGATTTCGAAGCCAACCTGCCCATCGTTCGCGCAGCGGTGAAATACGCCAAGCATCTTGTGTTTCCTTCCACGTCTGAAGTTTATGGCATGTGCCACGATGAGGAATTCGATCCAGAGAATTCAGAGCTTATCTGCGGGCCGATCAACAAGCCGCGCTGGATCTATTCCTGCTCAAAGCAGCTGATGGACCGGGTGATCTGGGGATATGGCATGGAAGGGCTGAATTTCACGCTGTTCCGGCCGTTCAACTGGATAGGCGCAGGGCTCGATTCAATCCATACGCCCAAGGAGGGAAGCTCGCGCGTGGTCACGCAATTTCTGGGGCATATCGTGCGCGGCGAGAACATCAGTCTGGTGGACGGCGGCCACCAGAAACGCGCATTCACCTACATCGACGACGGCATCGCCGCACTGATGAAGATCATCGAGAACAAGGATGGGATCGCCACAGGCAAGATTTACAACATCGGCAATCCGTCGAACAATTTTGCAATCCGCGATCTGGCAGACATGATGCTGAAACTGGCCAACGACTATCCGGAATACCGTGAATCGGCCGCCAAGGTGAAGATCGTCGAAACCACTTCAGCAGCCTATTACGGAAATGGCTATCAGGATGTGCAAAACCGCGTGCCCAAGATCACCAACACCTGCGAGGAACTGAACTGGAAGCCGACCGTCACGATGGCGGACACACTGCGCAACATATTTGATGCATATCGCGGGCAAGTCGCGGAAGCGCGAAAACTGATGGACTAAAGGCCGGATTGCGGAGTGGGGTAGAATTGAAAGCGGCGCAGTGCCGCGCTCCCCCAAGTCCACAACCCTTACTCTTGTTATGAAGAAGCTCGCTCTTCAGATTCACGTCGATACCTACCGCGGAACACGCGAAGGTGTGCCGCGCCTGATCGACGTGCTAGAGCGCCATCATGCGCAAGCCACCTTCTTCTTTTCGCTGGGACCGGATCGCACAGGGCGTGCGATCAAAAGGGTTTTCCGGAAAGGCTTCCTGGGCAAGGTGTCGCGCACCTCGGTGCTTGAGCACTACGGCATCAAAACGCTGCTGTACGGCACTCTGCTTCCCTCCCCGGATATCGGGAAACGTTGTGCTGCCATCATGCGCGGAGTGCGCGATGCGGGTTTTGAAGTGGGCATCCATTGTTACGACCATATCCGCTGGCAGGACCATGTGGCAAATGAGGACGCGAAGTGGACAGAACGTGAAATGCAGCGCGCAGTTGATCGCTACAAGGATGTATTTGGCGAGCCGCCGCATGCTCATGCCGCAGCCGGCTGGCAGTTGAACAGGCATGCGCTGCGCCTGATGCAGCGCATGGGTTTTGATTATTGCTCGGACACGAGGGGTACGCACCCTTTCATTCCGACCTGGCAGGCCGAGATCGTTGCATGTCCGCAACTGCCAACCACATTGCCGACGCTGGACGAACTGGTCAACCGCGATGGTATCAATTTGGAAAATGTGGCGGATTATCTCTTGCAACTCACTGCATCAGGGGAGGATCATGTTTATACTCTGCATGCGGAACTGGAGGGCGGCAAGTGGATGCCGGTATTCGAGAAGCTGATGCAGGGCTGGCAGGCGCAGGGTTATGAGCTTGTTTCCATGCAGCAGTATCTGCAGAAATTGGGTGACTTGCCGAGGCACGAAGTGCTGATGCGTGAGATCGAGGGGCGCTCAGGCACACTGGCAGTGCAGGGAGGCAGAAGTTGATTTGATTTTGCAGCTTGTCGTACCGGAACGGGGGCGGTGTGGATGATACCAACAAGGATTTGAACGGCTGGGTATATAACCTCAGCAAAAGCGAATTGCCCGTGTTGAAACAGACTGCGCGCAGTTTGCTCCTGCTGCGCGAGGACGAAAACGTGACGGCGCATTCGATTGCCAGCGCGATCAGACGGGATCCCGTGATGACCGTCAAGCTGCTGCGATATCTGCAGGAGCATAAGCACAAGGCGCAGATCACGGAATTGGTTCAGGTCGAACAGGCGCTTTTGATGATGGGTACAGAACAATTCTTCAGGAACGTGATGCCTAAGCTTCTGATCGAGGATCAGTTGAAGGGGCATGTCGTCGCATTGCCTCCCTTGCTGCGTTTGCTGAATCGCTCGCATCGTGCTTCCGAATATGCGTTCGATTGGGCAGTGCAACTGAAAGACTTGCGTTTTGAGGAAGTCCGCGTAGCCGCACTGCTGCACGATATTGCAGACATACTGATGTGGTGCTTCGAGCCTGAAGCCATGCTGAAGATACGCGAGCTTCAGAAGCTGGACAAGGCTTTGCGCAGCCGCGATGCGCAAAAGCAGGTGCTGGGCTTTAGCTTGGCTGAATTGCAAAGGGAGCTAGTGATGCAGTGGGGCTTGCCGGAGCTTCTGATCACGCTGATGAACGATGCCAGCGCCAGTTTGCAGCGCGTGCGCAACGTCACTGTTGCTGTTAATCTTGCCAGGCATTCCGCGAATGGCTGGGACGATGCTGCATTGCCGGACGACTACAGGGCCTTGAGCGAATTGCTGCATGTTCCGCTGGATCAGGCGATGGCGATGGTTGTTCCGGAGGCAGGGTAACTGTAGTCTGTGTGGAGGAGACGTTTTCACTGTTATGATGGCGTCCTCTGAAAGTGTTAAAGGCAAGACAGATGTATTCAGACATAGAAGATTTTGCGGGCAATACCCCGCTGGTGCGCCTAAAGCGTATTCCGGGAATGACAAGCAATATGCTGTTGGCAAAGCTCGAAGGCAATAATCCTGCAGGCTCCGTGAAGGACAGGCCGGCTTTCTCGATGATTTCTCATGCCGAGAAACGCGGAGAGATCAAGCCAGGCGACACATTGATCGAGGCAACCAGCGGTAATACCGGGATTGCACTTGCAATGGCGGCTGCCGTCAAGGGTTACCGGATGATACTGGTGATGCCCGAAAATCAGAGCGTCGAGCGTCGCCAGAGCATGCGTGCGTTCGGCGCAGAACTGGTGCTGACAGCCAGAGAGGGCGGCATGGAACTGGCGCGCGATACCGCCCAGGCCATGAAGGATGCAGGGCAGGGCATCATACTGGACCAGTTTTCAAATCCGGACAATCCGCTGGCGCATTATGAAAGCACTGCACCTGAGATCTGGCGCGATACGGAAGGGCGGCTGACACACTTCGTTAGCAGCATGGGGACGACCGGCACTATCATGGGATGTGCGAGTTACTTCAAGGAAAAAAACCCGGGGATACAGGTCATAGGCGTGCAGCCGGAGGAGGGCGCGCAGATCCCCGGCATACGCAAATGGCAAGAGGCATATCTGCCGGCAATCTACCGTTCCGACAATGTGGACAGAATAGAACTTGTCAGCCAGGAAGAAGCTGAGGACATGACGCGCAGGCTGGCGCGTGAAGAAGGCATATTCTGCGGCATATCATCAGGCGGCGCATTAAGCGTCGCGTTACGCGTTTCGCATGAGGTGAAAAATGCAGTGATCGCGTTCATCGTTTGCGACCGGGGAGATCGCTACCTTTCGACCGGGGTTTTCCCCGCCTGAATTGACCGCAGATTTGTTTACAATCACCTACAGAAATCACATGGCTCATGATAATGAAAAACAGAATACAGCGTAATGCGAAGAGGTGGCTATGGGTATTCTCCGTGGCCGTTTTTTTTATGGCGGAAGCAAATGCACTGGTGCTGGGAAACATTCAGGTCGACAGTGCGGTAGGGCAGCCGCTCATTGCACGGATATCCATTGAGGAATTGACGAATGCTGATGTTCAGCAATTCAAGGCGCGTCTGGCGGACGATCAGGAATACAAGAAGCTCGGGCTACAATATCCCTATGGATTCAAGTTTCACTTTCGGCTAGTGCAGGAGTCAGGCGGTACGCCTTTTATCTCGGTGACGACAGACCAGTCATTGGGTGATCCGCTTAATGATTTGGTGGTGGAAGTTTCATCCGGCTCGGGCAGGCAGATCAGGTCCTATACATTTCTTCTTGATCCCACGTGAATGAGGTGTAATCCTGTAAAATCACTGCTGTCCAAAATAGCCGAATCCGAATGAATTCCCCCTTGATCTGATGCGGGTTCTGGACGGGTTGTTGTGGTTTTCCAAGATCGTGCCTCCTTGTGCTGTCCAAGATCAAGCGAAGGCCA